>CAUVVR010000004.1:0-128786 GCA_963555475.1 uncultured Selenomonas sp.
AACAGACTTTCAGATAAGGATTTGGAGCATTTCCAAGAAATAGCACTTTTGGTTCTCGGTGAACGAGATCCGAAATTTGATCTGCCGAAGGAAGAACGTTATGCTGCTAATGTTCTAGGTAAGGAACTTAAGTATTCTGGGAGACTTCGAAAGGGAGTTGCTGAAACCATTGCCCTTATGGGGAGTCGACCCGAAAAGTTGGAGCAGTGCTCTCATGGAAAGGCAGAAGCTGTTGCAGCATATGTGGTTCGCAACCTTCTACATGAGGCCGACTGGGAGCGATGGGCAGGACTGGATCCACTTATGCCGCTCCTTGTCGAAGCAGCACCGAAAGTGTTCCTGGATGCTGTGGAAGAAGCTCTTGGCGATCTGGAAAATACCCCGTTTCATGCTATATTCATGCAAGAGGGGGATGGCCTGTTTGGCGGCAATTATATGACCGGGCTGCTTTGGGGCTTGGAATGTCTCGCATGGAGTCATGACTATCTTGCCAGAGTTGCTGTCATTTTGGCGGATCTTGCATCCATCGATCCCGGAGGGCGGTATAGCAATAGACCGGCACAATCACTTGCCGATATCTTTCTTCCTTGGCATGTACAGACAACGGCATCCCTTGATCAGAGAATAGCTGCGATCAAAGTTGTTTTAAAGGAACAGCCCAATGTTGGGTGGAAACTATTGCTTTCGCTACTTCCACATAGCCTTGGTGCTACTAGTGGGTGCTATCGCCCCGTGTGGCGTCCATTTATCCCCTCGGATTGGGAAGAGGGCGTACTTGTAAATGAGTATTGGACGCAGATCCATATGTTGGCCGAATTAGCTGTGGAAATGGCGTGTTCGGATGTTGAACGACTTGTAGAGCTGACGGACCGACTTTCGGATCTGCCGCAGAAGACACAAGAGGAAATCTTGAATCATTTTGCATCGGAGCGTATTATCCGACTGCCTGAATCGGAGCGTGTGATTGTTTGGGAGAAAATGAACAGCCTTGTGCGGCATCATCGAAAATTTCGAGATGCACAGTGGGCTCTTCCTGAAGAATCCCTTGTAAAGATTGAGAAGATCGCGAAGAGCATGACGCCTACCAATCCGCTGCTTCAATACCGCTATCTGTTTTCGGCAGACGAATACGATCTGTATGAAGAACAAAGGAACTATGAGGAGCAAAGGAAATGTCTTAGTGAGAAACGACAGGCAGCACTTTCTGAGATTATGGGCAATGGGGACTTTGCTCGATGTATGGACTTTGCACGGGAAGTGGCTATACCTTACAAAGTCGGTCAAACATTAGGAGAGCTTGCTGATGAGCGTATCGAGTCTGAGATACTCCCCAGTCAACTGAATACTGAGGATGAAGTGTTGGAACGCGTTGTTGCAGGCTTTGTTTTGGGGCGCTTTTGGACGCACGGCATTCCGTGGGTGGATCATATTTTGGAGCAGCATTGGAATCCACATCAATGTGCTCAGTTCCTCCTTCTCCTGCCGTTTCAACAAGAAATCTGGGAACGTGCATTATCATATTTGGATGAATCCGACGAAGAACTGTACTGGAAACATGTGAATGCGCAGGTCGGTGTATGGACATGGAATGATTCCATTGTGATCGAGAAGCTGATCACATATGGTCGTACAGGAGCAGCTGTCATGTGCATTGCCTATGCAATGGATGATGACATTAACTTTGATCCCGCACTTGCAACGCATGCACTCATGACATTTCTTGAGAATCCTCAGGAAGTCCAATCACTTGAGCGTTATCATGTGATTGATTTGATCAAGCACCTTCAAGCGGTTCCCACGGTTGATATAGAAAAACTGTATCAGATTGAATGGAACTTCCTTCCTTGGTTTGATCCACTTTCTGGCGAGTCTCCTGTTGCTCTGGGGAAAAAACTGGCTTCTGATCCGAAGTCCTTTGCCGAAATGATCAAATTAGCATTTCGTTCTAAGAATGATTTGGATGATTCGGTTGAAAAACAAGATGAAAAAAAGAAAAATATCGTTGAACGTGCCTATACCCTTCTGCATAATTGGAAGCATTGTCCGGGTGTTCAAGAGGATGGCACGCTCGACGAGGCACTTTTCCATCATTGGATCACGGAGGCACGGAGAATCACGGAAGAAACGGGACATGAGATCATCGCACAGGTTGAGCTTGGTCATGTTTTGACCTATGCACCGAAGGATCCTGATGGACTGTGGATTCACAAGGCAGTTGCCAGTGTTCTGAATCAGCGGGATACGGAGAAGATGAGGCGTAACTTTATGATTGCACTCATGAATCAGCGAGGTGTTTATAGCTTTTCGCATGGATCTCAAGAGCGGGAGTTAGCACGGGGATACAGAGAAAAAGCAGAGGCTCTTGATATAGCCGGTTATACCCGCTTTGCGACCGCCATGCGTGAGCTGGCAGATCAGTATGATGCGGATGCCGAGCGTGATGAGCGTAGGGATCCGTTTGAAGACTACTCGTAACGCAAGATATTTATGGCACCTACCCGTAAACGGGATAGGTGCCATAATCTTTATGAGGAACTTTGCGTTGGAATTGGTATTTCAATCGCAGGAGTAATCTGGGTAATGATAGGTGTATATAAATCTACGTCTGTGCTCGGTGTGGATAGGGAGACGACAAGCGAATATCGAACGCTCTTGTCATAACGCTTCAGATAATCGCGTCCTCTCCACCATCCGACAACGGGGTACACTGCGATGAGGTTACAGCCGGATAACTCTACGGCACTCAGATCACAAAAGTCGGAGTGAATAGAACCGACATCGCGATTGTTTGAGCCTAAGTACCAGCGGTCACTGCCGCTTGATCCATCGCCTTTGTCTTTTTTATCTTCGCCGCGCATCTTCATGTTGATGCGTTTTTGGAAGTCCTCTTTGGTTTCGTTGGAGTTGATGACATCGAAACGAAGTCCACAGGACGGATAGCGATATTTGTCCTTCCAACCGACCTCGCCCGGCCCCGGTTCGATAAAGTAGGACAGGGTCAATTTCAATGTAACAGGAGTTTCGCCTAGCTCTTCCAGAACTTCTTTTGGCCAAGGAAGGGTATGCAGGTGCATCTCGTGCATACTTTTCTTGTCAAAGGGCTGCAGTTCTCCCTGGATCACCATGTTGACACTGTTGTTCATGCACTGGATTGCCTTAGCGAGGTTTGGGATGCCATAGCCGCACGTGCGCAGGAGATCACGTCTGCCTTTACTTTTGGTATCCTCGGTGCAAAATTGCGCTTTCATTTCCTGTGTCCAGGAAGCAGAGTGGATCATCAGGGCACGAGCGGTTTCCGGCCATATATCGGGATATTCACTGAACAGCTGCGCACAGAAATACGCGGCTTGTGCTGTGGCTGCACTCGTTGCCCAGATGGTTGAAAATAGTTTTCTGAGCGGCTGATAATTCGTTGTCAGCAATGAAAGGTCGGAGCAGGCATCATAGTCGGTGCCGTTGGATGCAACATTGCCGCCATTGAATAGAACTTCCGGCTTTATCGGCCATTTTTTGTCCCAAGTAGAAGACGTTGAGCTGTAGGGGGATAGTGCTCCAGCTTTGGCAAGAGGTGTGAACCCGTGAAAAACAGGATCGCTAATCGTGCTGTCATCGGAGTAAGCACCGACGGTGATGGCGTTCCATGATTGTCCAGGACTCTCGATGCTGTGCAGTCTGTTTGCCTCCGGGTATGGGCTTGAGCCGAACTCGTTCGGCTGCACATTTCCGGCACTGATCACAAATAGGCGTTTTTCATCATTTTCCTCTGCACCGGATGTGATGTTGTCGATTGCGGCAGACCAAGAGGTCGGGCTGCCGTCCCTGGTGTTATAGGCGGGAGCGGTCACTGCCATACATAGGACACGCTTTGCCATTGGATTCGCGATTTCGGCAAGCGCGACGGCCTGCGCTGTTATGGCCCCGTATAGTTCAGGTGGATTTTCTCCTGTCGGCGGTAATATTTTTACGGATTCAATTTCGTGTGCTATCTTCAGCGGAGATTTTGAGAGCAGTGCTTGTTTCAAATCATAGTATAGTGAAACGCCGGCCATTTCGGTGCCGTGTCCGTGATGGTCGTTTGTTCGCCAAGAGGCATCGACCGATTGAATATGGTC
Source organism: uncultured Selenomonas sp. (assembly GCA_963555475.1). GTDB lineage: Bacteria > Bacillota > Negativicutes > Selenomonadales > Selenomonadaceae > Centipeda. Next base: position 4,113 of record CAUVVR010000004.1, read on the forward strand.
GTTATCTGCAGCAGAGGTTAATAATGGATGCGCAGAATTCAGACCTGTATCCAATAGACATACGGCAACGTTTTCATGTTCAAATGTTGTGCGGGATAATAGCTCGTCTGCCCAGTCTTTTTGATCGGGATTTGACAGCTCTGTAAAGAAGGCTGTGGGCTCGGGTGCACGGTGCATCTCGGCGATGAAAGAACAGCTTTCGACGAGTGTTCTTAGATCGTTGGCATTTGCATATATGAGCTTTACGAGGCGTTCGGGGAATACAATACGATTCTTGTCAATCGGGATGTTGAGTGACTGACACACTGAGGTAAAGGTTTCTTCGACTTTGTCGCAAGTTTTGATGGCCTCATCCCTCTCGTCAAAACGCAGCCAAAGCTCACACCATATGGGTTCTTCATCTGGGAACATCGTGTGAGCATCGAACCAAAATGATTTGAACAGGGCTAATCGAATGTCCTCGATGCTGCTGACTAAGTCGTTGTATCTGGGATGGTTTTTCGGTGTTTTTTCGTTGGCATAGCTCTCAATTTTTTTGATGAGATAGGATTCTTTTCCATTGGGGATGTATACGAGTGCGGTTTCTGTTTGTGTTTGAGGATCTTTTTTTATATTTACGAGGCGGATTCCCTGTCTGGGACTTTCCAATCCCTGTGTTTCTAAATCATGTCCGGCAGCGCCGGATACTTCGAGGTAAATGCCGTCCTTATATCGAATTGCTGCGACTTGGCTCTGTGTAAGATTATGAGCAACATAGGCTTCGGATAGTTTTCGCTGAATATAGGCGGCGTGAGCCGCCGGATCCCGTTGCGGATATTTCTTTTTCACAGGATGCGATTCAGAGGAATATGGATATGGCGCAGCCGTATGGGATAGAAAAATGTTCTTTTTGTCGACTGCCATTTGTCTTACGCCTCCTTATAGGAATAGATGTTTTTCCTTTCCTGCAATAGATATGCAATCTGTTTTGCGCTCAAGGGCTGATCTGATAGGATGGAGGTCTTTATGGCGTCGTCACAGATTTTGACGATTTCGGCATGATTGAGACCGTCGGCAGCGTGGATCAGTGTTTTTGTTATTTTGAAATACTTATCATAGTTGATCAGTTTGCATTTCAGAAGGCGACGGATTTCGTTTTCGGCTGGAAGTGTGTAGTGAAGCACGTCGTCGAAGCGGCGGAACAGTGCCAGATCCAGCAGCTTCTGGTTATTTGTTGCTGCAATGATGATGCTGTCGGATGTGTCCTGATCGATGAATTGGAGGAAGGAGTTCAGGATGCGACGCATTTCCCCGACTTCGTTATCAAGACTTCGATCTGCGCCGATCGCGTCGAATTCATCAAAAAAGTACACTCCGGTGAGCGTGTTGATGCTGTCGAATATTTGACGTAGTTTTGCGCTGGTTTCTCCCATAAACTTGGTGACAAGCTTATCCATTTGCACGGTATAGAGCGGGAGAGATAGTTCCGAGGCAATGACCGAGGCGGTGAAGGTCTTCCCAGTCCCAGGCTGCCCCTCGATTAAGATTTTACGTCGGTTCATCAAACCGTAGGAATGAAGTTTGCTCCGATTGCGATATTCATTCAGAATGCGTTGAATCTTTTCGGACATTTCGTCCGGAACAATGAGCTCTGATAGATCATGTTTGGGTAGTGATAATAAAAGCATGGGATTTTGTGGTGTGAGCTGAACAATACTAGCCACTCGTTTCCCCAGTTTATCGATCTGTGTCTTAAGCTCGCGCGCAACGGTATCATGACCGAGCTTTGCCTCATGGGCGGCGATTTGGAGTACAATGGTCTTGAACCGCGCATCGTCATGGTCAACGTATGCCTTTACAAGACTTTTTATTTGCTCTGCTGTTGCCATATCGATCACCTCCCATGAAGTATAATTCATTGTATATGATACTATGGTTTTGAGATAAATACAATCGTTTGTTTGAAAATATAACAAATCCCCCGCCGCAGAGCTGCGGCGGGGGATTGTTCGTGAGAATATAGGGGAAAGGACAGTACTGTCAGGCTGCCATCAGGTGATGGATGCCTGGTAGATGCTGTCGATTGCCTTCTTGAGGACGGCGTTGAATTCATCGTCGCTCTGCGAGAAGCGCAGATCCTGCGCGAGGGCGCGGGAGAAGCTGGCGATGAGGCCGTGGTTGCGGGCGAGTTTTTCGTTCGCATCGTCCATGGTGTAGCCGCCGCTGAGGGCGACGACGCGGACAACGTGCGGGTCTTTCATGACATCTGCGTAGAGGTTGTCGACGGTCGGGATGGTGACCTTGAACATGATCTTTGCATCGGCGGGCAGCTTTGCGAGGTGCTCCTTCATGCAGCCGAGCATGATCTCCTCTGCCTTAGCCTTGTCGGGGCAGTGGATGTCGACCTCGGGTTCGAGGATGGGGACGAGCCCCTTGCGGACGATCTGCATTCCGACCTCGAACTGCTGGTCGATGATGGCACGGATGCCGCTCTCGTTCGCCTGTTTGATGACGGAGCGCATCTTTGTGCCGAAGATGTGACGCTCGTTCGCGCGGTCAAGCAGCTCGTCAAGCCCCGGGATCGGCTTCATGAGCTGAACGCCGTCCTTCTCGTCGGCAAGTCCCTTGTCGACCTTGAGGATGGGGACGATGCCCTTCTGATTCCAGAGGAAATCAGCGGAAAAGAGGCTGTCGATCTTGCGATCCATCGTGTTCTCGAAGAGGATTGCCGCGAGGATGCGGCTCTTGTCGAACGAGGGGCTCTTGATGATACGCGTGCGCATTTCATGGACGCGCGTGAACATCTCCTCCTCGCCGTTGTAGGCGCTCTCGTCGACGCCGTACGCCTTGAGTGCCTTCGGCGTGGAGCCGCCGCTCTGATCGAGTGCGGCGATAAAGCCTTTGTCTTCGGTCATACGTTTGAGCTGTTCCTGATTCATTGGACATACCTCCTGTTGTATGAAAACATGAGAGGGGAAGGACCCCTTTGATTCCTGTTTTTATTATAACGCGAGTGAGAGATAAAATCAATTATAATTGTGTTCTTTATCAAAAAATGGGTGCGGCATCCGCGTACCGTCTTGACCCGCACTGTGAAATGGCGTAAGGTGACGGTATCGAAAACAGGAGGGAGCGTTGGCGAGATGAGCCTATACCATCTGATCCAGGCGAAAATCTTTGATACTTACGAGGACTGGCGCTTGAAGTGCAGTTCGATGAACCGTCACGGCTTTCATATCGTGGGGATCGAGAACGAATTGAAGTCCATGCGCAGCGGGGCGAATATGTTTGTGGAGATCTGCCCGCCGCAGGCGGTGGAGGGCTGTACGTCGATGAAGGCGGTCGGTGGGAGGGCTGCCGATCTGGTGAATTTACTGCTGGAAATCGACGGGAAGACGTATCGCCGCACGGAGCTTTCGTATGACGATGCGGCGCGGATCATGAAGGCCTTTGTGCAAAAAAGAGTGCTCCCCGATGTCGCGGAATATGAGCCGACCGAAGACGATCCGAAAGCGACTGCGGACACATTTGCTGCACTTGCCAATATCCTGCGCGTGGGTGCCGCAGATGCGAAGCGGCTGCGAAAAAAGTTACAGGGGAAAGGCACGGCGGGGGTGGATGCTGCATGGGAGGCTCTTTATAAAAAACTCGTGCGCAGCGGCAGGGCAGTGGGGCTTGACTGGAAGAGCGAGCGGGAGGATTTTGTCGCTGCCGTAGAGGCACTGGCGGCGGATACGGGGCTTGCCATCGATGCGGAACTGCTCGGCGAAATGGATGGGATTCCTGCATGGAGCAAGGCGGTGAATGCGATGTGGAGGGATCATATTCTTGCCGCGATGGATATGAACAGCGAGGACTATGTCCTGCTTGTCCTGTCGCGGATGGACTTTGAACGCGCGTCGGAATGTGCACGTGTTCTCCTGCACAGAATTGCACGGGCGGAGGAGCTATAGGATGATGAGGAGGAGCTGTTTCACGTCTGTATTGGCGATGCGTCCGGTTTGCTGCCTCAATCGGACGAAAAATCTACGCCAATCTGAGGGACTTCATTTTATCAGCGATTCCTAAGCATTCATCCGATTGAGAAGGAAAACGGACAGATGGGAGAGATTATGTGGAAAAGTTATTAAATCACTTTTCTTTTTCTTATAAATATCTTATTATATAGTGAAAAGGGGGGGATCGTCTTGTATAGCGTTCAGCTAAAGATAGGCTTCATCGGTATTGCCGAAGATAAGGTTGATCTCTGGAAAGGGATCGCTCCCAAGGAGCGTTTTCGTCACGAGTTTTATACAATTACACAGGAGGAAGAGCTGATTCGGAGACTGGCGGATGAGGAGGAATTGCTCATCATCATGGATCAGGAAAGTTTCCTGTCGCCGCGCATGGTTCGTCAAGGTATGCCAACGAAGGACAGCCTGCTTGTGCTGTGCGCTCATGATCCTAGTCGCCTGACGAGCGAGGACTATGATGCGGCCGATGAGATCTGGCTGGATGGCGGGCCGGAGATAGCTCGGTTTTGCTTCGCCAATATCCTAGTGCGCATTGCCGACCGTAAGCACGCCTGGCTGCAGTCGGCATGGCTGCAGGCGACGATCAATACGCTTCCCGATATGGTCTGGTTCAAGGACCTGAAGGGCATACATCTGGATATCAACGACGCTTTTTGTACGGCGGTCGCAAAGGATAAGGCGGATGTCAGAGGGCGGGATCATTACTATATCTGGGATATTCCGAAGGAAGTCTACGAGGCGAGCGACTATGTCTGCGTCGAGACCGAGGATGATGTCATCGCCGCGCGTACAACCTGCCTGTTCGATGAAGAGGTTATGAAGGCGGACGGCAATCTAAGCAGACTCAAGACCTATAAGACCCCGATTTTCGACGGAGATACGATCATCGGAACGGTCGGCATTGCCCGCGATGTCACGAAGGAATACGAGTATCAGCAGAATATTATTTACATGGCTCTGCACGATCAGCTTACGGGACTGGCAAACCGCCGTCAGTTGGATGAATTTTTGTCTAAGCTGGAGACGAATGAAATGGTTGTCGCTTACCTCGATTTGGACCATTTCAAGGCGGTGAACGATACATACGGTCACTTGGCGGGGGATGAGGCACTCGTACGAACTTCTGAGTTAATCAAAAAACATTTCCACGACACGCTGAATGTTCGTCTCGGCGGCGATGAATTCCTCATCATATTCACGGACGGCGTGGTGAGCGAGGATATCCCGAGGCGTATGCAGACGTTCATTGATGATTTCTTTGAGGCGTTCAAAGAGGATAAGCGGTTCGGTGTTTTGTCGGTCAGCGCAGGTATTGCCGAGGGGAAAGTCGGCCATGGCTCGTTCGATCTGCTGTTGCAGAAAGCGGACGAAGCATTGTATGAGGCGAAAGCAGACGGGAGAGGTCGTTATGTGATCAGCCATCGCGACGAGCATGAAGTGATACGGTAAAACGAAGCAGCGATTTGCAAGAGTATGCAAATCGCTGCTTTTGTATGTCGTGGTTAGTCTTCGTACGACCAGCCTTGCCATGAGGCGGCGAGGGCAGCGCGTGTGTCCTTGTCGAGTTCCTCCCACGAGACGAAGTTGACGCGGCGGCTGCTGCGATCCAGCCGTTCACGCTCAAATGCCGCGGCTTCTTCGCCGTAGGGGGCGACATCTTTGTTCAGGTAGAGGAGTTTCATGGAGGTGTAGAACGGATCGACCTGCTCACCGTGGACACTTGCAGCCCCCTCCGCATGGGCGTTCGTTCCGACGCCGAGGTCGACATCGGCCCAGAGAATCTGGGCATCGTATACGATGCCGTAGCGATCCGTTGCGCTCGTCCAGCTTTCGTCGCGCGGCATCCGCTGCGTATCGACCATGTAGATGTAGTGTCCGTCCGTATTTTTCCCTCGGATGTGGAGACGTGTGAGGTCGGGGAACTGTGTGTTCGCATGATTGATAGCGTACGGCTCGAGCGTTGTCCCGTCCTTGCTGATCTCATACGCTGCGCCGTAGACCTCGCTCGGATAGATCTCACAGAGATATTGGAGCCCCTTTTTCTGCTCCTCTGAGATACCGTCCCCCGCATAGTAGAGTGGATCTCTGTTCAGGAAGTGCCGGCTGATGAGGAGCTCGAGTCGGCCGTTGTGGTTGAGGTCGGTGACAATGGCATAGAACGTGTAGTGACTGCGCTTCGCCATGCCGCTCTTTAGGATGCTGTCCCATGTGTGATAGAGCGTGTTGATCTCCTCCTGTATCACACCCGATGCTGCCATGACATCGAGCTGCGCCTCCGTGTCAATCGCGGCCGGAGCGGCACAGGCGGCTGATGTGAGCGTGAACACGGCATATGCTGTGCCGATCATGGTTTTGAGGACCTTGTAGTTCATCGTCGTACCCCTTTCGTACAAAATGGTTTAGGAGTCGCTGCATTGATCCGTGTGCCTTTATCCCATACCGTCCACGACGCCGTAGACAAAGCCCTGCCACGAGGCGGAGAGTGCCTCGCGCGGGGCGCGGTTGAGTTCGTCGCCGCTCACCCAGCGGATGGAGCTTGGCGGCAGGAGTGCCTCGTCAAAGGTCTGATACAGATCGGTCTGCTGAAATTGCCGTCCACTCATATTCGTATGGGCGGGATCGCCGTCAAAGACACTGGCGGAGACGTGGATTCTCCTGCAGGTGGAGGGGCTGTCCACGTCCCGATAGCTGCCTTTTTCCACGGCGAGCAGCTGACAGCGCAGGGTTCCATGGTCGAGGGCGACGCGCTGATAAGACGCTGTATAGGTGTATGAAGGATCATTGTCCGTGAAGCAGCTGCCCCGGGAGACGGTCACGGTGCGGACAGGATGCCAGCGCGTGCCGTGCTCGTCGATTTCACTGAGGGGTTGGAGGTTCATCAGATCGGGCCAATCGTAGCCGTTCTCTGCGCGGAGGCGTTCGAGCCGTCCGTCTGCAGAGATCTCGTAGGCGGACAGGCTGATATCAATCGGGATATCCACAACACCCGCCGCATGGGGACCGGATATATCCATCAGCGTCATCGCATGGCGTACGAGCAGCTCAAGTCTGCCGTTGTGGTCGAGGTCGGTGACGGCGATGTACGTCAGACGGCGGTTGAAGCGCATGAGGTAGGGATGCGGTGTCTGCCCCTCGTCCCAGCGCGCGACGAACTCGTCCTTCCACAGCGGCTCTGCCTCCGCGATCATCTGCAGCTGTGCCTCGGGGCTTGGCGCAGCTGCGGCGGGAGCGGCAGATGCCGTCAGCGAGAGGGCGGCAAGTGCTGCACCGAGTGCTTTTTTGAGCGAGATTGTCATGATGTGCCTCCTTTCGTGAAGGAATCGCTGATCAATGCGGCACTGTTAGAACTTCACTTCAGGCACGGCATCTGCGCCTTCCTTTGCTTTGAATTGGGGCTTTTGCGTCATGCCCATGCTGCCCGCGAGGAACATGCCGGGGAAGGTCGAGATGCGTACGTTGTACTCACGTACCGCCTCGTTGTAGTCGCGCCGTGCGACGGCAATGCGGTTCTCGGAGCCCGACAGCTCGCGCATGAGTTCGAGGTACTGCGTGTTTGCCTTGAGGTCGGGATAAGCTTCGGCGATGGCGAAAAGGCGGCCGAGCGCACCCGTCAGCTCCGCGTTCGCTGCGTCCATCTGCTCCACACCCTGCGCACCTGCAAGTTTGGCACGCGCGTTTACAACCTCCTCGATGATGGACTTTTCGTGCACGTCATAGCCCTTGACCGTGTTTACGAGGTTCGGGATGAGGTCGCTGCGCCGCTGCATCTGGTTCTCGACCTGTCCGTAGGAGGCATCGACGAGGATCTCCGCCTCCTTCAGACCGTTATAGAGAGAGAAAAAGCCGAAGATGCCGATGAGGAGGATGACGAGAAGAACGACACCGACGGAGATAAAGCCCTTGTTGTTCATGGTGAAAATTTCCTTTCGTTCTATTTACCAATTCCCCGACGCGCCGCCGCCGCCCGAAGATCCTCCTCCGTATCCGCCGCCGCCTGAGCTGCCGCCGCCGCGATAGGCGGGCGGATCTTCGATGTATCTGCCGCCGCCCGAGGAGCCGCCCATGTCGCCGTATTTTCCGGAGCTGAGGAGGTGCAGCAGAGCGGACAGAGAGAAGAAGGCAAGCCCGAATACCTGCCCCACAATCCAGAGGAGGAGCAGGAGGAGCGGGATGAAGACGAGGAAGCCGAAGAGATAGACGTAGAAGGGATCACTGCCACCATCGTCGATGGAGCCCGGCACGGCGACATGGGCTTTCTCGCACAGCCGCGCGCCAACTGTGGCGTAGCCCTTTCGGATCTCCTCGGAAATATCGTCCTTGTCAAAGGGGAACTCGGAGCGGATGCGATTGACAGCGTAGGTTGTATCATGCTCCTGCTCCATCTCGGTCAGAGCAGACCCGAATAGGAAGCACACCTCGCGCTCTTCCTTTGCGATAAAGAGCAGAGCTGTGTTCCCGTGTGCCGCATCCTTCAACTGCCAGTCGGCAAAGAGCTGCTGCGCAAACCGCCGTGCATCCACGCCTTTGATCGTCGGCATGGTGACAACAATCATCTGCGCGTCGGCCGCATTCGTGAGATCGCCGCCCATCTGTTCAATCGCTGTCGCGTCCTCGGGCATCAGCATCTCGCCAAAGTCTGCTACACTGCCCAGATGCGTGGGCTTCGCGGGGATGCCGAGGGCGGCACCGAGGCTTTCGAGCCCAACGCCGTACTCCGCAGCTGCCTTTTGTGCGAGCGTGATATACGCCGTTAGGATTGCGGGGGAGTAGTTCTCGCTACGGAACTCCCCCTTCATTGCATCGAGGATGCTGCCCGCATAGCCGTCCGTGATCGCGCCCTCGAGACCATAGCCGACCTCGATGCGGAACGCGCGGTCGTTTTTTGCAATCAAGAGGAGCACGCCGTTATTCATCCGCGCATCGCCGATGCCCCAGCTGCGAAAGAGTTCGTTCGCGTACGACTCGATGTCCGTGTCACCGAGTGTCGGTACGGTGACGACGACAATCTCCGCTTTTGTTTTGCTGCGCAGCTCTGCTCCGATTTTTGAAATCTGTGCGGCATCCTCTGCCGAGACCATGCCCGCCGTGTCGACGATGTACGACCGCTGTGCGGGCTTTGCGAGCAGATCGCTCGCTGTGACGCTCGACGTGCCGAGCAGCCGGCTTCCGGCGGCATCCGCCGCAGGGCTGCCGATGGCGAGCAGGAGCATGAGTACAAGGAGAAGCGTAGAGAGTGCTCGTGCACCTCTGTTGCCATTCATGCCTTCCACATCCTTTCAAACAGAATCCATTGTATATCAATCCTACTGTATCATATTCTTTGAATTTTTGTAACTGTCATATATGACAGGTTCAAACGTCCTTTTTAGAAAAAGTGCTGAAATTCTCTTTTGCGTACAAAAAACACCCCCGCATATGCGGGGGTGTCTGATACGTTACGAGTGTTTCTCTCAGCAGGTGTGGCACTTGTCGTAGAGACCCTTCTCCTTGAGGAGCTTGACCATCGTCTCGCCGATGTGGGCGACGGTGTCGGCGACGGGGATGCCTGCCGCGTTGAGGGCTGCAACCTTGTCCGCTGCCGTGCCCTTGCCGCCGGAGATGATCGCGCCTGCATGACCCATGCGCTTGCCCGGAGGCGCCTGACGGCCGGCGATGAACGCCGAGACCGGCTTATCCTTCATGTTTTCCTTGATCCACTGCGCAGCGTCCTCCTCTGCCGTGCCGCCGATCTCACCGATGATGAGAACTGCGTAGGTGTCGGGATCGTCCTTGAAGAGTTGGAGCGCGTCGATGAAGTCCGTGCCCTTGACGGGGTCGCCGCCGATGCCGACGGTGGTCGTCTGACCGATGCCCGCATTCGTGAGCTGGAATGCCGCCTCATAGGTGAGGGTTCCAGAGCGCGAGATGAGTCCGACGTGGCCGGGCTTGCTGACCGTGCCGGGCGTGATGCCGAGCTTGGACTGCTGCGAGGTGAGGAGTCCGGGGCAGTTCGGCCCAACGAGGCGGGTCTTCTTGCCCTGCATGTAGCGACGTACCTTTACCATGTCGAGCACGGGGATGTGCTCGGTGATGCAGACGACGAGGTCGAGATCCGCATCGACTGCCTCAAGGATGGAGTCCGCTGCAAAGCGTGCGGGAACGTAGACGACGGAGGCGGTTGCACCCGTTGCCTTTACAGCGTCTGCAACGGTATTGAATACGGGCACGCCCTCGACGGTCTGTCCCGCCTTGCCGGGGGTGACGCCGCCGACGATCTTTGTGCCGTAGTCGAGCATCTGCTTCGTGTGGAACATCGCGGCCTTGCCGGTGATGCCCTGGACGATGACTTTGGTGTCCTTATCAATCATTACTGACATTGTATGACCTCCCTTTCGATTAAGCCTTCGCCTGTGCGACGAGTTTCACGATCTGCTCTGCACCGCCCTCCATCGTGGCTGCGGGGAAGACGTTGCCGATCGGCGTGTTCTTGAGGATCTCGCGGCCCTCTTCGACCTTCGTGCCCTCAAGGCGAACGACGACGGGAACAGGGAGGGATTTGCCGTCCTTCGAGATGATCTTTGCCGCCTCGATGATGCCGTTGGCGATGTTGTCGCAGCGGTTGATGCCGCCGAAGATGTTGACGAAGATACCCTTCGCCTGACCGCCCTCAAGCATGATGCTGAATGCCTTGGCGATCTTCTCCGGCTCGGAGTCGCCGCCGACATCGAGGAAGTTCGCGGGCTCGCCGCCGTAGTGCTTGATGATGTCGACGGTCGCCATTGCAAGTCCTGCGCCGTTGACCATGCACGCGACATCGCCGCCGAGGTTGACGTAGTTGAGCCCTGCCGCAGCAGCCTCGCGCTCCTTCGGATCCTCCTCGGTCTCATCGCGCAGCTCCACGATGTCGGGATGGCGGAAGAGTGCGCTGTCGTCGAAGTTCAGCTTCGCATCGAGTGCAATGACATCGTCGTCCTCGGTGACGACGAGCGGGTTGATCTCGACCTGCGAGCAGTCCTTGCCGATGAACGCCTCATAGAGTCCCTGCATGAGTGCCGCTGCCTTGCGGACGGCGGGACCCGGGATGTTGATCGCATACGCCATGCGCGTTGCCTGGAACGGAGCAAGCCCGATGACGGGATCAATGTATTCCTTGATGATCTTTTCAGGAGTCTCGGCTGCGACCTTCTCGATCTCGACACCGCCCTCCTCGGAACCCATCATGACGATGCTTGCCGTCTGACGATCGACGACGAACGAGAGGTAGTATTCCTTCTTGATCTTTGAGCCTTCCTCGATGAGGAGGCGGCCGACCTTCTTGCCCTCGGGGCCGGTCTGGTGGGTGACGAGAACCTTGCCGAGAAGTTCCTGTGCGTAGGTGCGGACTTCATCCACGTTCTTTGCGATCTTGACGCCGCCCGCTTTGCCGCGGCCGCCCGCGTGGATCTGCGCCTTGACGACGATGACGGGGGAGCCCAGCTTCTCTGCGTTTGCGACTGCCTCGTCGACGGTGAACGCCGGCAGACCGTTCGGCACATTGACACCGAACTCGCGCAGAACCTGCTTGGACTGGTACTCATGAATATTCATTTAGTCAATCCTCCCTTAATTTTTGTGAGCAGAACTCATTGATAGATACTATCTTACCCTTCTTTCATCGAAAAGTCTAGGAATTTTGGGAAAAAGGGTAATTGAAAAAATTGAGTAGATATAACTCGGCTCTATAAATAGTATGTGGTCTTATAAATCTTCGAGATGGTAAACGGTCTCCGCCTCCCAGGCTGTGTCCATGCGCAGCTCCGGCTGCGGGAAGGTTGGGTTCGCGGGGGCGTTCGGAAAGAACTGCGTCTCAAGGCAGAAGCCGCTGCGCCGTCGGAATTCCTTGCCGTCCTTGCCGATGACGGGTGTTTTCCCGAGGAAATTGCCCGTGTAGAACTGCATGCCGATCTGCGTTGTGTAGCAGGAGAGGGCGAGCCCCGATTTCTTCGATGTGACGCGTGCTGCTTTTTTGAGATGGGAGTAAGGCTCGGGGGCAAAGTCGCCGCGCAGTACCCAGTTGTGATCATAGCCGCCCGCAAATTGGAGTTGGTCATAGGCTGCGTCGATGCGCTCTCCGATCGCGTGCGGCGTTGTGAAGTCCATTGGTGTGCCAAAGACACTGAGGATGCGGCCGTCAGGCAGGGACTCCGCATCCGCCCATGTGAATTCGTCGGCGTAGATCTCCGCTTCCTGATCGAGCACGCTGGCGGCGGTCGCACCATCGAGGTTGAAGTATGTGTGATTCGTGAGGTTGCAGATGGTGTCTGCGTCGCTGACGGCGCGGTAGGAGATGATGAGGGCATCGTCGTCCGTGAGACGGTAGGTGACCTTTACCTCGAGGTTGCCGGGGTAGCCGCCTTCCCCATCGGGGCTGATCGTCGTGAGCTCTACGCCACTCTCCACAATCGCTGCCGTCCAAAGATGATAGTGGAGCCCCTTTGAGCCGCCGTGGATGTGGTTCTGTTTCTTTGATCCTGTGTTCAGCTCAAGTTGATAGGGCCTTCCCGCAATCGCGATACGCCCGCCCGCGATGCGGTTTGCATGCCGCCCGACAATCGCACCCATACAGGCAGTGTCGGCGATATAGTCCTCACCTGTCTCGTAGCCGAGCACGATGTCGAGCGGTGCGCCGTTCACGTTGCGCTCGAACTTTACAAGCCGCGCCCCGTAGGTTGTGACAGCGACGCATGTGCCGCGCCCGTTCGTGAGTGTGTAGAGATCGATCCGATCTCCCCCCGGCATCGTTCCGAACGGCTCCATCTTCAATTCCGTCATCGTAGGTTCCCCCCCATGCGGCTGTGCCGCCATCTGGAAATGACAATCGAAAAAATCACCTTCATTTTATCACAGAATTATCTGTTTGCCATGAAAAATGAAAAAATAATTGCGCCGACGGGACAATCCTCTGCTGCCTCAAGCACGTCATCCTGCTCGGTCGGCATAGGTTGGCGCACGAGCACGGCGGAGCGTGCCGCGCGGTCGATACGGAAGACGGCGGGAAGCCGTTCGGCGCACATCCCGCAGGAGACACATGCGGCGTTATCGATGGATAGCTTCATCAATATTCTTCCCCAGACGAAAATTTCCTGCCGCACCGAAGCGCAGCAGGAATTTCCTAATCAAATATAACACACGCCAACAGTATGGCGTAAAACGACGTTCTTGTCTGTGCTTTTTGCAACAAATCAGACACTTGCGCTCGCGTCTGAGCTCTCAAGCATCTTGTGCAGATAGGCGCGGATATCGACCCCGTGCTCCATCTTCATGACATCGGCGAGGAGCTCCTTCGCCTGTGTCGATGTGACGGAGCGGATCATCTCCTTGACACGCGGGATGGACGGCGCACTCATGGAGAGCTCTGTGATGCCCATGCCAAGCAGGATGACGGCGGCGTACGGGTCGCTCGCCATCTCGCCGCACATCCCCGCCCATATACCGCGCTCGCGTGCGCTCTGAATCGTGCGCTGGATGAGACGGAGGACAGCGGGGTTGAACGGGTTGTAGAGATGTGCGATCTGCGCGTTGCCGCGGTCAACTGCGAGTGTGTACTGGATGAGGTCATTGGTACCGATGCTGAAGAAGTCGACGTACTGGGAGAGCAGTGGCGAGACGACGGCGGCAGCAGGTGTCTCGACCATGATACCGACCTGCACATCATCGGAGTACTCCTTGCCCTCGTGGGTGAGCTCGACCTTTGCCTGCTCGACGAGTTTCTGAACGCGTTGGATCTCGCTCACGCTGATGACCATGGGGACCATCATCGCAGCCTTGCCGTAGAGACCGGCACGCAGGATCGCTTTGATCTGCGGGAGGAAGAGGTCGTGTCGGTCCAGGCTGATGCGCAGGGCGCGGTAGCCGAGGAACGGATTCTCCTCCGGATCGATGTTGAGGTAGGGCAGGGGCTTGTCGCCGCCGATGTCCATGGTGCGGATGACGCAGATGTGACCGCCGCATTTCTCGACGGCGGCGCGGTATGCCTTGAACTGATCCTCCTCGGTCGGGATCGTTGTGGAGCCCATAAAGACGAACTCGGAGCGGAAGAGCCCCACACCCTCAGCACCGTAGGTGAGCGCGTTGTCGACATCCATGTGCGTGCCGATGTTCGCTGTCAGCTCGATACGCACGCCGTCCTTTGTCACCGCCGGCAGATCCTTGAGTGCGGCATAGTGCGCCGCGAGCTTTTTCTGCTCCTCGATCTTGTCCTGGTACAGCAGGCGCTCCTCCTCGGTCGGTCGGATGATGATGTCGCCGCGGCTGCCGTCGAGGATGATCTCGTCCTCGTCATGGATGAGGTTGATCTTGTCGCCGATGCCGAGGACGGTCGGGATCGCACGCGCCTTGGCGATGATGACAACGTGGCTCGTCGCACTGCCCGAGCCGAGTATGACGCCCGCGATCTGCTCGGTGGGCATCCCTGCCACAACGGACGGCTCGATCTCTTCGCCGCACAGGACGATCTGCCCCAATCCGATCTCAGGCTCCTTGACTCCGAGAACGTATTTTGCGATGCGTTTGCCAACGTCGCGCAGGTCGACCGCGCGTGCAGAGAAGTACTCGTCCTCCATCTGCTCAAACACCTGTGCCTGTTCGTTCGCGGCCTCGAGGATGCCCTGCGGTGCGCTGCCGCACACCTCGATCTTGCCCTTGATGTTCTCCGCCATCATCGGGTCCTGCACCATCATGCGGTGCGCCTCGAGGATGGCCGACTGTTCCGCCTGCCCCTCCTTGCGGAGACGTTCAATCGTCGCAAGCAGTGTCTCGGTGACGGCGATAAGTGCGCCCTCCGCCTTGCCCTGCTCCTCGGTGAGTGAGCCGGGCTTGTATGCCGCAAGATAGCCGTCGAGGTTCTGTCCCGCGAGCATGACCTTGCCGACGGCAATCCCCGAGATAACCCCTTTTCCACGGATGGTTTCCACCATATTTATCCCCCCCTGTGAGAGATGCCGATCTCTTTCATGTATTTTGGCGATCAGCAGTCCCTATGAAAAAACGCCGCGAGGCAACAGTACACTGCAAAACCTCGGGCGTACCCCAATCATTGTTGTTAATTACTCCTCGCCGAACTTCGAGTTGACGAGATCTGCAAGCTCCTTCACGGCTGCCGCCTCGTCCTCACCCTCGGCGATGATGGTGAGCTCCGTGCCCTTGACGAGCCCCATGCTCATGAGCATGAGGATGCTCTTGGCATCGACCTTCTTGCCCTTTGCCTCGATCTGGATCTTGGACTTGAACTTGGTCGCTGTCTGAACGAACACCGATGCGGGGCGTGCGTGGATGCCCGTCTTGTTCTCGATCGTAACTGTTTCCTGCGTCATGTGAACATCTCCCATCCGTTAGTGAATCAGCCTATATTTTCCCCCGCGCGCGCTGTATCTTTTTGCACGCGAATGAATACTATGCTTATTATACTATAAAAAGCAAAATGAAAAAAGGGTAGAAATTAAAAAAATGGCACAGACTTTTTTCATTATTTCCTCTGTCAAAGAAGGAATTTTCATATTTATGTCGAAAGAGACTTAGAATGCCTATCGGTATGTCTCCACCGTCTTGGGTGGAGAGGGGCAAAGGGGGACGATGGCAATGCTGACACAGATTCGTCTCTCCGCGCTTTTTCTCGCCGCTGTCATGAGCGTTGGTGTCGTTGCCGGCATGATCGTGCTGCGGCCGCCGCTCACGCAGATGTACTATGTGCAGCTGGGCGGGTTGATCGCGGTCGCGGGACTGGTGGTGACGCTCTATAACCGTTTCCTGACAGTGCGTGCGCGTCGGCGTGCGGAGGAATCTGCGGCTGTGGCGGAGGCCCTGTGTGAGGATGTCTCTGCGGAGACGGTCATTCCTGACGCTGTGGTGCTTAACGATGCACCCGCACATAAAGCGTATGAGGAAACGCCCGCTGCGAAGGAACTTCTGAATGTGTCCGCGGTGGCGTATCCTGCGGCAGCACTCGTATCCGAGGAGCCGCTCCTCACACAGGAGCTCCCGGAGAGCCTTGATTCATTGTTGGATATGGCGTACGAGGCGGCGGAGTCGAATCCCGAACGCGCCATTGCCGCATATCGCAGTGCACTCGTGCGCTATCCCGAGGACTCCTACATACCGTATCTCATCATTGAACTCTCGACGCTTTACAAGCGTCTTGGGGACTATGGTGCTGCCCTTGACCTCCTTGACGAGGCTCTTGCGCTGCCGGTCATTGCCAAGAACGCCGTCATGCTGCAGGAGTTTCAGCACTCCCGCAACACCCTGACTATCGTTTCTCATATGCTCTGTGCACAGGGAACGCCTGCGCTTCCTTTCGGCGAGGTGTCGAAGGAACTGCTTGCCGAGGCAGATCGGCAAGCACAGGAGCTGACAACCTGACATTTTTAGTAAAATGGAGGAATACAAATGAAGAAAAGCGTTGACATTCTGGGACTTCCCGTCATCAGTATCACCGAGGGGCGCGAGCTCGGCATGAGCAAGACCCTGCTCATCGACGCGCCAAACCGCGTTGTGGCGGCGATCACAATTGAGGACGAGGACTGGTATCGCGGAGTCAAGCTCATTCCCTATGATAATGTCATTGCGGTCGGCGAGGATGCTGTCACGATCAACAACAGTGAGAACATCCTGACGCTTGATGCGGCGGGCGATTTCGAGACGCTGCTCGATGACAACATCCGCGTCATCGGCACGAAGGCGATCACGCGCTCGGGCGTGATTCAGGGGAATATCACCGAGATCTTCATCGGTGAGGACGGCAGCATCGAGAAATGTGAGATCACCGCCCCTGAGGGATCGACCTCTGAGGTGACGGCGGATCAAGTCTCGATCTTCGGGAAGGAAGTTACGGTCATCTCGCCGGAGGGCGATGCCGGAAAAAAATCTGACGCAGCGGCTGCACCGGCGGCACCCGCTGTGACAGCACCCGCAGCTGAGACAGCTGCGGAAGAGCCGGTAGCGGAGGTCGCTGCACCTGCGGTTGAAGAGTCTGCTCCTGCGGCAGAGATCCCTGCCGAGGAGCCTGCACCCATGGCAGAGCCTGTACCCGTTGCCGAGGAGCCGGTCGTAGAGCCCACTCCCGTGGTCGAGACCGCGCCGGAGCCGGAAGTTCCTGTCGTTGAGGAAGCTCCTGCTGAGGTTCCTGCAGAGGAGCCCGCACCTGCTCCTGAGGCTGCACCCGCACCCGAGGAGCCGGCGGCAGAGTCCGGAGACGACAAGAGCGCGGAGCGCGTGAACGAGGATCGTCACCGCCGCTTCCTGCTCGGCAAGAAGGCGACGCGTACGATCAAGATGGACAACGGCGTTGTCATCGTTGAGGCGGGCGCAGACATCACCGAGGAAGTCCTGCAGAAGGCGAAGCTTGGCAACAAGTTCATCGAGCTCTCGATGAGCGCACAGTAATTTCAGACGAGAATATACCAAACCATCGTAACGAGGTTCTCTAGAGAATCGTGAGCGGTGGTGGCACAACAGAATAAGGGGAGCCGACAGCAGTCGGCTGAGAGGGGATAATGCGTCCCGACCCATAACCTGATTTGGATAATGCCAACGTAGGGATATATGTGCAGATAGCGCGGCTATGTCAGTTGGCATAGCCGCGTTTTTGATTTTTTCTAAGCCTGCCTTGCGTGCAGGGAAGAGGGACATGAATTGGAGGTTTCCATGGAAAAACGTACAAGCATCCCCGCAAATGCACTGATCTGGTTCGGTGCGGGTGTTTCACTGGCGGAGATTTTAACAGGCACATTCTTTGCACCGCTCGGCTTTCGCGACGGCGGGATTGCCATTGTGGTCGGACACATCATCGGCTGTGCGCTGCTTTTCCTCGCGGGGCTGATCGGCGCACGCACGCGCCGCAGTGCGATGGAGACGGTCAAGATGGCGTTCGGTGCGCGCGGCGGGCTGCTCTTTGCCGTGCTCAACGTCATGCAGCTCATCGGTTGGACGAGCATCATGATCTATGACGGGGCACTCGCGGCAAACTCCGTGATGGATGTGGGGCATTGGCTCTGGTGCTTCGTCATCGGCGTGCTGATTATCGTTTGGATTCGTATTGGGATTCTGCGGATTGAGCGCGTGAACGCCGTCGCCATGACGGGGCTGTTTTTGCTCACCGTGCTCCTCTGCTCCGTTATCGTGGGCGGGACGGGGGCTGCGGGCTCTGCGGCGGGGGAGGCGATGAGCTTTGCGATGGCGCTCGAGCTCTCGATTGCGATGCCGCTCTCGTGGCTGCCGCTCATCTCGGACTACACGCGCGAGGCGGAGAAGCCCGTTGCTGCTGCCGCCGTGAGTGCGCTCGTCTACGGGCTCGTCAGTTGCTGGATGTACTTCATCGGCATGGGCGCGGCGATTCTCACGGGCGAGAGTGACATCGCACAGATCATGCTGCACGCAGGACTTGGCGTGGCAGGGCTCGGTGTCGTCATCCTCTCGACCGTCACCACAACGTATCTCGATGCGTACTCGGCGGGCGTCTCAAGCGAGAGCATCGTGCGCTCCGTCTCGGGGCGCACCGTCGGCATCGGCGTGACTGTGCTCGGTGCGGTTGCGGCATCGCTCTACCCGATGGACGACATCACGGGCTTCCTCTACATCATTGGCTCGGTCTTTGCCCCGATGATCGCAGTCCAGATTGCGAGCTACTTCCTCCTGCGCGAGGATGCGGCGGGACGCTCTGTCCACACGGTCAACCTCGCTGTCTGGTTCATCGGCTTCCTCTGCTATCGCTGGCTCATGACACTCGACACCCCCGTCGGCAGTACTCTCCCGACCATGGCGATCACGCTTTTGCTTGCGCTTGCGGCAAATCGTATCTTTGGAAAACGGGCAGCATAAGAAAGGAAAAATGCGATGACATCAGCAATCCTCGCCCAAATCCGCGCGGCATCCCCGCTCATCCACTGCATCACCAACTACGTCACCGTCAATGACGTCGCGAACGTCCTGCTCGCTATCGGTGCGCGTCCCATCATGGCGGACGATCCGGAGGAGGTAGAGGAGATCACCACCCTCTGCGCGGGACTCTGCCTCAACATCGGCACACTCAACGCGCGCACCATCCCAAGTATGATTGCGGCGGGCAAACGTGCCCGCGCTCTCGGACATCCCGTCGTGCTCGACCCCGTCGGCGCGGGCGCAAGCCGCCTGCGTACCGCGACCGCGCTTCGCATTCTGGACGAGGTGCGTCCGACACTCATTCGCGGCAATATCTCCGAGGTGCGGACGCTTGCCGTTGGTACGGGAGCAACGCAAGGCGTTGACGCGAACGCGGCAGATGCCGTCACCGAGGAGAACCTTGCTGCCGCCGCAGAGCTTCTGCGATCCTTTGCCGCACGGACAGGTGCCATCGTTGCCGTCACAGGCGCAATCGATCTCGTGACCGACGGGCGGGACTGCTATGCCATCCGCAACGGACGCGCCGAAATGGGACAGGTCACGGGCACGGGCTGCCAGCTCTCCGCGCTCCTCGCCGCCGCCCTTGCCGCTGCACCTCTCGATCCGCTTGCGGCAGTCGTCGAGACCGTCGCTCTTATGGGCGTTGCAGGGGAAATGGCATGGGCGCAGATGGGGGAGCGCGGCGGCAACGCGACCTATCGAACGCACATCATTGATGCCATTTATCGCATGACGAGTGAAGAACTCAGCAAACATATGAACATCACAAAACTCTGAGGAGGAAGCACAATGAAAATGCACACAGCACTCACCATTGCGGGCAGCGATTCGAGCGGCGGCGCAGGCATTCAGGCAGATCTCAAGACCATGACCGCGCACGGCGTTTACGGCATGAGCGCACTTACCGCACTCACCGCGCAAAACACCACGGGGGTCACTGACATCCTCGCTGTCCCGCCCGCCTTTCTCACGGCGCAGCTCGATGCCGTCTTTACCGATATCCCGCCCGATGCGGTGAAGATCGGCATGGTCGCGGATGCTGAGCTCATCCGCGTAATTGCCGAGAAGCTGGACGAATACCATGCGCAGAACGTCGTCGTCGACCCCGTCATGGTCGCGACCAGCGGCGCACGTCTTATCAGCGAGGATGCTGTTGAGGCGCTCATCTCACTGCTCTTGCCGCGTGCGACCATCATCACGCCGAACATCCCAGAGGCGGAGGTGCTCGCGGATATGGCAATCACTGATCGAAAGGGCATGACCGCAGCAGCGGCACGCATCTATGAGCGTGCACATACAGCGGTGCTCATAAAGGGCGGACACTGCGTCGATGACGCGAACGATCTGCTCGTCGACGGTGCGGGCGCACGTTGGTTTGAGGGGCGGCGCATTGCGACTGCGAATACCCACGGCACAGGCTGTACCCTCTCCAGTGCGATTGCCGCGAACCTCGCGCGTGGAATGACGCTTGACACCGCAGTCGAACGTGCGAAGGCATACATCTCGGGTGCACTCGCCGCAGGGCTTGACCTCGGTGCGGGCAGCGGGCCGCTCGCGCATGGATTTGATTTGAGGAGCGAATTTATATGCTAGACACACGCACCCGTAAACTCACCCTTGCCGGTATCTTCGTTGCCGTCGCCGTCCTCGGCGGATTCTTCAGCTTTCCCGTACTCGGCAGTCGCTGCGCTCCCGTGCAGCACCTTGTCAACATCCTCGCCGCCGTTTTTCTTGGCCCTCTCTGGGGCATCGGCGTCGCATTTGCCGCGAGCCTTGTCCGCAACATCGCGGGGCTCGGCAGTCTCATGGCATTCCCCGGCAGCATGATCGGGGCACTCTGCTGCGGACTCGCCTATCACTATACGAAACGTCTCGGCATCACCTGCATCGCCGAGGCACTCGGCACGGGCATCCTCGGCGCACTCGCCGCCTATCCCGTCGCCGCCCTCCTCATGGGACTGAACCCCACGAGCTACACCGTCTACATCGTCCCCTTCCTCCTCTCCACGGGTGCGGGCAGCCTCCTCGCCTACGTCCTCCTGCGTTTCCTCTTGCCGAAGATTCGGCGAGATTGATATACGTGTTGATATGTGTTAGAATGTGAATACACGTGATGCGGGGAGGCAATCATTATGACCTCGAAGGAATTGCTGAAAATTCTCAAGAAGGATGGTTGGCAGATCGAACGTATCAATGGATCGCATTATATCCTAAAGCATCCGACCAAGCTCGGTATGCCAATCATTCCTATGCATAACAAAGATTTGCGTATTGGGACATTCAAAACAATTCTAAAGCAAGCGGGGCTTGAA
Organism: uncultured Selenomonas sp.; assembly: GCA_963555475.1. Lineage (GTDB taxonomy): Bacteria > Bacillota > Negativicutes > Selenomonadales > Selenomonadaceae > Centipeda. The sequence continues at coordinate 25,309 of CAUVVR010000004.1, forward strand.
TGAGTTAAGGAGGGATTGCTGTGGACAAAATTGTTTACCCGGCTGTTTTTTGCCCAGATGAGCGTGTGGGAGGATATACCGTGGATTTTCCGGACTTGCTCGGCTGTGTTACCGAGGGCGATACCCTCCAAGAAGCCCTCTACATGGCAAGTGATGCACTCGGACTGTATCTCTATACGCTCAAAGCGGACAAGAAGCCCTTTCCGCCCGCGACCAATCCTGCTGACATTGAGACGCATGGGCGCGACTTCACCACACTCATCGAATGGGACGAGGAGGCGTACCTGCGTCGTACGGACAATCGTTCGGTGAAGAAGACCCTTACCATTCCTGCATGGATGGATACACTTGCACGCGAGCACAACATCAACTTTTCTCAGCTCCTCCAGAATGCGATTCGTCGCGAATGTGGCATTCAGGCTTAATGCGAACCCTGTTGTGGAATATGCGCGAGGAGAGATACGCGCCGCACCAACAGATGCAAGGGATACAGCGATTTTTAGTACAAACGGACTACACCTGTACGGCTCAAAATACATCCGCGCCGCAAACTGCTTTTTCGGCGAGATCCCACAAGGGATTGCGCGGCGAGGTAATTTAAGCAACAGCACCCCGCAAGGGGACGGAAACGCCTATGCGCTTGCGGACAGTGATGAGGAGGCACGGGAATTCATCGCTGCCTATCTGGATGATGCATTCACCGAGCGGAAGGGGGGACGCGTTGAGCCGAAGCATCGGCACAGGCAGTTCGACCGCACGCTCTCGCCGCGTACGCTCAAGCGGGCTGTCATGGGACAGGACGACTGGATCATGGGGCTGTGTGCTCTGCGGAGGGGGGGCGATGCTCAGACAATTTGAAGCGGAGCTGGCTCTCCCTGCAGGAGAACGCGTCTCTCTCGCGATGGGATCTGTCCTGCACGGGGCATTGATGGAGCGTCTGCCCGCCGATGTGGCGGAGTTCCTGCATACGGAGCGTCTGCGCCCCTACAGTCAGTCGGTACGCTATGAGAAAGAATCGGGCAGGGCACTGTGGCGCATCCATACGCTCACGGATGAGCTGGGGCAGATGTTTGCGGCTCTGCTCAGTGCCGGGCAGGAAATCTTTCTGCGACAGAAGGGCTATGCGGTACGCGTGCAAGATTTTCGCTGCGTCGCGGAAACAGACGAGGCAGCGATCGCAGATCTGTACTTTCTGCCGGAGGGCGCACCGCGCGGAGCGGAGATCACGTTTTGCACGAAGACAGCGTTCAAGCGGGACGGGCGGTATGTCCTCCTGCCGGAGTTTTATCTCATCATACATAGCCTCCTTACGGCACCGGACTGTGTGATCGAGGAAATCTTCACGGACATACAGGCGGCACATCTCTATGAGTTCTTCAGTCAGGTTCTGCCGCAGGAGGTTCTGCGGCTTCGTTTGGAGCATCAGGAGGCACAGATCCTCCTGAATCTGAGTTCGGGAACACCGCAGATGAAGACCGTCCTCGCGATGCTCGCGTCCGACATGGAACACTGCATCGGCGTACAGGTGGCGTCACCGGCACGGCACTCTAACCGTGAGAATGAGGCAACGCAGGATGCCGAGGACATCGATGCCCTGCTCGAAAACAATTTTGACGACGAGAAAGGGGCAAAGAACCGCTGCGAGGAACCGCCGCTGTCGGCGTTTCACTACTATGCGGAACAGAGTCGGATCCTGTCTCTGATCGATTCCTATGAGTATGCGGCGGCAGGGAAGATTACACGGCGAAGTGCGCTTGTTCCGCCGGAGGCATCGCTGCTCCTTTCCCATGCGGAACGGCGCAGTATGCTCCTGACGGAGGAGGCAAAGGCTATCCTGCGTGAATACGGAGGAAAGAAGCTTTTTCCTTTCGCCGGGAAGACGGAGGAGCTGGTTGAATACTTCCTCATGATGCAGATCGATCAGGAGACGGGCCGGCTGTCGAATCTGATGCTGCGCATGATACCGTTTCTCTATGAGTTCCTCAGGGAGTATACCACGAAGAATCTGACGATCCCTATTCGTTCCCTTTGTGAGCCGCGTAATGGGGTTCGTTGGCTTGTGCGGGAACGCCTTGCCGCGCAGGAGAAGGAACTGCTCGCCGCATTGGATCGGGAATTCCCTTACGGCTATCGGGATCAGCCGCTTTCATTTTATCTATTGTCTCTTTGCTGCACTTATGCAGGTGGGGCACAGCGCGTTCGTGATGCGAAGCTGCACACGGCGGTCATGGCGGAACTGGAATCTATTGCAGATATTCGGCAGCTGCGCAACGAGGCGGCGCATGAGATCGTGAATGTGACGGAGGCTCGGTTCCGCCAGAAGGTGGGCATGGGATCACAGGCAGCCGTGAGCTGTTTCTGCCGTATGCTTGCACTCGTCTATGGAGATAAGGTGCGCGCGATGCGCAGCACCTATCGTGATCTCAATGCGTGGATTGGCCAGACACTTGAAGTTCATGCATAGAACAGCGCGTGTGCTTTCGTGTCCATCCCCTTATCGGCGGGAAAACGGATATACCTTATAAAAACCTCCCACTACAGCAAGGGATGTTTTTGCGTCTTTGCCAGCGGGGACGGGGGAGATAAGACTATGAGAAAGAAAATTTTTCTGATTGCCTGCATCGGCGCGTTAGCGGCTGTTTTTCTCTTGCCGCTTGTCCAGAGCTCGATGGAAAAACCAGATTTTATACGGGAAGTGCTCGCTAAAAATGATGGATTTGCCGCAGAGGGCAGCGGCACGACCGGGGGTGCTGCTGCGGGACAAGACAATATCTTCCGCGTGACCAATAGGCAGGAGTTTATTGCCGCATTGGGGAATCGAAAGAACACAGAACCTAGGATTTTGATGATTTACGGAACGATTGACTTCGATATGGATGCGGATGGCAAGCGTCTGACGATGGAAGATTATATGGCAGAGGGCTATGATTTTCAGCAGTATCTGGAATCGCATGCGCCGCATAGTACCGCGCCGCAAAGCCGAAAAGAAGAGCAGGAGGCAAAAAGAAAACAATCTCAAAAAAATCAGGAAAAAAACATCATGGTTCATGTCCCCGCCAATACGAGCATCATTGGGATTGAACATGCGGAATTAAAGGGCGTGGATTTAGTCCTCGACACGGATAATGTTATCATCCGAAATATTATGTTTGAGTCCCCTTATGATTATTTCCCGTCGTGGGATCCAAACGATGGGCCGGACGGCAGCTGGAATTCTCAGTATGACAGCGTTACGATCCGCGGCGGCACGCATATTTGGATCGATCATTGCCGTTTCGAGGATGGGCAGCAGCCGACGGAAACGTATTTTCATCGTGAATACGAGCATCGGGACGGTTTGGTCGATATCGTAAATCAGGCGGACGACATCACGATATCATACAATGTTTTTAAAGGTCATAATAAAGCGATTTTGATCGGGAACAGCGATGCAAAAACGGCGGATGAGGGGAAACTGAATGTGACGTTGCATCATAACTACTTCCATAATTTGGTTCAGCGTGCACCGAGAGTGAGATTTGGCAAGGTTCACGTGTATAATAATTACTACCAAACGGACGATGAAAACGGCGCATACCGTTATGCGTATTCGTTGGGCGTTGGGAAAAACTCGAAAATATATGCCGAAAATAATGTCGCGGATATCGACGGAAGGACATATCAAGATTTTGTCAAAGTGTTTGGCGGCACGGAGTTTACCGCGGTCAATAATATCTTCAACGACGAGAAAATCGATGCATTTAACGAGTATTTATCCCCGGTTGCGTGGACGCCCGAGCGATACATAAAAATCGACGATGTGAGTGCGGTGAAAGAAAAAGTTTTACAGCATGCGGGCGTGCTAAAAAATGAAGATTAATTTGTTCCGATTGGAATATGACCTGCCCCCCCCCAAAAGGCCGATCTTCTCATCTAACCTTTGGGGGGGGGCAGGTCATAAAACTTCGTGCGGCAGCCTCGATTGCCGGCCCATTCTTAGAGCCGAATGCGCTCGATGTGCTCCATGTCTACGGTGACGACCGCCATGTCGACCGCGATCTCGTAGAGGATGAGATCGTCGCCGACGGCATCAATGGTCTCTTGATAGCGCGGGATCTTCGCCGCAAAGAGTGCCGCGAGGTCGTAGACGGTGTGCGCGGACTTGACGGCTCTGCCGCTCGCTCGGACGTGTTCGTTTGTGTCGTTGTGGGGAACGGTGGTAAATGCAATGTTTGGATTCGCCGCGAGTTCGACGACCTTTTCGTTGTCCTTGAACGTAGCGAAGTAGACGCGGCGTTCCTCGGATGCGTAGTAGAAGTTCACGATGCGTACATGCGGAAGCCCGTCCGTTGTCGTCGCGAGTGCGATCTCCCGGTGCTCGCGCATGATGCGCTCGAATTCATCCCTCATGTTCATGTTTTTCCCTCAATCTTTCCCGTGATGTTACTTCTCTGTCTGTATCCCTCGGACAAAGGCGTAGCGTGGTGCACCGCTCCCCGCATCGGCAGCGGCGATGCAGAGGTCGATCTCCGCTGTGCCGAGCTCGGCGAATGGAATCATGACAATCTGTTCATAGCCGACGATCACGCGCAGATCGTCCGTGAGCGGTGTACGCGCGACTTCCCTGTAGTCCAGCATGCGCCCTGTCTCCGACCCGCTTCGATAGGTCAGCAGATTCCACGCAGGATAGCCGATGAAGCGCGTCTTGATAAAAAGATTTTCCCCACGGAACACCGTGCTCGCGGGCAGACGGTTCGGATAGTCTGCCTCTGCAGGAACTGCCTCTGTCGCCTCAGACCAGAGTGCGATGGGGGCGACACGCGTGAGTGCGGGCGCAGGGCCTGCGCTTACCGTGGGCAGCGTACAGCAGAGAAGTACAAGCACGGCGAGAAGTGTGCGAAGCAATGGGTGCATGACAGCCTCCTTTGGTCTAATACGACTGTGGTTGTATGTGCATAAAGGAAGCACTGATAAATTCAGCACCTCCATCTTGACGCATCTTTTTTGCCCGCACTTCGGCGGAAAATCCTCCACAGAGCACCACTCTGCGTCCGGTTTTCCGCCTCGTTCGGACGAAAAATCTACGCCAATCTGAAGGACTTCATTTTATCAGTGATTCCTAAATTTGACCTGTAGGGGTATTGTAACACATAATCCATTTATTTTATACGACAACACGCCGACATTTCTGCCGGCGTGTTGTCGTATGATATGAAATTATGATGCTTTCTTCCCGCTCAGGACAACTTTGCTAAAGAGGCCGAGGATGCCGAGGAAGACGAGGAGCCCGAGCATCTCTGCGGTGTCGGCAAAGCCCTCGGGGGCGATGGCGAGCGGTGCCTCGCCGCCGCCGTTCGAGACGGAGACGACGATGACCCCTGCGAGCAGAACGCCGACGATGGACTCACCGACGATGAGCCCCGAGGCAAAGAGCGTACCGCGCCTGAGACCTGCTGCCTCGGCGTTCGAGCCGCCGCTGTTGCGCAGGTGGCGGTTGAGGAAGTAACCGAGGATCGCGCCGACAACGAGCGGCGTCTGGATGACGGGCGGGAGATAGATGCCCATGCCGACGGCGAGCGGCGGCAGACAGAGACTGCGCGTCGTGCGCTTGAGGAAGAGATCGATGAGGACGAGCACCACGCCAAGCCCGATGCCGATGTAGATGTACTCCCACGCAAGTTTGCTAGAGAAGATACCCTGTGCGATGGTGGTCATGAGCACCGCCTGCGGCGCGGAGAGTGCCTGTGCGGGATCCATGCCCGCGCGCGGCATCGCGCCGGGGAAGCCGTACGCCTCGTAGAGGAGGTTCAGCACGGGCGCGATGACGAGTGCACCGACCACACAGCCGATGAGGAGCGCAACCTGCTGGCGCCACGGCGTTGCTCCGACGAGCCAGCCCGTCTTGAGATCCTGCATATTGTCGTTCGAGATGCAGGCAATCGCGAGGATGATCGAGGTGGTAAAGATGGCGGTTGCTGTTGCAAATTTCTCACCGCCCGGCAGATCAAAGATGCCGAACGAGGAGCACAGCGCGTACATGACGAGCGAGGAGACGATGATGCCGAGGATTCCGATGCCCGAGATCGGACTCGCGGATGTGCCGACAAGTCCTGCCATGTAGGCGCAGGCAGCAGCGACAAAGAAGCCCATGAGGACGGATACGCCGACGCCGACAACGGTGAAGATGAGCTTTTGACTCGGGGGGATGCTCTCCGGCGAGACGAAGAGATAGAAAATCGCAAGGAGGCCGATGACCGTTACGCCGAAGACGAGCGCAATGCTCTTCATCGACATGTCGATGTCCATGCGGTGCAGACCCTTCTCTGTGTCGTCCATGCGTGTACCTGCGATGGACTCCTTGACTCCGTCGATGACGGGGCGGGCGAGCGTCATGAGTGTCCAGATCGCCGCAACGCCCATTGCGCCTGCACCGATGAGGCGCACCTTCTGCTGATAGACGGCACCGGCGAATTTTTGGAGCGTCATGCCGTCCGGCAGTGCCTCTGCCATGGTGAAATAGGGGACGAAACCCGCCCATGCGATGAGGATGCCGACCAGCATGGCGAGTCCGCTCGCAATGCCGATGAGGTAGCCCGCACCTACGAGAGCGGTCGAGTAGCCGAGCGGCAGCTGCGTCATGCCGCGGCCGACGTGGAACCATGCCGAAAGACTGCCGCCGAGCACCTGCAGACCGTTCGTGAGGAAAGCGATCACGCCCGCAACGGCACTGCCCGAGAGAATCTCCTTCAGTCCAGAGCCGTGCTGCTCGCGGTTGTCCGCATGCGAGCCGACCTTCAGGATCTCCGCCGCAGCGACGCCCTCCGGGTAGGCAAGGTCGCTGTGGACGACCATCGCACGCCGCAGCGGGATGGTGAAGAGGACCCCGAGGCAGCCGCCGCAGGCAGAGACGACGAGCGTCTGCCAGAACTCAAAGTCCTGCCAGTAGCCGATCATGAGCATACCCGGGATGATGAAGATGATGGCGGACAGCGTACCTGCTGCCGATGCCTGCGTCTGCACCATGTTGTTCTCGAGGATGTTCGCGTCCTTCGCCATCTTGAGCACCGCCATCGAGATGACCGCCGCCGGGATCGCCGACGAGAACGTCAGGCCGACCTTGAGTCCGAGGTAGACATTCGAGGCTGTGAAGATGATCGTGAGGATCGCGCCGAGCAGCATGCCGCGCACGGTGAGCTCGGGAAGTCTCAGCTCGTGCTGCATGAACTCGTTGTGCGAATCTTTCATGCGATAATCACCTATCCTTTTCTTCGGTAAAATGAAAAAATAACAAAGATATTATAACATAAAACGGAAGAATATCAAATTCCATGAAGGTATGTTAAACTGCGATGCGGCTTTGTCATGGTGCAGGGAAGCTGCGCCGCGTTTGGTCTGCCGTCTCTTTCAGCCATGCGTCTCTTTCATCGGCAGAACTGTCAGCGACAATGCGGAACATGAACCGATCGACGTCTGTTACGCCGCAGAAGCCAAAGATGCAGTCTCGCCAGAGACGCTGCAGAGGATCGCCGAATACGTCGTTTTCCCGCGCGGCAGCTGTGTTGGAGGTGTTGAAGACAAGCGCTCTTTTCGCACGCAGCAGACCAATGGGGAGTCCACCGCCGCTGTCGCCGACGGGAAAGGCATAGGCGACATTCTCGCGCAGAACGCGATCGACCCAGCCTTTGAGGACGGCAGGCGGTTGTCCCCACCAGTTCGGATGGATGATGACAATGCCGTCCGCCGTACGAATCTCCTCTTGGTGGAGACGCACCAGCGGATCGCGCGACTGATCTCCGACCAGCTCGTCCTCTGGGATTACGGGATCAAAATGCTCGCGGTACAGATCGTGGAAGCGTACAGCGTGGTCGAATTCATTTAAGGTCTTCACAACAACTGCAGCAATCGCGGCGTTAAAACTCTGCACATAGGGATGCGCCAAGATCACGGATATATTCATTGCAACTCCTTTCCAGACAAAACAAAACCGCCGACAGGCTTTCTCGTCACCCGTCGGCGGTCTGAGGAAAATACGGGAAGTGATAGGTAACTCTCTTGCATCCAAACGATCTTCGCTTCGTTCCGCATCCCCGCTAGCATGAGCTGCGGAACTTTCCTCCAAAACGCTGAGAAACTACCTTGACATATAGCCGAGCCCGATGCCACAAATCCACTTGTGGAAGATTTCCGCTCATCTGCTTGGTATATGCCCCTGCACCCGTCCTTCACGGGCTGCCGCATCCTCCTGCTGCACCCTTACGACACCCCTGTCCCGTCACGTGCCGGGACTTGATCCATCTGTGCAGCTACCCTGCGGCCACTCAATGACCCATCGGAATCTCCTCCCAGTCCGTTCGGGAACACCTGCCATGCGCCCTTCGCTCAGCCAGCGAAGCTGCATAGCCGACTCCCTCTCCAACAACCGTCGGTCAACACTGTGGAAACTCCGGAGAACTCTGCCCATACGCTTACGGATCGTATGGACGCTGCCTGTCCTGAATCAGGCTGCTGCGAATCCTCCTTAACTGTCTTTAGTATAGTCAAAAATCAGAAGATTGTCAATACCATACTGAGAAAAACTTTATTTTACGAGGATTGACAAATGCTGCGTTTTGTCATAGGATAAACATATATTTTTGATATGAAATAAAGGAGATGGGGATATGGAATATCATCTGTGGAATGTTCTGGACGAGCTGAAGTCCGACGCGTATGAGTGGGTGGATCTGACGCATCCGCTGAACAATGACAGCCCGTATTGGGCGGGGATTCCCGAGGGCTCGGTGGAGCTGTCCAAGACCTGCTTTGACTGGGGCAATCCGATGCTCGACTGCCTGATTCAGACGTTCAAGTTCCCGGGGCAGTTCGGCACGCATATCGATTTCCCGGGGCATTTCGTCCGCAACCGCCCCCTTGCAGAGTCCTATGGCGCGCAGCATATGCTGTATCCGCTGTGCGTGATCGACGTGACGGCGCAGGTGGCGAAGGACGTGCACTATGCCGTGACGGTCGAGGACATCAAGGCATACGAGGAGAAGTACGGTGCGATTCCAGACGGTGCGTTTGTCGCGCTCTATACTGGGTGGAGCAAACATTGGCCGGATATGGACGCGATCTCGGGGATTGCAGAGGATGGCAGTGAGAACTTCCCCGGCTGGTCGATGGATGCGCTGAAGTATATTTATGAGACGCGCAATGCAGCGGCGAGCGGGCATGAGACGCTGGACACGGATGCCTCGGTGGAGGCGGCAAAAGCGGGCGACCTCGCGTGCGAGCGCTATATCCTTGACAAGGGGAAGCTGCAGGTCGAGGTGCTGACGAATCTTGACCGCGTTGCACCTGCGGGCGCGCTGCTCTTCGTCGCGTGGCCGAACATCGAGGGCGCGACGGGGCTGCCCGCACGCGTGATTGCAATTACGCCGAAGAAGTAAAATAGGTGCGAGGCTGCTGCATGTTAGTGTGGCAGTCTTTTTGTTTGCCGTGGGGGATTGGCAGGAGTTTCGCCGTTCTGCGTCGAATTTTCAATCAAACTATCTATTTTAGGAGAAGAACGATTGCACAGCGAATACTTGGATATTGAGAAGAAAATAGAGAATGGCGAGCGGCTGACACGGGAGGATGGGCTGCGGCTCTTTGCGTGCCGCGATATTGCGTGGATTGGTGCGCTTGCTGACCGCGTGCGGCAGGAGAAGTGCGGTGACATTGTCTACTACAACGTGAACTGCCATGTGAACCTCACGAATATCTGTCTCGCGCACTGCAAGTTCTGTGCGTTCGGACGCGACGCTGAGGACAAGGGCGCGTACGAGATGAGTGTGGAGGAGGCGGTGGCGCACGTCGCGGATGCGATGCGCGACCCGCATCTCGCGGGGCTGCATGTGGTGAGCGGGCTGCATCCGGACTGGACGTTCGAGGATTATCTTATGCGTCTCAAGGCTCTGCATGAGGCGTTTCCCACGCTCTATCTGAAGGGGTTTACGGGCGTGGAGATCACGCATTTTGCAAAGAGTTCGGGGCACACGGTGCACGATGTACTTGTGCGGCTGCGTGAGGCGGGGCTGCAGTCGATTGCGGGCGGCGGTGCGGAGATTCTGACCGACCGCGTGCGCGAGGAACTCTGTCCGAACAAGGCGACTGCGAATGAGTGGCTTGAGACGCACCGTACGGCGCATATGCTCGGCATCAAGACGAATGCGTCCATGCTCTACGGTCACATCGAGACGATGGAGGAGCGTGTGGAGCACATGATGCGGCTGCGTGATCTCCAGGATGAGACGGGCGGCTTTCAGACGTTCATTCCGTTCCCGTTCCTTCCGTCGAATACGGAGCTGGGGCGGACGGTGCGGCAGACATCGATGTGGGACGATCTCAGGACGATTGCGATCTCGCGGCTGATGCTCGACAACTTCCGCAACATCAAGGCGTATTGGGTCATGTTGACCGTGCCTGTGGCGCAGGTCGCGCTCTGTTTCGGCGCGAACGATATCGACGGGACGGTGCACAAGGAGACAATTCTTCACGATGCGGGCGCGAAGAGCCCCCGTGCACTCTCAGAGGATCACATCATTCGCGTGATCCGCGAGATCGGACGCACGCCCGCCGCATGTGACTCGAATTTTAATATCATCGAGACGTATTGAGGGGGAGCGGGTTCGCTGTGGGGCATTCACCGTCAGAGGAGGAGCTATGTCGGCATACGAGGAGCGCATAGCGCGCACGATGGAGGCGTTTCGCCGGAATCGCTACGATGTCTCACGATTCGCGGAGCGCACAGCGGCGGCGGACTACCTCGCCGCCGAGATTCGCGGCAAGCGCGTCGGCTTCGGCGACTCTGAGACATTGCGTGCGCTCTCGCTCTACGAGCGTCTGAGCGTGCATAACGAGGTGATCGATCCGCCGCGTGCGGGGCACGTTGGCGGTATTGAGGCATTTCTCGCGGCAGGGCGCGAGGCCCTGATGACGGATATTTTCGTGCTGTCGGCGAACGCCATCACCGAGCAGGGGCAGATTCTCAACATGGACGGTGCGGGCAACCGTGTCGCGGGCTCGCTCTTCGGACATGAAAAGACCTACTTTGTCGTCGGCATCAATAAGCTCGTCCCCGACATCGAGGCGGGCATCGAGCGCATTCACCGCATCGCCGCCCCGCGCAACGCGCACCGCAAGGGCAAGAAAACACCCTGCGCGAAAGACGGCACGCGTTGCTATGACTGCGCGGCACTTGAGCGCATCTGCAATGCGCTGACCATCCACTACAAGAAGATGAGCTACCGCCCGATGGAGCTCGTGCTGATCGAGGAGGAACTGGGGCTATAAATTTGGATACACAAAAAGGCGGCAAATGCCGCCTTTTTCATATGCGAACGGTTACGTCTCACCATCATCCCTCGGATTCCCGTCCTCATCCAATGGAATGTAGACACCCTTCTCCTGCCATGGGTACTGGTACTTGAGCGTGACCTGATTGTCGAGCTCAAAATGAACTGCGGTGAGGGTGCCCGTGCCCGCCTCGTCCGTGCGACTGAGCCAGCCACCGTCATCGAGGCGTTCCTTCTGCGTGCGCAGCCATGCGGGGCTGCGCTTCGACAGCCCTGCCTCGTTCATGTGAAAGACGAGCCGCACGGATGTATCGCCCACGGGATAGTCGAAGCTGCAATAGGGCGCGTTTCGCTCGTAGTTCTTCGGATCGGGACGGAAAAGCTGGCGGAAATACGCAAGCCCCGCCTCATTCACTGTCATGCAGGCGATGGCGCACTGCTTTTCGTACATTTCTCCATCGGCATCCACGCCGTCACGCAGACCCAATGTTTCGCCTGTCGCAGCCGCCTCTTGCAGCTCCTCGTCAAACGTGGGATCAATCCAGTGGTAGGACATCTGCTCGATGGTCGCACCCTCCTCGATCTCACGCGCAAGCGTCAGGAATTCATGATCGTCCGGCACGAGCGCAAGCCCTTTCTGTACCGCCTCGCGCGCCCCGTCACGGTTGCCGAAATGGCTGCGTAGTTTTCCGAGCTGCAGATACGTCCACGGGTAGTCTGGCTCCTCACATACGCCCCTTTCTGCCGTACACAGCGCATCGTCCAGTCGTCCGCAGTACATGAGGGCGACGGCGTAGCGGTAGTAGTATGTCCCACAGCCGCTTGCATTTGCCGCTGCCGCCGGCATCCACTGCGTTGTACGGTAGTAGTACTCGTAGGCATCAATATTGTTGCACGCATACGCATACCACAGCGCGATATCGAGATTGGCGCGTGCCTCCGCGCGTGTGAAATTCCCCTTGATTGTTCCGTTCTTGATGTACGTCTCCAGATAGTGCAGCATCTTGTAGAAATAGCCCGTCGAGCCGTCGTCCATCGCCTCAAGCTTCTTGACCGCCGCAGGGGAGAGCAGCGGTTTTCGTGCGGCATGGATGACACGCAGCCGCTTTTGGCAGGCATCGATCATCTGCATCGTGTCCGCATCGTTCGGGAGAGCGGCAAGTGCCGCCTCGAAGTAGGGGAGGGCGCAGTCCTCACGGTCGAGGTAGTAGTAGGCATAGCCCATGCGGAAGTTCCAGAGGTGGTCGCCCGCGAAATAGTCCGCGTGGGGGGCGAGGAGCCCGATCGCCTTTTCAAAATAGGCGCGATCCTCTGCGCTCGCCGCATTGTTGTAGGCGCGCGCCAATTCACTGTCCAGTTCCGGCGTGCGCTCCTCGGCGGGGAGTGCCTCGATCTCTGTGATGATTTTCTGAAATTCGTTGTTCTCGTGCCAAACTTGGCACTGTTCGAGTAAGGTCATGTATTGCTCCTGTTGCTTAGTCCCACCAGAAATACCAGATGTTTGACTGCTTCAAATCGTGCGCGAGATGCGTGACGGTCATGCCGGGTGCACCCTGCTCGATGATGTCGGCGCAGAACGCATACTGCTCCTTTGCAAGCTGTAGTGCGCTCTCCTGTGGTACGGGGGCGGGCACGCTGTACTCAAGCGTGTCATAGGTGAGGACGGCGGGCACAGCGCAGTGCCGTTCGTGCCAGTATTTCGACACCGCCATCAGTGCTGCGGTGTCGGGACAGTCGTTCCACCCGCCGAACGGAAGATACGCAAACACCGTCCACGGATGCTGCATGGGGATCTTAGCGAGAATCATCGGCTGTGTTTTCTGCGTCTCGTAGTCCCAATAACTGATAAAACGGTTGACTGGATGTTCCTCCTCATCGAACGTTTCCACGCGGTTCTGCTCAAAACGCTCGCCGAGCCGCTCCGTCAGGATCGCTTTACCGTCCCCAATGGGCTGTGCAAGGATTTTTCTGCGATATGTGTCCACTGCTTTGGCATCGAAATCGTAGTCCTCAAAGTCCCCGCGCTCCGCTTCTGCATTCATCGTCAGAATCTCCCACAGCGTATCACTCGGCACGATGAGCAGGGGAACATAGCCCTCGCGTACGCCGAGGCGACGGGCGTAGCTATATGCCGCCGTGATCGGATCATCGTCTGCCAGTGGCGGGAAATATGTGCAGTCACAGCCGAGATAGCGCATGAGTGCAGCTGTGCGCACGTCCGGTTTGGCATTTTTGCTCCGTGTGATCTCTCCGCTCGTTTTGGGAGCGTTCCTCCTCCATGCCTCCCATCGCTGTGCGATGAGCTGCGCCATTGCCGCATAGTAGTTTTCATCGAATGGGACAAAGAGGTATGCCTCCTGTTTGAACTCGTTCGAGTGGTAACGCGCCGCACCGAAGTAGGAGAGGGCATAATTGTCGATGTCCGAGGGGAAGGAGGGTGCCTCACCGTCGTAGTAATACTCCGCGAATGCCTTGCCCTCCGGGCTGAAAAAGCCGCGCCTGAGGAGCCCGTGCAGATCATCGCGGAGAAAGGAGCGCAGATTCGTCTCGGCAGGATATTCGCAGACGGCACGTATGGTTTCCCCATATTGACGGACAAACCACTCCTCCATCAGCTCGTGCTCGATGCACCAACGCAGATAGATCGCGATATGGTTGTACGCCGTGATCTCGTCCACGGGCAGCTTCTTTTTGCGCAGACTATCGAGATGCCACGTTGCTTTGTCCATTACGCGATTGTCGAAATCCTTGGGCGTGTAACCGTTTTGCATCAGTGGGCTCCTTTTCCGTTATCCTTTGTTCCTGCTGCGCAGAAGTCTGTTCGGCATCGTTTTCGTGAGGAGATGTTTGACAGTGAATCCGGTTTTGATGATAGTATGAATGAAGGACTTCTTCAATAGGTCTTTCGGGCAAAGTTGGGCAACAAGACCTGCCTTGATGCGGGTCAAGGCAGGTCGCTCTAAAGATATCCGTATTTCTTTCGTTTGTGCCAGAGCAGGAGGAAGGTGAGCGATGCGCCGAGGAAGTCTGCGGCAGGCGTCGCCATGAATACGCCGTCCACGCCGAAGATGTACGGCAGGAGGAGTAGGAAGCCGAGGAGACAGATCAGCGTGTCCCAGACGGAGAGCAGGGCAGAGGTGCGCCCATCACCGAGCGCGGTGAAGAACGATGAGCCGTACATACTGAATCCGAGGAAGAGGAAGGCAGTCGCGTGGATGCGGAAGCCGTGCACGGCGAGGTCATAGACGTGCGTGCCCGCGGCGGCGAAGATGCCTGTGATCGGCGCGGCGATGAGGATGCTGAGGCAGGTGGTAAAGAGGGAGAATGCGGCGATGAGTGTGAGACTGCGGCGCAGGATTCCACGCAGGGCGTGTGTGTCACGTCTGCCGTAGTTGAAGCTCGCCAGAGGTGCGACGCCCTCGGCGTAGCCCATGTAAATGGCGGTAAGCAGTCCAGAGATGTACTCCGAGATAGCGATTGCCGCCACGCCGTCCGCGCCCGCCAGATGCATCATCGTGTTGTTCATGACGATCATGATGAGACTCATCGAGAGCTGCATCACCATCTCACTTGAGCCGTTGCCCATCGCCGAGAGGACGGCACGCAGCCGCCAGACAGGACGTACGAACCGCAGTGTGCCGCGCCGATGAATGGCAAAGTAGTAAAGTCCTACGAATGCGGAGATGGAGTAGCCTGTCGCCGTCGCGATGGATGCTCCCTCCAGTCCCCAACCGAGGACAAAGAGGAGGATGTAGTCGAGTACCATGTTGACGATGCCGCCGACGAACGAGGAAAGCATCGCGAGACGCGGCTGCCCTGCCGCAACGAGGAAGATGTCGAGGATCAGCCCTGCCATCGTGAGCGGTGTCGAGACGAAGAGCGGCACGGCGTACACTTCGCAGAGCGGATAGAGGGCATCGTCCGCGCCGAAGAAGTAGAGAATCGGGCGCAGGAAGCTCATGCCGAGCACGGCAATCATCGTGCTGAGAATGACGCAGACGAGGACGAGCAGGGAGAAATTTTCGCGTGCATGATGATTTTTGCCCGCGCCGAGCTGCGCCGCAACGAGCGCACTCCCTCCTGTGCCGAGCATGGTTGCCAGTACGATCGTGAGCGGGATGAACGGCATGACGATGTTGATCGCCGACAGCCCGTCGTCCCGACAGCGTGCGCCACAAAGAAGCCGTCGACGATGAAGTTCACATTCATAAAGAGCTGTGACACGATCATCGGCACGGCAAACGCGAGCAGTGTGCGGTAGGTGGTGGGCTGGGATAGCTGCGGCATTTCGTCTCCTCAGTTGATAGTAGGCGCTATCATAGCATGGAACACGGGGGAAAGCAAGCGCGGAGGATTTGCAAAATCACGCCGCATTTGGTACACTTGCGGGAGTGTGTTATGAGGGAAAGGCGGCGGTTTGTATGTGGATCGTGATGCTGAACGGAGGGCTCGGAAATCAGATGTTTCAGTACATCTTTGCCCTCTATTTGGCACAGAACGGCGCACGCGTTGTGATCGACGACTCTGCCTTTTTTGGCGCACATGTGGCGCACGGGGGCTTTGAAGTGCCTCTCTTTTTCCGGCAGGGCATTCTTCCGCGTCTAAGCGCACATTTTTCGTCGGATGTATGGGACGAGATGGTCGCACGCAAGGAATGCGGAATGTCCATTCCCGAGCAACTGCGGGATGGAGGACTTTCAATCATCTATGTCCGTCAGGATGCAGGCGACTGCCCTGACTTTTTGGGGAATACAACGGAAGTCAATGCGGCGGATCGCGCCCGTATCTTGTCTTTCTCACGCACGCAGATGATTTATTTTGCGGGTTACTGGATGGACTTTGGCTATTTCACTGAAATTCAGAAATCTTTTTGGGAATGCTTTCGATTCCCTCCCTTTTCGACAGAGAAGCAGGTCAGAACGGCACACGAGATCTCCTCGATGGAGAATGCCGTGGCGATCCATGTGCGGCGTGGGGATATGGCGGCACTTGGCTTTTCCAATCCACCAGAGTACTTCCGTCGAGCGATCGGGGAGCTTGAGCGACTGGCTTCGATTGACCATTACTTCCTGTTTTCCGATGATCTCGCCTATTGCATGGAGCATACGGATGAGCTGGGGCTCACGGCAATTCGTTCGCGCCTAACGGCTGTGGACGGGAATCGCGGGAGCGAGGCATACGTCGATATGCAGCTGATGTCTCTCTGCCGTTTCCGCATCGCGGATCGGAGCAGCTTCAGCCAACTTGCGGGTGTTCTCTGTCGTCTGCCGGGGAATCTTACAACTGTATGGAATCCGCCAATTGTTACGGGATATAGTATTCCAGTCTAATATGGAGAATAAATCTGTTATGTCTGATCGAAAGAAAGCCCGTGCCGCCGCCGAGCGCGGGGCGCGGCTGACGAGGGAGGATGCGCTCGCCCTCTACGAGGACAACGACCTTCTCGCCCTCGCCGCATGGGCGCGTGCGGCGAAGGAGCGCGCGAGCGGGAAGAATGTCTACTATACGGTGAACCGCCACATCAACCTCACGAATATATGCAGCGCGAACTGCCCGCTCTGCGCGTTCCAGGTGGAGCAGGGAGATACGCGCGGCTATATTATGGAAACGGATGATGTCGCTCGCGTGCTGGAACTGGCGAAAAAGACACCGCGCCTCACGGAAATCCATATCGTGAGTGCCCTGCATCCCGATCGTCCCTTCTCCTACTACGAGGGCGTGGTGCGGCAGGTGCGTGCGGCACTTCCGCACGCGGATATCAAGGCGTTCACGCCCGTGGAGGTTGTGAACTTTGCAAAGACGGAGGGGACTTCTGTCCGCGACATTCTGCGTACGCTGCAGGCGGCGGGACTGTCATCCCTCCCCGGCGGCGGCGCGGAGATTCTGTCCGATCGCGTCCGCGCAATCATCTGCCCGAACAAGGCAACGCGTGCGGAGTGGCTCGACTGCATGCGCACGGCGCACGAACTCGGCATCCGCACAAATGCATCCATGATGTACGGGCACATCGAGACGGTGGAGGAGCGCATTGACCATTTGCTTGCCCTGCGCGAGCTGCAGGATGAGACGGGCGGCTTTCAGGCATTCATGCTCTTTCCGTTCCATCCCGAGAACACGGCTCTTGGTGCAGAGAAGAAACTCATGCGCGTCGGTTCGTGGGAGGATATGAAGATGCTTGCTCTCTCACGCCTTGTCCTCGACAATGTGGCGCATTTCAAGGCGTTCTGGGTCATGCTGACGCAGCCCATTGCTCAGCTTGCCCTTGGATTTGGCGCGGACGATCTCGACGGCACGATCGGCGAGGAGAAGATCATCCATGCAGCGGGAGCGCAGACACAGACGGGTATCACGCGGCGCGAGCTTGACGCGATGATTCGCGAGGCGGGCTATGTGCCTGTGGAGCGCGATACATTTTATCAGCCGATTGCGGCAGGGGAGGGTGCATGAGACTATCGGAGCGGGAGGCGGCAGACCTCCTTACGCACGGCGACCCCATCGACCTCGGACGCGCGGCGGATGCGGAGCGGCGGCGGCGGTTCGGTGATACGGTGACGTTCATCGTTGACCGCAACATCAACTATACGAATATCTGTGTGAACGAATGCCGTTTCTGTGCGTTCTATACGAAGGTGGGCGCGGAGGATGGATACCTCCTGCCGATGGAGGAGATTCTCGCGAAGGTCGGTGAGACGGCGGAGGCGGGCGGCACGCAGGTCATGATCCAGGGCGGGATTCATCCCGATCTGCCGCTTTCCTACTATGAAAATATGCTGCGTGCGATCCGTGAGCGCTATCCCTCCATCGTGATCCACTCCTTTACGGCGACGGAGATTCTGTACTTTGCCGAAAAGGAGGGCATTACGATTGAGGACACGCTGCACCGCCTGCAGGATGCGGGGCTTGCCTCGCTCCCCGGCGGCGGTGCGGAGATCCTCGTCGATCGCGTGCGTAAGCTCATCGCACCGAAGAAGATCATGACGGAGGACTGGCTGCGCGTGATGCGTACGGCGCACAAGATCGGCATGGAGTCGACGGCGACGATGGTGATCGGCTTCGGCGAGACGATGGCGGAGCGCGTGGAGCACATGGAGCACATCCGTCGCTTGCAGGAGGAGACGGGCGGATTCCGCGCGTTCATTACATGGACGTTCCAGCCGGGCAATACCGCACTCGGCGGGGAAAAGACGTCGAGCTGGGATTATATGCGGACACTTGCCGTCACGCGTCTCTACATGGACAATGTCACGCATATACAAGGGTCGTGGGTCACGCAGGGCGAGCGCATCGGACAGCTGACGCTCGGCTTCGGCGCGGACGACCTCGGGAGCATCATGCTTGAGGAGAATGTCGTGCGTGCGGCGGGGACACGGTACAATATGTCGATTAAGAAGATGATTGATCTGATACGCGGCGCGGGCAGAGAGCCGGCGCAGCGTGACACGCGCTATCGCGTGATACGGAGGTTTTAGCATGGCAGAGCAAACGGTTCCTGCGGCGGGATATGCCATCATCGGCGGCTCGGGAACGCTGTCGAGCGACTTCCCGCGTGCGTCGATGGCGGACGATGTGGAGATCCTCGCAGATGGGCTGCACTTTGCAACCCCCTACGGCGAGAGCCCTGCGTTCCGCCTATTCTCCGTCGCGGGGCGGCGCGTGCTGACCTGCCGTATGCACGGCTGGCGCAGCGGCGTGACGCGTGCGGACGCGTCGCGGCAGGTGTTCTGGGTGCTGCGGGAGGCGGGCGTGCGGCGCATCCTCTCCGAGGGCGGCGTGGGGACGGTGAACCCCCTGCTCGATCCGCGCGACTTCCTCATCCCCGACGACTACCTTGATCTCTCCGTGCGCAAGGATGTCATGCTCGACGGGCGTTACCTGCTCGTGATGCGCGACGCACTCTGCTCGGAACTTCGCACGACACTCGTTGCTGAGACAAAGAAACGCTATACGGGGCGCATCTTCGACCGCGGCATCTACGCCGTCACGGATGGGCGGCATTTCGAGAGCCCCGCCGAAATTGCGATGCTGAAGGGGCATGCGGACATCGTGGGGCAGAGCCTCGCGCCCGAGGTCTACCTCGCGCGCGAGATCGGCGCGTGCTATGCGGGGCTGTACTTCGTCGTCAACTACGGCGAGGGCATCCGCCCATGGTCGCACGACACCCTCACGCAGATTTTCTACGACGATGCCCCCATGATCGGCGACATCCTGCTCGCCACCATCCGCAGCGTCCCTGCCGAGGAGAGCGCGTGCGAATGCCGCAGTCTGCGCAAGGAGACACTGCTCAAGGATGTCTACAACGCAGCGTCGGACAAGGGTTGACGGAAGACTTCTAAAAATGTATAGGCGTCGGAGGAGGAACAACGAAACATGAAGAGCGAATACATCGACTTTCCGGCAGCAGGAGAAGTACATCCAATCCCTGGGCGCAACGCTCGACATCCGTATCGTCACCAGCTGGATGCGATCCGAGCCCTTGACCGTATGGACGAAGAAAATGCCAGCTATAGTACGCTTGTGGTGCTTCCCACAGGTGGAGGGAAAACGTATACGGCTTCCACTTGGCTGCTTCGTCATGCACTCGACAAAAGGAAAAAGATCCTCTGGCTTGCCCATCGTCAGACGCTTCTTGACCAAGCTGCCGAATCCTTTCAGAAATTTGCCTACGCCGCTGAAATTCCCCACATACAGTTTTTCCGCTATCGCATTGTGTCCGGTTCATCGAATCATGATAAAACGATCAACATTGATCCGAAGGACGACTTTGCTCATCATAAGCAAGGACAGTATTGGCAGGGAGTCCAATCTGGCGCGTCTTGCCCCGTGGCTTGCAGGAGAAAAAGAAGTTTTCCTCGTCGTGGATGAAGCCCATCACTCCACGGCAAAAACATATCGGCGCGTCATTGATTTCGTCAAGGAAAAGGTGGAGCATGTGAAACTGATTGGTCTCACGGCGACTCCCTTCCGTACTGCCGAGAATGAACAGGGGCTTTTGGCGCGTATCTATAAAGACGGTGTGTCAGGCGGCAGGTCGAAGAAAAATGACATAGGCATTGCCTACAAAGTCGATCTCAAGGAACTCATCAATCGGCAAATTCTCTCTCATCCTCATTTTGAAACATACTATACGGATGAGGAGTATGGAAAGGATTTGGGGCTTGAGGCGTTGGAAAGCATCCAGCACCTTGACACACTGTCTCCCGAGCTGTCCCAAAGTATCGCGGAGAGCGGACCGCGCAACAAGCTGATTGTGGATACCTATTTGAAGAAGGCTGACGAATATGGGCAGACCATTGTCTTTGCTGTCAGTGTTAATCATGCGATTGCTCTTGCCAAACTGTTCAATAAGGCGGGCATTCGAGCAGAGTACGTCGTATCTTCCATCAAGGATATGGGAACTGGTGTGACCATCAGCGCCAAGGAAAACGATCGTAAACTTGAAGCCTTTCGCATCGGCGATGTGCAGGTCTTGGTGAATGTCAATATTCTCACCGAGGGCGTTGATCTGCCCATGACGAAAACCGTATTCCTTGCCCGCCCGACCGTATCCACCATACTGATGACACAGATGATCGGCCGTGCGCTTCGCGGCGAAAAAGCGGGCGGAACCAATATCGCCTACATTGTCTCTTTTGTCGATAATTGGAATGAACATATCGCATGGGTCAGTCCGGATACAATTTTTGTCGGAGATAGCGAGTGGCCGCCGAAGGATAGTCCGGAGTATAAAAAGCAACAAATTCGATGGATCGCAATTTCCAAAATCGAGGAATTTGCCGCTCTCCTAAACGATGCCATCGACACCACACAGCTTGAGGCGGCTTCTTTTTGGGAGCGTATTCCCGTGGGAATGTATGCGTTCCAATACATCAATGAGGAGGGCATTGATTTTTCCTATCAGGTCATGGTGTACAACAGTACCCAAGCTGCCTATGAGGAAATGATGCAGGCACTCCCAGTGCTGTTTGAGGGAATCCATACCGATGACGAATATCTCTCCGACGATGTGCTGAACAAATTGGAGGCGGAATGCAAAAAGCGGTTTTTCCATCGTGAAATGGTGCCGCCCTATGACCCCAGAGATGTGCGGCACATCTTGAAATACTATGCGCAGAAGGAATCCGAGCCAAAATTCTATACGTTTGACCAAGTGGATCGAAGCAAGTTGGATGTTCCTGCGATTGCCAAGCACATCTGGGACGAGGATCTTGGACAAAAAAAGACAAAGGAATACCTCGATCAACTTTGGGAAGGCGTCGACGATAATCTTCTGCAGCTATTTTTTGGAAAAAAGATATATTTTCTTAACATAGTATATACTGAGCTTATGAAGCTCACTGACCCGGATATTTATGCGTCGAAGTCGAATGTGACTTACGATCAAATAACCTTAGAGAACCTTCCTTTGGATAAAATCAAGGAATTTGATCCTGCATTGGAAAAAGAATTGCGGGAGGGGGCTTTTGCCAAGGCGAAAGTTCCTTCCGGCTATGTTTGTGCGCATTGCGGAAACGTATTTTCCGATCGGCGATACCTCAATGTAGACCATATCATCCCCATGAACCAGGGAGGGCTCTCTGTGCCCGAGAATTTGCAGATTCTTTGTCGTAGCTGCAACGCCAAGAAGGGCAACCGCTTGGAAGGGAAATACTGATGAAGGAGCTCCTATACACTGCATTGGATGTTGCCTGCATTATTGATATGGAGGGATTATCTGTGCAGGAAGCCGTTCTCCTTGCGCAGCGGATGCACGCAGAGGACAAATCCTTTTTGGCAATGGAGTATCGGCAAAATTATCGAAAATGGCTGCGGGATATATTGTATTGGTCGGACTATATGCAGGACAAAATTGCTCTTGATGCCGAGTTCCCTTCGGTACAAGCCGTTTCTGATGGAACGATGGACGTATCTGCCTTGATGCGTGATGACTTTAACTTGGAACTCTTTTTCAAGAAGCTGCGCGTGCAAATTCTTTATCTTGGGAAAAAAGATTATGCTCGCATGAAACTCAGGACGTTGATGGCAGAATACGGATATCAACGCCGCTCGAAGGATTTCGTGCGTTTCCTAAAAATTCGGCTCATTTTTTATCATATTCAAACAGCACTGCGCGGAAATGAGATCTGCGATGTGGAGACCATGGACAGCCTTGATGATATGATTACGTTTCGTGTGGTGTAAAAAATGGGGATGGAGGACGTATGTCCGTAACGTTTAACGTAGAATCTGAATCGCCGCAGCTTGACGGACACGGTATCTTTGCCCTATCATGAGCTTTGTTCTGCATCCGAAATGAAAAGAGCCGCCCGAATTTGCAGAGAGGGCGGCTCTTCTTATGGTTATGAAAGGCTTGGGAAGATTTTTATGGAGCATGAAAGCTGCGTTCCGCAGGGGACGGAGGTCGTGCAGACGGGATTTCACTACACGTTGTCCCTGATCGGCGGCAAGTACAAGATGGCGATTCTCTATCTGCTCGCCGAGCATAATGTGCTTCGCCACAATGCGATTCATCGGCGGATTGCGGGCATCCCGTACAAGACGCTTGCTGTCGTGCTCAAGGAGCTCGCAGCGGACGGGCTTGTCGTGCGGACGGAGTACCCGCAGGTGCCGCCCAAGGTGGAGTATGCCCTCACGGAGCGCGGGCAGTCGCTCATCCCGATCCTGCACAGCATGTGCGACTGGGGCGAGCAGCATAGGGACGACACGGACTTACGATAACGCCGTCACAAAACGCGCATAGATTTCCGCGCTGCGTTCAATCTCCTCTGCCGTCGAGTGATAGTCCTCGCCCGGCACAAGCTCCGCACCGTAAAAGGCGAAGAACGGACGATAGTCGGCACGGCAGTAGTATCGCAGTGTAGTCTCAAACGGGGCGAGCAGCTGCGCGAGCGTATAGTGGTATCGTCCGTCGATGCTGTAATCCTCCGCGCGTACGCCCGTTGTGACCGCGAGCGCGACCTTGCGCCCCTCCAATTTATCCCCGCCGTTTCGTCCGTATGCCCAGCCGTGTGTCAGTACTTCGTCGAACCATGTCTTCAGCAGCGGCGGGCAGGAGAACCAGTAGATCGGGAACTGAAAGATCAGGCTGCCGTGCGCCTCGATGAGCCGATGTTCGCGCTCCACATCAATCCGGCCGTCGGGATAGCATGCGGCAAGCGTGTGGATCGTGCAGAGGTCAGGATGTTTGCGCAGCTCCGTCAGCCACCGCTTGTTGATGACGGACGCTTCGAGATTCGGGTGCGCGGCGATGATCAATGTCTTCATAGGGATGCCTCCATTTCTGTCTCAAAGGATAGTGCATGGAGGCCTTGGCGGCAAGAACGCACTTTTTTGTGCGGTACTTACGAATAGGAAAGCGTCAACGAAAAAACCTCCCGCAGAAATGCGGGAGGTTTTTGCATTTGGCGTTTATTTTCCCGCCGCCTCATAGCCGACCATGAGGGCCTGCTGATGATCAGCGGCAGACGGTCTCGTTTACATGCTCTGCCACTGGAGAATACGCGCGGCATATGCTTTGGCGCTCTCCGCAATCTCCTCGTCCGTCGCCTGAAAGGATGCACCGAACAAGGCGAAATACGGCAGAAGATCAGCGCCGACATGACCGACTGTCGCTTTGAAGGGGGTGAGCACTTCATCCACGGAAAAGCCGATATCTCCGGTCCGTGTGTAATTTGTCTCCTTGTCTCCGATTGACACGGCGAGCCCGAAATTTTTGCCGACCAGCTTGCGTCCCGTTGAACCGTATGCCCAGCCGTAGGTGAACACGTCATCGAGCCACTTTTTGAGGAGAGGCGGACAGCTGTACCAATAGAGAGGAAACTGCCATACGATCAGCGCGTGTGCCTCCAGGAGACGCTGCTCCCTCTCGACGTCAATCTGCCAATCGGGATATTCCTCATAGAGCGCGTGCACCTCAATATCGTTGGGATGTTTTGCGAGTTCTTCTCTCCACCGCTTGTTGACACGCGATTCTTCGATGCATGGATGTGCCTGTACAACGAGTGCTTTCATTATAAAACCTCTTTTCTCCTGCTGCAGATGTTTGCTGTCTCTATTCTATCAGGTGCAGATCGGATGTAAATACACACAATAAAGTAAGTGTTCATCAAAGAGAAGTCCTGTGCTACAATGGGAGCCAGGAGGACTTTTGCGATGAAAACTTATCGTCTGGGCATTGAGGCTGCACTGGAAATTCTCGGCGGGAAATGGAAGGCACTGATCATCTGTCTGCTGATGTCAGGCCCCCAAAGGACGGGGGCGCTGCGCCGTCTCATTCCCGGTGTATCGGAAAAAGTATTGATACAGCAGCTGCGTGAATTGGAGCGCGACGGCATTGTCGGACGCATCGATTACGAGCAGCTTCCGCCAAAGGTCGAGTATTTCATTACAGACTATGGACGGTCTGCGGATCGGATCGTTGACGTCATGTGTGCATGGGGGCGGGAGAATATCCGCCTTCGTCGCGAACGCGGCGAGGAGATTGAACTGCTCAGCGAAGAAGAACTCCTGCTGCCGGACAAGACATGATGAGCCCCTTGCTGTATCCTGCCGCGGCTGCATGAAAAACCGCCCCGTCAAGCAATTTTTGCCTGACAGGGCGGTTTTTTCATGGGGGTCAATTTGTTTCGGATGACATTTTCGCCGCCTCGTATCCGACCATCAATGCCTGCATATTGCGGTCAACGGTGTGCGGCGGGACACGGTGGGTGACGGCATTCTTTACGGCGTCGAGCGGGACGATGCCGGAGACGTGCGTGATCGCGCCGAGTGCGACAATGTTCGCAAAGAGAGACTTGCCGATCTTCTCAATGGCAAGCGTGGTGATGGGGACTTTGGCGACGTGCGCCGCCTGCGGGACGCTCGGGACAAGCTCGCTGTCAACGATCAGAATGCCCGTTGCGGGATCGAGATCGCCCGCGTACTTGTCTGCCGCCGCCTGTGTCATGGCAAGTACAATGTCGGGATGCTCGACGTGCGGATGATAGATTGCGCCGTCGCTCACAATGACCTCTGAGCGGGATGCGCCGCCGCGTGCCTCGGGGCCGTAGGACTGCGACTGTGCGACATTCATTCCGCACGCGGTCGCCGCCTCGGCGAAGATAATGGCGGCGGTGATCACGCCCTGTCCGCCAGAGCCTGAGAGACGAAGTTCCTTGTGCATATCAGAGCCCTCCCGCACGCCGCTGAATCTCGGCGTTCGCCTTGCCGTACTCCTCGCCCTCGCACGCATAGAGAAGCCCAATGGGGAATTTGTCGGGCGTGCGCTTTTCGGGCGGGAGCTTGTCCCATGCCGCCTTCATGACCGCAGAGTCGCGCATCCACTCGAGCATCGCGGCGGGCGACCCCATCTTGTTCTTGCGCCCGTAGGCGGTCGGACAATGCACCACGGCTTCGATCAGTGCAAAACCGTGGTTCTGGAGGCCTCCCTCGATCATCTGCGTGAGATGCTTGACGTGGAATGCCGTGGAACGTGCGACATAGGTCGCGCCTGCTGCCTCGGCGATGCGGCACGCATCGAGCGGTCGGTCGATCGTCCCGTATGGTGCAGTCGCCGTCATCTTGCCCGGCGGTGTCGTCGGCGAGGACTGTCCGCCCGTCATGCCGTAGATATTGTTATTAAAGAGAATGACCGTCAAATCGACGTTGCGCCGACAGCCATGCAAAAAGTGATTCCCGCCGATGGCGGTACAGTCGCCGTCCCCTGTAATGACGATGACGTTCAACTCGGGGCGCGCGAGCTTGATACCTGTCGCAAATGGTATCGCTCGCCCGTGCGCTGTATGTACCGTGTCAAAATCCATGTAGCCCGAGCCGCGCGAGGAGCAGCCAATGCCCGACACAATGACGGTGTTGTCCTGCGTGAATCCCTCCGCGCCCTCGATTGCCTGTGCGATGCATTTCAGCGCCGTGCCGTTGCCGCAGCCCGGACACCAGAGATGGGGCAGACGGTTCTGGCGAAAATACTGCTCAAAGCTGCGGGTCGTCGCCGCGCGTGCATTCATGTCCGTGCTCATGCCCGCACCTCCTCGCTCATCTGACGAATCGCCGCTGTGATTTCCTGCGGCGTGAAGCTGTGCATATCGTATTTGAGACACGGGCGGACAGGCGTACCGTGCGCCGCACGCGTGACCTCACCCACGAGCTGCCCATAGTTCAGCTCCGCGACGAGGATGCTCCGCACGCGAGCCGCAAGCCGTCCGACGGCAGCATCCGCGAATGGCCAGATCGTCTTGAGACGCAGGAAACCGACGCGGATTCCATCGGCGCGTGCCGCGCGTACCGCCTCGTATGCTGTACGCGCCGTACCGCCGTAGCTGACGACGGCGTATTCCGCGTCCTCCATGAAGTGCTCCTCCGTGTGGATGATCTCCTCGCCCACACGATTGATTTTCTCGTGGAGCCGGTGGATCAGCTGCTCCGTGACGGTAGGGCTGCCCGAGGGAAAGCCCGTCTCATCGTGGAGAAGCCCTGTGACGTGGATGCGGTAGCCGTCGCCGAAACGTGCCACATCGGGCACGAGATCATCACCGACGGCAAAGGGCTGATAGCCCTCGGCGCGTGTCTTTTTCGGCAGACGGCGCGGATAGATGTTCAGTTCGTTCGCCGTCGGGAGCGTGACATTTTCGCGCAGATGTCCGACGATCTCGTCCATCAGCAGAATGACGGGGGTACGGAAACGCTCCGCATAGTTCACCGACATCACCGCCATGTCGAACGACTCGCGCACGCTCCACGGTGAGAGTGCGATGATCGGATGGTCGCCATGCGTGCCCCAACGCGCCTGCATGACATCGCCCTGCGACGGCGCGGTCGGCTGTCCCGTCGAGGGACCGACGCGCTGCACGTTTACCACGACGCACGGGATCTCCGCACAGGCGGCATAGCCGATCAGCTCCTGTTTCAGCGAGAAGCCGGGGCCGCTCGTCGCGTCCATCACCTTTGCACCCGCGAGCGATGCGCCGAGGATTGCCCCCATCGCGCCGATCTCGTCCTCCATCTGGAGGAACGTGCCGCCGATCGGCGGCAGCTGCTTTGCCATCTGCTCGGCGATCTCCGTGGACGGCGTGATCGGATAGCCCGCGAAGAACGTCACGCCTGCCGCAATCGCGCCCTCGGCGACCGCTTCGTTGCCCTGCATGAGCCGTGCATTTGTCTCAGCCATCTCACGCCCTCCTCTCTACGAATATCGCAAAATCGGGACAGCGCATCTCGCACTGTCCGCACGCGATGCAGTCCTCGGGGCGGACGGGTGTGATCTTGCCGAGCAGACTCACCTCGAGCACCTTCTTTGGACAAAACGCGGCGCAGATACCGCAGCCCTTACACCGTTTTTCCTTGATATACAGCTCACCCTTCATGGCATCTCTCTCCCGCCGGGATGCGGAACACATCCTTCATACACAGAAAACAGTTCCATTATCCGTTCCGGAGGTCTGTCCCTCCGTTATGTCTACGGATAATTTCAATATTATAACAGAAGATACAGAGAAAATAAAATCGCATACTGAATACATATTTACACGACAAAAACCTTGACGCACCGTACATCCTGTAGTAATCTACGGGCGGAAAAGGAGGGGGTTTCTTGAATTTTTATACCTATGACTATATCACGGCGCACAGCCAGTTCGGCGATAATGTCTGGTATGTGCTTTCGTTTCTCGCACTCACTGCGCTGTTGTTCGTGAGTGTGAAGTATCTGCGCAATCGCCTTGCGACGCGCTACCGCGACCTCATCGTCATTCTGTTTCTCACGGTCGTATTTCTCGGAGGCATGCAGTGGAACGATTACAATCGTACAAAGAACGATGCGGAGGCAACCTCGCGTATGGCGCAGTTCCTCCACAGCCTCAGCGTGGATCTGGATGTGCCCGTGCGGGAGATTCGTACGAACTCGACGTATTTGAAGCAGGGGATGCTCGTCGATGTGCAGGGGACATTCTATGTAGTGACATTCAATGCGGACTTTACCTCGTTTCAGTACGAGCGGACGCATCTTCTGAACCGCGACGTGAAGATTGTGGACAAGGAGGACTGACATGCTGATCTACTTTCTAATGCTGGGCAAGCTTGCGCTCGGTCTCTTGTGTCTCATCCTCCAGATCAACCTGCTCGGCAAGGGCAACCTCGCGCCGAACTCCGCGACCGATCAGGTGCAGAACTACGTCCTCGGCGGCATCATCGGCGGCGTGATCTACAACAACGCCATCTCCATTCTGGACTTCCTGCTTGTGCTGATCGCGTGGACGCTGCTCGTACTGGTTCTGAAATATCTCAAGATGAACAGCGGTGCGATCAAGGACTTCGTCGACGGCAGTCCCGCCGTGGTGATCGAGCGCGGCAAAATCCTCATGGATGAGTGTATGCGGCACGGAATGCTCGCGCATGACATCACGCTGAAACTCCGCATGGCGGGCGTTTACTACATCAAAGACGTGAAACGTGCTGTCCTCGAGCCGAACGGACAGCTCACCGTTATCCAGTACGGCGAACAGAACGCCCGCTATCCGCTCATCCTCGACGGACAGCTGGATGAGGACATCCTCGAACTCATCGAAAAGGATCGCGTCTGGCTCAACTCCGAGCTGCGCACGGCGGGCTACGCGCTCAAGGACATCTACATTGGCGAGTACAAGGACGGTGCGCTGATTATCCATCCGTATGAGAAAAATTGAATGCAGCACATAAAATCTCATGACAATCAGGATAGTGGATCGTAAAATTAGACTGGATGGAGGTGCTCTCCGAAGCTTTCTAGCTTTGGAGAGCACCTCTTTTCTATATCTTGTCTTAAAATATTTTGATTTTATCGAATTTTTGATATATACTATTGGAATACGTGAATAATTTGAGCTCTGTAGGATGCAGGAGAGGCTTTCATCAACGGAACGGGGGGATAGCAAAGCGATCATGGCAAAACAGTTGGATGCGGAACGCATTGAACGGGAACGGAACAGACATCAGGTAGGGAATCGCCGTGAAGAAGAAAAACAAAAAATACGCGACACCATTGAACGAAATCGCAGTGGAGAACGTAAAGTTCGTGTTATTATGCCAACTCATCAGTTGTATGCGAACGAAGAAAGTGAATGCGTGCGCGTTGCGGCCTACTGTCGTGTAAGCACTGCTGAGGAAGAACAAGCTGGAAGCTTTGAGATGCAGGTACAACACTTTACGTCAGTGATCGAGAATACCCCAAACTATCAAATGGTGGAAATCTATACGGATGAAGGCGTGTCTGGAACATCTGTCTATCACAGAAAAGGGTTTCAGCGGATGCTTGCCGATGCGGAAGCGGGCAAAATAGATTTGATTCTGACGAAAAGCATCAGTCGGTTTGGCAGAAATATTGTAGACGTTATATCGACACTGCGGAAACTAAACAATTTGACACCGCCGGTTGTCGTACGGTTCGAATCGGAGGGGTTGAACTCGATTGATGGAGGGAATGCAATTATCATTACGGTTCTGTCTGCTGCTGCGGAGATGGAGAGTCAGTAGAAAAGCATCGCGATCAAAGAGGGGATACGCTATCGTATGCAGGAGGGGCTTTACAAGTTCTCGGTTGCAAATACGATCGGATACTATAGAGACTATTCCGGACGTATCAAGATAGAGCCTGCTGAGGCAGAGATTGTCAGATATATATACGATTTGTTTTTGGAAGGTGTGTCGCCACAAGATATCGCATACGCATTGACTGAGCAGCGCATTCGATCTCCGAAAGGAATGGAGCGGTGGACAGCGGGGACAATTCTGAGCATCCTCTCAAATGAGAAGTATTGCGGGGATGTACTGTATCAGAAGACGTACTCAAAGGATTATTTATCCCACAAAACCGTTCGGAATAAGAGCGTGCTTCCGCAATATTATTGGGAAAACAATCATCCTGCCATTGTCACGCGCTCTGTATGGGAACGTACAAGAGAACTGATTGCCTTGGGGAAACGTCGTACATATAAAAAACAGCGTTCTGCCATGCCATCACGATTCACTGTTACAAGAATAAAAAGAGGCGTATTGTGCGGATTTTTGCTCTTGGATATGAAATGGACAAAGGAGGAGTGGAGAATCTTTTCTCAATGTGTTGAGAACAAACTGGATTATATGGATATAGAAGGGAATATGAATTATGGCAATTGATTTTTCAAAGGTTAATCTCGAGGTAATCGACCTGAACACAAATGCAAATCCTGATCTTTACGTGAACCGTAACGGGATTACATTCAGCAAACGCATTCTGGAGGACTTGAACTATCCGCAGAATGTGCAATATGCGATTGACCCGACACAGCACATTTTCGCTGTCCGTGTTTGTAAATCAAATGAGAGCAAGGCGGCAGGATTCTCCAAAGCGCGAAATGAGCAAAACTTTGCGTTTACTTGTGGGAATAAGAACTTACACGATCTTGTTGTACGAATGATTCCTTCCTATGAGGAGAAAAAACGGTATAAGGTGACGGGGGAATACGATGCGGAAAATCGGGTCATGTATTTTGATATGAGTACAGCAGAAGGCTTTTCATTTCGCACCTCAGGGAAATAACCGTATATACACTCATCGACGGTTCCATAGAGATAGTCTGTAAAAGTCTGGTGATATCCACTTATGAAATACTCGTGATGTAGGATTCGCGATTGGGATAGCGCAAAAGGTTGCTGCATGAGAAAACAATCTCGCACAGCAACCTTTTTTGATCAATACATTTTTCTTGAGACTGCGCGTGGAATGCATGGGGATATCCCCATCATTCTCTCACCCGATACGCGACGGCATACATGACGGGCAGGACGAGCAGGGTGAGGACGGTTGCGACGATGAGTCCGCCCGCGATGGCGACCGCCATGGGCCCCCAGAAGATGCTGCGCATGAGGGGGAGCATGCCGAGGATGGCGGCGGCGGCGGTGAGCATGATGGGGCGGAAGCGCAGGACGGCCGAGTCGATGATGGCGTCCAAGGGCTTTTCACCTGCCTCCTCATGTTTTTTGATCTGGTCGATGAGGATGACGGAGTTGCGGATAATCATGCCGAAGAGGGCGAGCACGCCGAGGTAGGCGACGAAGCCGAGCGCGGAGTCGGTGATGAGCATGGCAAACGCAACGCCGATCAGACCCATCGGTGCGGTGAGGAGGGTGAGCGTCATCTTGCCCATGCTGCCGAGCTGGATCATGAGCAGGGTCATGATGATAAAGATCATGGCGGGCAGCGGCTGCATGAGGTAGTGCATGGAGTCGGCGGAGTCCGCGAGTGCGCCCGCTGTCTCGATGGTCGTGCCGGCGGGGAGGCTGCGGCGCAGCTCCTCGGTCGCCTTGTAGACGCGGAGTGCCGCGTCGTTGCCCTCGCCGTTCGTGACCTCCGCCTGTACCATGATGCTTGGGCGCAGGTTGTACCGCTTGATGAGGCCGTCCTCTGCGCCATAGGAAAGGTGGGCGATCTGTGCGAGCGGAACGCTGCCGCCCGCTGTGGCAATCGGCAGCTCGCCGAGGCGTTCGATGTTCGTGCGGTCGCGCTCGGCAAGGCGCAGGACGATGCCGATATTGCGGTCGCCCGTGTAGAACTCCGCCGCCTGTGCGCCCGTCAGCTCGGTGTAGAGCATCTGCTTGACTGCCTTTGCACTGATCCCGTAGAGTTTCAGCTTGTCCTTGTCGAAGTCGATGCGGACGGTCTTGGATTTCTCCGTCCAGTTGAGGTGGATGTTCGTCGCGGCGGGATCGGCGGCGGTGATGGCGGCGACCTCCTCGGCGACGCGGCGCACTTCGTCCGTCGTGGGTGCAGAGACGCGCAGCATGATGGGGAAGTCGGCGGGTGGTCCCGTCTGGATGTACTGTGTTGTGACGCGCACGCCCGAGAGTTCATCGCTGCGCGCCTCGTTGATGAGGGCGGCAAGCTGCTCACGCTCCTCTGTGCCGCTTGCCGTGATGACGAACTGGGCACGGTTATCTGCGGCCGCCTTGATGTTGACGGGCAGGACGAAGCGCGGCGTGGACTGTCCGACGTAGTAGGCGTAGCTTTCGATTTTGTCGCTGTGCGCTGCGAGGAGGGCGGAGAGCCGCTCTGCTTCACGCTCGGTCGCCGTGATGGACGCACCCTGCGGCAGGGTCAGCTCGACGAGGAGTTCGGGGCGCAGGGAGGGCGGGAAGAAGGTCTGTTTGATGTGCGGAAATGCGGCGAGGGATGCCGCGAAGAGGAGCACGGTGCCGACGAGGACGGCGGCGCGGTGGGCGAGAAAGAGTGTCAGTACGCGTCGAAAGAGGCGGTAGAAGGGGCTGGCATAGGGATCGTGCGCGCCTTCGTCCGCTTTTTTTACGCGAATGAGGTAATATCCAAAGAGCGGTGCGACCATAACGGAGACAATCCAACTGAGGACGAGCGCGATTCCGATGACGGGAAAGAGGGTGCGGCAGAACTCACTCGCCATGCCCTTTGAGAATGCGACGGGGATAAAGCCTGCGCAGGTGATGAGCGTGCCCGTGAGCATGGGCTTCGCGGTCTGGGTAAAGGCGTAGCACGCGGCGTCAAAGCGCCCCATGCCGCGCTCGAGCTGGACGCTCATCATCTCGACGGCGATGATGGCATCATCGACGAGCAGACCGAGCGCAATGATGAGTGCGCCGAGGGAGACCTTGTGCAGGTCGATGCCGAGCATATACATGGCGACGAACGTACCCGCGAGGACGAGCGGGATGCAGCCCGCGACGACAAGCCCCGTGCGCAGTCCGAGCGAGAGGAAGCTGACGGCGAGGACGATGAGGATCGCGAGTGCAAGCGTTTCGACAAAGTCATGAATGGAGTGCTGAACGACGGCAGGCTGGTTCGATACCTCGTGCAGCTCTGCGCCGAGCGGGAGGTCGGACCGGATCTCTGCCGCGAGGTCTTTGAGATCGCTGCCAAGCTTTAGGATGTTGCCGCCGTCCTCCATGGAGACGGCGATGCCGACGGCGGGCGCACCGCCATAGAACATCTTCGGCTCGGGCGGGTCGATACTGCGCCGCTCGACGCTTGCAATGTCGCCGAGGCGAAAGACGTTTCCGTTCGCCGCGATCGGGAGTGCGCGGATGTCCTCGATGTTTTCGAATACGCCCGAGGCTCGCAGCTGTACGGTGTCCGTCTCCGTCTCGATGGAGCCGCCCGATGTCATGGTGTCCTGTCCGCGCAGTGCGTCCATAATTGCGGTCGGCGGGATGCCAAGCTGTGCGAGTTTGTCGAGGGCGATTTCGACGTAGATGCGCTCGGGCTGCTCGCCGAGGAGGATGACCTTCTGCACGCTCGGGACGGTGAGGATGCGGCGGCGCGCGTTCTCCGCCATCTGCCGCAACTCCTCATAGGAGTAGTCCGCGCCCGTGACGGCGTAGATCGAGCCGTACACATCGTCGAAGCGGTCATTGTAGTAGGGACCGTAGACGCCGTCCGGCAGATCCTTCTTTACGTCCTCGCCGAAGTTTCGCACGTCGCGCCAGGTCGGGCGGATGAGGGCGTCGTCGATGTCAGAGCGCAGCTGGATGTAGATGATGGTCTGCCCCGGACGCGTTTCGCTGTCGATGTTCTTGAGTCCCGGCGTGTCCTGAAAGCGACGCTCGAGTTTGTCCGTGACTTGTTCCTGCATTTCCTCGGCGGTCGCACCCGGCCATGCGGCGGTAACGACCATCTGGCGGATGGTAAAGGCGGGATCCTCCATGCGGCCGAGTGCATTGTAGGCAAAGATGCCGCCGACGGCAAAGACGATGATGAAGTACCAGACGAGTGCGCGGTGGCGCAGGGAGAGCTCTGTGAGGTTTCTCATTTCGTCCGCACCTTCTCTCCCTCGTGGAGCTGATGCACGCCCGCTGTCACGATGCGTGCGCCCTGCGGCAGCCCCGTGACGAGGGCATCGTTGGTGCGGAATGCCGTGACGGTGACGGGGACGAGATGCACCGCATCGTCCTCGACCACGTAGACCTGCGCCGTATCGCCTGTCTGATACAGCGCGGAGAGGGGAATGGCGGCACCATCTTGGACGGATTCGCCGAGGTGGACGCGTGCCGTCATGCCGAGCGGGAGATCGGCGGGCGCATCCATGAGCGCGATCCGCGCCGTATAGGTGCGTGTCGCCGCGTCGGGCACGGGCGAGAGCTCGCGCAGTGTGCCCGCGTAGGCGGCACTGTTCGCCCAGAGGGCGACGGCGGCGGGCATACCGACAGAGACCTCTGCGAGACGGCTCTCGGGCACGGCGATCTCGATCTCGCGCTCGCCCTCCTGCGTGAGCGTCATGACCGTCTGCCCTGCGGCGATGATCTGCCCCTCCTCCGCCGTGATGTTCGAGATCACGCCGTCTGCGCCCGCGACGAGGTTCGTGTAGCCGAGTGCGTTATGGCTCGCCGTGTCCTGCGCGACTGCCTGACGGTACGCAGCCTCGGCGGCGCGTTCGTTCGTGCGGTACTGGTCGAGCATCGCCTCCGAAATCGCCTGCGCGGCGAAAAGCTGCTCGTAGCGTGCGCGTTCCGTGCGTGCGAGCTCGTAGCGCGAGCGTGCGGCGGAGACCGCGGCGTTTGTTGCGTTCGCCTGCTGCTGCACGTCGCGTGCGTCGATCACCATGAGCACGTCGCCCGCGCGGACGTGTGCGCCGACGTTTACATTGCGCGAGAGAATCTGTCCGCCGACCTGAAATGCGAGCCGCGTCTCATAGCGTCCGTGCACCGTGCCCGTGTAACCGCCCTCCGACGCGGCGGCATCGCCGACCGTCATCGTACGCACGAGGGGCGGCGGCGCTTCTTTCGCCGTATCTGTGCCGCAGCCTGTAAGTGCTGCGAGTGCTGCCGCGAGGATGAGTGTGAGGTAGGGACGCGCGTGCATGGTGATCTCTCCTTTTTTCAGTAACTTCTTATAATTTTACCACTGAATCGGGAGTGTGTCCATACGGAAGGGATTTGGGTTCTATGATAAATGTTACGGGAGAATGCGGACAGCGATGCTCCTAAGCAAACCCTAGTGGAGCAAGCGGGAAAAGTGTGCGGTACGCCCCGCCGGACTTCTTTCGTTCAAGCGAAGCGCGTTTAAGAAGTCTGGCGGTATTTAAGCGTACAAGCACACGAACGCTTGCGCAACTAAGTGTTTGCGTGGAGCGCGCATGTCCGTGACATTTGACGTAGAGCCGGGATTTGAACCCGCGTGCATTTTATGCTAGAATACAATCCAATGATGGTGAGAAAGGATGTCACGATGGACGAAGAAATGCGGCGGTATGAGAAGATCCGTGGGGCATATCGCTCTGTGGGGCGGCTTGCGAATCTGTACGACGGGATGATGACGTACTCGACATGGTCAGGGAAGTTCGTCTCGCGGCTCGTGTGGGGACTGGACAGAAGCGGTGTGAGCCGCTATGTGGGGCTTGCCCTGCGCGCGGCACATGAGGGCTTTGAGGGAAAACTACTCGAGGTGCCCGTCGGGACGGGCTGTCTCTCGCTGCCCGTCTATGCGGAGCTGCCGAATGCGGACATCACGTGCCTTGACTACTCGCCCGCAATGCTCGCAGCGGCACGTGCACGTGCGGACGCACTCGGCGTACATAATGTCGCGTTCGTGGAGGGTGATGTCGGACAGCTGACGTTCGAGGATAATTTTTTCGATGCGGCAGTCTCGATCAACGGGTTTCATGCGTTCCCTGACAAGGAGGCGGCGTGGAGCGAGGTGCACCGTGTGCTGCGTCCCGGCGGACGGCTGACGGGCTCTGTCTTCGTGCTCGGCGGCAATCCGCGCACGGAGTTCGTTGTGAAGCATCTCTATACGCGTATGGGGTTCTTCACGCCGCCGTACGATACGAAGAAACAGCTCGAAGCACGGCTCAAGGCACTCTATCGCGAAGTCACGGTCGAGTGCGTGGAGTCACTTGCGTGCTTCTCGTGTGTAAAGTAGGATACATCTGCTTTGATGTATCGGTTTCTTTTTTGTTTTTGGGAGGTATTTTATGACGTTTCGTAAACTCTCGCATGCGCTTGCCGCAGCTCTGATCGTCGGCGGTGCGTATGCCGCATCCCCTGTGTATGCCGCAGAGACGGCGGTATCTGCGGCGGGAACACCTGCGGCGGAGCAGACGGCAGAGGTGCGGGCCCCGTTTGATGTGCAGGTCGTCGAGCAGCATGTGATGGCGACGGTCACACGCTTTGAGAAGGACGATATTGCGGGGCTTCAGGCGGAGGCGACCACAGGGCTGCGTCCACATTTGACGGCGGAGCAGGTCACCGGGGCGAAGGCAGAGTTCGCACCGAAGTGGGGAGCACGTGCGGGCGTTGGTAAAACGATGATGACCGCAGGTATGGATGGTGATAAGTGGTATGTCATCTGTGAGATCGCCGTGGGCTACAAGGCGACTGCCGTCGTCTATCGTCTCACGTACGATGAGAATATGAAACTGGCGGGGTTCTTTGTTCGCTGATTCTATCCATCAAAAAAGCTCACGCGATTGCGTGAGCTTTTTTATGTTCGTCTACACTTTATCGTTGTAGACGCTGTTATCGTAGTTCCCATCATGTGAGGAGGATGCCGCTGTCGGCTGGAACGGGGCGGCACTGTCGTAGGTGGTCTGGACACCGTAGACGGTGGTGTCGGTCTTCGTCTGGATGTAGAGCTCGGTGCCGGCGGGCAGGTCAATGTTCTTGCCGTGGACGAATGCACCCGCGACCACGCCAAGCGGCCCGAGGACGGCGATGCCCGCGAGCGATGCGCCCGCCGCCATGGCGAGGTGCTGCATTTCCTTCTTTGCCTCTTCGCCGATGAAGGTGGTGACGTAGGTGCCGTCGAGTGCCTTTGTGTTCTTGAAGTCAATGTCAACGGCGGCGTTGCGGCCGAAGTTCTTCGCCTGTTTCACCTTCGTGACCGTGCCCTCGCCGCGCGAGCCCTTCGTGAAGACGAGGACATCGCCGACGAATACGTCATCTGCGACTTGATACTCGATGGTGTCGCCGACCTTGAGGTTCTTGGCGTTGACGGGGGTCACAAGCGCGACCTTAATGAGCGTGTTCGCGGGGACGGAGACGGGGGTGACGGGGATTTCCTTCGTGCCGAAGGATGCCTCCGAGAGGGCGGAGATGCGCTTTTGGAATGTGCCCTCGGCGGTTTTGCCGAGGAGGGCAACCTCCATCTCGCTGACGCGTTCCTGCACGGACCGCAGGCTCGTCTCGTGATTGATGTTCCACTCGATCGCGTTGAGGTTCATGAGGACGGACGGGCTTGTGCTGTTTGTATAGACCTCGTCGTAGATCGCGTCGATCCGCGCCATGAGGCTGCCTGCACGGTGTTTGCCGTCATAGTCGCGTTCGAGCTTGTTGATGCGGTCGATGAGCGCGCCCGTCTGCTCCTGTCCGTAGGTATCCTGCTCGATGAGCGCGAGTTTTGACTGGACGGCGTTCGGCGGCTCTGCGGCGAGTGCCGTACCGAAGGATGTGAACGCGAGCACAAAGGTCAGTACGAGTGCACAGATTTTCTGCTGCATATATGATCTCCTCCTATCTTGGCGGCTGCTTTTTGGTCAGCAGCTCTTCAACGAAGTCTGCAATGCTCCTGAGCGGTGAAGCGGGGGTGTATCTCTGCGGCGTATCCATGCCATGCGTTGTGCGCAGAACTTCCTTTGTATCATAGACCTCGACCTGCGCGGAGACAAATTGATACGTTCCTGTCTGCGGGTAGAGGCGCGTACGATAGACGTAGCGGCGGTTCTCTGCCGCTTTGACAACAGCGATGACGGCATCGCGCTCCGTGTCCGAGACGCGGACGATGCTCGCGGCATCGACGTAGTAGCCCGTATCATCCTCCGCGTCGACAAAGCGCATATCTTCCGCGGCGCAGTGACCTATTCCCGTGATAAATAAAGTGACAGCAAGCAGAAATCCGCCTGCCGTTAAGCGCTGCATTCCTGCGCTCGCCTCCTTTGCATAGAATCAAAACTATTATAGTGGAAAAATTTTTGTGCGTCAAATTTATATTGGATGAGGGGGAATAAGCCGTGTACGCGCTCTTTTCGGTTGCGAAAATTCCGTTTATGATGTAGTATAATAACGAAACAAATCTTTGTAAAAGACAGGAGAACGCGCCGATGACCAAGGCTACAAAAACGCGCATCCTACTTGCACTGACCGCTGCCTGTACCGTGCTGCCGAGCGGCGTTGATGCTGCCTATCGCGGGGACACAGATACCGGGTTTCAGCATTTGGATTTCATCGAGAACGAGCGGCGGGAGGAGCGTGCGAACCGTCTCACGGAGGAGCAGAAGACGCTGCTCGCGGATGTGGAGGCGATGGCGAAGCATCTGCGCCATCCCGTGACGGCGGATGCACCGTCACCGGTCGCGTTCGAGGGTGATGATCTGACCTATGACGAGCGCACGGGTGACTTCACGGCAAAGGGCCATGTGGACATTGTGCAGCTTGAGGCACGGCGTTTTCAAGGCGACTATGTAGAGGGCAATACGGTCTCGGGCGCGGTCGCAGTCCCGGATCGTGCGCATATACTGCAGCTGACGGAGGGCACACCACGTGTGACGCTCGACGGCTATCGCATCAACTACAACTACAAGACGCGCGAAGGCACGATGGCGGATGCCAAGGGCAAGGTTGGCGGCTACTATATGACGGGCAAACGATTCGAGTTCTACCCGGACAAGATCGTGGTGTATGACGGTACGCAGACGAAGTGCTCCGCCGAAAAGCCGGACTACCACCTGAGCGCGGATGTGGCGGAGCTCTATCCCGGCGACAAACTTGTGCTCACGAATGTAAAGTTCTGGATCAAGAACAAGGTTATTTTCAAGAAGAAGCGGTATGTGGTCGATGTGGCAAGCCCCATGCAGCGGAACTTTCCGACGGCGGGCTATGACAGCGAGGATGGCCTTTGGGTTGAGCAGACATTCGACTATGATATTGCACCACGCGTCACGGCGAGTGCGAATCTCTATGTGACGACCAACAAGGGCTGGCGCAGTCACTACGATCTCGGCTGGCAAAACGGCGGTGCGAGTGCCGTCCTGACCTATGGTGTGTTCGACGACGGGGATGACGACTGGATTAAGAAGCAGCCCTCGTTCATCCTTGGCTATGGGCATCGCGTCGGTAAGACGCCGGTCACCTACAACCTATACTCGGAGTACGGACGTTGGTATTCTGACGGGATTCACAGCAACCACTGGAAATACGGTGTCTCGCTCGCGCATGATACGATTCATTTTCATGGGTATCGGCTCGATCTTGCGGGGGGGTACTCCGTCACGCGTGAGAGCTATGACAGTTCGCGCGTACAGGGGTTCAATGCGAGCGTGTTCCTCACGAAGCCGTTCAACGAGCGTTTTGCGGCGTACATCGGAGGCCTGTACTCCAAGAGTTCGAAGGAGAATTCGCTCTTTGCCTTCGATCAGGAAGACTACTCGCGGATTTTGCAGACGGGGCTGAGCTATCGGATTGATGAACACAACCGCATTGCGGTGGGGACGAAGTACGCCGTTGAGCCACGGGAATGGACGGATGTGGACTACTACTGGTTCCATGATCTGCACTGCTCGCAGATCATCCTGCGCTATCGCTCGAAGCAGGATTCGTGGAAGGTCAAATGGGAGTTTACGCCATGGTAAATGCACTCGCGCAGATGGCAGATGCGCCTGTCCTCATCATTGGGGATATGGTGGCGGATGTCTACCTCGACGGCACGATTGCGCGGATCTCGCGCGAGGCTCCCGTACTTGTGTTGGAGCAGCGCGAGGAGCGTGTGGTTGCGGGCGGCGCGGCAAATGTCGCGAACAACGCGGCAACGCTCGGCGGTATGGCGTACGCCGTGGGGGTCTGTGGTACGGAGCGCAGCGGCGACGCACTTCTCTCTGTGCTTAGTGCAAATGGGGTGCGGACGGAGTTCATCCGTGCGGACGCATATCCGACGATCACCAAGACGCGCATCATCGCGGGCGGACGCGCGACGGTCAGCCAACAGATCGTGCGTGTCGACCGCGAGTGGCATGCGCACCTTGACGCGGAGACGGAGGAGGCTCTGCTCGCACGCATTCGGCAGCTCCTGCCGCAGATGCGCGGCGTTGTGCTCTCGGACTACGGCTCTGGTACGGTGACGGAGCGCGTGCGCCGCCTCGTCATCGACGAGACGCGCAGGCTGGGAATTCCGAGCATCGTGGACTCGCGCTATGACATCCTCTCCTACGAGGGCATCGGCTACGTCAAGCAGAACGACGCGGAGCTTGCGGCAGCACTGGAGCGCACGCTGCTCTCCGAGGAGGAGATCCATGCAGCGGGGCATGAACTGCGGGAGCGCCTCTCTGCGGACGGTGTGCTGATTACGCGCGGGGACAAGGGCATGACGCTCTTCCTCGCCGATGGTTCGGCGTCGAATATTCCCGTCAGCGACCACAGTGAGATCTTCGATGTCTCAGGCGCAGGCGATACCTGTGTCGCGGTCATGATTCTTGGGCTCGCGGCGGGTGTTGACCCATTGACGGCAGCGCGGTTCAGCAACATCGCGTCGGGGATTGCCGTACGCAAACGCGGGACGGCGACGGTTGCGCAGGAGGAACTGCAAGCGGCCGTGCTCGCAGCAGAGGGAGGTTGCTGATATGTTGATTCCAAATGAGCGGATTGCGGAATTTGCCGCTGCGCTGCGCGAAGGAGGGGCTCGCGTGGTCTTTACGAACGGCTGCTTTGATATCCTCCACGCGGGGCATGTGCGCTATCTTGCGGCGGCGCATGCGCTTGGCGACGTACTCATCCTCGGGCTGAACAGCGACGCGTCCGTGCGCCGTCTTAAGGGGGAGACGCGCCCCGTGAACAGCGAGGCAGATCGCGCGGAGGTTGTGGGTGCGCTGAAGTCGGTGGACTATGTTGTGATCTTCGGCGAGGATACGGCGGAGGACCTGATCGCAAAGGTACAGCCCGCTGTCTATGCAAAGGGCGGCGACTATACCCTTGAGACGCTGCCTGAGGCACGCATTGTTGAGAGCTATGGCGGCAAGGTGGCATTTATCCCGCTTGTCGCGGGG
This sequence comes from uncultured Selenomonas sp., assembly GCA_963555475.1. Lineage (GTDB taxonomy): Bacteria > Bacillota > Negativicutes > Selenomonadales > Selenomonadaceae > Centipeda. The sequence goes on from CAUVVR010000004.1 coordinate 66,599, forward strand.
AAGTCGACAACGGGGATGATTGCGAGGATGGGGCAGAAGTAGTAAGGCATCGCACTATCTCTGCACTATATATTTTTCGGCATATCAGAAAACTTGTGAATACCAAAGGAGGGCAGGGCATGGAGAACATTCTGGTCGTGAAACTGAGCGCGATCGGCGACGTGATTCATGCTCTGCCCGTTTCATATGCCATCAAGGAGCAGTACCCCAACGCACATCTGACATGGGTGGTCGAGCCGACGGCGTACGCGATTCTTGAAGATAATCCGTACATCGACGAGCTCATTCTGTTCGAGAAGGCGAAGTTCCGCAGTATCGGTGGATTCCTGCGCCAGATTGGACCCTTTCGCAAGCGTCTGCGCGTGCGTCACTACGATGCGTCACTCGATCTGCAGGGACTGTTCAAATCGGCTGCAATCGTTTGGAATGCGGGTGCAAAGCTCCGCATCGGCACTGCGAACATGCGCGAGGGGGCACATCTCATCAGCCGTCCCGTACGTGGGGCACACGCGAGCGGACATATCGTCGAGCGTTATCTCGATGTGGCGCGTGCGCTTGGTTGTGCGGTGCGTGAGGTGCGCTTTCCCGTTGCGGTCTCCGCGCGTGACCGCATGGCGGCTGAGACGCTGCTTGCGCGTGAGGGCGTGCCGGAGGGGAGTGCGTTTGTCGCCTTTGCCATCGGTGCAAACTGGCCGAACAAACGCTGGCCGGTGGAGCATTTCGCCGCGCTTGCAGATCGTCTCTGCCATGCACATTATGTGCCTGTGCTCGTTGGCGGCGGCCGCCTCGATGAGACGCTTGCAGAGGACATCATGGCGGCGTGCGAGATCCCGCCCGTGAATCTGGTCGGGCGGACGAATCTCAAGCAGCTCGCGCACGTCTTCACGCGTGCGGCGCTCGTCCTCGGCGGCGACACGGGACCTGTTCATCTCGCGGCGGGACTGTGCGTTCCGACGGTCATGCTGATGGGGCCGACGGACGCGAATCGCAATGGCCCCTATGGGCAGCTCCAAAATGCGATTGAGGTTGACCGCTCCTGTCGTGGCTGCTGGAAGCGTGCGTGCCCGAAGGGGCTGGACTGCCTCGCTGCGATCACACCGGATGATGTCGCGGCGAAAATGCGCCCCCTGCTTCAGCGATGAAATTACGGCGGTTGGAGGGATTGTAAGTTTGTATCAAAACATTCTCGTCATCAACCTCATGCATCTCGGTGACCTCATGCTTGTGACGCCTGTCCTGCGGACACTGCGGCACAACTATCCCGAGGCGCGCATCACGCTCCTTGCGGATCGGATTCTCGCGGACATTGTGCAGGAAAATCGGAACATTGATGAGTGCCTGCTGATTGATAAGAAGGGGCGGGACAGAAGTTTCCTCGGCATCCTGCGTTTTGCCCATCGTCTGAGAAAGCAGAAGTACGACCTCGTCATCAATCTCCATCGCAACGAGCGTTCCTCCGCACTCGCGGCACTGAGTGGCGGCAAGCGCATCGTGGGCTACACAAAGCCGGGCTTCTCTTTTTTCTTCGATCATGTCAGCCCCGATCAACATCCGATCATGCACGAGGTTCACTCGCACTATGCTGCGCTTCGTGCGGCGGGGGTGATTGGCGAAGTCGACGATGCGGGGCTCCAGATGTGGCTGCCGCCCGCCGCCGAAAAAGAAGCGGCGCGGCTCTGGGCGGAGCATTTTACCCCGACGGACAAGGTGATCGCGCTCAACATCGGCGCGAGCTGGCGGACGAAGCGATGGGAGGATGCCTATTTTGCAGAGGTCGCCGACTACTACCTTGCACGCGGCTATCATCTTGCCGTGATGGGCGGTCCAATGGATGTGGAGATGGTCGCAGCATGCCGCGCACAGATGCGGCAGAAGGATCATCCGCACCTGCGCATCTTCACCGGACAGCTCAGCCTCGGCGTACTCGCGGGGCTTCTCAGCCGCTGTATTCTCTTCATCACAACGGACTCGGGGCCGATGCACGTCGGTGTGGCGATGAACGTCCCCGTCCTCTGTATGTTCGGTGCGTCGCCGATCCCGGGATTCTACCCCTATGATGCAAAGAGTATTTCCGTGCGTGCCCCTGTGCCGTGCCATCCGTGCCGTCTGCACGAATGCCCGCTGACGGGTGATGCGTACATGAAATGTATGAAGCGCATGCCGCCCGACCTGATCTTGAAATATGCGGATCAGATGCTCAGGGAGTTTGGGGAGACACCTGCGCACGAACTGCCCCGTGCGGTGGATTTCGAGACGCGTGTGGTGGAGCAGGTGGACGGCGCGTTCATCCTTGCGCCGAAAGGAGCGGCGGGCCGATTTGTTCGCCCTGTCCTGCCCGACGGGATCAAAGCGCATGGATTTGATTGATATGTATTGATGGTTCTCATTACAGATAGGAGCGTTCTCATGGATATGGCAAAGATCCGCGAAACGGTCGCGGAGAAGAGTGTGCGCAGCAACATCCTCGTCGTCGGCGATGTTATGCTTGATAAGTATTACTCGGGCGAGGTCACGCGCATTTCCCCCGAGGCACCCGTGCCGATTACACATGTGACAGGCACGCGTGAAACTCTCGGCGGCGCGGCGAATGTCGCGCACAACCTTGCGCTCCTCGGAACGAATGTCAGCATTGCGGGCTATGTGGGCGATGACGCGCACTGCAAGAGTCTCCTTGAGAAATTTGCCGCACGCGGCATCGACTACAGCGGGCTTATCCATACGGATCGTCCGACCACGACGAAGATCCGCATCATCGGCGGTCATCAGCAGATGCTCCGGCTCGACTTTGAGGACGCGAGCCCGATTGACGGTGACTACGCACAGAAGTACCTCGCCTATATTGATCAAAAGCTCAACGAAAGCATGGACTGCGTTATCATCTCGGACTATGGCAAGGGCTCGTGCACGGAGTTCGCGTGCCAGCACATCATTCGCGCGGCGCACGATCACGGCGTGCCTGTCATCGTCGACCCGAAGGGCGCACAGTGGCTGAAGTACAAGGACGCAGACTACCTCACGCCGAACATCAAGGAGATCAATGAGATCATGCTTGAGCCGATCGCGAACAAGGATTTCGAGGTCGAAAAGGCGGCACGCTATGCGATGCGCAAATTTGGCATTCGCAATGTCGTCCTCACGCGCTCGGCGAAGGGGCTTTCGCTGATCCATGGTGAGGAGGTCGTCCACATCCCGACGAAGGCACAGGAGGTCTTCGATGTCTCGGGTGCGGGCGATACCGTGATCGCCGTGTTCGGACTTGGCCTTGCGGGGGGGCTGAAGCCTGCGGATGCGGCATATCTTGCCAATGTTGCGGCGAGCGTTGTCGTCTCGAAACTCGGTACCTATGCGGTCAGCAGAGAGGAACTGCTGCAGGTGCTCGATCATCAGGAAGGGGCAAATGGATGATTATCGTTACCGGTGGTGCCGGTTTTATCGGCAGTAATCTCGTTCATGCACTCAATCAGCGCGGCCATAAGGACATTCTCATTGTCGACGATTTGAAGGACGGTGAGAACTACAAGAACCTGCGCGGGCTGCACTTCATCGACTACCAACAGAAGGATGACTTCCTCCATCTCGTGGAGGAGGGGGACTTCGATGGGACGGACATCGACGCGATCTTTCATGAGGGCGCGTGCTCGGACACGATGGAGTACGATGTCAACTACATGATGAAGGAGAATTATGCTTACTCCAAGGCACTCCTACACTTTGCGATGGGTGCACGCATTCCGTTCTTCTATGCCTCCTCCGCCTCGACCTACGGCGCAGGGAAAAATGGGTTTACGGAGGGCGGACGCTGCGAGGATGCACTCAATCCCTATGCGTTCTCAAAGCTCGCGTTTGACCGCTATGTACGGCAGGTGATTCCCGAGGCGCGCAGTCCGATTGTCGGTCTGAAATACTTCAACGTCTACGGTCCCCAAGAGCATCACAAGGGCAAGATGGCGTCCATTTTTTATCAGCTCTATCATCAGATCATGGAGATGGGCGAGGCGCGTCTCTTCCGTGGGACGGACGGGCTTGCAGACGGTGAGCAGCGGCGTGACTTCGTCTATGTCGGTGATGTCGTGCGTGTGAATCTGCATTTCTTTGAGAACGGCGGCGAGAGCGGTGTCTACAACTGCGGCACGGGTGTTGCGCACAGCTACAACGAGGCGGCGCGTGCCGTCATCGCTGCGCTTGGCAAGGGAAGAATCGTCTATCGCGACTTCCCCGAGGTGTTGCGTGGCAAGTACCAGAACTACACGCAGGCGGATACGACGGCGCTCCTCGCAGCGGGCTACGACGGCGGATTCACACCGATGGAGGAAGCGGTCAAGGAGTACTGCGATTTCTTGAATGCCGGCGGGTATTTTTCGTATGCCGAATAAGGCGATCTTTTTCGACCGCGACGATACGCTCAACGTTGATGTACATTACCTCCACGATCCCGCGGACTTTGTATGGATCGAGGGGGCGATTGCGGCGATTCGTTGGGCGAATACACACGGCTATCTCGTTATCGTCGTCACGAACCAGAGCGGCATCGCACGCGGCTACTATGACGAGGATGCCGTGCGCCATCTGCATGACTGGATGAATGCGGAGCTTGTGGCACATGGTGCACACATTGACGCATTCTACTACTGCCCTCACCATACAGAGGGATCTGTGCCCGCATATGTGAAACAATGTGACTGCCGCAAACCTGCGCCCGGCATGATCTTGCGGGCGATTGTGGAACATGACATCGACCCCGCCGCCTCGTTCCTTTTTGGCGATGCGGCGAGCGATGTCACCGCCGCCGAGGCTGCGGGTGTGCGGGGCGTGCACTATGCGGGCGGAAGCCTTTTGGACTGCGTGCGAAATGCGGTGGAGGCAGAGAGGTAACAGAGAGGAGGTAGTCGCGTGAAGCTTGCCGTCATTATTCTCACGCACAATGAGGAACAGCACATTGTGGCGTGTGTTGAGAGTGCGGCGTTTGCCGATGAGATCCTTGTGATCGATGATGAGAGCACGGATCGTACGGCAGAGCTTGCTCGTGCGGCAGGGGCTCGTGTTGTGGCACATCCGCTTGCGGGGGACTTTGCAGGGCAGCGCAATTTTGCTCTGACGCAGACGGACGCAGACTGGGTACTCTATGTGGACGCAGACGAGCGCGTTCAGCCGGAGACGGAGGCTGAGCTGCGCCGTGTGATGGCGGAGAATGTACGCGCGGTCTACGAGATCAAGCGGATCAATGTCGCCTTTGGACAGCGTATGTACTACGGCGGTCACCGACCGGACTATCCGCGCCGCTTCTTCCCGCGCGATGCGGTGCGCTGGGAGGGGCTCGTCCACGAGCGGACGGAGTCTGCGCTTCCCGTACAGCGGCTGAGGGGGAGTCTCCTGCACTACACCTATACAACGTGGGAGCACTATTTCCAAAAGCTCAACCAGTATACAACGCTCATGGCGGAGCGTCAGTACGCTGAGGGGAAGCGTGCCTCGTTCCTCAAGATCCTGTTTGACCCGCCGTTTGCTTTTTTTCGCTTCTACATTCTTCAATGTGGGGCTCTGGACGGGCGGCTTGGATTTATCCTGGCGATGTTCCACGGATTTTATACAATGGTAAAGTATGTCAAGCTCCGTTACATGGAGATTTGAGATAGATGTCGCAGAGAGAAGAGGGGTTGTATGTTTTCGGGCAAAGGATTGAGATGGCGCAGCATGGATGTGGAGCGCATACACACATGGGCGTTCTATCTGCTCTGTGGATTCGCGCTGTTCAGTAATATCTCCATCGCAGCTGCGAATGTCTTTTTGGGGACACTGGTTGCTGTTCTGCTCCTGCGTGTCTGGCGCAAACACGACGATCTGCTCAACGCCCTGCCGGACGGACGGATCCGTGTGGCGCTTCTGATCCTGATGGGGGCGATCGTTTTTACGTCGCTTTTTTCGAGCGATGTGTCACACAGTCTCCGAACCTTCGGCGATCATTATGGCTATCGCATGATCGGGCTGTATGCCGTTCTGCTGATGGTCTGGGAGAAACGGCGGCTGGCACTCATTGCCGTGTTTGTCGGGGCATCCTTTGTCATCAACGACCTTGCGATCATTTTTCAGGGGGTGGTGCAGGGGAACTATAGGGCATCGGGCTTCTCCATCTATATGTCGGTAGGCGGCTTCCTCTCGATGCTGATCCCTGCCCTCGTCCTGCTCCTTTTGAGCGGCCGCATGGAAGCCCGCTATCGTCTGCCCGCCGCCATCGCGCTCGGGCTCGGGTGTCTTGCACTCCTCTTCAATGGGACGCGCGGCGCGTGGGTCGGTGTTCCGATCACGGTATTTGTCTGTGCCGCATTCCTCGTGCGTGAGAAGAAGAAAATTCTTGCCGGTGCGCTCGCCGTTCTGCTCGTCTTTGCCGGAATCTTCGCCCTGACACCGGCACTCTCGTCGCGCCTTGCAACGATTGGCGACATGAAGATGCAGAGCAACTCTGAGCGGCTCCTGCTCTGGACGAGCGCGATCCATATGTTTGAGGATCATCCGGCGGTCGGCATCGGATTTGCGCGGTTTAAGGCAGAGTACCAGGGACACTACATCCTGCCGGAGGCAAAGGAGCGCGAGCTCACGCACGCGCACAACAACATCATGCATATGCTCGCCGAGTGCGGTACGATCGGCATTTTGGCACTATTCTTCTTTTGGTGGGCGTGCTTTTCCTATGGCTTCGGCACATGGCGGGCAACGCACCATGTCGCGGCTCTGCTCATCCCTGCCGTCCTGTTGGGCCTTCTCCTCCAAGGGCTGACCGAGTACAACATGGGCAACTCTGCCGTGATGAAGCTGCACTGGCTCCTCATGGGGCTGTGTCTCCAATGGCTGCGCATTGATGTGAGCGGGCGGAGGTTATCGTGAGAGTTGCAATACTGGAAACGGTGAAAGCCGATGGCGGGTTTGAACTCGAATTTGACCATATCATCATAGAGACCTTGAAAGAGGAGGGGCACGAACCCATCCTCTTTTTGCCGATGGGCACAGATTTGGGGCGTGATTTCCATGTGCCTTTATGCGAGCTGGGGGGAGGCCACATCGTCAGCTATGATGGTGCGGGTCGTCTCAAAAAGATCTGGCTCTCCGTGCAGAGGGAGTATCGAAGAGTAAAATGGTTCAACGCGATGGCGAAGGCAATCGTGCGCGAGCGGATCGATGCCGTGCTGCTTACGACGGCGACCTATCGTTATCTGCGTGCGCTGAAAAAGAGCTCGCTGCGGCATAGTTCTATGCCCGTGTACTTTATCTTTCTCGGTGTGAACCCGCAGGAAATGCCGAAATTCTTAAAGGCGGCACGTTTGTGCCAGCCCTATCGCAACGTCCGGCTCTATGTCACCACACTGCGGGATGATTTTGGTGCACAGCGACCGGATAACGTGCGTCTGATTGCTCCGCCGGTCATGGCACCGCCTGTTATGCAGGCAAAGCGGACCGATGATATTCTTCGCATCGGGTTTTTCGGGCACTATCGCAGGGGGGAGAAAAAGCTCGCGTGGTTTCTGCGTGCAGCCGAGGAAGGGCGGTTCACGCGCTCTGTGCACTTCGTTTTGCAGGCAGCCCCGACAACGACTGCGGACCGCACGGATGTGGAGGCACTGGTGGAGCAGTATCGGTCGCATTCGTCGATTACGGTGCTGACAGAAAAACTTATCGGTGCCTTATGGTACGAGGCAATTGCTTCTGTCGATGTGTTGTTCCTGCCCTATACGGCAGAGCGTTATCTCTATAACTGGAGTGCACTCTACTTTACGGCAATTGGTTTTCAGAAGCCGGTCATCACAACAGATGTGCTGAATCCGGAGATACTGGCAGAATTTGACATTGGCGAGATCGTGGATATGGGCAGCTATGAATCATTTTTGCGTGGGATGGAGGAATTCGTCAATCGCTTCTCTGAGCGGAAGGAACACTATGCGGCACAACTGCGGTGTGCTTCGGAAAAATACAGCAGGGCGAATTTCGTTCGGAACCTGCTGAGCTAAGACGGGGGTGGATTGGTGCAATCATTTTATCAACTATCGAAGCAGATCTATGACATGAAGAATCCGCGCGAAGTGCGGCGGGCGATCATATTCTGTGTACGCGCATGGCTGCATCGTGGAAAGCTGCAGGAGCTTGACGCGTTTTTCCGAAAAGATGCGATGCTGTCAAAGCTGGCGGACATATATCCCTTCGTCTATGAGCAGCCGACACGCGCGTTCTTTTATAACAAATCGACATTTGATGAACGTGTGCGCATCGTGGAGGAGCATATGCAGTTTTTGCGTGGGAAGCTGCGTGAGGATGTGCTCCTTCCGCTCTATCAGCGGGAATCCCTCCCATTGTGGACAGGGCCCGAATGTATGGGTGAGGAACTGACTGCGGCACTCTTTTTTGACTACGGCCAGCGCAAGGAAGGCCTCATGTCTGTCATCCTGCGCATGGGAACGGCCTCACTCTATCAGATCATCTTTTGGATTGCTCCCGCTGTTGATGGAACGCCCGCTATGTGGATTGGGGCGATGCAGGGACCGAATATGGAGGATGCACGCGATGTGGTCAAGCAGGCGACAAAGGCATGTCACAGCTATCGGACGAAAAATCTCGTACTCTACATCGCGCAGGCAGTTGTACGCAGTCTGGGGCTGGGGCGGATCTACGCCGTAACGAACGAAGGCTACTATGCGAACAACCATGTGCGCGTCGATCGGAAGCTCAAGACGGATTTTAGCGAATTTTGGCGTGAGGCGGGAGGGACGGACACAGAGGACCGACGCTTTATGGAGCTCCCCCTCATCGAGAAGCGCAAGACGATGGAGGAAGTACCGACGCGTAAGCGTGCGGTTTATCGGCGACGGTTTGCTATGCTGGATGACATTGATCGGGAGGTAATGGCGCGCATCGGAGAGATCTTGCAGTGATGTAGAGAAATGCGAAAAAAGCCCGGCTGTGGAAGCAATGTGCTCACAGTCGGGCTTTTGTGGTTTTGTTTATGTTTTCTCTGTCGCTTTCGTCGTCTGCTGCATATCCTCCATATTCATACCGGGCGAGATGCCGCCGGTGTACCGTTTCTCTATGCGGTCGTGGACATGGGCGTATTTTGCGGTGACTTTTGGGCTGCGTTGGCGCAGGGTTTCCTGCACGACGCGCAGGTCCTTCGTCTCCTGATAGAGGTTCGTGCCGCAGCTGTGGCGGAAGAGGTGGCACGCATAGCCGGGTTGTTTCAGCCCCGCATCCGTCAGTGCCTTGTTGATGACGTAGCGGATGCCGACACGTGTGATGCGCCCGTTCCGATTGTTTGGCGAGCAGGAGATGATGGTCGGCGTGAGACGTTTCTCGGGCGGGATGGCACCTCGTGTTTCGATGTATGCCTTGAGGAGCTGAAAGGTTTCCTCACACGGGTAGATGATGCCCGCGTGTCCCTTGCCCCGTATCTCGATGCGTCCACGCTGCCAGTCGATGTCCTCGTCCGAGAGGCGCATGACCTCGACGACGCGCAGCCCCTCGACTCCCATGAGGTAGACGATGAGGAGGTTGCGGAGGCGACGCAGCGCGTTCTTGTCTGCCGCAAGCCCTTCACAGATCTCCTTGATCTGATCGACGGTGAGATATTTATAGTCCTCGTCGAGGTGCTGCGGGTTGCGCAGCTGCAGGTCGGCACATGGGTTCTCGGCGATGAAGGAGAGCCGCTCCGCGACCTTGTAAAATGCGCGGATTGCCGCGCCCTTGATCATGAGTGTCGCCGCGCTGTAGCCGCGTGTGCGCATTTCCTCCATGTAGACGCGGATCTGATAGTCGTGCACGTCGTTCAGTGGATGAAGTCCCTGCTCCATACACCAGTGGAGAAACAGTCGGATGGCGAGCTCGTAGGTGTCGCGCGTGTCCGCCGTGGGCGCACCGCCCGCGATGTAGCGCGGAAGGTATTCGTAGAAGTGGGTGATGAAATACTCCGGTGTGATGGCATCCTGCCGCACGCTTGCCGCGACCTCGCCCATGCGCCGCACATTGCCGGGTGTACTCTCTGCACGCCGCGCAGGAACGCCCATCTGTGCTGTGCCGCCGCTGCGGTAGCTTTCGTTTGCCGCCAAAAAATCACCCGCTTTCGTTTTCTTCGATGAAGTGATTATAGCATGGAGCGAGGGCGTTAGCAACAGGTATTAAACTACGCATAAATTTAAGGACTGTTGTGCATCTTCCACCGCGCGGCGGTCCACCTTCCCCGTCATACGGGGAAGGCTTGGGGGCGTACAACAGTCCTTCCTTTTATCCTTTTTCTGCAATCTCGCGCACAATGGCGAGGGTCAGCTCTGCCGCCTCGTAGAGGTCTTGCTCGCGGATGCTCTCCTCCTTCGTATGACAGTCCGTCATGCCGACACCGAGGACGGTGGTCGGCACACCGTAGGCGTTGAAGTGGTTCGCGTCCGAGCCGCCGCCCTCCTCCTCAAGCACGACGGGGAAGCCGAGCTTTTCTGCGGCGCGGCGCAGATACTGAATGGGGAGCGCGTCGGGGGGGAGTTCGTAGGGATCGTAGTCCTTCTTGATGTCGATTTCCGCCGTACAGCCTGTCCCGTCGAGGGCTGCGTTTACACTGTCCACCATGCGCTGTGTGAGTGCGTCCAGCTTCGCCTTGTCGCGGCTGCGTGTCTCAAAGTTCAGCGTGCAGAACTCGGCGACGACGTTGGTCGCTGTGCCGCCCTCAATCTTGCCGACGTTGCAGGTGGTCTCCTCGTCGATGCGTCCCTGCGGAACGGCGGTGAGCACTCTTCCCGCCGCAGTGATGGCGTTCCTTCCTGCGTCAGGGTCGATGCCCGCATGCGCCGCCTTGCCCACGATGCGTACGGCAAGCTGATTCTTGCCGGGGGCTTTGAACGCTGCCGTGCCTGCGTGTCCGTGTGTGTCGAGCGTATAGCCAAAATCGGTGGTGAGGAGCGATGTGTCGAGACAGCGCGAGCCGTTGACGCCGCCCTCCTCGGCAACGGTAAATACAATTTGGAGATTGCCGTGTGGGATGTCATGCTCCTTCAGGCAGCGCAGCGTCTCAAGGATGGCAACCACCCCTGCCTTGTCGTCCGCGCCGAGGATGGTCGTTCCGTCGGAGCGGATGATACCGTCCTTTAAGATCGGCTTGATATTCGCGCACGGTTCGACGCAGTCCATGTGCGCCGTCAGCATGACGGTAGGCACATCCGCGACAGTCCCCTTGAAGTTCGCGACGATGTTGCCCGTGTTTCCGCCGAGTTCTTTGCCTGCTCCGTCCTCGTGAATCTCCGCCGCACCGAGCTCACGCAGACGCGCTGTCAGCAGATCGGCGATTTCACGCTCGTCAAGCGTGGAGCAGCGGATGGAAACCAGCTCGAAAAATTCGTCCAGTACACGCTTTTTGTCAATCATGGCTGCCTACTTTCCGAGGAAGAGAACAATCATAAAGGTAATCGTGGCGAGCAGCATCGGGAGCGCGTTGCGCTTTGACAGCTCCATCGGGCTGACCTTGGCAAGTCCCGCACAGACGAGTGCCGCACCCGCGACGGGGGACATGGAGCGTCCGATCGAGCCCGCCATCTGCGCGATCGAGCCGAGGTCGATGATGCTCATGCCGAACGATGCTGCCTGCGGTGTGATCGCACCGTTGAAGGCGAGCGCGGCGGCATCGCCCGAGCCGGAGATGACGGCGATGATGAATGGGCCGAACGCGCCCGCAATCTTTGCGATGGACTCCGAGCCCTTCATCGCTTCGATGAGTGCATCCGTGAGCCCCATTGCGGACATTCCTGCGGTAAAGACGGCGGCGGAGACGATAAGACCGATGACACCGCCGTACGCCTCGCCCATGCCGTCGAAGAACTTCTTCGTGATTTCCTGCGGATTCTGCCGCGTGACGATGAGGGCGAGCACTGTGCCGACGATCATCGCCGTCGGTACATCCGTGAGCGGCAGAACGGCGATCTGCTTGCTGCCGAGGACGAGCAGGACGAGCGGTACGAGCGGGACGAGTGCGTAGAGCGGATTGACCTTAAAGTCCTTGCTGCCCTCCTCCTTTTCGAGCTGTGCGTGATAGGCAAGGCGGCGTGCCTCGTCGGGACCCTCCTTGCGCATGGTGGCGATGATGGTGAGCGTGACGACAGCAACAATGGATGCGACGATTGCCGCAGGAACCTGCGCCATGATGACGGTCATGAGATCGGTCTGCGCGAGATCGGCGACGAAGATGTTGTGCGCCTGCCCCGGACTGATCGCGCTGCCCCATGTCCCTGCGAGGACAGCCGCACCCGCCATTGCAGGATGAACGCCCGCTGCCATGAGCGTCGGGATGAGGATGCTGCCAACCGCCGCCGAGCAGCCCGCCGCGCTCGGGATTGCGATGTTGATCCACCACGTCAGCAGCGTTGCGAGCGGGATGAGGATGAATTTGCTCCGCGTGATGACCCCCGAGATGGATTCGACGAGGTGACGGTCACAGGTCGTGATCTTCATGACGAACGAAAAGCCCATGACCGTACAGATGACGGGCACGAGCGAGCTGTGTACCATCGTTTTGCTGAACGTCGCGACCGCATTGCCCGTGACGCCGCCGATGAAGCACATGAGAAAGCCCGCAGCGAGCAGCACCATGCGCGTCTCATACTTCTTGATGATCGCGGCAAAGGCAAAAATGACGATGATTCCACCTGTAATTGCCAATGAAAAGACCTCCTTTGAAACAATCGAAAACTATACGAGTTTTCGACAAAAAGAATAAATTCCTTCATACAAGAGGGAAGTATCAACGGCGATACTTCCCTCTGTTGGCTGCTATGCAATTCCCGGACGCGTCATCTGGCGCGGTGAGAGAATGTGATTCAGCTCCTTTTTCGAGAGGATGCCCTGCTCAAGGATGATCTCGCGGATGGGCTTGCCCGTCGTATATGCCTCGCGTGCGAGCTCGGCGGACTTTTCATAGCCGATGTGGGGCAGGAGGGCGGTCACGATGCCGACGCTGTTGTCGAGCCACTTCTGGCACTGCTCGACGTTTGGTTTCAGATCGACGAGGAGCTTGTCGACGAAGGTGTCGACCGCGCGCGTGATGTAGTTCAGCGAGTTGAACATATTGAACGCCATGACCGGCTCCATGACGTTCAGCTCGAACTGTCCGTTCTCCACGCCGAGCGTCACGGCGAGGTCGCCCGCGATGACCTGATAGCACGCCTGATCGAGCACCTCGGCGATGACGGGGTTGACCTTGCCCGGCATGATCGACGAGCCCGGCTGCCGCATCGGGAGGTGCAGCTCGTTCAGCCCGCAGCGCGGCCCCGATGCCATGAGGCGGAAGTCATTCGCGAGCTTGATGAGGACGAGTGCCGCATTCTTGAGCGCGGAGGAGAAGTCTGCAAACGCATCCGTGTTGTTCGTCGCGTCGATGATGTTCTGCGACGTACGGTACTGCTCGCCCGTGATCTCCGAGAGCCGTTTGGCGACTGCCTTGATGTAGGCAGGCTCGGCGTTCAGTCCCGTGCCGACGGCAGTGCCGCCCATGTTGATCGTATGGATATGGCGCAGCACATAGCGGATACGGCGCATGGAGCGGCGCACGGCAGAGGCGTACGAGCCCATCTCCTGTCCGAGCGTGATGGGAACGGCATCCTGCAGATGGGTGCGTCCCATCTTGAGAATTGCGCGGTATGCCGTCGCCTTTTTTTCGAGCTCCGTGGCGAGGCGGTCGAGCGCGGCAAGGAATACCGCACCCTTTGCAGAGAGGCAGACCTTGATGCCCGTCGGGAACGCGTCGTTCGTCGACTGCGCCATATTCGCGTGGTTGTTCGGTGAAATGATGTCGTAGCGTCCCTTCGGATCGCCGCGCAGCTCGAGGGCGCGGTTGCAGAGCACCTCGTTCATGTTCATGTTGACGGATGTGCCCGCACCGCCCTGAATCGGGTCGACAGGGAACTGCTCAATATGCCCGCCCGCGATGATCTCGTCTGCCGCCTGCACGAGCACGTCGCCGATCTCGTGCGGGAGACGGCCTGTATCCATGTTCGCAAGAGCCGCCGCCTTTTTCACCGTGGCAAGTGCTTTGATAAAATCAGGGTCGAGTTTCTGCCCCGTGATGTTGAAGTTCTCGATGGCACGCATCGTCTGCACACCGTAGTAGACATCGTCGGGGACTTCCATGTTGCCAAGGAAATCGTGCTCGATTCTCATTGCTCTCTCCTCTCAGAGGCATGGTGTATCGTCAGTCCAGTGCCTCAATCATTGCCGTAAAGCCCTTGACGAGCGTCTCGACACCCATCGTCGGGTACTGGCTCTCGATCCCCTTGCGCACAGCCATCTGTTCGGGCAGGTAGGGGATGTGGACAAAGCCGGCGGGGATGTGCGCCTTGCCCGCTGTGGCGAGGAGGTGGAGCACGCCGTAGAGGAGGTGGTTGCAGACGTACGTTCCTGCCGAGTTCGAGACGCTCGCGGAGACGCCCGCCACCTTCATGTTGGCGACCATCTTTTTGATCGGCAGCGTCGCCCAGTAGGCGATGGGGCCGTCCTTTGCAACGGGCTCATCGACGGGCTGATTGCCCTTGTTGTCGGGGATGCGGAAATCGTCGATGTTGATGCCGATGCGCTCGACCGTGATGTCGGGGCGGCTGCCCGCCTGTCCGACGATGATGATGGCATCGGGCGAAATCTCATCCACTGCAGCGCGTACCGCATCGAGCGCCTCGTAGCGCACCACGGGGATCTCACGCGCGATCACCTCGTAGCCATTGATGCTTTTGCCCGCGAGCTGCTTGACCAGCTCCAGTGCAGGATTGATTGCTTCGCCGCCGAAGGGCTGGAAGCCCGTAATCAGAAGTTTTTTCATAGCGTAGGCGCGGCGGGGATGCCGCCGCTTCCCCCTTTCAGTTCTTAGGAATGGAATCCGAGGAAATACATGAGCAGGATGTTTGCCGCGAGCAGTGCGATCGCGAGTGGGATCTGTGCGCGGATGACCCCGTATTTGCTCTGCATCTCAAGCAGCGCGGCGGGGACAATGTTGAAGTTCGCCGCCATCGGGGTCATGAGTGTGCCGCAGTAGCCCGCAAGCATCGCAATCGGAGCGACGATGAGGGGATTTGCACCGTGCGCGACGATGACGAGAGGAATGCCGATGCCGCTCGTGATGACCGCGAACGCGGCAAAGGCATTGCCCATGATGATGGTGAAGACTGCCATGCCGAGACAGTAGGCAATCACAACGGCAAGTGCACTGTCCGTCGGGATGGCGCTTGCCACAATGTCCGAGACAATCTTGCCGATGCCCGCCTTGGCAAAGAGCGAGCCGAGTGCCGCAAGCAGCTATGAGAGAATCGCAGCCCAGCCGATGGCGTCGATGAGACGGCGCCCCTCATGGAACGTCTGGAGCGGTGCGCCGCGCGTGATGGCGAGCGCAATCACAATGGCGACAATGGAGGCGATGCCGAAGGAGACGAGTGCACCCAGCTTCGTTGTCGCCGCGAGTATCAGCGTGATTACACCGACCGCGAGGACGGGGATGAGCAGACGGTTGCCGAGCTGCTGCGCCGAGGCATTTTTCTCCTCCTTGGATGTCTCGTGATAGTCGCCGTGCCCCATCTGCTTTGCGGCGACAATGACCGCCATCAGAATGACCATCCAGCCCGCATTCTCGTTGCCGAGTGCCGAGCCGCCAAGGAACGTGATGCCGTAGACGAGCCAGAACAGACCCGTGCCGAAGCGTTTCAGATTCTTGCTGTCTCCGAACGAGAGCACCCCGAAGAGGACGAGGTAGACCCCGCAGAGGAGATAGACGTGATCGAGTGTCAGCATAGCATTCCCTCCTTAGCCTTTCTTCGTTTCGTTGTATGCCGCAATCTCCTGCTCGATGCGCCGATCAAAGAGATGGAAGCGGATCGCCGCAAAGAGGAATGCGACCACGGCGGTCGGGATGCAGTAGAGTGCCATCGTGACGAGATCCACCTCGTAGCCATGTTCCTCGAGCACACCCTTGATGAGGAGCAGCCCGCCCGCCGCGATAAAGACGTTCTGCGCGAAGAAATTGCCCGCGTTCTCCGCCGTTGCCGCCTGTCCACGGATCTTGTCGAGGATCTCGGGCGATGCCTTGCGTCCCTTGAGCGCTGCCGCCTCGCCCATCGGCGAGATCAGCGGGCGGATGAACGTCGGATGCCCGCTGAGCGAGATGCCGAGCGAGACCGTGATCTGGCGCACGAGCATATAGAGCATAAAGATACGCCCCGCCGTTGCCGCAGAGATCTTCGAGATGAGATACTCCGCACGTTCGCGCAGTCCGAACCGCTCCGAGAGCCCGATGACGGGCAGCACGAGGATGAAGAGCGACATATAGCGGTTCTTGATGAATGCTTCGCCGATGACCGTGACGATCTCCTGCAGGGACATCCCTGCGGCAAATCCCGTAACAAAGCCGGCGACGATGACGACCAGCAGAGCGTTAAACCGCAGTGCGAGCCCCACCACCATGACGAGGATACCGGATAGAACAAGCATAGATAATACCTCCTGTGAAAATTGGAATCGCTGATAAGATGACGGTGCTGAATTTATCAGTGCTTCCAATTATTTCCTTGCGGCGCAGTCGAGGATGTGCGGATCAAAGCCGAAATCCTCAAACCCTGCGCGGCAAATAGCGACATAGTCCGCATTGGGTGTGCCGAGCGGCATCCCGTCCACCATCGTGTAGAGGAATACCGCCGTGTCCTTGACGACACCTGTCTCCCGCTCCGTTAGTTGGACGTGCCGCATCTCCTTACGGTAGAGCGCAGGGAAAATCTCGTAGCTGTCGAGTGCCTCCTCATCGCTCTCCGTCACCGCCCAGATCCCAAGGGGCGTTGTTGCGCCCTTTTTCTCTGTGAGTGTCAGATAGACGCGCGGCGTATTGCCGCGATACTCCAGAGTCGTATCCGCGAGCTTCGCCGTACCAACAATTACAGCACTTGGACATCGCTCCCGCATCGCCGCGACATTCAGATTGCTGCCATAGGCAGCATAGAGTCTCTTCATCATATTCCTCCTGTTTTTCAATAATTGTATACAGTATACAATATAATATGAAGGATGGCTATGGGGTTTGAAAAATAAAAATTGTTTTGTGCATGTCGGACATAAGAACGAGGGGGCTGCTCTCCGAAGTCTTGCTTCGGAGAGCAGCCCCCTCGTTCTTATGAATGGTGGGATTTTGTGTGGTCAGTGAATCTCAATCTGTTTGCGTGCGGGTGCGTCTGCCGTCTTCGGCAGGTTCACCTGCAGTACGCCGTCCTTGAACTCTGCGTGGATGTTCGCGTCGTCGATACCGTCGATGTAGAACGAGCGGCTGACCTCGCCCGTGTGACGCTCGCGGCGGATGTAGTTCCCCGCATCGTCCTTCTCATCGTTGGATTCCGTGCGCGAGGCGGCAATCGTGAGATAGCCGTTCTCGTAGTGGAGGGCGATGTCCTCCTTGGTCATGCCCGGCAGATCGGCGGTCAGCTCGTAGTGATCGCCGCTGTCCTTCACGTCCACCTTGAACGAGCTCGCGCCCCAGTTCGCGGCGGGGAAGTCATCGCGGAAGAAGGAATCGTGCATTGCGTCCAAGAGTGCGAACGGATTCGCGCCGTCACGCTGTGAGAGGTTCCGACGGCCGGCAAAAGGTACAAGTCCAAACATGGTAATCAACTCCTTAGAGGTTTGCGGCATATGCGATGTTTGGTATTCGATATGCCATTCAGTTGCTTTTGATTGGGAAGGTGGTTTGAATCACCTTTCGATTATTATTATATCGCAAATAGTCAAAAAGTCAATATGTCAAAAAGAAAAATTTGAAAAATTTTTGGAAGGGACTATAATAGGGAAAGCAACACCATTGATTTTACGAGGAGGAATGATATATGGAGAAGGATATTCTTTTTATCGGCTATCCGAAGTGTTCGACCTGCCAGAAGGCGGAGAAGTTTCTGCGTGCGCACGGGTGCAACGCACCGATGCGTGACATCAAGTCGGAGAAGCCGACGGCAGACGAGCTGCGTGTGTGGCACGAACAGAGTGGACTGCCGCTGAAGCGTTTCTTCAACACGAGTGGGATGCTCTATCGCGAGCTTGCGCTCAAGGACAAGCTGCCCGCGATGACGGAGGAGGAGCAGTACGCAGTGCTTGCCTCGGACGGAATGCTCGTAAAGCGTCCGCTCCTCATCACGAAGGAGCGCGTGCTCACAGGATTCCGCGAGAAGGAGTGGGCGGAGCTTTTTGTGTGAGAGAGGTGTATGTATGAAGCGCGAATATATGGATGGCATTCTCTATGCCCTGCTCTTTGCGATACCGGCATACATTCTGGGGCTGTACTTTCCGATTGTGGGCGGCCCTGTGTTCGGCATCCTGCTCGGCATGCTGTTCGCGAAGAAACGGCGGCCGCAGGCAACCGAGAGCGGTATTAAATTCACGGGCAAGAAGATTTTGCAGTATGCGATCATCCTGCTCGGCTTTGAGATGAATCTCTTTCATGTGGTGGAGGTCGGGGAGCAGTCGCTCTACGTCATGATCTTCACGCTGCTTGTGGCGTTCGGCGTGGCATTCCTGATGGGAAAGGTTCTGGGGATGGACCGCGATATGACCGCGCTCGTCGGCGCGGGGACAGCGATCTGCGGCGGCTCGGCGATTGCGGCGGTCGCACCCGTCATTGGGGCGAAGGATCGGGATGTCGTGATCTCGATTGCGACGATTTTTTTCTTCAACGTGCTTGCGGTCTTTATCTTCCCGTTCCTCGGGCATAGTTGGGGGATGTCGGACGCGGGGTTCGGTATGTGGGCGGGCACTGCCATCAACGACACGTCGTCGGTCGTTGCGGCGGGCTATGCCTACAGCCATGATGCGGGCGCGTACGCGACCATCGTGAAGCTGACGCGCACGCTCATGATCGTGCCGGTCTGCCTGTTCTTCGCGCTGCTGATGATGCGAAGCGCGGCGCAGAGCGGCGCTGGTTTTTCGTTGAAACGTATCTTCCCGATGTTCGTGCTCTACTTCGTGCTCGCGTGCATCGTGAACACGACGGGCATTCTCCCCGCAGAGGTTTCGCATGGGCTTGGGATGCTCGGCAAGTTCTCCATTGTGCTCGCGATGAGTGCAATCGGGCTGAACACGGATCTGCCGTCGCTCCTCAAGCACGGGACGCGACCCCTTCTGCTCGGCATGGTCTGCTGGATCGCCGTCGCGGGGACATCGCTCATTGTGCAGCACGCATTGGGGCTTCTATAAGGAGAGATAATGATGGAAGAACATGAAATCGAGCTGCGTCCGTTCCCGCCGTTCCTGCCGCCGAACGCGAAGGTGATGATGATGGGGACGTTCCCGCCAAAGCCGGAGAAACGGACAATGGAGTTCCACTATCCGAATTTCCAAAACGATATGTGGCGTGTCTACGGGCTGGTGTTCTTCGGCGATGCGATGCACTTTCAGCGTGCGGGGGAAAAGGCGTTTGATGCGGAGAAGATCAAGGCGTTCCTCACGGAGCGTGGCATCGCCTCCTGCCCGACGGTGCGCCGTGCGATCCGTGAACACGACAATGCCTCGGACGCGTTCCTTGAGGTAGTGGAAAAGGTCGATCTGCCCGCTGTGCTCGCAGAGATTCCACACTGCCGCCGCATCTGCACAACGGGCGGCAAGGCGACGGAGATCCTGCTCACGCTGCTTGAGACGGAGGTCAAGGCAAAGGACTTCAAGACGGGAATGACCATTGCCGCACGCTGCGGCGACCGTGATCTCCTCGTCACGCGTCTGCCGTCCACCTCGCGTGCCTACCCGATGAAACTCGAAAAGAAAGCCGAAGCATATCGGGAGTTTTTCGTTGAGGCGGGCTTTACGGTGGCAGAGCAGAATAGGTAAACAAAAACGGCACGCTGTGTGTTTTGAACACAGTGTGCCGTAAGTTTATGCTTTTTAGAAAAGATCCTTGGCGAGGACGATGGTCTGTTCGCGCGAGGGCCCGACGGAGACGATGCCGAGGGCGATGCCCGTGATCTCTGCCATGCGCTCGAGGTACTTGCGTGCGTTCTCGGGCAGCGCGTCGTAGCTGCGGATGCCTGAGATGTCCGTCTTCCAGCCCGGGAAGGTCTCGTAGACGGGTTCGACCTCGGCGAGGACGTTGAGGCTTGCGGGAACGCCCTTCAGCAGCGCACCCTTGTACTTGTAACCAGTGCAGATCTTGATCTCGTCGAAGCCGTCGAGGATGTCGAGGCGCGTGACTGCCATGTAGTCAATGCCGGAGAGCAGCCCCGCATGGCGGACGACCACGGCATCGAGCCAGCCCGTACGGCGCGGCCGTCCCGTGACCGTGCCGAACTCATGCCCCGCCTCGCGCAGCTTCTCGCCGATCTCGTTCAGCTGCTCGGTGGGGAAGGGACCCTCGCCGACACGCGTGCAATATGCCTTGACAATACCGATGACCTTGTCGATCTTCCGCGGCGCAACGCCCGCGCCGATGGTGACACCGCCCGAGATGGGGTGCGATGCTGTGACGTACGGGTATGTGCCGTAGTCGATGTCGAGCATGGTCGCCTGTGCGCCCTCGAAGAGCACCTTGCGCCCCGCATCGATCTCCTCGTTGAGGAGCGGGATCGTGTCCGTGACGAGCGGACGCAGACGCTCGGCGTAGCCCTCGTACTCTGCGAGCACTTCCTCGTAGTCGAGCGGCTCGTGATGGTAGACGGCGGCAAGCTCGCTGTTCTTGCTGTCGAGGTTCTTCTTGAGCTTCTTCGCGAACTCAGCCTTTTCCATGAGGTCGCAGACGCGGATGCCAATGCGGTCATCGCGATCCATGTAGCAGGGGCCAATGCCGCGTCCCGTTGTGCCGATCTTATCCGCACCGCGCTGTGCATCGCCGATGCCGTCCATCAGGCGATGGTAGGGCATCACAACATGGGCGCGGTCGGAGATGCGGATGTTCGAGGTGTCGATGCCGCGCGCCGCCATGGCGTCCATCTCCTGCAGACAGACCTCGGGGTCAAAGGCGACACCGTTTGCGATGATGTTGTGCGTGCCCTTGTAGAGGATGCCCGACGGTAGGAGGCGCAGCTTGTACTCCTCCCCGTCTGCGACGACGGTGTGACCTGCGTTGCAGCCGCCCTGGAAGCGGACAACGGTGTCTGCCTGGCTTGCGAGGTAATCGACGATCTTCCCTTTGCCCTCGTCGCCCCACTGCGTACCCGTAATAACGATGGTTGACATAGATAAGTCCCCCTTAATTCTTCCTCTTAATATTAGAGATCAAAACGCGCAAAGATGGAATCCACATGGCGCAGGAAATACTTGTAGTCGAAGCATGCGTCGATCTCTTCCTTCGTGAGATGTGCCGAGATGTCCGCGTCCTTCTCGACATTCGTGCGGAAATCCTCCTTTTCGAGCCAGCGCTTCATGGCGTTGCGTTGTACCCATACGTAGGCGGTCTGACGTAGGATGCCCTTGTTCACCAGAGCCGTGAGGATGCGCTGACTGTATATCAGTCCGCCCGTGCGGTTCATGTTGTGCAGCATGGCATCGGGGTAGACGAGGAGTTTGTCGACGATGCCCGTCAGCTTGTGCAGACAGTAGTCCACGTTGATGGTCGCATCGGGCAGGATGACGCGCTCGACAGAGGAGTGCGAGATGTCGCGCTCATGCCAGAGTGTCATGTCCTCCAGTGCCGCGACGGCGTTGCCGCGCACGAGGCGTGCCATGCCCGAGACGCGCTCGCAGTTGATCGGGTTGCGCTTGTGCGGCATCGCCGACGAGCCCTTCTGCCCGGCCTTGAAGAACTCCTCTGCCTCGCGGATGTCCGTGCGCTGGAGGTTGCGGATCTCGGTTGCGATTTTCTCCATCGTGCCCGCGATGATGGCGAGCGTCGTGACGAACTCGGCATGGCGGTCGCGCTGGATGACCTGTGTCGCGAGGCGGACAGGCGTGATGCCGAGCTTCTTGCACGTCAGTTCCTCGATGCGCGGGTCGATGTTGGAGTAAGTGCCGACCGCGCCTGAGAGCTTGCCGACAGAGACGATCTCTTTCGCACGCGTCAGACGTTCGATGTCGCGCTCGATCTCCGCGCTCCAGAGAAGCATTTTCAGCCCGAACGTCATCGGCTCGGCGTGGATGCCGTGCGTACGTCCGATGCAGGGCGTATGGCGGAACTCATCTGCGCGGCGGCGCAGCACCGTACGGAACGCATTCAGATCGTCGAGGATGATCGCAGCGGCATCGCGCATCATGACGCAGTACGCAGTGTCCTTGACATCGCTCGAGGTCAGCCCCTTGTGGATGTATTTCGAGTCCTCGCCGACGTTCTCCTCAAGGTTCGTGAGGAAGGCGATGATGTCGTGGTCGGTGGTCTTTTCGATCTCGTTGATGCGTGCGACCTCGAACTTCGCGTTCGCCTTGATGTTCTCCACGGCGGCGGCGGGGATCTCGCCGAGCTCCGCCATCGCCTCACACGCGGCAATCTCCACGTTCAGGATGGTCTGCCACTCGTTTTGGATCGACCAGAGATGCCCCATCTCCGGACGTGTATAGCGTTCGATCATTTGCTTCCTCCTGCACTGTGCATGAAAGACATAAAACAACGTCTATATCATAGCTCTGTATGCGTGGAATGTCAATCATGCACCGCACAGCAGGAATATTTGGCTCAACGTCAAATGCAACGGACATGCGTGCTCCACGCAAACACTTAGTTGCGCAAGCGTACAAGCACACTTTTCCCGCTTGCTCCGCTAGGGTTTGCTTAGGAGCATCGCTGTCCGCATTCTTCCGTAACACTTATCATAGAACCGAATATTTGGAGGTTATCATTTTCATTTCAGACGATGTACGTTATAATAGAAAATATGAGAGGGGGGGGATTTCATGGCCTTTCGGCGGATTCTTGCCATCGGCGATATTCATGGATATGCGGACAAACTGCGTGTCCTTTGGAAAAAGATCGGATTTGACGATAACAAAGATATGCTCGTTTTTCTCGGCGACTATGTCGACCGTGGGGAAAAGCCCGTAGAAGTCCTCCGTTTCGTGCGGGAGCAGGTCACACGTTATCAGAACGTGTACGCACTCTGCGGCAACCATGAGGCGATGATGCTCGCCTATCTGAAGGAGTACGGTCTGGGGCGGACGCTTCGCGGACACTTCGATATCTGGCTGATGAACGGCGGGAAGGTGACGAAAAAGCAGCTCGCGGCTCTGAGCGCGGCGGAGGCAGACGAACTCATCGCCTTTGTCAAGGCACGCCCGCTCTATCATCGTGTGCAGCACGACGGGCAGAGCATCCTCTTTGTCCATGCGGGAATCAACCCGCATCAACAGAAACAGACCTCGAACGACCTTCTCTGGATTCGTGACGAATTTTTCAGCGGCTATTGCGGAACGGAACTTGTTGTCGTCGGGCACACACCGACGCAGTCCATCGGTGAGCTTGACATGAGACGGAATATGCCGCTCTTTTTGCAGAATAATATCATTGCCTGTGATACGGGGAGTTTCCTCCCCGGCGGACGGATCAGCTGCGTGGATGTCGCACGCTATCTCACGCTGCGTGCAGAGGGGCATACACTGACGGCAGAGGAGTATGACTCCTGCTGTATACAGTCTGCATGAGTTTTGAGTGAGAATGCATATATAGTGGAGTGAATGGATGGCAAATAACGATACAATGAATCGACGCAGATTTATCAAGACGGCTGCTGCGACGGGGGTACTTGCACTTGGCGGTGCGGCACTCTGGAAGTTCGGCGGGCTGGGTGCACTTCGAGATACGGCTCTGCACCAGTTCCCGGGTGTGTTGTACGTTGAGCGTCTGCGGCAGATCGTGACAGAGAATACAGGGCGGGGGCGCGTCCTGATGTGGGAGGTGACATCGCCCATCGAGCAGCAGACGGTCGAGGTGCGTGTGCAGGGAGAGGCGGAAATCATGCGCCGCTATGCCGTGACGGATGAGGGCTTTACGGATGATTCGATTGAGGTCTATCAGTATGTGGCAGAGCTTGACCGCCTGATGCCTGGGACGCGGTATCAGTACCGCATCACATCGGGCGGTGCGGCGACGGACTGGCAGACACTCTATACACCGACTGGCGGTGAGCCGTACAAAATGCTGATCTTCCCCGACTCCCAGTCGAGTGACTACACGGATTGGAAGCAGCTCGCACATCTCGCGTGGGCACGCAACACGGACGCACAGCTCTTTGCCTGTATGGGTGACCTCGTAGATAACGGCGAGGATCGTCTGCAATGGACGGAGTTCTTCGTCGGGGTCAAGGAGATGCAGCGCTCGATCCCGATGGCACCTGTCATGGGGAATCATGAGACGTATAACCGCGACTGGAAGGTACGGCTGCCCGAGGCATATCTGCACTATTTCGATACGCCGAAGAACGGGAGCAAGGAGTTCGACCGTTACTACTATTCCTTTGACTACGGTGACGTACACTACATCGTCCTCTGCACGCAGCAGAAAGAAATCGACGCGTTCAAGAGCGGTCTGCTCGCGGAGCAGTTGGCGTGGATGCGCCGCGACCTGAAGGCACACCGAAAGCGTTGGAACGTTGTTCTCATGCACAAGGATGTCTTGCAGTACCGCATCAACGGACGCCCCGAGCGGGAGGAAGGAATCGACGAGGACAATGGGCGGGTGTGGATGCCCGTCTTTGATGAGCTCGCGATCGATGTCGTCTTCTCGGCACATCTGCACACCTATCGGAACCGTGGACACCTTTATCATTTTGCAAAAACACCCGACAAGAAAGGCCCGCTCTACATCCTCACGGGCGTCGCGGGCAATGTGCGCTATCCGAATCTCTGGATTGACCATGCCTTCGACGAGGTGACGCTGCCGCAGCCGGAGACGGACAACTACCTCACGATGACGGTGACGCACGAAGCGCTCGAGATCGCGTGCTTCCTGCCCGACGGGACGGAGATGGATCGCGTGCGTGTAACGAAGCGATAGTACTTGAAAAGATTTGTGTTCTGTTGTATAATACGCATAGAAAAAGGTGCTATCGTGTAAACGGTCAGCCCTTGTATAGTTGGAAAGTAAAACCGCCTATAACTTGGCTGCTATGGGGCGGTTTACTTTTTTATCAGTAATACTAGAACGACAAGCAACAAAAGCGTAATATTTGTTTCGTTCATAGTCAATCACCACCCTCTAGGGCTACGATTGACCGTCCACCGAATAGATAGCACCAGCTGTATTATAACACATGAGACAGTTTGCGTGCTGTCTTTTTTTGCTGATTATTTGTAAACCAAAACAAAATAAATTGGTTGACAGTAAAAGATGAAGCGTGTATGATAAAGCAAGTTTATTTCGCCGATAAATACGCTTGGAGGTATCTGAACATTATGAAGCTACGAGAAATAATCCTTTGCGGCCTATTCATCGCACTTGTTGCGGTCGGTGCATTCGTCCGCATCCCCGTCGGGACGGATGTCTACACGCTCCAGTTCCTCTTTACGCTGCTGGCGGGGCTGATGCTCGGCGCACGGCTTGGGGCACTCGCAGTGGGCACATACGTCCTGATGGGGCTGGTCGGGATTCCGGTCTTTGCCTCGGGTGGCGGCCCCGGCTATGTGCTTCAGCCGACGTTCGGCTACCTCGTGGGTTTCATCATTCAGGGCTGGGTGACGGGCGCATTCGTCCGCATAGGCGCACCGACCTTCCGCCGCGCACTCGCCGCGTGTCTTTTGGGCATGGTGGTGGTTTATGTCTTCGGCATCTCGTATTTCTACTTTGCATCGAACTATATCATCGACGCGCCGATCGGCTTCTGGGTGGCGATCTGGTACTGCGGCGTGCTGCAGGTTCTGCCGGACTTTCTGCTCTGTGTTGCAGCGGCGTACATCGGCGTGCGGACGCAGCGAGCAGGGCTGTGGCTGTAGTAGGAGGATGGAAATTGCGGTGTAATGCTCCGAAAGCGAACCCTAGTGGAGCAAACGGAGCAGAGGGCACGTTCTGCCCCCTGCGGATTTCTTTCGTTCAAGCGAAGCGCGTTTAAGAAGTCCGCAGGTATTTAGGCAGATAAGTGCCCGACCGTTTGCGTAACTAAGCGTTCGCGTGGAGCGTTATACCGCGCATTGAGGAGAGTACAATGGGCAAGGCATTATTTATTACAGGAACAGGAACGGATATCGGTAAGACGTACGTCACGGGGCTGATTGTGAAAAAACTTGTGGATGCGGGGCTGCGTGCAGGCTACTACAAGGCGGCACTCTCGGGGGCGGAGGTCGCTGCCGACGGGACCTTGCTGCCGGGTGACGCGCTCCATGTGGCGCACGCTGCGGGTCTTGCGCCGGAGGATGCCACCGTCTCCTACATCTATCGCGATGCCGTATCGCCACATCTCGCCGCGCAGATCGAGAGCCGTCCGATGGATTTCGATAAGGTGGAGCAGGACTACCGCACGGCGAAGGAGCGGACGGACTATCTGACGGTGGAGGGGAGCGGCGGCATCATTTGCCCCCTGCGCTGGGACAATGAGGAGCACGTCATTCTGGACGATCTCGTCCTGCGTCTCGGGCTTTCCGCGCTCGTCGTCGCGGACGCGGGGCTCGGCACGATCAATGCGGCTGTGCTCACGGCAGAGCATTTGAAGATGCGCGGTATTCCGCTCAAGGGCTTTATCTTCAACAACTGGACGGGCGGCACGATGCAGGAGGACAACGTAACGATGGTTGAGGCACTGACGGGGGCGCGTGTGCTTGCCTGTGTAGAGCACGACGCTGCGGAGCTGCCGATGGCGGCGGATGCACTCGCCGCACTGTATCAATAAAGGAGAGAAAAGGAGAGAGCTATGCCGACGATTGAGGAGCGCGACCTGCGCCATATCTGGCATCCGTGCGCACAGATGAAGGACTATGAGGAACTCCCGCCGATGGTGATCGACCATGCAAAGGGGGCATGGCTCTATGATGTGCATGGGCATTCGTATCTCGACATCGTGAGTTCGTGGTGGGCAAACCTCCTTGGGCATACAAATGAAAAGATCAACGCACGGATCAAGGCACAGCTCGACCGACTGGAGCACGTCATCTTTGCGAATTTCTCTCACCGCAGTGCCATCGAGCTCGCCGAGCGGCTCGCGACCCTCGTACCCGAGGGGCTCACAAAGTTTCACTTCAACGACAACGGCTCCTCGGCGGTCGAGGCGGCGCTCAAGATGGCGTTCCAATACTGCCGGCAGACGGGGCGCACAGAAAAGACGCGCTTTATGTGTCTCTCGGAGGGCTATCACGGCGAGACCATCGGTGCGCTCTCGGTCGGGAGCATGGATCTCTTTGCCG
This sequence comes from uncultured Selenomonas sp., assembly GCA_963555475.1. Lineage (GTDB taxonomy): Bacteria > Bacillota > Negativicutes > Selenomonadales > Selenomonadaceae > Centipeda. The sequence continues at coordinate 93,860 of CAUVVR010000004.1, forward strand.
AGATGTACAAACCCATGATGATGGACAACATCCACGTCGAGGCACCCGACTGCTACCGCTGCCCGTATGGGAAGCAGCGCGATAGCTGTGACTGCGCGTGCATCGAGCACGCGGAGCGTGCCTTTGCGGAGCATGGCAAGGAGACGGCGGCGATGATCGTCGAGCCGCTTCTGCAGGGGAGCGCGGGGATGCGCATCTATCCCGAGGAGTATCTCAGAAAGCTGCGCGCCCTCTGCGACGAGCACGACGTTCTCCTCATTGCGGACGAGATTGCGACGGGCTTCGGGCGCACGGGTCGGCTCTTTGCGTGCGAGCGTGCAGGCATTACCCCCGACCTCATGTGTCTCTCGAAAGGCCTGACGGGCGGCTATCTGCCGATGTCGATCACTGTTGTGAAAGAAAAAATCTATGAGGCATTCTACGCCGATTGGAGCGAGGGCAAGGCGTTTATGCACTCTCATACGTATGCAGGCAACCCGCTCGGCTGTGCGGCGGCACTTGCCGTACTCGACATCCTCGACGAGGAGAATGTGTTGGAGCAGGCGGAGAATACCGCCGCATGGCTGACAGAGCGCATGACGGATGCCTTCGGCGCACATCCGAATGTCGGCGAGATTCGTCACATCGGACTGATTCACGCGGTCGAGCTCGTCGAGGATCGTGCGGAGAAGCGTCCCTTTGACAGCGCACGCCGCCTCGGCTACGCCATCTATCGCCGCGCACTGAAGAACGGGCTGCTGCTGCGGCCGCTCGGCAACGTGCTCTACTTCAACCCGCCGCTGAATATCGGCAAAAACGACCTCGAAATCGCCATCGAACGTATGAAGCTCTCGATGGACGAGGTGCTCGGAGTGTAACGAGGTGAAAAAGGAGACATCCGACGGGTGTCTCTTTTTTGGTGAAAAGCTGGAGCGTATGGTGATTGAACGAAACGCCCTTCAATGCTATAATAACAGTGGTTTTCATGAAGGGGGTGCGGCGATGGATGAGTTTGCGTGGCGTGTACGGCTCGCACGACGGCGCAAGGCGCACCGGCGCAAATTTATACTGGCGGCGGCACTGATCGTGTTGACGATACTGCTGCTCGCGTGGTATCTCGCTTACTATATCCAACGTCCGGCATATGCCTTGGAACAGGCGGCGGAGGCGATTGCATCACACGATGCGGAGCTTTTCCTGCGGCGTGTGGATGTCGCTGCAGTCGCCGATGCGGGCTACGACGACCTCACCTATGTCCTCTTTGCGCGTGACACGAGCCTAAAGGAGACAGAACGCAATGCTTCGGGAAAGTTCTACGAAAAGATCAAGGACAGTGTCGTGTCCGGGATTGCGCGGACGATTACGGATGCTGTGCGCACGGGTACATGGGCAGAGCCGGAGGGAACGGACGAGCTCAAGGGGCGGCAGCTCGGGATTGACTATGAGTATCTGATGGAGTGCAGTCATCTGCGTGATACAGAGTTTGTTCAGATGGGCGAGATTGTGCGCGACGGGAGTGCGGCGGTGGCAACCGTGACCGTGCGCGATGGTGGGACGGGGCTCGAGTTCCCCCTGCAGCTGCGCATGGAGCAGCGAGAGACGGGGTGGCAGATCACACGTGTGGCGAACTACCGCGCCTATCTCGAGGCGGTGCAGACGGCGACAAGTACCGATATCTCGCGGTATATTAGGGCGACGCGTCCGATTGTGGACCGCTATAACAGTGTTTTTCGTTCGACACAGCATGATTTCCGCAGCTTGACAGAGACCGTATGGAGCACATATACGACGGAGCACCGCAAGGGTCTCATCCGCCTCCTGCAGGAGGATATGATCCCTGCGCTGAAAAAATATCAGCGTGAGCTGGACGAAGTCGAGGTCCCGCGCGGCGCAGCTTATCTCGCCGCCCAGAGAAAGGCGGCGACGGAGGCATCCATTGCATCGTACGAGAGCTTTGTCAAGGGACTGGACACGGGACTGCCTGAGGACTTCGCGCGTGCCGAGACCCTGCACAAGAAGGCTCTGACCTACGACCTGCGCGTCGGCGACATGATCCGCCGCAGTGCGGTGAATGCGGAGACACCCGCGACCCCGTAATCCGATAAAAGAAGGTCTTACCATACGCGATCGTGCGTGTGGTAAGACCTTCTTTATGCCGTGGGCACCTGATCTGTGCGCCGCAGTGCGCGTCTGCATCCCCAATAGAGGAGCACTCCCATGACGAGGAAGCTGACATTGTACGCATTGTAGACAACATGCATGGAGTGGATGCCGATCATGTCCCACGCATAGCACCATGCGACGCGGAACACGCAGTAGGCGGCGAGCGCGGTCATCATAGGATAGAGGGTATCGCCGAGACCGCGAAGTGCGCCGATGTAGATCTGATTGATGCCGTAGAGGAAGTAAAACGGGAACGTATAGTAAACAGCGTCGAGTGCATTCTCAATGACGGCAGGATCGTCGGTAAAGAGGGTGACAAGCGTCGGCGCGGCAAGACCTGCAGCGAGCGCCATGCCCATCGCTCCGCCCGCCGCAATCCGAAGACTCACACGCAGCCCCGCCCGTACACGCACATGGTCATGTGCGCCGACGTTCTGTCCGATAAAGCTCGTGAGTGCAATGCCGAACGCAAAGAGGGGGTAGTAGAGGAAGCCCTCGATGCGTGCGTAGACGGTCATACCCGCCATCGCTGCATAGCCAAACGAGTTGATGTAGGTCTGGATGACGAGGGACGAGATGCTCATAAAGACCGCTTGCAGTCCTGCGGGAATGCTCGTGCCGAGAATGGGCAGGAGGTGGGCGGGCTGAAAGAAGGGACGATGCAGACGCAGCTGCCATGCACCGCGCAGATAAAGGAGCTTGTGTAGGGCGAGGAGCGCAGAGACGTACTGTGCCGCGACGGTTGCCATCGCCGCGCCCGCGATTCCGCAGGGAATGACGAAGAGGAGGAGCACGTCGAGGACGATGTTGAGTACGACGGCAGCGGCGAGGTAGTGCAGTGCACTTGTCGTGTTGCCGAGGGCACGCAGGATGGCACTCGCCGTGTTGTAGAGGAGCTGTGCGAGCATACCTCCGAGGGTGATGCGCAGATAGAGGCTGGCCTGCGGGATGAGCTCTGCGGGGGTGGAGAGTGCCGTGAGCAGATGCTCGGTCAGCAGGATACCCGCCGCTGTAAAGAGTACGGCAAATGCAAGGACGGTGACGAAGATGCTCTGTACGAGCGCACTCAGACGTGCGTACTGTTTTTCCCCGTAGAGATGCGAGACAAGGACACTGAGCCCTGCAGAGAAACCGATAAAGAAGTTGATGATGACGGAGAGGGTGAGGCTCGCCGTGCCGACCGCTGCCAGTGCGCCCGCGCCGAGTGCCTGTCCGACGAGGGCGGTGTCTGCGATGGTGTAGAACTGTTGGAGCAGCTGCGAGAGGAGAATCGGCAGCATGAAGATAAGCAGCTGGCGCACAATCGCGCCGCGCGTAAAGTCCTGCTGATCCGCGCTGTGAAAGAGCAGAACGTGCAGATGATGCAGGTTGTGATGCAGAAAGTCATAGGTGAGTGGGTTGCGTATGCCGTAGATGCGCTCGCGGCGTTTGAGGGCGCGGAGCTTGCTGAGAATGTTATCCATAATGAGATATTTTATCACATAGGAGTGTATATGCAAACAAAAACAGGAGAACTATGCGGTTCTCCTGTGCGTTGTCGCAACTCAGAATGCGGGGATGATTGCCCCCTTGTATTTCTCGTTGATGAAGTTCTTGACCGCCTCGGAGTGGAGCGCCTTCATGAGCGCCTGAATCTCGGGGCGGTTCTCATCGCCCTGACGGACGACAAGGATGTTGACGTACGGGGAGGTCTTGTCCTCCATGAAGAGAGCATCGCGTGTCGGCACGAGATCTGCCTGCATTGCCCAGTTCGTGTTGATGACGGAGATGTCCACATCGTCGAGCGTGCGCGGCAGCTGCGGAGCCTCGATCTCCTTGAACTGGAGCTTCTTTGGATTGTCGACGACATCCTGTACGGTCGCGGCAGCACCGACACCGTCCTTCAGCTTCAGCAGTCCTGCGCGCTCGAGGAGGAGCAGGGCGCGTCCGCCGTTCGTCGGGTCGCTCGGGATGGAGACCTGTGCGCCGTCCTTGACCTCATTGATGTTCTTGATCTTGTGCGAGTAGATGCCCATCGGCTCGACGTGGACACCGAGGACGTTCGCGAGCTTCAGCTCGGGATGCTCGGTGACAAAGTTCTTGAGATACGGCTCGTGCTGGAAGAAGTTTGCGTCGATTTCCTTGTCATTCGTCGCGAGATTCGGCTGGACGTAGTCGTTGAACTCGACGATCTCAAGCTTGATGCCTTCCTTTGCAAGCTCGGGCTTTACGATCTCGAGGATTTCGGCATGCGGCACGGGAGATGCGCCAACCTTGATGACCTTCTCCGACTTTGCGCCGGCATTGTCCGCACCACCGCCGCAGCCGACGAGGGCGAGCGTTGTGAGTGCGAGTACGAGCGTGAGTAATTTCTTCATAAAAACCTCCTTAAAAATCATCTTTTATTCAGTCGTGCGGCAAGGCTGTTGCCTGCAAACTGCACGAGCTGGACGAGAACGATGAGGATGACGACGGTCGCGATCATGATGTCGGGACGGAATCTCTGGTAGCCGTAGCGGATGGCGAGGTCGCCGAGGCCACCGCCGCCGATGGCACCTGCCATTGCCGACTCGCCGACGAGGGCGATGATGACGGTCGTGAGCTGGCTCACGATGCCGGGCATGGACTCGGGGAGCAGAACGCGTGTGATGATCTGCATCGGTGTCGCGCCCATTGCGAGCGCCGCCTCAATCAGACCGTGCGGTACTTCGCGCAGCGATGTCTCCACCTGCCGCCCGATGAACGGGACAGAGGCGATGACGAGCGGTACCATCGCCGCCGTCGTACCGATGGCAGAGCCAACGATGAGACGCGTGAGCGGTATGATTGCCACCATCAGGATGATAAACGGGATCGAGCGCACCGCATTGACCGCTGCGCCGACCGTGCGGTTCACCATCGGTGCGTCGAGAATCTCCCCCTTGCTCGTGACGTGTAGGAGCACGCCGAGCGGAACACCGATGGCGGACGAGATCGCCATGCTGACGATGACCATGTAGATCGTTTCGCCCAGTGCCTTAGTCAGCAGGGGCATCATTTCGGCGGACATAGCCGATCACCTCCTGTTTCAAATGCTGTGCAGAAAGATAGGTGATCGCCGCCTCGATCTCTCTGCGTTCGCCGCGTATGCCGATAATCATGCGGCCAAACGGGAGATCCTTCATCTGGTCAAGCGTGCCGAAGAGCATCGTCACCTCGATGTCAGGGAAGCGGCGGATCATATCGGCGAGCACGGGATCGTCCGCGCGCTCGCCGAGAAAGGTCAGGCGCAGCAGCATATAACTGTCGGGGGACGGTTCCTTTGTGATGGGGTTGCCGCGAAATGCGGTCGGCAGCTCGTTCGAGAGCAGGACGCTGATGAACTCCTTCGTGATCGGCTCGCGCGGCGCGGTGAACACGTCCACCACATCGCCCTCCTCGGCGATGATGCCGCCGTCGATCACGGCGACGCGGTCACAGATATCCTTGATAACCTGCATTTCATGTGTGATGACAACAACCGTCAGCCCCATGCGACGGTTGATGTCACGAATGAGTGCGAGGATGGACTTTGTCGTCTGCGGGTCGAGCGCGGAGGTTGCCTCGTCGCACAGCAGCACCTTCGGATCGCTCGCGAGTGCACGCGCGATACCGACGCGCTGCTTCTGCCCGCCCGAGAGGTGGCTCGGATAATTGTCCGCCTTGTCAGCGAGCCCGACGAGCGCAAGCAGTTCCGTAACCTTTGGCTTGATTTCACTTGCGGACTTGCCTGCGAGCTTCAGCGGAAACGCGACGTTGTCGTAGACGGTCGCGGAGGACAGCAGGTTGAAGTGCTGGAAGATCATGCCGATGTGACGGCGTTCCTCGCGCAGCTCACTCTCGCTCATTTTCATTAGGTCGCGTCCGTCTATGAGCACCTCGCCGCTCGTCGGACGCTCAAGCATATTGATGCAGCGGATGAGCGTGGACTTGCCCGCGCCCGATAGACCGATGATGCCATAGATCGTGCCGCGCTCGATGGAGAGGTTGATCCCGCGCAGCGCATGGATATCTCCCTCGTATGTCTTTACAATATTTTTTAGGTGGATCATTTTATGTAGCCTTCCTTTGGCTGAGATTCTGGTTAAACGTAGCACACGCACGGCTCTTTGTCAATGTTTTCCCCAACACCGCTCTAAATTCTGCCTATTGATAAATAAAAAAGATTCGGTTGTCACTGAGGGCAATCTCAGCTATAATATGAAAAGACCATATCAAAATAACCTTCGCTGTGAGAAAATACATTGCTAATGAGAATCGTTTGCGGTATAATGGAATACCGATTGATTCTTCGGGGCATATTCTGTGTTCCGCTCCAGAGGGGGATATGATGATGCGTTGTCCAGATTTTGAGCATTTGCTCGGCTATCACGCTGCACCCCTGCTTGCGGGTCTGATGGCAGGAAGCCTGCTGTCCTTTCAAAAGAGCCGCTTTCAGGATTTTGACGCACTGCTTGCGTCCTATGAGCCCTGTTTTTCCTGTAAGGGAATCTCGACGTTCCGTGTCGCGGAGGGCGAGGAGTATGTCCTCATCCTCTTCTATCGTGCGGAGCTCGTCGCGCACGCACTCACCGTGCCTGCTGCGCAGGATATCCTGTGCGGGGCGGGCTACCGCATTACGGACAGCATGGAGGATCGGCTCGAGTTCCTGCGTCTCCGTATGCGTGTGCGCAAGACGCTCCCGCCGGAGGTCGGGCTCTTCCTCGGCTACCCGCCGGAGGATGTGCGTGCGTTCATTGAACGGCGCGGGCAGGACTTTGTCTACAGCGGATACTGGAAGGTCTACACGAACGAGGCCGAGGCACGCGCACTCTTTGAGCAGTACTCGGTCTGTACTCAGGAGTTCTGTACGCGGCTCGAGGCGGGACGGCCTCTTGCCGAGTTGGTGCAGGCAGTATAGGGAGAGAAGATCTCTCGGGTTTCTATGAGGAGGATTTCACATGGCAAAGGTAGCAGTTGTGTACTGGTCCGGCACGGGCAACACGCAGAAGATGGCAGAGGCTCTCGTCGAGGGCGCACAGGGGGCGGGCGCAGACGTTGAGTGCTTCGAGGTAGACAGCTTCTCCGTGGATCAGATCGACGGCTATGACGGTCTCGCGCTCGGCTGCCCTTCGATGGGGGCAGAGGAGCTCGAGGAGGGATCGTATGAGCCGTTCTTCGCAGAGGCCGTCGAGAGCGGCAAGCTCTCCGGCAAGCCCGTCGTACTCTTCGGCTCATGGGGCTGGGGCGCAGGTGCGTGGATGGAGACTTGGTCCGAGCGCACGAAGGAAGCGGGTGCAAATCTCGTTGATACGTTCATCGTCGAGAACGAGCCGGACGATGAGGGGATCGAGGGCAGCAAGAACCTCGGTGCAGCACTCGTCGGTGCGTGCTGATACGCGCTGCGTATTCGCTTGATAGAAAAGAGTCGCTTCGCGCGGGGCGGCTCTTTTTCTATATACCGAAACATTTGTTAGCAGGAATTTTGGGGGGATAGAGAGAAATTATACAGATGTGTGTTTGCCGTAATTTTGCTTCGAGTGTTGGATTGAGATAGAGGGAAAGGGCTGATATCTATGGAGACTGAGGCAGCAGCTTCCGCTGCCGCTGTGCAGGCGGTGGGCTTCATTCATCCCGTCATGGCGGATGTGATGACAATACTCTCGTTTGTTCTCGTTGTCGCTGCTGTTGCGATTGCTGCTGTTGCGACCCACTATGCGTGGCGGCAGACGGGGGGTACCGTCGACGTCATCGAGGGGCATGTGTCGTGGCTGCGTTCGGAGGCGGAACGTCTCTCGACGGAGATTCAGGCATCTGTCACGAAGGACAGTCAGACCGCTGAGGAGGTCACAAAGCTCAAGGAACAGGTCGGTTTGCTCGAAAACCGTATTTTGCAGGTCGAGGAACAGGCGAAACAGTTCGCTGCGGATCTCGAGGAGCTGAAATCGCGCCCTGCCGCCGCACCGGCACCTGAGCTGGAACCTGAGCCTACGCCGGAGCCAGAGCCGGAGCCGGAACCCGAACCGGAGGAGGAGATCGACCTCGACGCATTGCTCGAGAGCAAGCCCATCTGGCAGGATCTCCTCGACGACTACCACGCCATGCGCGAGACTTTCTCGCCCGAGCGTGGCGCGGAACTCTGTCAGCCGCTCATTGACAAGTACTCCCTTCATCTTCTCGTCTGCGTCGACCATGCTGCGACCGAGAATGGCAAGGCGATGCCGAAGTTCGAGACCGTCAACGATGTCAACGAGGCGACGTTCTGGGCGTACGACATCCCGGGCCAGCCGAACGACTTCGCTGTCATCCCGAGCCCCATGTTCCCGTACGACCAGAAGATGCACGAGGAAGCGGGCATGAAGGAAACCTTCGCCGCACGCTACGAGGTGGGCAAGAGCTATGATAAAATTACCGTCGATATGCCCGCACTCTTCTCCCTGCATAAGGATAAGTGGAACATCGAACAGCCGGGTCTTCTGAAGCTCGAGGAATAAGATTTACTGTAAAAATAGAACCGTTGCTGAGGTACAACCTCGGCGCGGTTCTTTTTGTGTGCTGAAAACGAACGATGGAAATGTACTGCTGTGTATATATAATACGATGAAGGATTCCTCTGAGATCAGGGAAGATTGGTTTTATGTATTGACTGGAGGAATTGTAATGGAAATCAACAACATTCATAGTGCAGAGAGTGTATCTATCGCCAGCTTGACAAACTGTGGTATCACCTACGGATACATCCGGGTATCTACAGCGCTCCAACATGAGGATCGTCAGCGCATGGCGATGGTGAATTTTGGAATTTCAGAGGACTGTCTTTTTACCGACAAACAGAGCGGTAAAGACTTCGACCGTCCTGCTTACAATGCGATGATGGCACGGCTGACAAGCGGTGATACTGTTGGTGACGGAGCGGGAGGAGATTATCGAAAGTGCCCGGCTCGTACGGCAGACGCTCTGCGATACGACGGCACTTGTGGAAGAGAGAACCAAGCTGCAACAGGAACTGGCGATACTTGTAGAGATGACGGAAAAGTGCATCCGAGAGAACGCCCGCATTGCTCAGAGCCAGGAGGAGTATCAGCGCAGCTACGAAGGACTGGTAGTGCGATACGATGTCGCCAAGGCTCGGTTCGACGAGGTGTTGGAGACTATCTCTGCTAAGGAAGCGCAATCCGAGCAGTTGGCAGTGTTCATCAAGAGGCTCAAAAACCGCACTGATCCTGTGGCAGAGTTCGACAGCCAGCTCTGGGCGGGCATGGTGGAATGTGTGACCGTGGGCGTGGACAAGGGGCTGACGGTGGTGTTTCGAGATGGGACGGCAGTGAGAGTGTAACAGGGGGGTTGAATGGAGAAGTTTTTCAAAAAGAGTTGAAGTCTTTTAGGGAATTACTGATAAAATGAAGGGGTTTCGCGCTCTAATTGCGGGCGTATGTCGACGGTGACATCGTACAATGCGACACCCGGTGCACCTGTCCGAACTTCGCCCATGTCAGTGGATTGACTTACGGTTAGCCGGTTGAGCGAGGAAGAACGGCTTTCCCCGTGCGGGCAGAGAATGATATCCTCCGGGACAGTTTCTGTGAGGCAGACAGTGACAGCAATCTCTGCCGTTTCATTCCATAGGACGGCAGGACTGTTTTCCGTGAGTCCCTTTGCTGCTGCGGCTTTTGGGTGGAGAAAGACCACAGGATGTTCAGGAAGCTGTGTTTCCGGCATTTGATGCTGTCCATTAATGTTTTGCTGTGCGTGTGGTGTCAAAAAATAAAATGGATACTTCGATGTCGGAAAGAGTATGTCGTTTATATGTGAGAGAGAGCAGCAGTGAAATTTTCCATCGTCCGTAGCGAAGCGGTGGTCTTTCCACGGTATGCCCATATCGTATGCGCGTGTGCCTGCTTCCAATTCACACCAATGTTTGATGGAAAGGCGTTCATATACGGTGGAAGTAAATACTTCATCGAGAAAGTCGGCAGCATCCTTCTGCCATGGGAAGCTGCTCGTACCGGGCGCGAGTTCGTTCAGCCGGCGCGTGAGCAAGCGGGCGATGTCAAGATCGCTCTTTGCCTCTCCACACGGCGGTATGACAGGTGTATTCAGTCCGACCCAGTGGTGGAAGTATTGTCTGGAATTTGCCCGTGATTGGCTGCACCATAGTCCGCATGCCGAGAAATTCAGAATCGAGGGCGGGGTATGTTACAGCGAGGAGGATTTTATCGCGTACCTCAATCAATATGTATTTCCGGAAGAAAGATCTGTGCCGGTCAAGAATTTAGGCCGGATGAATCTTGGTGAGGATCTGCCCGAAGAATACAGGGGATGTCCCTGCTTTCATTTTTGACAGAGACCGGGGCGGGGGGATGAAATCGTCTTCCCGCCATATTTTATGGGAGCGGTCAGCCATTTCTTTGAAAGACATGAGCGACATCTTCCTGTCTGCCGGCGACGAGAACGGCGGCATCCGGCGCGAAGATCGTCTGGGCAGAGATATTGAGGTCGATGTGGTCGCCTGCTTTTATGCCGAGGATGTTCAGGTGATGCCGGCGGCGGATATCAAGCTCGATGATGCTTTTCCCTTCCCATGCTTTGGGTACGGGTACTTCGTAGATGGCGTATTCGTCGTTGAGCGGGAAGTAGTCGAGGATATGATTGGAACTGTAGCGGATGGCCGTCCAAAGCGCGAATTGGCGCTCCGGGTAGACGGTTTCGTCCGCGCCGTTCCGCAGCAGGAATTTTTCGTGAATGTCGCGCGAGGCGCGCGCTACGACATAGCGTGCGCCAAATTCTTTGAGAAGCGAGGTTGTTTCGAGGGAGCTTTGGAAGTCATCGCCGATGGCGACGATGCAGACATCAAAGTTGGGGATGTCGAGAGAGCGCAGAAAGTCGGCATTGGTGCTGTCGGCGATGAGTGCGTTCGTCACGAACGACAGAATGCTGTTTACGCGATCTTCGTCGTGGTCGACGGCGAGGACCTCGTGCTGCATGTCGTGCAGCTTTTCTGCAATGTAGCGGCCGAAGCGGCCAAGTCCGATGAGCAGGATGGATTTCATGATGTTCCTCCTATCCGATGGTGATTCGTTCTTCCGGGCTGCGGCCAGAGTCTTGTCTGCTGTGTGCATGGGCAGCAAAGATGACAGTGAGACCTCCGATGCGCCCGAAGAACATCAAAAGCATCATGACGTATTTGGAAAGCGGCCCCAGATCGTCGGTGACGCCGATGGAAAGGCCGACGGTTCCCAGCGCAGAAGCCGTCTCAAAAGCGCTGTCGATCAGGCGTATGCCGTCAATGAGGTTGAGCAGTACGCTGCCCGAAGCGAAAAGCAGGAGATACATCATGAGGATGGTGACGGCATGACGCTGTGTTTCGGAGGAAAGACGCCGCGAGAAGCAAGTCGGATCCTTCTTGAGGCGGAAGGTGGCGATCATGATGGCAAACAAGGTGAAAGCTGTTGTTGTCTTGATGCCGCCTGCGGTGGAGCCGGGCGAGCCGCCGATGAGCATCAAGGCGATGAGGGCGGCTCGTCCCGTTTCGCTGAAATCCTTGATGTCGATCGTGTTGTAGCCTGCGGTGCGGGTCGTAACGGATTGAAAGAAGGAGATCAGGAAGTGTTCGCTGAGGGACGTGCTGGGATCGAGTTCGAAGAAAAAGAAGAAAAGTCCCGGAATCAGGATGAGAGCTGCCGTCATCGTCAGGGCGATCTTGCTTTGCAGGGTGTAAGCATGGAAATTTCCGCGGTTCAGACGGATGTCCGCCCAGGTGGTGAAGCCAAGTCCGCCGGCGATGATGAGGAGCATTACCGTGACGTTTACGATAGGATCGCCGACGAAATCCATCAGGGAATTGCCGAAGAGATCGAAGCCTGCATTGCAGAAGGATGAGATGGAATGAAAGACCGCGAAGTAAATGCCGCGTAAAAGGCCGACTTTTTGGCAAAAGGAAGGGGCGAGAAAAAGGGCGCCGAGAAATTCAATGAAGAAGGTCAAGCGCAAAATGAAGTAGAGGAGCGGTACGATGCCGCCAAGCTGCGGAGCGGAGACAGCGTCTTTGGAAAGACTGCGCTGCATGAGACCGATGCGCTGCCCTGAAAGGGCGGCGAGAGAGACAGCGACGGTAATGACGCCGAAGCCGCCGACCTGAATCATGGCGAGGATGACGAGCTGACCGAAAAGCGTCCAGTATGCAGCGGTGTCGACAGTCGTAAGGCCCGTCACGCAGGTGGCAGAAACGGAGGTGAAGAGCGCATCGGAAAAGGAGGCGCCTTCGCCGTTTGCCGTGGCCCAAGGCAGCATCAAAAGCCCGGTGCCGCAGAGAATCAAACAGAGAAAACTTAAGATGATGATACGGGAGGGCGAGAGCCTTCGCAAACGTATAATAATGTTCATAAAACAGCCTCGATTTAAAATGGCAGCTTGCTTTGAGAACAAGCTTCTGCTACTGGTCGCTTTTCATTGTAACTTCTTTTTTGTGTTCGTGCAAGAAGCGATTTATGCCATAGGCATCGCCGTGTTTTGAGGGTGTCTTTCTTTTATGAGGATCTTGCCAAACAAGGGCGTGTCGCACCTTTGTTATTCGTGTTTTGCCGCAGGCGACAGCGGCGGAAGGGAAAAATGCATCCGTGAGAACGCCCGCATTGCACAGAATCAGGAGGAGTATCAGAAGCACTACGAGGGGCTTGTGGCGAGATATGATGCTGCCAAGGCTCGGTTTGACAAGGTGACGGAGGCTATTTCTGCCAAGGAAGCACAGTCGGAGCAGTTGGCGGGATTTATCAAGCGGCTCAAAGCACAGACCGAGCCTGTGGCAGAGTTCGACAGCCAGCTTTGGGCGAGCATGGTAGAGTGCGTGACCGTAGGTAAGGGTATGACGGTGGTGTTTCGGGATGGGACAGGAGTGAGAGTGTAAGGATCTCAAACTTCGCACATCAAAAACACTTGTCAAGGCTTGAAAACCATAGCTTTTCGGCTGGAAAAACATCCTCGTCATGCACATTTTCGCAGCTTTTGTGACAGCAGCGACGGCAGATCGGACAGGAAAATCTCCAGCTGCTCCTGTATCTTCCCCTCATCACACATCGGCTGCTCCTGAAGCTGCTTGGCAAAGAGAGACACCAGAAGCCGCAGAGCCTGTGCAATACAGACATTAGGAAGCTCATCCACAGACAGATAGAACAGCTCCCCTATGCTTCGGTCATCCTTAGGGAAACACTGATAAATTCTTTTGTTGCTTGTTTTATCTCCGAAAGATTACAATAAGAGGAAGAAGCAATGCGATGAGGGAGAGAAACAAAATGGTGCAACAAACATTTATGGACTGGAGTACGCAAACCGCAAGAGAACAACACGGCGTGAAGCCTTTTTGCAAGCCATGGAATCCATCATCCCATGGAAAGAATGGATGGAACTCATCGCGCCGTTCTACATCCAAAAAGAGCGCGGCAGAAAACTGATTCCACTGGAAACGATGCTGCGCATGTACCTCATGCAGAACTGGTTCGGTCTTTCCGACGAGGGCATCGAAGATGCCATTTACGACAGCTATGCCATGAAGCACTTTCTGAAGATTGACTTTTCCACAGAACAGACCCCCGATGCCACGACACTTCTGCATTTTCGTCACCTGCTCGAAAAGCACGACATCGCCCGCAAGATTTTCGATGATGTGAAACAACGCCTAGACGCGTCTGGGCTCATCATGCACGGAGGTACGATTGTAGACGCAACGATCATCCATGCACCGAGTTCGACCAAGAACGCGACAAAGTCCCGCGATCCTGAGATGCACTCCACGAAGAAGGGGAATCAGTGGTACTTCGGTATGAAGATCCATTCTGGTGCGGATGCCGGAACAGGCTATGACTATTTTGTCTATGACAGCGACCATATCGAGAAGATTCGCGATTTCGCCGTGAATACGGACATTCAGATCATGGTCATCATCATTGACGCTTTTCAAAAGAAGCTTAACCTCATCAATCGTGACAATGACAAGAAGTTCGGCGGAGCACGCCCCATCGATCTCCTGCGCGAGACGAACCCCATCGTTGTGATCGATGAGCCGCAGTCGACCATCAGCACGGAAAGCCAGCTGGAAGCAGTGCGTAATCTGAACCCGCTCTGCACAATTCGCTACTCGGCAACGCCAGTGCGCGTCGAGAACAAGCTCTACAAGCTCGACGCGATTGACAGTTTTGACAAGAAGCTTGTCAAGGGCATCGAGGTGGACAGCTTTGCCGTCCGTGATGCGCATAATGATGCCTACCTCTGCCTGAAGTCGGTGGACAACAGACGGTCGCCCATCACAGCGCAGATCGAGATTGACAAGAAAATGCGTAGTGGCACTGTTCAGCGCAAGACCATAAAGGTGCGGCAGGGCGATGACCTTTATGAAAAATCGGGTGGGCGTGATGTCTATACGGGCTATATCGTTAATGACATCTATTGTGGCGCGGGGGAGGAATACGTTGACTTTACCTCGCGCCCTGCGGTGTTACGCCTACATGAGGCGGTTGGGCAGGTTCACGCGGATGAGATCAAATGACAGCAAATACGCGCGACCATCGAGGAGCATCTCGACAAGGAATGTCTCCTGTATGCGAAGGGCATCAAGGTACTCAGTCTGTTCTTCATCGACAAGGTCTCGAATTACCGTGTGTACGATGATGAGGGAACTCATAAGGGCAAATATGCGCGCTGGTTTGAAGAGATTTATCGTGACTTGATCGGAAAGCCGAAGTACAAGGATCTGCGTCAGGCTCTTCATGGTGAATCGGAAGAAGCGGCTCTCGTGCATGACGGCTACTTTTCGGCGGACAAGGCGAAGAAAAATATGGAGCCGCATTGGAAGGACACGAACGGTACAACGCAGGCGGATGAGAGCACATACAATCTTATTATGAAGGAGAAGGAGAAACTCCTTTCCTTTGACTGCAAGGTGCGGTTCATCTTTTCGCATTCGGCACTCAGGGAGGGCTGGGACAACCCTAACGTGTTTCAGATCTGTACCCTGAATGAGACGGCGAGCACGATAAAGAAGCGGCAGGAAATCGGGCGCGGGCTTAGGCTTTGCGTCAATCAGGAGGGCGAGCGTCAGTACGACCGAAGTGTGAATATCCTCACGGTCATCGCGAACGAGAGCTATGACGAATTTGCCGCTGCCCTGCAGAACGAGTACCAGGAGGCCGGGATTCACTTCGGTGTCTTGGAGGTTGCCGATTTTGCAGCACTTGTTGTGCAGGATGAACAGGGAGAGGTAATCTCTCTAGGACATGAAAAGGCGAGGACGATCATCGCCTTTCTCAGGGAGCAGACGTATATTGACACCTCAGGAAAGGTACAGGTGGGGCTGCGGCGTGATCTGGAGGCGGGGACACTGCAGCTTCCTGAAGAAGTGGCATCCTATCGTACGGAGATTGAAACCGTTTGCCGCCGTGCTTATGGCAGACTGCCGATTCAGGATGCGCGGAAGCGCGAGACTGTCGGCCTCAACAAGGAGATCTATCTGTCGGAGGAGTTCAAGGAACTTTGGGACAGGATCAAGTGGAAGACGCGGTATCGTGTGAATTTCTCCAGCGATGAACTGCTCGCAAAGTGTCGTGCGGAGATGGCGGCGGACTTCAAGGTTGCTGCGGCGAAGATCATCCAGACGAAGGTAGAAATGGCAATCGAAGAGTCCGGTGTTCAGACAAAGAAGATTCATCCGGTGAGAGTGAGGGATGTACAGGCATACCACGGTGCTTTGCCGGATGTCGTAGCCTATCTGCAGAACGAGACGAATCTTACCCGACGCACGATTGTGGAACTCCTGACAGGCAGGAGGCGTATGGCAGACGGTACATGGGAGGCTTTTGACGAGTACGGCAATCACCTGGATGCTTTTCGCCGCAATCCGCAGCTCTTTATGGAGAAGACGGCAAAGATTGTGCGCAAGGTGATGAAGTCTCTGATCGTTGCGGGAATTCGTTATGAACGCCTTGGCGATACGGAGTTTTACCAGCAGGAACTTTTCGCTTCGGAGGAACTGCAGGGCTACTTGGAAAGCAATATGTTGAAGAGTAAGCGATCGCCGTACAACTACATTATCTATGACAGTAAAAATGAACGAAATTTTGCCAAGCATTTTGAAGACGATCCTGCTGTGAAATGCTTCGCAAAACTTCCTGCGTGGTTCAAGATCAGCACACCGCTCGGCTCCTATAATCCTGACTGGGCAATTCTGTTCGATATCGACGGAGAAAGGAAGCTGTACTTTGTTGTAGAAACGAAGGGGAATGTGGATGATGCGTATTTGCGTCCCGTTGAAAGGGAGAAAATTCATTGCGGCAGAGCCCACTTCCGTGCTTTGGGGGGAGAAGCCGTTTTTGAAGCAATCGATGATTATGAGACGTTCCGCATGAATGTATGAGTACCTGATGGCAGCGGAAACATAAAAATAGGGCGGCAGTCGAGGATGTTGTTCCTCGGTTGCCGCCCTGCTAACGTTATTTCTTCTTCTTTTTGTCGCCCGTGTCCTTGAGGCATGCCTGTAAAAGAATCTGGCTCACGAGGATGTCGGTGTTTGCGGGGGCGATGGCGGCACCGTCTGCGAGGGCTTTCCATGCGCCTGCGTAGTCCTTTGTGTGGATGAGGGCGACGGCGAGGGCACTGTAGCTGTCCGCGTTCTGTGGGGCGCGACGGATGGCGTCGCGCAGCGGAGCAACCGCCTTCGCAGGGCTGTTCTCGGCGAGGAGGGTGAGCCCGTAGTTGTGGAGGGCGGCGGCATCGTCGGGGGCGACTTTCAGATAGACTTCGTAGGCGCGGCGAGCCTCCTTGACGTTCTCTGCACCCGTATGGGCGAGGGCGATGCCGAGGTAGGGCTCACTGCGCTTTGTGTTGCGTTTTTGTGCGGCGGTGAAGTCGGCAAGTGCCTCGGCATAGGCTGCGCGATGCAGATAGACGAGGCCGCGATAGATGTAGTTGTCGGCATCGCCCGCCTGCATGATGTGTGCGTTCGCGGCGCGCAGAGATCCATCGGAGCCGTCGGGCTGACGTGCACGGTCGCGGATGACGATGATCTCCTGCCCGTAGTTCTTGCCAGGGACTGCCCAGACACCGTTGAGCTGTGTCCAGCGTGTGAGCTGTCCGTAGATGTCGGGGCGATTCGTACGGATGAGGTCGTAGCGCGGGTCGGCGATGGGGCTGCGCGGCAGCTCTTTGCGGCTGTAGGCAAGGAGGTGCTGGATGTGGGCACGCGCTCCCGTGCGGATGTTGGGGAAGGACAGCCCCTTTGCACCGTTTCCGGTTGCACCAAGCCCGCAGAAATTATTTTGTTTCCAGTCGACATCGCCGCCGTATGCAAAGAAGCCCGTTTCCTTGAACGCCTGTGCGAGCGCGAGATCGGGGCGCACGCCCTCATGTTCCGCCTCCTCGTAGTAGGCATGGACGAGCTCCTCGGGCGTACCCGTGAGCTTCGGCTTCGGGTTGCGGTGCAGGAGGTAGGCGAGCATCTGCTCCTCGGTTGCCGCTGCCTCGCCCATAATGGTGATTTCCGTTGGCTCTGCGGTGGGCATTGGGAGGATGTCGAGGTTTGCTGTCGGTACGGCGAAGTGCAGCCCTGCGGCAAGTTTTGCGTCCACGGTCATCCCCTGTGGAATCGTGGCGGGAAATGCGGGACGCGGGATGCTCGGCGCGGGTTCGGTCTGTGCCGCATACGCGGGGGCGGCACAGAGAAAGGCGGCAGCGGCAAGTACGGCAGAGAGGTTTTTGCAGAACACAGGCATTTTCCTTTCGGTGCATGGGTTTTGTTCAGACTGTGCGAAGACCCGCAGCGATTACTTGCTCCACTAGGGGGCGCTTAGAAGTCTTGCACTGTACCGAGCATACATTGCGGAATATTACTTCGTCCCGTAGAGCATGCCGATGCCGCGCATCATGAAGCGCACAGGCGGCGGCATGGGGATGTTTCGCTCGGTGTTCGGGAGATAGGAGATGTCGGCAATGCCTTTCTCTCGCAGGTAGGCGACGAACTCATCCATGTTGCCGTACATACCCTTGTTCCCGAAGGTGTCGTGCAGAGCGAACGCGCCGCCCTTTTTCAGCACGCGCAGAGCCTCCTCGACGAGCATAAATTTATCCTTTTGCGTGCGTACTTCGTGAAAGACAAAGTTGCTGACAACAGCGTCGAAATGATTGTCGGGGAAGTCGAGCTTTGCTGCGTCGCCGTGCTGAAATGTGCAGCGATCGGCAACACCCTCGGCGGCGGCGTTTGCCTCGCACTGCGCCTGCCCATAGTTCCACATCGGCGGCCAGTAGTCGATGCCCTGCATTTCGGCGAGCGGGAAGCGTTTCGCCGCCGCAATGCTCAGTGCGCCCGAGCCGCAGCCGACCTCAAGCATTCGTCCCAGTCCGTCCCACGGCAGCTGATCGAGCAGATAGGTGTGGATGCGGCGCATGAGCCCGCCGCCATCGAAGTCGAAGACGCGGCGGCAGTAGTACATATAGAGCACAACGACGGTTGCGACGAAGGAAAGGATCGCGAGAATGAAGAAGGGCGCGGTCACGCGGTCATATATGAGCGCATAGAGCGCGGTGAACACGTAGAGCCCCCCCGCGATTGCTGCGAGGGTTTTCATCATCGGGGTCGAGATCCAGTTGCCGTAGTTCGTTTTCATGTTTCAGTCTCCTTATTCAGCCCTGCAATCACTTCGTCGACCTCGCGGTTGACCTCCGCACGCAACTCTTTGAGTACGGGAGTAAATGCTGCCTCCTTCACACCGTAGGTGCGCTGCAAATCGTATTCGAGTGACAGCCATGTGTGAGGATCGCCCTCGTTGTGCGTGATGACCGCCTCCATGCGGTCGAGTGCCTTGACGATTTTTGCTTCCACGGTCTCCATCGCGTCCATTTCAGCAAAAAGAGAGCGTATTTCTGCCGCATAGGGTGCGGGGAGAGCATCAATCCACTCGTCACGCAGTTCGTGTTCCCGTGCACGGTCGGCATCCGTCTTTTCAAACGTCGGGATGTCTCCCGTAAAGACTTCGCCCATATCGTGCAGCAGCGCCATGAGGAGGACTCGTATGAGGTCGGCGGTGGGGAATTCATCGCGCAGAAAGTATGCCATCAGCGCCATCCGCCAGCTGTGCTCGGCGACACTTTCCTGCCGTCCCGATGTCATCCACGCGTGGCGCGTGCGCTCCTTGAGGCCGGCGATGCAGTGAACGATGGCGAGATACTCCTTTGGCGACATAGCTGCTCCTTTCGTATGGTTGAGAAATCGTTTCTATTATAGCACAGGTGTAGAACAAGTGAAATGCACCTGAAATGAAAGTGCTTTCCATTGCCCTTGTCAACACGCCGCGCATATAGTATAGTAGATGACTATAGGAGGCGGGGCTTCCTATGGGGAGGAATGTGTGTGAGACAGAAAATGGGCGTGCTCGGTCCCGTGGGGACGCACAGCGAGGCGGCGGCACGCTATCTCATGGAGTGGCAGAGCCTTGTCTGTGAGATTGTATGCTTCGGCGACATCGGTGAGTGTCTGCATGCGGTGGAGATGGGCGTAGTGGATGCTGCGTTCGTGCCCGTGGAAAATTCGCTTGAGGGCGCAATCGCTGTGACGCTCGATGCGCTTGCACGCTCGGATACGCTGCGCGTGCGGCGCGAAGTGATCTGGCCCGTGCATAACTATCTGATGGCGCGCGCAAAGGATGCTGAGATCCGCGTGGTCTACTCACACGCGCAGCCCATCGCACAGTGCCGCGACTTCCTCCTGCAACACTATCCGCAGGCGGAGCTCATCAAGACGGCGAGCACGGCGCGCGCGGCGGAGATTGTCGGCGCATCGCTCGCAGATGCGGGAGCGGCGGCAATCTGCACGCGCCGTGCGGGGGCGCTGAACGGTCTGGTCGAGATCGCGGGGAGGATCGAGGATCGCGGCTCGAACTGTACACGTTTCTTCGAGGTCGTGCGAGATGGGGCTGCCACGCCGCCCGCAGAGGCTGCGGATACCGTTCTCCTCGTCTGTCAGATTGACGGCACGCGCGCGGGCGCACTCTACGACGTGCTTGGCGAATTTGCGCATCGCGCGGTGAACCTCACACGTATCGAGTCACGCCCCGCGCGGACGGAGCTTGGCGCGTATCTGTTTTTTTTCGATCTCGACGCGCACAGCGATGCGGATGCCATACGCGATGCCATCGATGCCGTCGCAGAGAAAAGCGTCTGGCTGAAGGTGCTCGGTGTTTTCCCCGTACACACGGCACGCAATGAATAGTAAGGAGCGATATAAATGGTTGTTATTATGAACTCGGATGCCTCGCAGGAGGATATTGAGAATGTCATCCGCGCCATTGAGGAGCAGGGGCTTGAGGCGAAGGTCATGGAGGGCGCGCGGCAGAAGATCGTCGGCGTTATCGGCGACAAGACAAAGCTCGCGGCGACTCCGCTGGACGCGATGCACGGCGTTGAGACGACCGTTGCCATCTCCAAGAGCTACAAGCTCGCGAGCCGTGAGTTCCATCCCGCACCGACGGTCATCGACGTGCGCGG
The DNA here is from genome assembly GCA_963555475.1 of uncultured Selenomonas sp. Lineage (GTDB taxonomy): Bacteria > Bacillota > Negativicutes > Selenomonadales > Selenomonadaceae > Centipeda. Next base: position 114,500 of record CAUVVR010000004.1, read on the forward strand.
CGTAAAGATCGGCGATGGGACCCCTGTGGTTATGGCGGGTCCCTGTGCCGTCGAGTCGCGCGAACAGCTGCTCGCGACGGCAGAGATTATCAAGGCGGGCGGCGCACAGTTCATCCGCGGCGGCGCGTACAAGCCGCGCACCTCGCCCTACGCATTCCAAGGGCTTGAGGAGGAGGGGCTGAAATACCTCGCCGAAGCGCGCGAAAAGACAGGGCTCGCCGTTGTGACCGAGGTCACGGTGGTCGAGGCAGTGGATACGGTCGCCGCCTATGCTGATCTCCTCCAGATCGGTGCACGCAATATGCAGAACTTTGGTCTCCTGCGTGCGGTCGGGCGTGCGGGCAAGCCTGTTATGCTCAAGCGCGGCCTTGCGGCGACGATTGACGAGTGGCTGAACGCGGCAGAGTACATCATGAACGAGGGGAACCCGAACGTCATCCTCTGCGAGCGCGGCATCCGTACCTATGAGACGTACACGCGCAACACGTTCGACATCAGTGCGATTGCGGCGATCAAGCATCTCTCGCATCTGCCGATCATCGCCGACCCGAGCCACGGCACGGGCAAGTGGCGCATGATTAAGCCGATGTCGCTTGCCTCCATCGCGGCAGGCGCGGACGGTCTCATCATCGAGGTACATCCGAACCCCGCACGAGCACTTTCGGACGGCCCGCAATCACTTACACCCGAGAACTATCGTGACCTCATGGCGAGCGTGCAAAAGCTCAGCCGCTTTATGGCGGAGGAGAAGATCGCGCCAATGGTGATGGAGTAAAACTGCATAACACAGAAAACGGGGCGATTCAAACGAATCGTCCCGTTGTTGTATCATTGAAGGAGGGGAGCTCAAACCTCTGCAATCACTTCGATCTCGCAGAGGGCTCCTGCGGGCAGTGCCTTTGCGGCGACGCAGGAGCGGGCGGGCTTCCCCGTGAAGTGGCGTGCGTAGACCTCGTTGAATGCGGCAAAGTCTGCCATGTCCGCGAGGAAGCAGGTGGTCTTGACGACGCGCGTGAGGTCGGTGCCAGCGGCGGCAAGGACGGCTCTGAGGTTCGCGCAGACCTGCGCTGCCTGTCCCTCGACGGTATCCGAGGTGATCTTTCCCGCAGCGGGGTCGATGCCGATCTGTCCAGAGGTATAGATGAGGCTGCCGACGCGCATCGCCTGACTGTATGGGCCGAGGGCGGCGGGGGCGTTATCGCTGTGAATCGTTTCCACTGTAAAATCTCCTTTTCATAAAAAAGGAAGCCGTTTTACAAACAAGCGGCTTCCTTTCGTCATTTCTGAGTTACGTTTAGTGAATCGTCGTGACGCGGACGGCGACGGAGCCGCCCTCGTTGTAAGTCATGCCTGCGACCATGACGACCTTGTCGCCCTGCTTGACGTAGCCGTGTGAGAGTGCTCCACGCGTGCAGGACTCGATCATATCCTCGACGCTCGTCCACTTGCGTCCCTGCATGGGGTAGACACCCCAGCGCAGGTTGATGTGGCGCGCAATCATCGGACTTGGTGCATAGGCGACGATCATCGCCTTCGGGCGGTACTTCGATACGACGCGTGTCGTGTAGCCCGACTGGGTCGGCGTGAGGATTGCGGCGGCACTCGTCTCATAGGCGAGCTGCACCGTTGCGTGCGAGACAGCATCCGTCACGGAGGAACGCTCACGAATGCTGCGCGAGCGGATGATTGTGTCATACTCCAGTGACTGCTCCATGCGCAGGGCGATCGTACTCATTGTCTTGACTGCCTCAACGGGATAGTCGCCGCTCGCTGTCTCGCCCGAGAGCATGATCGCGTCTGCGCCGTCGAAGATCGCGTTGCCGACATCTGAGACCTCCGCACGGGTCGGGCGCGGATTCGTTGTCATGGACTCAAGCATCTGTGTCGCGACAATGACGGGCTTGCCGACCGCGTTGCACTTGCGGATGATCTCCTTCTGGATGACGGGTACGTCCTCGGCAGGAACTTCGACGCCGAGGTCACCGCGTGCGACCATGATGCCGTCCGAGACCGCGAGAATCTCGTCAAAGTTGTTGACCCCCGCGAGGTTTTCGATCTTCGGGATGATCTCCATGTGACCGCCGTGTTTTGCAATCAGATGGCGGATCTCCTCCACGTCCGACGGGCGCTGAATGAAAGATGCCGCAACGAAGTCCATGTCGTTTTGGATGCCGAAGATGATGTCGCGCTCGTCCTGCTCGGAGATTGCGGGCAGCCCCAGCTCAACACCCGGTGCCGCCACACGTTTGCGTGTGGACATCGGCCCTGAGTTCTGCACGGTTGTCACGATGTCCTTGCCGCGAATCTCATCGACGACAAGTCCGACGAGACCGTCCGAGAGGAGCAGCGTGTCGCCCGGCTTTACCTCGTTGTAGAGGTTCTTGTGATTGACGCTGACGTGCGTCGCATCGCCCGGTGCATCGTCATGGGTTAGCGTGAACTTCTGCCCCTTTTCGAGCTGCACCTTGCCCTCGGCAAACTCGCCGAGGCGCATCTCCGGTCCCTTCGTGTCGAGGACGAGCGAGATGACCTTGCCCGACCGCTCCGCCGCCGCGCGCACCTTGTTGATGCGTTCGAGGTGCTCCGCGTGTGTGCCGTGCGAGAAGTTGAAGCGCGCGCAGTTCATTCCGCTCTCGATGAGCGCGTCAACAATTCCCTCGGGATCCGTTGCCGGTCCCTGTGTGCAGATAATTTTTGTCTTTTTCAGCATATCATGTCCCCCGCTTTTTAGGAATCACTGATAAGGTGCTTCCCTTGTCCCTGAAAACTTATAACTACTGTCATTTTACACTCTTTTTAGAGAGAAGTAAAGGAAGCGGGATATAAAAGTACTTGAATGATTCTCTTTATGTAAGAATACAGGAATGCAATTTGACAAATCTTCGTCCTTTCCATTATGATGTTACTTATTCTTTTGGAAAGGATGATTTTTATGGATTTCCTCAACTCTGTGGTCGGCTCGATCAACGATTTTTTGTGGACTTATATCATCATCGTTGTACTCGTCGGCTGCGGCCTTTGGTTTACATTTTCGACCGGATTCGTTCAGCTGCGTGCGTTGCCCGAGATGGTGCGTCTGCTCGCGGGCGATCTTGGGCGTCGTCCGAGCGGACGCAAGGCGATCTCCTCGTTCCAGGCGTTCTGCGTCAGCACCGCCTCGCGCGTCGGGGTCGGCAATATCGCGGGCGTTGCGATCGCCATTGTGACGGGCGGTCCCGGTGCTGTGTTCTGGATGTGGGTCATCGCCTTCATCGGGACGGCAACGGGGTTCGTCGAGAGCACGCTCGCGCAGATCTACAAGATCCCGCGCGGACACGGTCTCTTTCATGGCGGACCTGCGTACTACATCCGGAACGCCCTCGGGCAGCCTGCGGTCGCAAAACTCTTTGCCGTGCTTATCTCGGTCACGTTCGGTCTGATCTACGTCTCTGTGCAGGCAAACACGATCGCGCTCTCGATGGAGAAGGCGTTCGGCATTGATACCTACGTCATGGGTGCGGTCCTCTCCGTCCTTGCGGGTGCAGTCATCTTTGGCGGTATCCAACGTGTCGCATCGTTCTCCACACTGCTCGTGCCGATCATGGCGGGCATCTATCTCCTTATCGCACTCATCATCATCCTCATACACATCGACCAAGTGCCCGCGATGTTTGCCCTCATCCTGCATGACGCGTTCAGCCCGCAGGCGGCGGTTGGCGGCGGCATCGGCACGGCGATTCTCACGGGCATCCGCCGTGGCCTCTTTTCAAACGAGGCGGGCGAGGGCTCGATTCCGAACGCGGCGGCGACGGCGAACGTCACGCACCCTGTCAAGCAGGGGCTTGTGCAGGCGTTCGGTGTCTACGTCGATACGTGGATTGTCTGCTCGGCGACGGCGTTCATCGTGCTCCTCACGGGACAGTATACGATCGGCGGCGATACGACGGGCATCGCACTCGCACAGGATTCACTCGCAAGCGTCTTCGGCCCGTGGGCATCCAGCCTCCTCGCTGTGCTCATCTTCCTCTTTGCATTCAGCTCCGTTGTCGGCAACTACTACTACGGCGAGATCAACATCCATTTCATCACGGAGAACACGAAGCCCGCGCTCTTTGCCTATCGCCTCGCCGTCGTTGCGATGGTGTTCTTTGGCTGCGTGGCGGCGTTTGGGCTTGTGTGGAACCTCGCCGATCTCTTCATGGCGATGATCTGCCTCACAAACCTCTACGCTATTGCACGTCTCGCTCCGTATGCGCGTGCGGCACTCACAGACTACTTTACGCAGAAAGCGGCGGGGAAGAATCCCGTCTTTGATCCCTCCATCATGTCGGACAAGCGTGGCATCGTGGGATGGGACGAGGAGCAGCTCAGGCCGCAGAGACATTGATGAATTACTGTTGAAACACAATCTGCAGGAGGACGCAGAGTTTTCTTCTGTCAATGAGACAAATAGGACCCATGGCGTAGGCTGTTGCACAAAGATTGAAAAGTCTTCGTGCAACAGCTTTTTTTTGTTTGTATTACTGTCTATGCGTATTTTTTATGATTGACAATTTGTTTGTATCATAATAAAAGGCTGTATATCTTAAATATTATTGATAACTCAAAAAAATATGCTTGACATAGGATAAAAGTCTCTGTTAGCATAAACGGAATAGTTTTGATTACGCTTATATTATAATTTGCTGATAAAATAGAGCACATCAGATGTGGGCAGATTTTATCAGCGACTTCGCAGAGAAAGGAGAAACGAATTCACATGAAGAAATTGGAAGGCAGACATTTGGCTCTGATGATCGGTATCGCCGTCTCAGGAGCCGTGTTGTTTCCGCAGGATACCGCTGCGGCGGATGTTACAGGACATGACATCGTATCCTCGCGTGACTGGACGGGGCCGGATACGAATCCGCGTGCGGCGGGCTACATCGGCTCGGCGAACGACAACGGCAACGTCTATGGCAACACACTGACCGTCAACAGCACACATCATCCGCCTCACGCACTGAACCAAGGCTATATCGCAGCCGGCTATACGGAAGGCGGCGGCGATACTTACGGCAACCGTCTCGTCATCCTGCCCGGAGCACATCTGACGGGGCGTGTCTCCGGCGGACATCTGGATGGGGCGGCACTGTCCGGCCGAACGCATCACAACACGGTCATCATGCGGGGCGGAAGAGTGACGGATGAGATCTACGGCGGGAATGTTACGGGGACGAACGGTCTGCGCGTCGGTGATGCGGAGTGGAACACCGTGGAGATGAGCGACGGTCGTGCCGAGGAGGGGGTCTATGGCGGGCGCGTGCGTAAGAGTGGAAATGCGCGGCACAATACCGTGCACATCTCCGGCGGTTGGGCGAACATCGCAGGCGGCGGCATTGCTCCGCAGGAGAGCGGCGGACGCGGAGGAAATGCGGAGGACAACCATCTCATCGTCTCGGGCGGTACCGTCAATAGTGCAGCAGTCGGCGGTGTCGCGCGGCGGGGCAAGGCACTTCGCAATACTGTCGAGATCACCGGCGGTAGGCTGCGCATCGTCTATGGCGGCAGCGGCCGACAGGCTGATGGCAACCGCGTTGCCATCTCCGGGGGCGACATTAGTAGGACCGTAATCGGCGGCTTTTCCGGCACCGGATCTGCGAACAATAACAGCGTTGCGATCACGGGCGGCTCAGTACACGGCAATGTCTATGGCGGATACAGCATAAACGGCAGCGCCGAGGGGAACGTCGTCACGCTCGACGGCGTTCACACGCAGGGGGACGTCTATGGCGGCTACGCGGCGCGCGCGTCGAAGAACACCATCAACCTCAAGAACGGCGCAGAGGTGGACGGTGTGATCTTTGGCGGCTTCTCCGACGGCAACCGTGAGAACAACAACCTTCTCGCTATCCATGGCGTTGGAACGGCAAAGGCAGAGAAGCTCTTCTATGTGCAGCATCTGGACTTCTACCTCGACCCGATGGCGAGCCCCGCCAGCCCGACGCGCTTGCAGCTCCGTACGAGGAGGCAGAGCCTCTCGGGAGTCTCCGTCGGTGTCGGTGTAGAGGGGCACGCCCTCGTCCTGCGCCCCGGCGACACCGTCAGCCTGCTGCGTGTCGCACCGGGCGGCACACTCGATATCGCCGGAATGGAGCGGGAAACTGAGACCATGCAAGGTGTCTCTCTCAGCTATGCCTTCGATGTCTGGCGGCGCGGCAACGAGGAGTTGGTTGCGACGCTGCGGGCGAGTACCGTCAATCCGCGTACCCGCTCCCTCGTCGAGACGCGCACCGCGACGAACGAACTGATTAACCGCGGCGCAGATCTCCTCGCCTCTGTCGGCATGGGGGCTGCGGACGATGACCGCGAGCGCAGGCGGCAGTATGGAATCTGGGCCGTCATGCAAAAGAGCAGTATGCGTACACGGACGGACTCGGACATCGACCTGCGTGCGTCTAACATGGCGGTCGGTGCCTCCCGCATCTTTGCACGAAAGGGCGGAGAACTCCTTTTCAGCCCTTTCGTTGAGTATGCAACGGGGAAATATGACAGCTACATGGGTGACGGTACACATGGCAGCGGGGATCTCAGCTATCTCGGTACGGGAGTTCTTGCGCGGATGGACCGTACGAACGGCGCGTGGATGGAGGCAGTCCTGCACGGAGGCAGTACCAAGGCAAACTATCGCGGGCAGGTCCATACCTCGCGGCTCACTACCTATCGCTATACTGCGCCGTACTGGGCGATGCAGCTCGGTGTCGGCAAGATGCGGCCGGTGGGCAGAGCGGCGCAGCTCGACTGCTATGTACGCTACTTCTGGTCGCATACGAATGGTGCATCCGCTCGGTTGAATTCGGGGGAGACCTACGACTTCCATGCGACGGACTCACATCGTCTGCGTGCAGGGGCACGCTACACGCGCCACAACTCCGCCTCCGCACTGTATGCGGGGCTCGCGCTTGAGTATGAGATGGGGAACGGTGCGGCGGCGCACTTCCAGAGCTACGAGATTCCTGCCTCCGGTGCAGCCGGCGTGAGTGCTCTCATGGAACTCGGCTGGCGCAGTGCGCCAAAACACGGGCGCGTCACCTGCGAAGTCAACCTGTCCGGTTGGCAGGGGCGGCGGAGCGGCTGGATGGGCAGTGCCCATATCGACTGGAAATTCTGAGTATCGTCTCCACATCGAAAGTGGGGGCAGCTCTGCAAAACAGCCCCGAAGGGCGTGCTGCACAAAGGTGTTTGGTCCTGTGCGGCACGCCATTTTTGTGCGCCGCGTGTGCTCAGGCACACACTGAGAATTCAGCCGTGTCATCTTGATGTAGCTTTTTGCCGGCACCGTGCATGGCATCCTCGACATAGGCTTTGTTATGCGTTTGGTCTGTTTCTCTGTTGGACGAAAAATCGACGCCAATCGGATGAATCTCATGTTGTTTATCGGTAAACCTTAAAATATGAATATGCGCGCAATTATTGTAATAGTTGATCGATTGAAAAATAATTGCAGTTTTTATATCATAGATATTTTCTTTTGAGGAAAAACGTGGTAATATTGTCCTAAATATAGTATTTTGTGAATTGTGTTGAAAACGTAGAATTAGGAGGAGAACTGTTTGTTCAAAGAAATGAAATCACGTCGTCTGGCTCTGCTCGTTGCGGTCGCGCTCGGCGGGGGCGGATTCCTTTCGTCTGCGCAGAATGTGTCTGCGGCGGATGTGACGGGGCAGAATGTGGAGATCGACGGTACGGGGACCCATGAACCATTGGATAATGTTTTCGACCCTGGTGGTGGTCCTTCGATTGGCACGGCGGCAGGTTATATTGGAGATACAACCAATAACGGCAACGTCACGAACAATACGCTGACGTATCGAGGGCGTTCGCTCTCTTATGATAAAACGCTGTTTGGAGGCATTACGTTCGGTACTGGAAAGGTGATGGGAAACAAGGTATTCGTCAATTCGACGACTTTACCGCTCACATCGTCGGTCGAAGCGGTGCACGGTGGTAAGGCAAACGGTGGCGGCAGCGTTGAGGACAATCATGTTGAATTTAACGGAGACAACCTCAATGGTGATCTGGTCGGTGGCACGACGAACAGAACAGGAATTGGCGTTGTCAAGGGTAACACAGCAATGCTCAAGGGCGGCAGTGTGCATGGCAACATCTATGGTGGCATGGCATCGGGGGGCTCGAACGGTGATGTTGTCGAAAACACGGCAACTATCGAAGCCGGAACGGCGACAGGTTCCGGAAAGTCTGTCTATGGCGGCTATACGGATGGTGCGGGTAAGGTAGAATCTAACAAGGTCGTTATCAAGAACGGTACAGTGCGGACTGTCTATGGTGGTAAATCGGTCAGCGGAAATGTCACGAAGAATATTGTCGAGATTAAGGGCGGTGCTGTGAACCAGTCAATCTACGGCGGTGAGGCCGGCGGCTCGGGCAAAGCTGAGGAGAATATCGTTACACTCACGAGTGGTACGGCGGGCGGCGATATTTTTGGCGGTGTTGCTGCGTCCGGAGCCGCAACGGGCAACAAGGTCTATATCAAGGGCGGTTCTGCAACGAATAAGGATGTCTACGGCGGTTTCTCAACGAATGGCAATGCGACAGGCAACACGGTCACCGTTACGGCAGGCTCAGTGCGCAACATCGACGGCGGACGTTCGCTTGGCGGAAACGCGACGGGCAATACCGTCAATATCGGCAGCACGGACGCCGCCTTTGCGGGGAGCATCACAGGCATCATCAACGGCGGCAGCGGCACCACCTATGGGAACGACTACCGTACGGGCAACAAGCTGAATGTCTACGGTAACGCAACAGCCACGAATATCAAAAACTTCGCCGAGCTCAACTTCCACTTCAACGCACACGTGACGCAGACCACCCCCTTCCTGACCCTAAGCGATGCGGACGGCACGACGATTCAGAGTCTCGGCGACATCAATGTGGATGGTGAGCACGGGCGCAAGGGGACGCTCCTCAAGAATACGCATGGCGTCACCATCACGGACGCTCAACATCGCCTCGTCAAGACGACGGGGAACAAGGAGCTTGTTCTCGCCAAGTCCTCGGACAACAAAAGCATCGACTACGAGGGCTATGCCTTCGCGCATCAGACTGCACCGACAACCCTCACGGACGGCGGCACGACGAGCACATGGGGCGGCCGCTCCATTGCCGGCAACTCGACACATGACAACGCCATCGCCGTCGAAAGCGGCACGCATACGAACGTCTACGGCGGTTGGACGAGCGGCGCGGGTACGACGGCAGCCGACAAGAACAACAGCACGGGCAACAAGGTCACAGTGAGAGGCGCGGCGACCGTCACGGGCACGGTCTACGGTGGCTTGACCGAAGTCGCAGGCGGCAAGGCGACGGGCAATGAAGTCACGATTGAAAAGAACCTCGCCGCGAGCATCATCGGCGGCAAGGCGACGGGCGAAGCCTCGAACAACACTGTCAACATCGCCAACGCCACCGTCAACAGTGTCACGGGCGGTGAAGGCGCAACGACGAATAACAACACCGTCAATCTTAATGAAACGTGAGATTGGATTTCTTCGGATGAGGAGTCCAATCTCTTTTTGTTTTCATTGTCTATAGGGGGTGCCGATATTATTTTCTGTGAAAGACTTTACTTTTCGCGTGTGCTTTCGTAAAATATAGAGCAGATAGTGATTCGCAGAAGCATGGCATGGGGATTGCTGTATTTGTCGGTGATTCTCTAGGGACAGGGGATGTTTTTATGCTGAAAAAGGCAATCGCGGTCGTCACCTCGGGCGGGGACAGTCCGGGCATGAATGCGGCGGCGCGTGCGGTGGTGCGCACGGCGATCTATGAGGGCGTTGAGGTCTACGGTGTGCACAACGGCTACAGCGGCATGGTGCACGATGATATTGAAAAGCTCACAACGCGCAGCGTCAGTGATCTGATCCAGCGCGGCGGTACGTTCCTCGGAACGGCGCGCAGCAAGTCGTTTATGACGCCCGAGGGGCGAAAGACGGCGTTTGACAATCTGTGCAAGCGCGGCATCGAGGGGCTCGTCATCATCGGCGGAGACGGCTCGCTGACGGGGGGCTCGCTGCTCAGCAAGGAGACGGGAATGCCGATCGTCGGTCTTCCCGGCACGATCGACAACGATGTCTGGGGCATGGACTATACGATCGGCTGTGATACGGCGTGCAATACGATCGTGGACGCGATCAACAAGCTGCGCGACACGGCTTCGGCGCATCGGCGCATCATCCTCGTCGAGGTGATGGGCCGGCACTCGGGCTGGCTCGCGATGATGTCGGGCATTGCGGGCGGTGCGGAGTACATCCTCGTGCCCGAGGTGGCGTACGATCTGGAGGAGATCAGCTGCGAGCTGAAGGAGATGTACGAGGCGGGCAAGCGCTATAGCATCATTGTGGTTGCGGAGGGCGCGGGCTCGGCGGTCGAGATCGGCAAGATCATTGGCGAGAAGACGGAGATCGACACACGCGTCTCGGTGCTTGGACACATCCAGCGCGGCGGCTCGCCGACGGTGGAGGATCGCATCAAGGCGTCGATGCTCGGCGAAAAGGCGGCACTTGCGATTATCTCGGGGGTCAACGATGTGATCTTCAGCTTCAACGAGGGACAGGTTGTGAGTGTAAACCTCTTTGAGGCGGTCAACAATACGAAGACGCTCGACCCTGAGCTGGTACGTCTTTCACGTGTTCTTGCATAGTGGATATGATGGAGAGCCGCTGCGGCGGTTCTCCATTATTTTTTCCTTGACAATGGCGCGGTTCTCGTGCTAGACTAGCAAGCGTTGCAGAAGTGAATAGCTTTTTTGAGAGCACAGTGGAGAGTTGTCCGAGTGGTTGAAGGAGCACGCCTGGAAAGCGTGTGTGCGGTGATACCGTACCGAGAGTTCGAATCTCTCACTCTCCGCCATTTTTATTGATTTTTCTCAGGGCGGGCTGCAGTGCCTTGGTCTCGCGCAATGGGGCCCTGTGAACCCCGTCAGGTCCGGAAGGAAGCAGCGGTAAGCGGATCGTCTCATGTGCCGTGAGGGTGCCTGGGGGCTGTGGCCTGCCGTGGGAGAAATCGCGTGAATTTAGAGCAGCCCGATGGGGCTGTTTTTTGTTGTTGGGAGGTTTTGTCATGTCCTATGTTGCGCTCTATCGCCGCTGGCGGCCGGAGACGTTCGCCGACCTCGTGGGGCAGGAGCACATCAGCCGTACTCTTGCACGCGCGGTGACGGGAGGGCAGACGAGCCATGCCTACCTGTTTACAGGACCGCGCGGTACGGGTAAGACGAGCACGGCGAAGATTCTCGCGCGTGCGCTCAACTGCGCCGAGGGGCCGACGCTCACACCGTGCGGTGTGTGTGACTCCTGCCGCAGCATCAGTGACGGCTCGTCGATGGACGTGTTCGAGATCGACGCGGCATCGAACCGCGGCATCGACGAAATCCGTGACCTGCGCGAGTCGGTAAAGTTTGCACCGACGACGGGGCACTACAAGATCTACATCATCGACGAGGTACATATGCTGACGACGGAGGCGTTCAACGCACTCCTCAAGACTCTTGAGGAGCCGCCCCCGCAGGTGCTTTTCATTCTCGCGACGACAGAGCCGCATAAAGTGCCCGCGACGATCCAGTCGCGCTGTCAGCGGTATGACTTCCACCGCATTACGGTGACGGAGATCCGAGACCGCCTCATTCACGTCTGTCAGGAGTCGGGCATCGCGGCGGATGCGGATGCGCTCGGCATCATCGCGGTGCAGGCAGACGGCGGGATGCGTGACGCGCTCTCGATTCTCGACCAGTGTACCGCACTCGCGGAGGGGGCGCTCACGGTGGAGCGCGTACAGGAGGTGCTCGGACTCGTCGGACGCGTGTGGATCGAAAAAATGGCTCTGCACATCGCGGATCGCTCGGCGGCATCCCTGATCGAACAGCTCGGGGAGCTCCTGCAAAACGGGCGTGAGCTGAAGCAGATTCTCGCAGAGCTCGCGCAGTATTTCCGCAGCCTGATGATCGTGGGCGTGGGCGGCACACTCTCTGCGGCGGAGCTGGCAGATGTACAGGCGGCAGCGCTGAAGGATGCGGCGGCGCGTTTTACGCAGGATGAAATCATGTCCATCCTGCGGACGCTGAACGAGACGATACAGGAGATCCGCTTTTCCCCGCAGCCGCGCATCGCGGTGGAGGCGATGCTGATCGGCCTATGTCGCCCGTCGGAGGCTGTGTCGGCAGAGGGGGCTGCGGTCGTTTCCCACCCTGCCGATATAGCGCGGATTGCGCGGCTTGAGGACGAGGTGCGTCGTCTCGCAGCACAGCTTGCGGTGAGTGGGACGGCGCAGACTGCCGCAGTGGGGAGCGGAGCGGCAAATGCGGTTGCTGCCGTGTCGAAACCGACGGCGCAGCCCACGCAAAAAAGCGCGGTACCGAAGCGGCTCGCGAAGAGCGGGAATGCGGACGTACCTCCATCGGGCGCACCGCGTCAGCTTGACGGTGCACTGTGGAAGAAATTCGAGGCGCGACTTAAAGATCGGCATCGTCTTGCAGCGTCCCTGCTCTCGGGTGCGGATTACGAGGGCGCGACCGAGACGCACTTCTTTGTCCGTCCTGCAACGGATATGGCGCGCGACTACATTATGAAGCGGCATCGCGCCGTCTTTGAGGAGGTCATGTCAGAGCTGGCAGGCCGTCCGCTGCGCGTCGTCTGCACGGGCGGCGAGGAGGAGATTCCTCCAGCGGCACCTGTATCGCAGGAGCCGGCGTACCCTGCACCCGTCACGGAGCTGCTGAAGATCGCGGGCGATGGCGCGCGCGTGGAGGAGATCGCCGCATCGGCAAAGCGTCCCGCGCCGCCGCCGCAGTCACCCGTACCGCCGAAACTCGCCGCGCCGGCGATGGAGGAGGATGCCATCTATGAGGCGTACGAGCCAACGGCGGACGAGGAGGCGGAGATGTTCGACTATGACGAGCTGCCGCCAGACGAGAACACTTGACGTTGTGGGCGGTTTTTGTTAGGCTTAGAGCATCATTTCTATCATAAAAGGAGAGTTACTATGTTCAATGGCGGCGGCAATATGGCCGGTATGATGAAAAAAGTCCAGAAGATGCAGAACGAGATGAAGAAGATGCAGGACGAGCTCAAGCGCAGGACCGTCGAGGTCTCCTCCGGCGGCGGCGCGGTGAAGATCGTCATGGACGGTGAGAAGCAGGTGCAGAGCCTTATCATCGCACCCGCAGCGGTCGATCCCGAGGACATCGAAATGCTGCAGGATCTCATCTCGGCGGCATTTAATGAAGCAACAAAGAAGGTTGACGAGATGATGGCACAGGAGATGGGCAAACTCACGAGCGGTTTGGGGCTTCCGCCGGGACTTCTCTGATGCACAGTATCGCACCGCTCACGCAGCTGATGGAGCAGTTTCGTGCGCTGCCCGGTATCGGGACAAAGACAGCGGCACGCCTCGCCTACCATGTTCTCGATATGGACATGGAGCGGGCACGTCGTCTTGCCTCTGCCATCATCGAGGCGAAGGAGAAGATCGGGTTCTGCTCCACCTGTTTCAACCTTACGGACAGCGACCCGTGCGCCATCTGCATGGCGGACAAGCGCGACCACACGACAATTTGCGTCGTCGAGCAGCCGCCCGATGTCGCGGCGATGGAGCGCATGAATGATTTTAATGGCGTTTATCATGTCCTGCATGGAGCACTCTCGCCGATCGAGGGCGTGGGACCGAACGATATTCGCATTCGCGAACTTGTCACACGCGTCGGTACGTCCAACGTACAGGAGGTCATTGTCGCGACCAATCCGAACGTCGAGGGTGAAGCGACTGCCATGTATATTGCAAAACTGCTCAAACCGATGGGCGTGCGGGTCACACGCATCGCGCACGGGCTTCCCGTCGGCGGCGACCTCGAGTATGCGGACGAGGTGACCCTTTCGCGCGCTATGGAAAACAGGAGGGAAATCTAGTTTGGACATTATTGCGGGCATTGCCGTTGGCATCGTTGTATTTGCGATTCTCGGGAAACTCATTGCACTGCCGTTTCGCATCCTGTGGAAACTCATCACGAACAGCATCGTCGGTGCCATCATCCTGTGGGTCATCGACCTCTTTGGCGCCGGCATCGAGATTACCTTTCTCAAGGCACTCATCGTCGGTATTCTTGGCATCCCCGGCGTTATTCTCGTGCTGCTCGCACATATGATGTGAGCACTCACACAAAAAAGTTGAGAAAAAGTTGAAAAAGGGGGTTGACGAGGGGAAGTCTCCTGTGTTATATTATGACAGTCGCGCCGATGAGAGCCGCGAGGAACTG
>CAUVVR010000005.1:0-126159 GCA_963555475.1 uncultured Selenomonas sp.
ATGTGCTCCAAAACTGGGAGCACAGCAAAGGCGTTCGCGAGGAGCTTGCTCTCGCAGCACAGCTTGGCAAGGAAATCATCTACGAACCACGAGAGGCGGTCATCGTATGAGGAAATTCATGGTTACAGAAAAGGCAAAGGGGGAGAACGATGCCTACCTATTTTGTATCATTTGAATATAGTTTTACGGGGAGCGTCTATGTCGAAGCAGAAAGCGAAGAAGAAGCAAAAGAAGCGTTCCTGAATGAGTATGATGGAAGATGCGAAAAACTGCTGGAAGAGTCGCGTGCTTCTTTTGAAGATATGGAGCTGGAAGTTACGGATATTGAATTAGAGATATGAGCGGATTGTGATTGAGTCGGAGGATGAAGATGAAATGTGAGAAAGTGGAGCAGATGGATGCGTTCCATTTACAAACACATCAAGTAATTGATATGACAAAACCGCAGCCATGTACGGCTTACAAATATGCGCAGTGTCAATCGCCATCAGCACTTGGTTGGCTGACAAGACTGTTGGCTGAGAAAGACATGATTATCAAGGGCTCACTGAAGTTTGCACAGATTGCGGGGACTGATTCGGATGAGGAGCGCGATACCAAAGCGAAACTTGCGGAAAAACTCACAAATGTTATCCACGCATGCGTTTCATGGCTTCACGCGCTTGGCTACGATGAGAAACAGCGTGGGCAGCTGCATCGGCGTGTGAATAAGAAGAACAAGGCAAGAGGGTACTTCTGACTTGAGTTTCACTATATGTGAGGGGGATACGATGGAATCCATTGATTTCCGTGTCATCATAGCAATGCTTGGCGTAATGGGATGGGGACTTGTTTTTCACCATAAAGGGCAGTCATGAACAGAAAACTTTTCTCTGTGGGAGCAGTGCTATTCCTGCTCCTGTTTTTCCCGTTCTGCGTTCATGCAGCCGATCTTCCTGTGACCTCGGCGTTCGGATGGCGCGTGCATCCTATTTCAGGGGAGTGGAAATTTCACACGGGCGTTGATCTCGGCTATGCCGAGGGAACGCCAATTCCTGCGCTTTTTGATGGCATCGTGATCCAGTCCGGCGACTATGCGGACGGTTATGGAAATCAGGTGCTTTTATACCATCCGGCATACGACACATATACACGGTATGCGCACATGTCAGATGTATATGTGTCCGTCAATCAGTACATAACGCAGGGCACTGTGATCGGGCTTGTAGGGGCAACAGGATATGTAACGGGTGCGCACCTGCATCTCGAATATATCGTTCGGGGTGCGAATGGTGATTATGTCTATGCGAATCCGCTGATATTGTGGCAGTAGTTCTGTTTTCGGCAATTTAGGAGGATAACGATGGATAGACGCTTGATGCAGGAACCGGGAACGCTAATATCTCGATACCCATTTAATAGACTGGATATAGGCGATCGCGTGTTCAGCGAATACTACGGTTTTGGAAATGTTGTCTATACATATATTTTAGGACTTTGTGTCATACGGTTTGACAAGTTTAATCCTCAACTACGAGCAAGTTATATGTGGATTGGTGGCAAACATGTGGAGCTTGTGCCGAAAGGCTACGGGCTGTGGGGAACAAATGATACGCGCTTTGAAAGTGATCGGGATGCTCAGGTCATGTTTGTTCCCGACAAGTTTTGTGAGTTCTGTATCAGATTTGTTCCGGCAACTATGTGTATGGTATGTATTCGTTTTGATCAATATATTGTTGAACGTATTGCACAGATAAAATCTTGGTTCATGTCGAAGGAGCAACGTCAACAACGACAGGCACTCATTATAGAAGAAATGATGAAGTGTCTGAGAAAGGTGGAAAACGATGGCAGCGACAAGTCTTCTGATTTCGGAATCCCCGCTCACCGTTCAGCCGAGCCTTGCCGTTCTGCTCGGGTTGAATGAGGCAATCTTTCTTCAACAAGTGCAGTATTGGATTACTCGTGAGGCGGGCTTTTGCGATCAATACGGACGCCGCTGGATTTACAACACGGTCAAACAGTGGCGCGATCAGTTCCCATTCTGGTCAGAGAGTACGATCAAGCGGACAATCCGCTCTCTTGAAGACCAGAATGCCCTCCTTTCGACAACGGTCGGTGACGCATTCAACAAAACCAAGGCATACACCATTAACATTGACCGCATTGAAGAACTCAACCAAAAAATTGTGCATGAGCAAATGCGTGCGAGTATAGAGAGTGTTCAGCGACGTGTTTCTGCTCCTCCTCCGAAGGGGGGAGTGTGGGAATATACCGAAGAACAGGTTGTTTCTGATGATGCAGAAGCACAGGACAACTCATCCGCTGACACAGAGATTGATATAGAAGGTCAAAAAGTCAATACAGGTGAACCGCTCGAAGAGGTCAAAATGACCCAACATGCAGTTCAAAATGAACCACTCGAAGAGGTCAATCTGACACGCTCGAATAGACCAGCCGAAAACCCAATAGCGGCGCGGTTTTGCACGTCCTCCTCGCGCACGCGCGTAACAGAGACTACAACAACAGAGAACACGCATAGAATACGTGAAACAACAACAGGCGATGTCCGCAGCCTTTGTGCTGCGCTCGGTATATCAGACACATCGACCGAAAATTTCTTACGCCGATACGGTGCGGAATGTGTGCACGAAAAAGCGCAGCTTTTAGAAACTGCCATGCAGACGCAGAGCATTCGGAATCCGACGGGGTGGCTTCATGCTGCCCTCAAGAACGGCTATACATTCTCTCCACGCACGTCACAGCAAGAAGAGCAGACCGTACAACCAGCCCCAACACGCACCTACATTCCTCCTGAATCCGATTCCGTAGAGGAGAGCCTGATGCAGCCATCTCCCGTGAAACGACCTCTGCATGAGTTCTTGACGGCACAGGCATCGGGCGAGGGCGAGGTGTCTATATTTGCACAGGAATACCTGCGCAGACACGGGAATCCACAGGGGCGGGCAAGTCCTTGATAGGTTGATCGGAGGATTTTCCATGAAATCAAAAATGCGGATAAAATGCCCTGACTTGGGGCTTACACTTGCCTCCAATGCACTGCGAGAGGCGTTGCAGCAGCAGAAATCGGTATTACAGGTCTCTCTCGAAGAGCTGCAAGGACTGTGTGCGCGTGAGAGACGCCCCCGTATTCTTGCAGGATATCTTCGCTCACAGCGGGAGGAAATTTCTCGGCTGCTTGCGCGTGTCCTCGTCGAGAATGTGAGCGCACTGGAAGAGGAGTTTCTTGTGCGTCATTATCGTGATAACAGAAGTGTTCACTATCTCGCCCTTCGGTTGCCCGCTTCTGAGCGTCACCTATATGCGATGCACGAGCGCATTCTACGCAGATTGTCATCACTCTTATTCTACCGTGCAAGCACAGCGGATGCTTATTCGCCGATTGTCTTGCAAAATCTCCTCTCAATTATCGATATGCGCATCGGTACATTTGTTCTTCGCGCAGAACTTCCACTTGCGGATGGTTGGCTCGAATCCCTTTACGATTCGCGCTCTCGATGTCGTTCTCTGATTTGTTTCATAGAGCATTTTACACAGGATAGCGGCGAGAGGAATGAATACGAGCGCATCATACGCGCGAAGATTGAACATCCCTTTGCAGCTGCTGGAGAACTTGCCGGACTTGCTGGTGTAGATACGGTTGCAGCAAGCACCGTTCACGCATACTTACGCAAATACCTTGATTCGGTCAGGGAAATCGTAGGAGAGGAAAAAAAATCGCGTACTTAGAAAAATGTGCAGTATTTTAACTCTGCATTAGGTTATCCTTGAAGGGCGGCAATATGTTGAAACGCATCGATTCTTTCACCGTAAGGCGAAAAATTTGGGTCTCCGTCGTTTTTATATTTGCTATCCTTGCACTTCTTGCGGACATCTGTGGTTGGCAGATGCCGCAGCAGGACATCTTGTTCTACAACGCAACTGCAAGTCTGCCACGCGGTATCTATCTGCGTATTCCGGCGACAAAGATTGAGCGTGGGGACATTGTTGTCTACGATCCACCGGAGGAAGTCATAGACTTATCGTTCCAACGGGGATATGTGCAGCACACAGACACCCGATTTTTGAAACGTGTGGGAGCGATTGCCGGAGACGTGTATAGCATCGGGGATCAAGGTTCTTTTTGTATTAACGGTGTATATATCGGTGATGTGCGTAAGCTGGATAGCAGTGATCGTCCATTGCCACAGCTTACGCAGGGAGATTACGTTGTGCCCGATGGTGCATTCTTGCCCATCGCCGATACGACGCGCAGCTTCGACGGACGCTATACAGGAACAGTATCCCTTGCGCGAATCAGAGCCGTTGTCATACCTGTTTTGACACGATGGTGAGGGGGCGTTATGTCTGGAGAGATGAGGATTCGGACATGGACAGCGCGGAACTGGAGCGACTACGAGATGCGTGTGCAGCCAAAGATACATGCACTCCTGTCATCTCTTGGCGGCAACAGTATGTATGCTGAACTCTCCATTTCAGAGGTTCTGCGTGGTCTGATCGGAATGAGGGACGCAGAAGCGTTGATTCGTGCGGTTTTGATTGAGCATGATCTGCGCTTTATCCTGCGTGCAGAGAGGGGCGAGTTTCCCGCAGATGCAGTATGGCATCGCGTATGTGATTTTGCAAAAGATGAGAAGGTCAACACTCTTTTATGGCAGAACTTTGCAGAAATGCAGCCGCAGCATCGAAATATCTGGCGGATTCTTGCCCCTGTCGAATTTGCCTGTTTGGATATGAGTGGGAAAAAAGTTACACTGCTGTTTCGCCATCCATTCGAGAGCAAAATTCAGAGGAAGATCGGCGAACTTGCCAAAAAACTGCGCATTGAGCGGGAAGAGATCATCTACTGATGTTCTTGTGTAGAGTGTAGGGAGGTTATCCATGAGCATTTTACCGTATTCATTTTGTCGTGATGATACTGAGAAGAAAACCTTGCGGCATGGTTTTCTTCTGGGGATGATGACAGCAGTCGTACTCCTTGTTCCGTTTCTTTTTGCCGGCGGAATCATTCTCGTCAATGTTGCGAGAGGTTCGGCTTATGCGGAAGAATCTCCGCCGGTGTCAGAGGATGTGATGATTCCGTACAGCGTCGAGCCGCAGCCGGAAAACAATGAGATGATCCCCAAAGATCAGGTGATTCAAGCAGTTCCGATTGGGGAGGGGCAGCTTGCGCAGCGAGCAGTCCCGCAGGGAAGCATTGATGCTCATATTCCATTGCCATCCGCTGCTATAGTTTCACCTGTGGTTCAACAAGCATCGGTGATTGCAGCACAATATCCGCCTGTCGCGCCTCCTGAGCCACCGGAAGAGGTTGCGGTAGAACATGAATCAGAGACTTCTGTCCTCACGGAGGGGCTGACCTTTTCTGATCGCCGTATTGCATATTTCGGTGGACAGGATGTACCTACAGGAAAAACAGGGAGGTAGAACATGGGATTAAAATCTTTCCATCAGCCGGAGAAGTTTTCTGATACGGGCAAACCGTTAAGCCCTGCCGAACAGGCACGCGAGGTGATCGATCGGCGCATCGGCGGCGTTGCCATGCAGAATTATAATTGGCGGCGTATTGCACTCGGTCTGCTTGTTGCGTGCATTGTACTCTCCATTGGATTAACTGTGCAGTCACTCAAATCGCAGATCATCCCTTACGTCGTCACCGTGGATAAATCTACGGGCGAGGTAGAAAAAGCAGGTGCTTTTATCGCACAGGATTACACGCCGCAGGAAGTCGAAGTTCGATATTTCATTGGGCAGTTCATCCAGAACGCCCGAAATATCCAGCTCGATCCTGTTCAACAGGAAAAGATGCAGGGAAAAGCATTTGCGTACCTCACACAGGCAGCCGCACAGAAATATGCAGCAATCCAGCGCAATGAAGGATTCAAGAACAAGTATGCGATGTATACCGTCCAAACGAAGATCACCGGTATCAAGAAGATTCCGGATACGGATTCCTACCATGCTACATGGACAGAGGAGGAGTTCAACATTGCCAGCGGCAAACAGGACGTAAAAAAATATGAGTGTGTCTTTGCTGTGACCACGATCCCACCGAAGGACGATCAGACTTTGCTTGTGAATCCGCTGGGACTTTATATCTCCGATCTCAACTTCTCGGCAGAAATCGGAACAAAGCAAAAGAATAATCAGAGCCAGCCTACACAGCAGCAGGAACAGGCGAAGTAGTCGGATGTACTGAAGGGAGAAAAAAATGCTCTTACAAAAGCGTATGAAAAAGCACCTTGCCGCAGCAGTCCTCGGTGGTCTGCTCACCTCCGGAATGTTTTTCGGCGCTCCTGCGTATGCCGCTGATGCTGCGCGTACGGACGCATCAACCGAACAGGTGCAAAGCGATGCACCTCCTATTGAAGAAACGCTTGCCCGATTCGTTGCTGATCGTGCAGAACGCAGCGAGGCAGAGAGTGAAAAGTTGCCCGCTGTCAAAGAGACAGAGCGCACCACTACGGCAAAAGGCTTGACCAAATCAGAAGTACAAGAATTGAATGATCTGCGCAACAGCATTTACGCCGTGAGCACGTCGCAGACGCAGCTCATGAATATCCTTGATCGCCTTAGAGAGCGGCTGGATGGGTATGAGCGGGAGCAGGAAATGGTGCGGCTTGCCGTCCCTGCCCCGACGGATCGGGCACTTGTAAATCCGGCACCGGCATCGTATGTCAATGACACGCAGGATGCGGTCAATGCACAGGGCAATTCGACAATGACCTTCGCGTATTCTCCTACGCAGCTCTACAAAATCTATTGCCGTCGTGGCTATTTGACCGACCTTGAGTTCCGCAAGGGGGAGACGATTCAATTCGTCGGTGGTGGAGATACTGCCGGATGGGCAGTCTCCTCGGCGACTGTGGACGGCGTTCCGCATCTATACATCAAGCCCGTTGTAGAAGTTTCCACAACGAATCTTATTGTCACGACGGACAAGCGCAGTTATCAGCTCATCATCCATAGTGCCGATTGGTACAATCCGATGGTGACATGGACGTATGCAGCGGAAGATCGTCAGAATATGCTGCGTACACAGCAGAAGGAAGAAGCCCTGCGGACGACTTCTGTCAATGTTTCCAGTGTCGAAAACCTTGACTTTAGTTATAAGGTCAAGGGGAAGAACGCAGAGTACCGTCCCGAAATGGTGTTTTCCGATGGGATGCGCGTTTACTTGAAGTTCAAGAAGATTCCGCAGCGGCAGGTTCCTATCTTCATCCAAGAAAAGGGGAATCGGATGATGACGCTCATCAACTACCAGCAAAAAGATGATTACTATATCATCGATGCCCCGTTTGATAAGGCGCAGCTGCGGGTAAGTGAGCACGAGAACATCACGATCGAGCATAAAGCGAGGTGAGCAGTATGGCGAATATGGGCAGTATCACCAAATTCATTCAAGCCTTTAAGACCCATTTCAACCGTAACCGCAGCCGCACAACGGACGAGGACGAGGCACAGGAATCTCCAAAAGAACTTGAGGGAGATGCAAGCGACCAGAATCCCGGCGATGTCCGCATGAACAGCGGCGTGCACAAGAGAGTTTATGGGGTTCGACGCAAAATTGTCGGATTTACCGTCATTGGGCTTTTGCTTGCGTTCACAATGAGCTATGTCTTCTTTCAAGACGATCCCGGGAGCAAAGCCCCGCGCCGTCCAAACGGATCATCGGTACAGGAGACAAAGACACCATCACATGCGGGAGAAACTGCCGCAAAGGATGAACTCAGCTACCGTGATTTGCGTGCACTTGACCAGCGGAATCAGGGGGCACGCGTCGCGACTGCGCAGCCGATGGATTCCGATGATGCGCATGTTGCAGCTCGTGTGAATCGTGGTGAGCAAGATATTCCGTCGCAGTCATACAGTGTTGCTGCGTCACCGGGGGGAGGCGTATATAGTGCTCCGATGTCTACACCAGTTCCTGCTCCTGTTGCTTCCGCGGCAAATGCCGCGCTTGCTGCGGAAAAACGCGCCGCAGATGAACTTGAAAAACGATTTGCGTCTGCCATCGACTTTGCATTGGGAAGGAGCGGTAACAGTAATGCAGGAGGAGAGGCTGCCGTAGCAGGAGGCGCGGCGCAGCCGTCTGGAGAAGCACCAGTAATTCCAGCGTCGAACACTTTGCAGACTGCGAATCTGTCCCTTACCTCCGGAAGTCCCTATGTCGTTCAGGCAGGGACACTGATTCCTGCGATGCTCTTTACGGGGATTGATACCGCCGTTCCCGGGCAAGTAACGGCGCAGGTCAGTGCGGATGTTTATGACAGCCTTACGCGATCAAATCTATTGATCCCAGCCGGGTCACGGCTGCTTGGTACCTATAAGTCAGACGGTAGCGCGACGAATGGACGTGTCAATGTTGTATTTTCGACACTCATCCTACCGAACGGAAATGCCTTTGATATAGGCACGAGCATGGTGGCTGTCGATGGAGGCGGCTATAGCGGTATCGTCGGCAAAGTACATCGGCATACCTCTCGTGTGATTGGCGCGGGCATGATCTCAAGTGCGATCGCAGCACTCGGCTCTCTTGCCAGCGGCAATACATCAGCACGCGACACCTATACAGGCGGTCAAATCGCTATGCAGGGGGCACTTGCCAATCTCATATCGACGACCTCGAATATGATGTCGCAGGGAGCAAATGTCCAGCCGAATATCACAGTAGAGCCGGGGCATACATTTCAGGTATATGTTGTGCAGCCTGTTGCATTCGGTACGCCATAAAAATGAATCAAAAGTAGGTTTTGTTCAGGTGCCCAATTTGGGCACCTGAATCTTATAGAGAAAAGAGAGGTTTTCTTGTGTGGGAACTGGATGAAAAAGATCGCACAAAATTCTTTCTGATCTGCGTTGCCGTTCTTGCCTCTGCTTACGTTGTCGGGAACTGGGCAACGACACAGATCATTGCCGATGCGCTGGATTATCATGAACTTTTGCCCGGACGAATCTACGGCAGCATTTTTCAGCCGTTTGCAATCGACCAGTGGCGATCGGATGCAGCACTCTATGATGCCATCAAGATTACCATACGCAAATATTTCTATGTGGCGTGGATCGTTTACGGTGTGGGGATCTTTATCTGCTATCAGGTTTACCGCAGTATGATTCGTATGAGTTCACACGGAACGGCAGACTTCGCCAAAGCTGCCGACATCCAAAAAGCAGGGCTTGCTGCCAAGGAAACCGGCTTTGTTGTTGGAAGAAACCCATTCAATGACAAAATCATGCTCCATAACGGACCCGAACACGTTCTGCTCGTTGCTCCGACACGCAGCGGCAAGGGTGTCTGTAACATGGTGCCGACGGGTATATGCTGGAAGCACAGCATATTTCTCTTTGATCCGAAGGGCGAACTCTGGACGTTCACAGCGGCATGGCGCAAGAAGCACATGGGGCAGAAAGTGATGAAATTTGAGCCGCTTTGCAAAGATGGCTCATCGGCAAAATGGAACCCCTTCGCGGAAATCGACTTCCAGTCCTTTGAGGAGCTGACCGACGTATCTACCATCTCAGAGATGATGGTGAAAACGGGAGAGGGGGGGAGCAAAGATCCCTTCTGGGAGAACTCTGCCGTTGCGCTGATTAACGGCATTATCCTCCACCTGCTCTATAAGCATCATCAGGAAAAACGGCTTTTGCCTTGTCCGTCCGACGTTATGACGTTTCTGTCATCGCCGTCCATGAGTACGGAAAAGCTCTTTGCCACGATGAAAATGTACCCGCATATATCAAAAGCAGAGTTTTTGGAGGAGGAAACGGATCAGCAGAAATATACGAATCCCCTCAAAGAAATCTATGGCGAGTACATTGAGGATTTTCGCCCCTTTGCAAAGGCGTGTCCTGAATTTGCAAAGGCGGTTGAGGAAAACGAAATACGGGCACGCCGCTATGAGGAGGCACTGTCTGCTGGAAAAACAGACGCTGCGCCTCCACTCAGCAACCTTGACCTGCTTCGAGACACCATTCGCAGCCTTGAAACGAATCCAGATGAGGCGCAGCGGCGCACGCTGAATTTTTCCGCGCCTGATATTTCTCCTGCGGCAGATAAGAAAGAGATCAACAAGATTATCCAGATGCACATTGAAAAAGAAGGTCCGTGGTATCTTCTTCTCGTGCATCCGAAAGTGGCTGAGGCTGCTGCCAATATGTATAACGGCGCAGATCAGACCGCCGCATCCATCATGCAGACGGCGCAGACGGCAATGGCTGTCTATCAAGACCCGCTGATCCGCAAGAATACGGCTGTGTCTGACTTCACGCTACGCGACTTGCTCGACCCGTCACAGGAGGTTTCTCTCTATCTCGTCCTCCAGCCGAACGACATTGACAAGCTGCGCCCGATCCTGCGCCTGTTTGTCAATACCATGCTCGCGAAACTCGTGCGGGATATGGAGTTTGAACGCAAGCAGGATGCACAGGGGAATCCGGCAAAGGAGAAAAAACCAAAGAAGCAGAGGCTTCTTCTCATGCTCGACGAGTTCCCGCAGCTCGGCAAACTTGAGAGCATCGAGAAGTCACTTGCTATCTGCGCAGGTTATGGTGTCAAAATCTGTATTGTCGCGCAGAGCATGGGGCAGCTCAATAAAATCTATACGAAAGATAATGCTATTCCCGGCAACTGTCACGTTCAGATTTACTTTACGCCGACACTCGAGGATGGAGGAGGGACAGCAAAGACTCTTTCCGACACGCTCGGTGAAAAGACCATTCATTCCTATTCAAAATCGAATAACGGAAAACCGTTTGAAGGGTCTACATCAACCTCGAATATGGCGCGTAAACTTATGACACCGGATGAGGTGCGACGTATGCCCGCTGACCGTGAACTCGTCTTTGTTGCGGGATTCCGTCCCATTTATGGGAAGAAAATCCGCTACTACGAGGAACAGTATTTCATGGATCGCATCATGGATCCTCCGCTTTTTTCCGATACAGCGACACAGATACAGAGCTTTTCGCAGCTCTTTGCGGTACACGCAGCGGAACGTCAAAAGATCGAGGAGCGGCAGCAGACCGTTGCCAAGGCACGGTTCGGTGCGGAGCGATTGCCCGAAGGAGCATCCGTTTCCGATGAAGTCGAAGCCGCGAAAGGAAGCGATGATAATGGCAAACTTCAAACAGGTGAAATTTCCCTCACTCAAGGACAAAATGAAGCGAAGCCTCGTGAAGCCGACGGGAACACTCTCTCAGAAAGTGGAGGAGTTACTGAAACAGCGCAGCCCGAACGTCCGAAAACGCTGACTGATACGGAGCGTCGTGCTGCATATTTAGAGGCTTGTCATGTAGCAATCCTTACATGGGCAAAGGAGAATGACGGACAGGATGAACGAAAAGGAGCATAACAGATGAGTGAATCCAATCGTGAAGTAGAGCAAGAGGTACGGGAGCGGCGACTGAAGGTGTTGGAGACGTGCCTCGGTGCATCCATCATGCGCTATATGCACGACGACAATGTAACTGAGGTTATGGTCAATCCGGATGGCAGACTTTGGCTTGATACCTTTGATAAGGGATTTCAGAGCACGGATATTATCATGAATCCAGAAGATACGAAACGCATCATTTACATGATTGCTGACATGTCTGGGCAGGTGATCGATCTCAAAACGGATCCGTCCTTACAGGCGAATATCCCGGAATCCCGCCTGTTCGCAAACTGCCGCTTTCAGGCAGAGCTGCCGCCGATCGTCACAGCACCGAGCTTCAACATCCGCAAGCACTCCAAGATCGTTATTACACTCGAAGACTATGTGCGGCAAGGGGCAATGACAGAGCATCAACGGGAAGCGATCCTTGCTGCCATTCATGGGAAGAAAAACATCATCGCTGCGGGAGGCACCGGCTCAGGAAAGACCACGCTGCTCAATGCCATCCTTGCTGAAATATCCGCACTGGATGAGCGCGTCGTTACGATTGAGGACACGAAAGAACTCAAGTGCACGGCGGAGAACTATGTCGCACTCTCAACCACAGACACTGTGGATATGGATAACCTGCTGCGGAAAACGCTGCGTCTCTCACCGAATCGGATTGTTGTCGGTGAGGTGCGCGGCAAGGAAGCATTGACGTTGATTGATGCGTGGTCAACCGGGCATCGCGGGGGCTGCTCCACCGTACATAGTGACAGTGCCCATGATACGCTGTTCCGTCTTGAGGATCTTGTCAGTCGCGTTTCCATCTCCTCACAGCAAGCGGGCATCGCCCGCGCCATCGATGTGATTGTCTACATTGAGCGCAGGGCGGTATCGCGTGTCATTGCGGAGGTACTCTCCATTGATGGATGGGACAGAGATGCCCATGATTACATAACGCATCGGCTGGATCAGGGGAAAGAATGATACCGGCTATGAAGGAACAAATTACAGCAGACTTATAAAAACGTGCAGTATTTTTTTACTGCATGGGTTTACAATAGAATGCGGGATTCTTTATTCCACAGGATAGAAGATGTAATTTTAGGGAGGAAAACACAATGAAAATCCAGCGTGTAAAGATGGAACTAAGCAGCAAAGTTGCGGCGATGCGCAGCATCACAAAGAAGGATGTTCTGTCCTTCGCGAAGGCATCGCTGCCGACGCTCGCACTCATGGGGCTTTATATGCTTCCCGCTGCCGTTGGCTTTGCAAATGATGCTGCGGCTACTAGTGAGATCCATACGGGAATCGATCCGCTCGACAAGCCTCTCAACGTCCTCGCAAGTGCCCTCACCGGACCGATTCCGAAGCTCGTCATTGCAGGATCGATCGCTATGGGCGGCATGAGCTGGGCAATGGGCTGGGAACAGCAAATCATGAATCGCTGCGTCAAGGGAGCGGGTGGCGGAGCAATCGCACTCGGTGTTGGCAAGTTCATGGAGAATATGTTTGGCACTACGATCAGCGGCACCTTGTTCTAAGAGGGCATTATGGACGAGAATAAAAACGTGCAAGGTGCCTCGTGGATTCATCTTCCAATCTACCGGTCGCTGACGGAGTACATTCTGTTTATGGATGTACCCCGCAGCTGCATTGTCTGGAATGTCGGCGCGGCGCTTCTTATTCTGCTGACCCTTGGACTGTCCTTTTGGTACGTTCTGAGCGTGAATGTCCTCGTGCATTTCGCTGTGCGCTATTTCTCAATGGAAGATGCTCAATTCTTCGAGTGCTTCAGTCGCTACTGGTCAAAGCGCGACTACTACTCAACATAAAGGATCGTATGCTATGTCTTGGAAAGAGTATCACCTCGACAACAAAACAATCGCAGACTGGCTGCCTTGGGGAGCATTGACCCATGAGAACGTCATGCGCAATAAAGACGACAGCGTTTTGGGGGTGATCCGCTACAAGCGGTTCGACCCTCCGCAGAGCATTCCGTTCTACGACTGGAAAAATCCGATCTTTTTGCCGCCGTTCCGCAGGGGATGGAGTATTTGGCTTGAGGAGCAGTATACGGAAGGCGGCGATGTGGAGTGTTTCCTTGCTCTTTGCTGGAATCCATTTCTCAAGGATAACGAGGTAGTAAACGGCGTAAAAGATGAGCCGCAGTCCCTCTACGATATGGAATACGATCTTGCCGTAACGCTTCGGCGCATGGCATGGAGTTTTCCGCAGGAAGCAGAGGCGACAGTTCTTTCTTATCAGGAAATTGTCGATTACCTTACCTTTTCCTTGACGCTTGGACGTACACATGTTGCTATGCCGGATATTCCGGTCGATCTTGATGTTTTTCTGACAACAGGGATTGATCTTGACTTTGCGAGCAATCATGTGCGCCTCGGGGATGAGCAGTTCCTCGTCCTGACACTTCCTTCCGTCGTCGGTTCACAGGAGCTTGTGCTGCGTCAGATCACAGAGGATCTTCATGGTGCCGGGATTCCGTGCCGTCATGTGCAGCGTCTGCTGCTATTTGATAAGACGGAAGCAGAAAAAGAGCTGCGGAGCTACACAGGGAAATGGTGTCCGTCACGAAAATATATCAAAGATATTTTGACGGGGCATACATTACAGCGGTTGAACGGTTACTACAACAATCAGACCGTTGCCCTTGTCTCACAGGAAGACTACGCCCGAACAGCGGCATATCTTGAAAAGCTGCTTGGAATGCTGGGGATTCCTTATATCGTTGAAGATTTTAATGCTAAAGACCTCTGGTGGGGCAGTCTTCCCGGACTTTTCCGTGCAGCAGTCGTTCCGCCGATCTGTGGTTTTCGGACGATCGAGGAACTTCTTGCAACAAAACATATACCGCAGCATACGACCGAAACACCTGTACCAACCTTGCCGCCGGAGATCGAGGATCTGATTGATCTGCCGATGGAGTGGGAGGAGAGTGAATATGTACCGACTTAATCTGTTCCGGCGCAAGGTAGATCGTCTCTCGGATATTATGCCGTTCGGGCGCATAACGAGCATCAGTGTTGCGGATCAGCGTGTTGCCGTCTGCATCAACAAGGACGGTTCACTCCTTGCAACATGGCGTTATCGCGGTCCCGATCTGGATTCTTCTGTGGAGGAAGAGCTTTCCGTTATCGCAAATCGGATGCAGGCATCGATCGCTGCCATGAAGACGGGCTTTACGCTCTACTTCGAGGCGCAGCGCGTTCCGTCTACTGCATACGAGACGACAAATGCTTTTCCTGACATCGTAACGCGGGGGATGGATGCGGAACGCTGCCGCCTCTTTTCGAGCGGTATGTATTTTGAGTCGCATTTCTATGCGACGCTCCTGTTCCTTCCTCCGAAAGATCGACAGGAGCAGCTAAAGGAGTTTATCGTTGAGGGACGTGAGCGCAAAGTCACCAAAGCGGATGATGTGCTAGAAGCGTTTGGCGAGCAGATCTACAAGCTCTATCTAATGTGTCATAATCTGCGCATTGATACGGAATTTCTTGATGAAGACGGGCTTTTTACCTATCTTCATTCGATGGTCTCCGATCGTCCACGCCCACTCAAATATCCGCAGACACCGTTTCTGCTGGATAAGTACCTCTATGATACTCCGCTTTATGGAGGGCTTGAGCCGCAGCTTGGGCGAAAGCACATGCGTATCATTGCTCCGATCTCCTACGGCAAGGAGTCCATTTTTGGACTCTTTGACGAATTTCATCGTCTTGACTTTGCGTATCGCTGGGTGACGCGTGTTTATTGCATGAGCAAGAATGACGTAATCAGCCAGCTGGATAGTGAACGTCGGCAATGGAAGGGGAAAACGCAGTCGCTTTCCTCTACGATTGCCGATGTCACCGTGCGCGACAGCGTACAGAACGCCGAAAACATCGATGATGTCGCCGTTGATCGCATCGCCGAGATTCGGGATGCGATGAACGCCGTTGAGGGCGATCACATTTCTTTCGTCTACTACTCGACGGCGATTATCGTCATGGACGAGGATCGGGAGGTAGTAGAGGAAAAAGCAAAACTCATTCGGCAGATCTTTATCGAGCGTGGTATGCAGCGTGTCAAAATCGAGGACTTTAACGCTATCGATGCGTGGCTCGGCTGCATTCCGGGTCTCGTTGGGGCAAATATCCGCAGACCGATGATCTCGACCGGCAATCTCATCCACATGATGCCGCTTGCCCTTGCATGGGCAGGAGACGAGCGAAACAAGCACCTGAATGGACCGCCGCTGCTCTATACGCAGACGGATGGAAGCACACCGTATCGGCTCAATCTGCACATCAAAGGCGTTGGTCACTCACTCATGATCGGACCGACAGGAGCCGGTAAATCCGTCCATCTCAACTGTATTGAGGCGGCATTCCGCAAATATCCGAATGCACGCGTCATTATTTTTGACAAAGGTGCATCCAGCAAAATTCTCACGATGGGGGTGGGCGGCAAGTTCTACGATGTCGGCAAATCCCGTTCACTTTCCTTTCAGCCGCTTTCCCGCATTGATGATGAGGATGAGCGTCAATGGGCACTGGATTGGCTCTGCGACTACCTGCGCGAGGAGGGCGTTGAGGTTACGCCCGACCAAAAGAGCATCATTCGTGATTCACTTGCCACGGTAGCAGGAATGCAGGAGAGCGACCGCACCATGACGACGTTCATCAGTTTTCTGCAAAGCAGGGAACTCAAAACAGCGTTCTATCCGATGTCCCTTGCCGACGATCAGGGAAACAAGGGCGAATATGGCGAGATATTCGACAGCAACGAGGATCATCTTTCGATCACCAGCTGGCAGAGCTTTGAGATGGAAACCCTGATGAATGCCCGCCGCATTGTCGGCACGACGCTCATGTATATCTTTCACCGGATAGAACAGGTCGTGAAGAGTGCGGAGAAGGAGGATCAGGAGCCGACACTCATTGTTCTTGATGAGTGTTGGGTCTTCTTTCAAAATCCCATGTTTGCGGAGAAAATCAAGGAATGGCTCAAGACGCTGCGCAAGTACAACACGTCCGTACTCTTTGCTACGCAGTCGCTGGATGATATTGCGAAGTCTCCCATCCTTGACACCGTACTCTCCTCCTGTCAGTCTCGTATCTTTTTGCCGGATAAGCTCGCGATCACGGAGAGCCGGATGGAGCTTTATCGGCAATTTGGTCTCAACAAGCAGCAGATTCATCTGCTTGCCCATGCACAGCCGCAGCGGGAATACTACTATGACAGCCCACATGGGTCGCGTCTTTACAACCTCGCGCTTGATCTCTGTCCGTTCACACTCTCATACGCAGCCGTAGGGGACGTTGCGCTTGCCAAGTGCCAGCGCATCATCGAAAACTATGGCGCAGAGAATTTCAATGAGTATTGGATCAAGGAAAATGAGCTTGTCGTTCCGGAATATCCGAAAGAGGAGGCAGCTGCATTATGACAACCAGCATCATCTTTCTCTGCGTCGTCATGATCTGCTATTTCGCAATTCGGGTCAACTGCATTGAGACGCGTATGAATGCGCTCGAAGAAGCACTGAATCAGGCGGTCAAGGAAGGAAAAATTGACACGAAGATACTCGGCAAGCCATTCGGCGGTGGGGCAGGGGGCATCGGTGATTTCTGGTCGGCACTCAAATCCGCATGGAAAGAGAGGTGAGCATGGTGGACGCTGCACTCGCTTACCGTACGGAAGCCCTTGCAATGCCGAATCTTCTTGCCGCTGTAAGGCGCATCGAAAAGAATGTGCTGCTCTCCATGAAAAACGAGGGGTACGGAATCAATCAGCTGCGTACTACCCTGCATGAAAGCCGTTATCCCCTTCTTTTAGACGATCAGGACGCTGTAAACGAATATTTTCGTGAGATTCTGCCGCAGGGGGCAGCAGAAGAAACAAATTTCAATCTTCCTGCACCGGGCGCACGTTTTAACGCACTCTATGAAAAGCCATTGCGGCAGATTGCAGGAATCCTAGCGGCTGCGGATCAGGGGATTCTCGAAAATATGCGGGAACAGCATATTCCACGAGGAGAAGTACGCGAGGCGTATCTCGGTGGAAGCCTCTACGGTACGCTTGCCGGAGATACGGCAGAGCGAACTGCATTCGAGCATCGCGTCTGGAAAAAGCACCGTGAGGCGATCATGGCATCGGTCAAGACGGAGACTGAGGGGATGCAGTCGCTTTTTCAAGAAGTTTGGGAGCGTCGCAGCAAGGAGGCGACACGTCCCATTGCTGTGCGCGAGGGCGAGGGAATTACGCGGTTTCTTCGGGATTCCAATGCACAGGAGGAAACCGCAGCGCAACTTTTGATGGGAGCAACCGACTACGAGGGGCGAGACAAAGAAGCGTATGTGCGGAAAATTGTCTCCGCTGCCGTCCGTGAGATCGGTGCGTATGAGACGATCGACGCGGCATCTCCAGATGTCGAAAATGACGCAGAAGTCTATCCGATATGTCTCAAAGATGCCATGAGCACCTTACAGAGAGATACTCTTCCATACGAAGCGGAAGCGCAGATTGTAGGGGCATTGCGATCTGCGGGCATGGACGAAGAGATGCTGCGTGAGGGGATCCTTCGCGCATCGCCTCTTCTCTCTGCCGCAGGGAGAGACTCGGATAAGACCCTTGCGGCACTTTTGTCGGGAGAAACAGAACAAGCCTCTTTCCTCGATGGGGATTATGTGAAGTTTGCGGACATCTATCAGCGTCTCATCACGGATTATGACGACGCGCTCATAGACGCTGGAGCGGATTCCGGTGTCGCCGCAGATCGCCGGCATTATAACGTCTTGGCAGCGCGGGAATTACTTATAAAGTACGGCGCAAGCGAGGAGGAGGTCAGGGAACTGCTCCTCGCTTTTG
This sequence comes from uncultured Selenomonas sp., assembly GCA_963555475.1. GTDB lineage: Bacteria > Bacillota > Negativicutes > Selenomonadales > Selenomonadaceae > Centipeda. The sequence goes on from CAUVVR010000005.1 coordinate 18,228, forward strand.
GCGGTATCCCGGATCATGAACGGACACAGGAGTACCTAAACCAAATTCTTGCAGAAGCGAGAGAAGTGCAGGAAGTGTCCGCCGGGATTATTACTGCAAAAGAACCGCAGACGGATATGTCGTCTGTTTGGGAAGGTGCCCCGCGTACGCAGGGTGATGCCGTACGCATCCGAACACAGGATGTGCCGGAGGCAGCAGAGGAGGTTGAGAAGGTACAAGAAAGCACGCCTGTGCTCCTTGCGACCGACAAGAAAAGTATTCGCGAAGCGAAGCACAAGCTCAGGTCGTATTCCTTTACGAGTGAGCGCGTGCGCGTACGCGGCGAGAAAGATGCAGAGGAAATGTATGAGAACTGCCGTGAGGAGATTGAGCGGGATATTCCGCTGCCATTTAACGGGCAAATGGATGAGCAGATCATCCTGCATCTTTTCTCCATCGGCTATGAAGAGCGCGAGATCGAGAATGCAGTTCAGCATAATTCCCCCCGCAGACGTTCGCAGAAGGATTATGCAAAGAATATCGTAAAGAGCGTTCAGGCGCGGAATCCGAGCTTGCAGAACGTCATAAAACAAGCCGAGACCAAATATTTACAGACCAAAATGGAGCAAGGACAGACGCTGACTGCCTATGAAAAAGAGCGTGTCCTCGTTCGTGATGTGCCTACCGGCTAGGGAAAGGAGAAGAACCATGTTCAAGAATTGGAGTACGAAACGCTTACAGATGGCAGTTGTTACGGGACTGCTCCTTGGTGTTACAACGCCCTTTGCAGCAATGATGATGCGCAGTCATCAAACAGAGGCAGCCGTTGCCGTATTCGATCAGCAGAATATCGAAGAAGCAATCAAGACGGCGATCACCACAGCGAAAATTCTCACCACAGAGGAGAAAGAGCTGGGGTTGATGATTCTGGATGCCAAAAAAATTAACCTTGACATGCTGCAAGGCTGGATGCGGAAGAACAAAAAAGCGGAAGACCTCTGCAAAACGATTGACATTGTTCAAGATATTGTTGCGCTCAAGAAAGAGGGGAAGATTCCCAGCATCCTCAACGTCAACAGCTCGGCGACCGCGATTCTGAAAAATGAGATCGGGGCGATCGAGGATGCGATCAACGGCAAGGCAACACTCGTCGATCTCTACAAGCAGACGCAGAAGAACCACAAAGCACTGGATGCGACCTACCGTGCGGCTGCTGAGCGTGCAAAGGCTTCGCAGAAGGTCACGGAATCGACGAACGAAACCGTTCATGAGGCGGTCGCTGCTGCGAACAAGGCAGAGGGGCAACAGCAAATGCTACAGGCAGGAATCCAGATTGCCGCTGCGGGGGTATTACAGGGAGCCGACCAAAAGGAGCTTCTCGCCCAGCTCCTCGCGATGCAGGCGCAGAAGTGGTACGTCGATAACACGGAAAAGGCACAAGCAGAGGCACGAGATCGTGCGGTAGCGAACAAATTGCATGATTTTGCAGGAAAACGCTGAGAAAATATGAATTTTTGAAAAAAATATTCAGGTGCCCAGTTTGGGCACCTGAATATAATCGTAAAATGTTCATGAATGGATTATATAAGGTGATGAAAACGGAGGAGTACATGGGGACAGCAGGGATTGCACGAAAACTAAGGGAACGTCTGCGCACGAAACACATTCTCCTCACGCTTGCCGTTTTTGCTCTTATCCTCTTTCAGATGAACGGCATCGGCTTTGCCGCAGGTAGTTCAGAAGACATTGCGAGTGCCGGAACGGGACTGGGCGGCACATTCGATCAGAATTTGACGACACTTGCAAACGGCGCAATCAAGGCAATGCACATTGTCCTTGTCGTGATGACTGCGATCGCGGGAATGATGGTTGCCTTTGGCATTGAGGATGGCAAAAAATTCGTCTGGCAGCTCATGCTGGGCGCAGGGCTTGCCTTTAACTTCGGCTCGTTTCTGATCGGTTCGGGGGTCTGGTCGATGGCAGACCAGACGGCGCAGACGCAGCAGGTCGAGTATTATACACCGGAACTTGTGAGCGGCGAGGGATCAAGCGTCGAGGACATCAGCATCCTTGGTTCTTTTATGAACCACTACACCGAGCATGTGATTGTACCCGGTGCGGAGAATATTCTGCCCTACTGCCTCCGGCTCCTTATCATCCTGACCGTCGTACAGGCGACGTGGGAGCTGTCGGTCAAGTTCATGTCGGGGGATAAGCTCCAATATCTCATCAATATGACCCTCAAAATGGGATTCTTCATGTTCCTCATGATGAACTGGATCAGTCTCATGGGAGCACTCATGTCTGGCTTTGAGGTGCTAGGCTTCCGTGCGGGCGGGAATAACACAGCCATCGCCAATAATATCGTAGGCGAGGCGAGTGATACCTTTGTGCAGATTGCACTGAAGATGTTTACAGCAATCTGGACACCCAACTCTGACAGCTGGATTCCGGATGTCGTACAGACCATCGCAACGGTCATGCAGCCCGGCGTACTCCTCCTCGACATTATTTGCATCCTCGTCATCGGCGGCTGCCTCTTTATGGTCGCGCTGGAGATGTTTATGGCGCGAATCGAGTTCTATACGATGGCATTGCTCGCTCTGCCGTGTCTTGCATTCGGCACGATGAACAAGTTCAACTTCCTCACGGAAAAGGCAATCGGCGCGATGTTCAACCTCTCGCTCAAGGTCTGTGTCATCGCATTCCTGTCGGCTGTCTCAAAGCCGTTCATCGAAGGTTTTGCCGATAAGATCATTCAGGCGGATAATCCCGCCGAAGACCTTGCACTGCTCTTTCAGGCGGTGCTTGCATCGCTCCTGATCTTCCTTCTCGTCAAGAAGATTCCGCAGCTCGTTTCCGGACTTCTCAGCGGACAGCCCCAACTTAGCGGCAGCGATATGACCGGTGCACTCAAGGGCGCGGTCGCGGGTGCAGCTGCGGCAACGGGGAACATTGCCGCAGCACAGGCGGCAGCAGCGGCTACGGGCAAGGGCGGTATGACAGGAACACTTACACAGCTCGGACGCAATTATGTGATGAGCCGCAGCCCGGTACGGAGCTATCGTGATGCGATCGGGAGCTTCCAACGCACGAAGGATAATTCCGGCTCGCGCATTCTGCAAGAACTGCGATCGGGCATAGATAGCCGAAACAGGCAAACAGCGAATGCTGCGCAGCCGGGCAATGACACCAATAATTAAAAACGACGGACAGATTGCTTTCCTGTCCGTCGTTGGGGCTTATCGTTGGTTCTGTTGTTCGAGGCGTTCGACACGAGCACGAAGATTTTTGTTCTCTATCAGGAGTTCTTTGAGCATTTCTTTCATTTCGCAGATATGTCTGTTGTTTTTATGTACGCCGTCATTTATGTTGCGTATGAGATAGGTGAAATCAGGGGAGGCGTTTGCGGGACCGCATCCGGTCACATATCCCAATTCCAACGGCTGCGTTAGTTTCTGCATGAGCTTTTCGTGTTCCGTCATTTCACGTTGTTGTGGAGGAGGCGGCGCAGGTACTTCTTTCTTCGATCCCCAAAATAGTCCCATGATATTCAGTCCTTTCGTTTTCTTTTACCGTAGCACAGTTTATATGGAATGACAAGTCCTGATTTTACATCCGATTTATAAGCCGATTGAGAAGGGAGTATTTGCCTTGGATGAACTTGCATGTTTGACACAGGTGGGGCTTATCCTTATCGCTGTGGCATGGATTGGCAAACACCTTCTTTTCGCTCATCTTGGTACGGAGAAGATTGTACCGAAGGTGGAGGAGATGTCCCCTTTCTTCGTTGTTGAACGTACAAGAAACAAACTTGTTGTTTCTGCAAAGATTCCGTTCGTGAACGAGGGAAAGCAATGCGGTGTGATTATGGACGCACTCATTCACCTAAGAAGTCCATACGCGCAGCATAATATATCGATATGGGGGAAGGTGGAGCTGGACGGACAGCCGCGTGAAGATGATTATTTTGAGGCGATGCTGATTCAAAAAGGCGAACGTATCCATCTTGCAGTAAAATTTTGTATTGCACCATGCAACGGAATTTCTCTTGATGAGGCATTGGAGCATCTGCCAGATTTTCCGTTCGATCTCATCTATCAGGAGAGCGGACGCATTTCTGCCCATTACTCCAAGGTCACGCTGACTCTCCCACATAAAGCTCTAGGAGGTTAATTCATGCGTAGAGCTTTGATCGCTTTCACTACACTGTTCGCCCTCCTCATCGCCATTGTCCCCGCGCAGACCGCAGCGGCGATGACAATGGTCTCTCCGGTCGGTCAGCCGATGGTCGTAAGCAGTCCGCAGGGGCATCGTATTCATCCGATTTCAGGACAGCCATCCTACCATGCAGGTGTTGATCTTTCTGTCGATTATGGAGATCCAATCTATGCTGCCGCATCAGGCACGGTGAGTTATTCGGGCTGGATGCAGGGCTATGGAAATACCATCATGATCGATCATGGAGGGTCGCTCTATACTCTTTATGGGCATAATCAGGAACTTCTGGTCGGCGTGGGGGAGTATGTAACGCAGGGAATGCTCATCGCAAAAGCGGGGAGCACGGGCAATTCGACGGGACCGCATTGTCATTTTGAGGTGCTTCCGAATGGTGTCTATGGAGAGCCAACCGATCCCGGTCTCTACGTTCCGGGACTGCTCGAACTGGAGAAGGCACAGGGCGGTGGACTTGGGCTTGGTGGTGTAGATTTCCACGGGCACACAAAAGATTGGGCGGTCACAGAGGATTTCGCAAAACCCATCAGCGATCTCGTGAACAAGGTCGTCGAGCTTATTACGACAGGGCTGGAGGCGTTGCAAAACTATGTGACGAAGATATTCTTTGTCCTTGTGGCAATCGACCTTGTGCTCGGCGCAATGAATAAGGCGATGACACCGACGAGCGAAGACCGCGAGGGACTCTTTAAGTGGCTCGTTCGACGGGGGCTGTTCTATGGGTTCTGTCTTGCACTCCTCTACAACTGGGGGGATTTTGTCGGCAACCTTTCGCTTCATGGCTTTCCTGCTCTTGGCGGGCTTGCCGGTGGAAATCCGGAAGCTGCGGAGGCAGCAGTCTCCGATCCGACAAAAATCGTACAAAAGGGCATGAACATCATTGCACCGGTATTTAATGGTGTGCTTCATTCCAGTGGTGCGTCAGACGTTCTGTCACTCTTACTCGGTGGTGCAGGTGCTGTCCTCCTCATGCTGATACTTGCCGTCATCCTGTTTTTGCTGTTCTGCCTCATCGGCTACTATATCGCGCTCGCCTACGTCGAGTTCTATATGACGGTGCTGTTTAGCTTTACGGTATTCCCACTGGCGGGATTAAAGCATGTGCGTCATCTTGCCTCGAATGGCATCAACAGTGTATTTGCGGCATCGATCAATCTCATGTTCTTTTGCCTCTTTGCTGCGATGCTCCAATCGACGATGGAGCACATCGTCGTCGGCGAACTCATGTCACAGACCGTACAGGCGCAGTCTGCCGGAGGAGCACCCGGTGCGTCAAGTGTCTCTATCTCCGGTCGTCCAAAAGCTGAACTGGCTTACCGTATCTCACAGATCATGCAGGAGCGGTATGGAAAAAGTATTTCTCCTGAATGGATTTGGGCGCAGCTTGCACTCGAATCCGGGCACTTTTCGAGCGCACTCGCCGTTGAGGATCACAATTATGGGGGGATCAAGGCGTATAACGGGGCGAAAATAGCGGGCATATCGCCGGAGGGGGATTATTACCGTCACTTTGACAGCGATGAGGAGTATGCTCAATTTGCGGCATCGAACTATGACGCTTACGCTCCTGATGGGATCTATAATGCAAAGACCGTACAGGAATTTGCGGCGGCACTCAAGCACGGCGGTTATTTTGGATCTTCGCTCGAATCCTATACAGCTACCTTGATGGGGATCCTAGGAGGAAGCGGCGGTGTTGTGAAACAAGCTGTTGCAAACAACATACTGCTCTTGCAGCTCATTCTTGTTGTTCTTATGTATATGTATTTTGCTGATCGTATCAGTAAACTTGTCAATACACAGTTCGGAGGCTCTGGCTTCAAGCTATCCGATCAGCAAGGCATATTCCGATAGGGGAGGTACGCATCATGGCAAATCGATTCGGCAAGTATGGAAAGAAAGTGTTGGTTGTCGCCGCGTTCACCATTGCTGCGTCATCAGGGGCACTCGTCTCCAATGTCCACAAAGGAGAGGCATGGGGCTGGTGGGGACCGTGGGAGCCTGAAAATTACTGGGATCCTGTGCGTATCTCGTGGCGTGATACCTTCGACCCTCGGCATTATTTTTTCGGAGATTTGGAAGGGCAGGGCGGTTCCGTCTATGACTATACACGCATTATCAAATCTGTACTCTTCGGCGAAAAATTTCTACATATTGTCGAGAATATTGCAGAGCAGCTCGGTATTGACATCATCAACAAGATCCCTCTGGATCCAATGGTTATGCACCTTGCCACCGGCATGACGGAGCAAAAACAAAGCCGTGCTGCCGAGCTGCACAACACAATGCAAAAAGATCTGCTCACGGAGAGTTCCTCGTTCCATTCCTACAATGAGGGGCACGAAGACTATGAAGCACCGCGCAATCTTGTGCGCCAACGCAAGGAGATTTCCGCATCCGCAGCCAAATATGCGCAGCTTGCAGAGACGGCAATCTCAGACAACGATAATACAAGGGAGACCGTACACCGTCTTGTGGAAGCAGCTGCAAACGCCAAAGGTGAAACAGAGCTGCGTCAGATTATGGAGCAGCTGAACGCGCTCAGTGTCGCGGATCAATCACAGGTGACAGCCCTGCTTGCGGCGAAGGTTCAACTTGAAAGCGATCAGCGTCAAGTTCAACTGGATGCTGAAATCGAACGAGAGAAACAGGCGCAGGATGCAAAGATCATTGTCACTGATCCGTATAACGAAGAGCGTGCTGCTGCGAGCGGTTACGAACGTGAAAAGCCGCGTGGGTTTGTTCGCTTCAAGTAAGACAAAGGCGCATCGAAGGTGGGATATGGTCTTCGATGCGCTTTTATGGTATAATGCGAACAAAGGGGGCGATACAATGATTCCGTATGAAGTCATTGAAGCAAAGGAGATTCTGCATGAAGGTTTTGCAGAGCTTTTGGCAGATGTGAGCCGTATCAAGGATCGCATGGGACTTGATCCGCAGGATGCCGTGCATCCGGTGTCCGGCTTCCAAAGCGAACTCCGCACAATCTTGCACAGGATTCTTGGCGACCGCTACAACACGCCCGAAGATATAGCGGAACTGAAGCAGGAATTTGTGCGTGCCCGCGCTTACGTTCGAGAGTTGGAGGCGGAAGATGCCGGAGAACTACAGCGCAAAGGAGCTTGATGAACAAAAAGAAAAAATCAAAGCCGATATATTAGGCGCGGTCACACCATCAAAAAATCCACAGGCATATCTTCTTGCCGGGCAGCCGGGGGCGGGCAAGACAAAACTTGCAGATATATTCACCCGGCAGCATAGCGGCGACATCGTCTTTATTTCGAGTGACGACTACCGAAAGTATCATCCTCGCTACGGAGAATTACAGGCAGCATACGGGGATGATGCCGTGCTTCATACACAGAAATTTGCGGGCAAGATGACCGAGGCACTCATTGATGATCTGAGCGCATCTGGCTATCATCTTGTCATTGAGGGGACGCTGCGGACAACGGAAGTGCCGCTGCGGACACGAGATTTACTGCGGAGCAGGGGATATGACGTATCACTCAATCTAATCCTCGTGCGTCCGGAGGTGTCATATCTTGGAACGCTGAAGCGGTATCAGCAGATGAAGGAGATAGGGCTTACGCCTCGCATGACACCGAAGGAGCATCATGACCTCGTGGCACGTTCCATCGTCGATCATCTGCATACGCTCTATGAGCAGGATGCGTTCCCGCAGGTTCGCGTCTACAATCGGGCGGGCGAATGCCTCTATGATCGGGAGAAAACGCCATTTCGCGATCCTTCCGAACTCTTTCGCGAAGAGTTCTCGCGTGATCTTACACATCATGAGCGCGAACGTATTGTACGCGACTGTGCACCATACGTCAGTCGTGCTCGGGTGGAGGAAACGCTGCACGCATACGAACAGTTCTTTCCCAAGGAGGAGCGTGGCAGAGGAGCGCGGTAGTTTTACAGAGAATGAATAGGAGGGATTTTCTTGTATCGAAACATTTTGTGTATGACTGCTCTGGTCATGGTGCTCTTTATGGGGACTGCTCTCGCTGCGCCGCGTGCAATGACCGTGGATGATGTCACGATCGCCGGCGTTGCTCCCGGCAATGATCTCAGCTATGTGCGGAGCATCTACGGTGAGCCGGACAGTGAAAAAACAATACGGATAGGCAACTATAATCACCCTGCATATCTGGTTGATTATTACGGGCAGGGATTTGTCATCACCTACAACATCATGGAAGATGGTGCATGGAATCCTCTTGTTCAGACCATCGAGAGTACGAACGATGCACTCGTTATGCCCTCCGGCATCCACGTTGGCATGAAGATTGCGGATGTGCAGCAGATATTTAACAACTTGAAGGAACAACTATCTGATAAATCTGGTGAGAAAAAGTATGTATCACCACTTGACGGATTTGGTGTTACTCTTTCCAATGGAAAGGAAGGGATACGGTTCCTTGTCCTGCAAGTAGATCAGAAGGGGATTGTTCAAAAGATTCTTCTCACCGATAAATACGCTGACATATAACAAGACAGCACAAAAAACACCTGCTTACGGGAATCTCCCGCAAGCAGGTGTTTTTCAGTGCGTTTCTTTGATCTCCGGTGCCCATTGCTGCGCCTGTTCTTCAATCATTTCCGCAATCTCGTCGTCGCTTGGAATCTCATGCGCTGCGTAGGTGTTTGGGAATCCGAAGTCATGACCGAACATATCGACCGCCTGATCTTGCGTAATAACCTCGCCTCCGATAAATTCCGGACGATCGGGATTCACATGAATTGCATTGCTATTTACCTGCATAGAAAGTCCTCCTTCTCTGCCTATCCTATCTGTCAAAATTATACATGATGTCCGGTGGTAAATCCATGCACTTAGAAAAATGTGCAGTTTTTTCATTCTGCATGACTTTACAATAGAGACAAATGTATGACAGGAGGCACGCAGATGGTAACGGTACATACACTCATCGATGAGAAGGAACGATTCTTAAACGAGCTGCGCCACAACAAAAACCGCTTTCGTGACTTTCTTGGTTCAATGGCTGCACATTACAGGCAGCCGATTGAACGGCAGATTGCACTCTTTTTCCACGCGCCCGCTGCGGGTCGTGCATACGCGGATGAGACACTATGGCAGCGTCTTGGTGCACGACTGCAGGAGGGGGCAGAGGGTGTTCCTGTGCTGAATGAGGACGGCAGCAGTGTTTCCTACGTCTATGATCTAAGCGAGACGCAGAATGCAGAAAGCCCGCAGTTTCGGCGTCTTGTTTGGACATTTGACGCAGAGAAAGACACGGATGCGTTGCGAAAGGTTTTCGGAGGGGAAACAGAGAAACCTGTAGAAGATATTGTTGTTGATGGAATGTCTCGTTTGAAAGAACAAGGCTTTGGAGAACTTGAGATTTTGGGGGCAACGTATCTGGTTCTTGAGCGTCTGGGGATGGATGCCGAGGAGCATATAGGACTGTCACTCATCCTTGCACCGTATGAGAATGTAGATGCAGAGCATCTTTTAGGAGATATTCAAAGAGCTGCAATGACGGTTCTTGACCCGCTCGCAAAGGAAATCCGTGCGCGTGAACAACGGGATGAAGAAAGGACGGTAAGCGAATATGAGGGCATTTTCGGAGAGAGAGATGATGCTTCTGACGGAGCATCTGCGGATGGAGCAGCATCTGCGCGAGAAGATCGAGCAGGAGAACGCGGAGATCTTCAACCTGATGGAGCAGTATGGGGAGATGATGTACCTGTATCAGGTGGAGGGGCTGTCTCCGGAGGCGGAAGCGCAGTTCGAACAGCTGAATCAGGTGACGATCGACGCGGGAGTGCAGCGGGCGATTCGGCAGGAACAGATGGAGGAAGCGGCGCAGGCGGACGAGAAACCGTTCACAGCGGGACGGTGGGCGCAGATTCGGAGGACGTATCTCCAATCGTATCGACCGGAGGAGTGGCTGCGGATGTTGCAGACGGGAGAAGCGGCGCAGCATCTGCAGCAGATACAGCAGGAGACGGAGACGCGCTATCGGACGATGTACCAACAGGAGGAGGAGCGGCAGATTCTGGGACAGGATCTCAAGGGGTTGGAGGAGATTCGGCGCAGCCGGATGATCGAAGCACAGATCACAGAGACCTTGACGGCAGACCTATCCAACTAGACGAGGGGAACGATTCTCCCGCTATTGATCTTTCGAGTATTGACTACGAAGCAGATATGAGTACGACGAGCGGCAAGAGGGCAGTCTTTCAGCGTAACCTTGCCGCTATTTTGGCGCTCAAAAATGTGGAGCGTGAGGGACGTGCAGCAACCCCTGAAGAACAGCGTCTTCTCCAATCCTACAGCGGGTTTGGAGGGCTTTCTGAGGCGTTTGACCCTGCCAATAAGGCTTGGGCAAATGAATATGATGCGCTGCAAAAATATCTGACGAACGAAGAATATCGTTCGGCACGCAGCAGTATTCTGGATGCCTACTACACCCCTCCGGAGATTGCCGAAGCCATCTACGAGGGGCTGCGGCACATCGGCTTTACACACGGGAATATTCTTGAGCCGTCATGCGGCGCGGGAAGATTCTTCTCTGCGATGCCGGATGACATACGGTCAGAGAGCAATATTTGCGGGGTAGAGCTGGATTCTCTTTCCGCTCGCATCGCTGCCGCTGCGCATCCGGATGTGAACGTGGCACCACAGGGCTTTGAAACAACGCGCTTCGCGGATGGCAGCTTTGATCTTGCCGTTGGGAACGTACCGTTCGGAGATACGCCGATTACGGGCGATCCCAAATACGGCGGTGCGGCTCTTCTGCCGCATGACTACTTCCTCATGAAGATGATCGATGAAGTCCGTTCCGGCGGGCTTGTTGCTGCCATTACATCCAGCGGAACGATGGACAAGCTGAGTGAGCGCACGAGAGCGGAACTCGCTGAACGTGCTGATCTTGTCACAGCGATGCGTCTGCCTAGCACAACTTTTGAAGGAGCCGGCGCATCCGTTACGTCGGACATCCTCATTTTTCGGAAAAAAGGGGGTGAACGTACCCCAATCGAAACGCATACGCGCGTTGTGAATGATGCGTATTGGTGGAAATCTTCGCGGCAAGTCGAGCGTCTCAAGGGAACTCCTCTTGCGACACGTCATGCCGTCAACGAATATTTTTCTCAGCATTATCAGGATCATGTGCTCGGTACATGGGAGGAGCGGAACGGGCGTTATGGGATAGAGCTTTCCGTTGTTTCGGACACGGACAATCTCAAAGAGAAGATTGTCGATGTGTTTAAGGAAATCCCCCAAAACAGCGTATATCTTCCCGGTGAGACGGCACTTCCGCTGCCCGTACAGGCAAAAGCACCGGATGCGCGGGCAATGGGATTTTACATTGTTGCGGGCGAGCTGGTGTTTATTGATACACAGGGAGTGGAATCCACGCCAGAGCTGGATGAAAAAACGAGAGCGCGGGTGATTTCGGCAGTCCATCTGCGTGGCGCAGGGCACAACGTCCTTGAGGTGCAGCAGCGTGACGGATCGAATGAGGAGCTGCGACAAGCGCAGAAGGCGCTGAATGATCTCTATGAGAGCCATGTCAAGAGCTACGGGCATATTGCGGGAGATCGGACACTTGCGAATGTGTTCTATGCCGATCCGGGGTACAACTTCATACGCGCGTATGAGATTAAGGATGCCAAGGGGAACTTTGTCGCCAAAGCGGATATTTTTACGGAGCGGACAATTCTGCCGGAAGCACGCCCGGAGCACGCAGATACGCCGGAAGATGCACTCGTGATCTCAATCCAACAAAAAGGCGAAGTCGATCTTGCGTATATGAGTAAACTCTGCGGAATCCCTGTACGCGAGATTACGGATGAGCTTGAATTTACACATCTGTATTTTGACGACCATACGAAAACCTACATACAGGCAGATGAGTATCTGTCTGGCAATATTCGCACCAAAATAGATGACATTGACGAACTGACGGCACAGATTCGCGGGGAACGCGACAGTTATCTTGCACAGACGTATTATCCCGAACAGCACGCTGAGCTTGTGGATGGACTTCCGAAAGCGATGCCGGAGCCGCAGAACGAAATGGAAGAAGGGCTGCGAGATATACTGCAACAGATTCGGCAAAGGGGACGCTCCCAGATGCGTGCTGATTTTCGCGCCTATGTGGAAAACATCGACCAAACGAAATATCCGGAGTGGCGTACGAGCGTAGCACGCTATGCGCTCCATGCCATGTACGATCTGGATGGAGGATTTGGCTGGCATGCCGACTGGATTCCAGAATCTCTGAGGAATGATCGTGCGCTCGGCTTTCAGCTTCTGCGTCGTGATCCGAAATTTTTCACGCACAGAAGCAGCGGGGTATTCACTGATGTGACACATGCCTTTGATTTGTATCAGGAGCAGCATCCGGAGCAGTCTTCCAGCACAAATAGGCGTACGTTCATAGAGGATTTGCACGATCCTGTGCGGAGGCTTTCGATGCTCCACATGATAGATACTGCACAGCAGTATCTTGTTTCGTGTGAATCCAAAGGCGAGAAGCCGCAGCACACGGAGTTGGTGGAACTGTATGAGCAAGCAGCCTCGGAGCATAATATACGCATGGCAGCACACCATGACGAACAAACGGAGCTGTGGGATATGAGGCTGGAGCGTGCGCAGAAAAATCGGGATGCGCTCATGACGGTGCTTCCGCAAGATGTTGAGATCGGTGAGATCAGTGTAGGGCTTGGGACATCGTGGCTCAAGCCCGCATACGTTGAGCAGTTCATTCAGTCACTTGGATTGCGTGAAGTGCATGTTGACTATGTAGAGGAAACGAGTTCGTGGAAGGTCACGAAAACGGAACGTCTATCCTATGAACTCTCGGCAGAAACGCAGTATTCTGCGGGTGGGAAGACCGCATACGATCTCATTGAGCAGTGTCTCAACCAGCGCAACGCGCAGGTGAGAGTTCCGATCGCAGAAGGTTCCGATCAAACGGTCGTCGATCCGGAACTTACGACACAGGCGCAGATGAAACAGCAGGAGCTGCGCGATAAGTTCCGTTCGTGGCTATTGTCCGACCCTACCCGCGTCAAGGAGATTCAGGAATACTACAATCGCCGTTTCAACAGCGTGCGGCTGCGCGAGTTTGACGGCTCGAAACTCACCTTCCCCGGCATGACGAATACGATTTCCCTCAAGCCGCATCAGAAGGATGCCATTGCGCATAGCCTGTTCGGCGGCAATACGCTCTTCGCTCATTGTGTCGGCGCAGGAAAGACGTTCGAGATGATTGCCTCCATTATGGAATCAAAGCGCATGGGGTTATCGCATAAGGCACTCATGGTCGTTCCGAATCACCTCACCGCACAGACCGGCGAGGAGTTTCAGCGACTTTACCCTCGGGCGAAGATTCTGGTCGCACAGAAGAAGGACTTCGAGAAGAAGAACCGGCAGGAGTTTATCTCCCGCATCGCTACGCAGAACTGGGATGCGGTCATCATCGGTGCATCTTCCTTCGAGAAGATCAAGCTGTCCGCAGAGCGCGAAACGGCAATGCGGCAGCGTGCCATTGACGAACTCGAGGATAAGCTCTTCTCGCTGCGGGCAAATGGGGCACATGCCAAAGATTTCTCTGTCCGCAACATCACAAAGCTCATCACCAATCAAAAGAACCGTCTGAAAAAACTCGAACAGTCCAACCGCAAAGGGATGGATGACGTGATTACCTTCGAGGAGCTTGGCGTGGACAAACTCGTTATCGATGAGGCGCACGAGTTCAAAAATCTTGAGGTTATGACTCGTCATGCCCGCGTTGCCGGTGTCGGTACGACCGACCATGTACAGAAGACATGGGATCTCTACATGAAGACACAGTACATCAACGAGATCACGCAGGGCAAAGGACTGATCTTTGCGACCGGAACGCCAATTTCCAATGCCATGACCGAAATTTATACCATGCAGCGGTATCTTGCTCCGGATCGCCTGAAAGAATTGGGACTTGAGAGCTTTGACGCATGGGCTGCGGCTTTTACGGATATTACCGTCAGTATGGAGCTGAAGCCGGAAGGACGCGGCTATCAGCTCAAAGAGCGGTTCTCGAATTTCCGTAATCTGCCGGAACTCATGACGAGCTTTAAGTCGGTCGCCGACGTGCGGACAGCCGATATGCTTGGCAAAGATGTCATCGTCCCAACCGCAGATGTTATCGTTGATAAAGCCCCCGCCTCAGAGGAACAAAAAGAGATCATCAGTGATCTTGTGACACGCGCTGATGATATTCGCAGAAAGACACCGCAGGATGTTATTCGAGTTGATGGGACGATGACGAAGGACAGCATGCTGCTCATTACACATGCCGGTAGGGCATTGTCCCTTGATCCGCGCCTTGTCGTTCCGGAGGCAGCAGATGCGCCGGACAGCAAGGTAAATCGCTGCGTGAAAAATCTGCTCGAAACATACCGAGCGACGAGTTCAGAGCGCGGTACGCAGATCCTTTTCTGCGATGAATCCACATCTACGGGCGCAGGAAAAGGTGGCTTTAACGTCTACGATGACATTCGCGAAAAGCTCATTCAGAGCGGGATTCCGCGTGAAGAAATTGCTGTTGTGCAGGAAGTTTCGGACAAGGATAAGCAAAAACTCTTTGATAAAGTGCGCAGCGGCGAGGTTCGTGTCCTCATCGGCTCCACAGGAACGCTCGGCGTTGGGACGAACGTGCAGGACAGACTTGCCGCACTGCATGATCTTTCTGTTCCGTGGCGACCCGCTGATCTTGAGCAACGTATGGGGCGGATTGTTCGCCCCGGCAATCGCTATGACAAGGTGAAGATTTTCCGCTATGTAACAGAGGGGACATTCGATGCCTACCTATGGCAGACGGTCGAGAACAAGCAGAAGCAGATCGCTCAAGTCATGACGAGCCGAAGCCCACTGCGTACGTTGCAAGATATGGACGAGACCGTTCTCTCGTATGCCGAACTCAAAGCCGTTGCGACAGGGAATCCGTTCCTGCGTGAGAAGATGGAGTTGGAAAACCGTCTTGGTCGTATCCAGATCGCAAAGATTGACTATGAATCGACGCGGCAAAAACTGCAAAAGTTCACGGCGATTGACGGTCCGGCACGCATCAAGGAGCAGGATGCGAAAATTGCGGGGCTGATGGACGACAAGCTCCGTATGGATAGTGCTTGCTTGCAGAATGAACAAGGAGAAGAACTCTTTCAGATGACGCTCTGCGGAAAGCTCGTCACCGATCGCAGCAAGGCAGCCGATATTCTGCATAAGGCGGCAAAGGGTGGCTTCTCGGCGACAAAAGACTTCAGCGGTGAGTATCGGGGATTAAAACTTCAAATACGCATCGATCCGATAGCGATGCAGCCGTATATCATTTTGACGGGGAAACGCAGTCATCGCATCGGCTTTTCGGATAAGCCGGAAGTCACGGTGCGCCGCATTTCTTCCCTCTATGACGGGATTGTAAAGGAACTCTGTCAAGTGCAGGAGGAGCGTGCGCGTATTGCTGCGGATGTCAAAGATGCGGAGGAGGAGATCAAGAAACCGTTCCCACATGCCGCAGAGGAGGCAGAGAAAAAGGCGCGGCTGATTGAGATTACAAAACAGATGGAAGTGAGCAGCGAGGAAGCAATCGCCGCATGCGGTGCTCGGCGAACTCAGCCGACTGCCCGTGAGGAAAGTCAGATACGCGCTGTGTGTGCGAGATAAAAAGGAGGCAGATCATGGCAAACGGAAAGAAAAAGACTGTAGGCAGGAGCAGCACATCAAAACCCGACCTGTACGAGCAGACTACGCAGAAAATCATTGCACTGATGGAAAGCGGAAAACTCCCTTGGCAACAGGGCTGGGACAACAACGTCGGTGCAGCACTTGTCTGCCCGATTAACGGAAAGAGCCGGCATCGGTACTCCCGTATTAACAGCGTATACCTCTCGTTCATCATGGCAGAAAAGGAAAGCAACGATCCTCGGTTCTTTACGATGGGAATGCTGAACGCTCAGAATCGTATCTTCCGGGAGCGCGTCGCCGCACTAAAGGAGCAGGGTGATCCCGTCAATCCTGAACTCGAATGGCAATATGGTGTCAGAAAAGGTGCAAAGTCCGTGCTCATTCAGATGTCATGGAAGCAGACGCACGATAAGAACGGGAATGCGTTGCCGGAGGATGAGCAATACTGGGCGAAGCGGTTCTGCAACGTCTTTCACGCATCTGATTGTGTGCGCCGCGAATACTTGCGGGACGCAGACGGGAATCCGATCCTTGACGCAGATGGTAAGTGCACCTATAAAGAGCATCCACTCAAGCCATACGTTCCGAAAGAGCGGGGATATACACATGAGGAACAATATGAGATTGCAGAGGGCATCCTAAAGGCAAGCGGTGCTGTCATCAAGCATGATGTTCCTGCGGCAAAACCTCATCCATGTTATTCACCGTCAACGGATGATATTCATCTGCCGCCGAAGGAGGCATTCCCAAACCTCGGTGAATACTATGCGACCGCGCTGCATGAACTTGCACATTGGACGAGCCATAAGGATCGGCTCAACCGCAATTTGACGGGCGATCGCGACTCTCCTGCCTATGCGAAGGAGGAACTGCGTGCAGAGCTTACATCCGCATACCTCGCGCTTGATTTCGGGCTGCCAATGAATCCGACGAATCATGCAGCATACGTTCAGAGCTGGGTAGAAGACCTCAAAGAGGATAAGATGGAGATTTTCCGCGCCTCCGCAGAAGCACGGAAGATTGCAGACTATATCAAGGGATTCATGCCTGAGCGTTTCCGTATGGAAGATCTGACTGTGGCGAATGAGGACGTTATCATAGATAGTGCAGAAGACAAAGCATCGGAGGAAAAAGCGGTGACGACCGATACCCCTGCGATCGTTGATACCATGCCTATCCCTGTTACCGATTTGCGTACATTGACGCTTCCACCGGAAGCACTGGCACGCGGGACGGCACGGTTTTACAAATACCTTTTGACGGAGCGTCCGGCTGATGCAGGGGCAATCCCAAAGGAGAATCTCTATCTCGTCGATCCGGATGACAAGTCTGCGCGTTATGGAGCAGCATATTATGAAAAGCAGCTCCCTGCAAGCGTGGCTGCCGCCTACGAAATGACCCCGGACTACAACTACTTCGCCAACAAGTCTATGCACGTTACCATCTATCAGCATAAAGAAGGTGTCTCGCCAACAGCATCGCTGCCGTACCTGAATCGTGACTATGAAATCACCGCGCAGGAAAACTATGTCCGCACTGACATGATGCGCGAGCACGGTCTCGATCAGATTCTTGCACATTATGCTATGCGCCCGCCGCAGGAAGGACGTTTTCTTGCGGAAGGTGATCTCATCGAAACGGATGGTCGCATCTTCCGCGTGGCAGATGTCGGATTTGTCGAGCAGGAACTGAACGCACATAAGGGGGATTTTGTTCTCACGCCACTCGTGGATGAGCGCGTGCAGAAGCTGAGTTCCGCAGCGGAGGAAAGCATCGGTGCGGATGCCTACCGTCTCTATACGGAAAAGCTGCGAGAGATGTTTTATCGCGCAGCACAGGGCTATGATTCTGTGGCGATGCACCCCGGGTGGTTTTCCGGTACGGATGACATGCAAGAGATGGCGCGTATATTTGGCGATCAGGATTATTCGAGCAATTTTCGTGAGCGTGCCTATCAGAACGGTCTCTCAAGTTATACGCCGACGGATGAGCGGGGATGGAAAAAGGCAGATACCGCGTATGCCATTGGGGAGATCAAGGCTGCTCTCGCCGATGACGCAGATGCCTATCTCGAACTCGACCGTCTGCGCAGCAGCATCGCTGATACAATCCAACGCAACAGTCCCTACGCTGCCATTTCTCAGGATCGCGCCTACGGGAAAGAAATTGTCCGCAATGCAGAAAAAGAGCCGTCAATCAAAAAACTTCTCTCGGTGAACGAACTGATCCAGCGCGAGCCGGCACTCGTTGAGGAGTATGTGGCGAAGTACAGCAGATAAAACAGAAAAGCCTTCAACGACTAATTCTCTAGGTATCAGTCATTGAACGCTTTTTTAGAAGGAGTGTAGGTGAATGAACGAACTGCAAGAGGACACATCATTTTCTCAAGAAATTGATGCGTGGGTAGATGGTGGATATAGTTATAATCATCCACCGATTCACGTCATGCAGACACCACTTTCTTTACAGTTAGTCGGTGTAAAACCACTCCCCGTTTATGTGGATCCATCAAAACTCAGGAAAACCATACTGACCGATCATCCTGAGATCACCCCGGAGATACTAAAGCAGCTTCCGGAGGCACTACGGGATCCCATGATGATTTTTCGTTCTAAGACACGCCCGGATCGTATTGTCGTAGCCTTGTCATTGAAGGATGCGCAAGGTGTTGAGATTTTAGTTCCTTTTGCATTAGACAAACCAAAAGTATGGGAACAGGCAAATATTATCACGGCGATCTATGGCAAAGACGACCATCATGGTCGCCCTCGTTATAGCTGGTATAAAGACAATATTAAAGATGGTTTTCTTCTTTATGCAAATAGAGAAAAAGCTGCTCAGTTTCTCTTATCCGCCGGGGTCCAATTCCCCATGGAAGAGCAAACGAACAGCTTCCTTACCTATAATATAAAGGACGAAAAGGATCTTGTCAAGTTCAAGCAGGAAAAAGAGGAGGAGAAGAACGTGGACAATTCTATCAAAGTACCTAAAGAGGCAGTGAAAACGGATGCTGACGTATATCATCAGGAGATTTCGGACAGCCTGACCGTGGTAGAGGAGTCATTGGACGACAATGCCGCAAAAGAGCTTCGCAGCATCGCCGACAATCTTCACACAAGCATGAAGAATGTGGAGGAGGCAGAACAGAACTGCGGCGCAGATCAGGAGACATGGGACGGCTATGTGCCACGCCATGAAAATATCATTCGGACAATCGAACAGGCGGGAGACGCAAAGAGCGAAGGCAAGTCCGATGAGGAATGCAGCAGGGCACTTCACGATGCGCAGGAGTCCATGCGCGAGGGAGCTGCCTACATGCAGGAGCGATGCGAACTCATTCTTCAGCGGGAGAAGGAGTATCAGGAGCAGATCGAAGGGCTTCGCCGACGGATCGAGGAGCTGGAGCGCGAACGCGAACTAAAAGCGCAGTCACCGGAGGAGCTTGCCCGCTGTCTCGCCGTATCAACGGAGTTCCTCGCTGCTATCGATGCAATGCGCAAAGAGGCAAAGAATCAGCCGCGCATCATCGCATCTGAGATGTTTGCTGCATCGCGGGAATCTGTAAAAGAAGCCTACTACTCCGTGAAACTTGCGCCGACCAAGGTCAAGAGCTATTTGAAGCAAAAGGCGCACAAGGCGATTGATGGTGTGCTTCACAGCGTTGCGGGCGTATTCGACAAAGGCATCACCGCCCTCACGCAACGGCGTGACGAAATTCTCAAGAAATCACATGAGGTTCAATCGGCGACGGAGTTTTATCGTGATGCCATGAAACAGGAAACAGAGGACGGAAAGGTGCAGGGCACGATGGAAACAGAACGGCGTGTTGCAAGCCGCATGGCGAAAGCCGGATTTGGTGTCTATGCCATCGAGAAGACATTGCACGCCGAATCTCCGCACCGCAAGGAGATGGAGAAAGGCGGGGCGAGGAATATTGCAAAGGATTCTGTGCGGGAGAGGGAAGAGCAGCACGAGGAAAAATCGCGGTGACGTTATCGTCCCCGTGAGGATTCCTCCGCAATCTCGTCCTTCTCGAACGCCGACATCAGCGTCCAGTTTTCATCCATGCGGTCATCACGATCCTTTGCGATCAGCTGCGTTGCGGGGGCGCTGCGCAGATAATCGGCAATCGCACGGGCATCATCCATCGGTGAGCCGCCGCTCCGACCGCCCTTCGAGACGACACGCGCAGCACCGCCGCGTTTGTCGCGTTCGGCTTCAACTGCGTTTACACGCGCATCGGCGGTATCATATTTTTGCTGTAGAGCTTCCAGCTCTGCGGCAATTTTTTTTACGTTCATGACGGCAGACCAGTTCTTACGCATAATGCCGACGGCA
This sequence comes from uncultured Selenomonas sp., assembly GCA_963555475.1. Lineage (GTDB taxonomy): Bacteria > Bacillota > Negativicutes > Selenomonadales > Selenomonadaceae > Centipeda. The sequence goes on from CAUVVR010000005.1 coordinate 38,485, forward strand.
ATCTGCTGGATCTTTCTTTCTGCCTCCGGCGTATCGCGACGTGCATCGATCTCGCTGCGCAGACGGGCACATTCTCTGCGTTCATCCGCAAGTCGCATAGCTCTCTCTGAATGTTCTTTCCGACGATCGGCGAGTTCTCGCTTCTCGTTTTCATACGCCGCTTTTTGACTGCCAAAAAGTTCATGACCGCTCGGTATCGGTTTTGCCATAAACACACGCTCATCATTTGTGAGTGCTTCCTTGTCGTTTGCAAGATACTCTTCGTTCTTTGCGAGTTTGCGTTCTCGTTCGCGCAGTCGTTTGATACCGCCGCGCTCATAGATGTTTTCTGCAATCTGTATGATGCGCTCGTATGAGAGCACTTCCTTGCGTGCAGCAACAAGCTCCGCTGCTTTGCTGCGCACCTGATGATCGGCGTGCTGCTTCGCATGGCGCAGAATCGATGTTACATCGTCGAGCGTCATCGAAAGATCATCTCGCATGAGATCATACTTGTTCTGCGCTGCAAACGCGCAGCGCACGTTATCCAGCTTGCATCTTGTTTTCTCCGCAAGATCAGCGTACTTTTTCAGAGCTTTTAGATAGCGTGCCTTTGGAAGTTCATTCTGGAAAAGGTAGTCGTTTATGCGATGCTGAATGTTTTTATGCGTGTTGCGTGCACTGAGTTTCTTGAGATGGGGCTGCAACTTCTTTGCCGCGTCTTTGTATTCCTGTGTGAGTTTCTGTATGCGCTTGTGCATGGCGATCTCGAGTTCGCCCATCGCGACATCCTCTTCCTCTGAGGCATCTGGGGGAAGCTGAAACGATGCACTGAACTCTTTCGCCTCGTTCAAATCTTTGCGTAACGACATGACCATGTTCCACGCCTCTCTGCCCTCTTCGCCGAGGAAGTCGAGGCGTGCTTCTTCGAGCGCATCCTTTCCCCACATAACGAGAGAACCTAAGACCTCTACTTCTTTCCGTGCGTCTTCCAATTCATTTTTCTGTGCTTCGATTTCCTCCTGATCGTGTTGTTCGTATTGGGAAAGAAGTTCGTTGCGCAGCAAATCATGTGTTTCGCACGTAGCAGAAAACATCCGCTGCGCGTCTTCTTCTTTCTCTGCATCGTTTTCAAGAGCGCGACAGATGATCTGATCCGTTCGTTGATCGTTGAATTTGCGCAGCTGCTTTTGGCGGCGCACGACATCATCGTCGCGGATGATGGAGATCGGTGATGTGGAAGTCTGCGGGAGACGATCCAAAATCTCTGCAAGCACCCAGTCACCGCGCATCTCCGCTTGCATCTTTTGGGCTTCGAGGCAGAGATGACTGACGCGCACCGGAATATCATATTTTTCGAGCACATCATTTTGAATGCGTGCATAATCTTCGCGCATGGTGAGAAGATACTCCCGTCGATCTTTGCCGACCCACTTTTCTGCTTTTGGACATCCGCCGCGTTCCGGCGTGTTCGTATTGGCACGCTTGAAAAAAGTTTCGGGCGTGCGCTCTTTTTTCTGCTCGATGGCATCCAGTTCCCGCGTTGAGAACATGATGTGCACATGCGGATGACGCTCACCGCCGGACATTGCTCCGATCTTTTCGTGAATCGCCCATGCGTAATAGTGCCCCTTTAGATGCTTTTCGAGAAAGCGGTCGATGATCTCTCTGTTTTGTTCCGTGGTAAGTTCCTGCGGGAGCGAAAAGACGATTTCTTTATATCGCTCACCATTTGAGCGTTCGAATCGATCGGCTGCATGGAAAAAGCGCAGCGGGGAATCGTTCGCCCACTGCGGAAGGTGATGACCGGTAGCGACGCAGCCGCCGCGATTCGTGAATGCGGCTTCGCGATTGATGTACTGTAGATGTGCAAACGCAAAATCGCCATCGACGTTTTTCTGCAAAACGCCGAGAATGGAATCTGCGGCTTTTTCTATTTCGCCTCTGCGTCCACGAGAAAGGGACCATCGCATAGCAAGATTAGACTCTCGTCTTCCTCCGTCGAGGTAAAGCATACGCTTTTCATCATCCGACAAAAACAGATGAGTACGTCTCCTTTTGTGAGCCACATTGCCGCCGGGCAGAACATGCAGGTGAAGTCCTTTTTGGGTAAGAGTTTCGATGGTAGATTGAGGAGCGTCTGACTGGAATACGCTGATGTCGAATCCATCGGCTCCGGACTTCCAGTCTCCTCGTATACGGGCAAGCCCACTTCTTCCAAATGTTCCTCCATCGCTGTCTGCTCCGGTGTATCGTCGAGCACTGATAGCAGATCCTTGAGCGAGTCCTCGCTGCCATTCAATCTCTTCACGCTCCTTCTGCATCTTTTCGTTGGCACGCTCCAAGTCCGCATCCGAAAAATGCGCACCCAGCTGAAGGTCTCTTTCGGCGATCAGGAGATTGCGCGTGAAACCCTCATCTCCATGAACACCGAGTTCATCGCCGAAAATTTTCTGCGCTGTCCTGAGTGCGATTGCCTGTGTCTCGATGGATGCCCCGTGACTGACGTGAATACCGTGTGCGTCGAGCTTGATATTTCCGAAGGGACTGCTATAGAGCAGCATCGGTTTTTTCGGCAGCGACAGAATTGGATGCGTGCCGTAAATCGTATTTTTATAACTTCCTGTTTGCAGGATAAATCTGCTGTCTGCATCCTGATATTTTCCTTCGCGGTTCACATACGAGATGTGTTCTGCCGATGAGACACGCATACCATTCGGCTTCTTGTCCGACTTCAAACGGAAGTGATAGCACGCCATGATCTCATCTCCTCTCGTTATTCTGCGAATATAGGTTACGGATTCTCGTCATTTTTGCAAAACCGAAGGTTCAAGGAGCGTAGGCGATTGGCAGAACAGAATCATTAAATTTTTGTGAGAATCACATTTTTATGATTCTGCGTTTTTTGCCGTTCCTGCACCGAGTTTCTCACCCGTGAGAAACTCCTAAGTGCACCTCGAAACCTCTCAAGACACCCTGATTATACTATCGTGATACCACTATATCAAGTGACAGATTTGTCACATAGCACAATATGTTGTGTCATCGGAGATTGCTGTGATAAAATACAGCAAGAAGCGAAATGTTCTTTTTTGCCAACGAGGCAAACTTTGTAGGAGGCGATTTTTATGTCAGATGAAAACATGAAGAACGAAACAAAGGATATGCTTGAAAAAATCGACGAGCAGCTTCAAAAACACATGAAGTCTTTGGAAAAGGCTGAAAAGGGGCTGAAGAGCGCACAGCAGAAAATCCGTACCTGCAAAAAAGCGATCAGCGACATCCAGAAAATGCGTAGCGCGATCATCGGTGAAAAAGTTGTTGCGATGGGATTTGACACGCCGCAGGAACTGGAACGCCTCTATGCGCTTGCACAGGAAAAAAAGGAGCAGGAAGTCATGCAGCAGCAAGCGTATGCGACCGAAGAAAATGCGGAGAGCGAAGCGCATGAGGGGGCGATGATGTGAAGCGTCTTTTTATCGCAGAGAAACCCAGTCTCGGGCGGGCGATTGCGCAGGGGCTTGGTAAATGCGTTACAGGTGACGGATGTATCTATGCGGGAAATGATGTTGTGACATGGTGCTTCGGACACATTCTTGAACAATGCAGCCCCGAGGAATACGATGAGAAGTATGCAAAGTGGCGCATTGAGGATTTGCCGATTCTTCCATCTGCATGGAAGATGAAGGTAAAGCAGAGTGCCGCGAAGCAGTACAAAATTATCCGTGCACTTGTGAAGGATGCGGATGAGATTGTTCATGCCGGCGATCCGGATCGTGAGGGGCAGCTCCTCGTTGATGAAGTGCTAAGCGAACTTGGCGTTTTGCGAACAAAGCCGATCCGACGTATTCTCCTCAATGCACTGGATGAAAAATCCGTCGCGGATGCGCTGCGGAGTTTGCGCAGCAATGATGAGTTTGTCGGTCTGCGCAATTCTGCACTCGCACGCAGTCGCGCCGACTGGCTCATCGGAATGAACCTTTCGCGCATCTATACGATTCGTGCGCGTGAGGCAGGGTATACGAATACGGTCAGCGTCGGAAGAGTGCAAACGCCGACGATGGGGCTTGTCATCCGGCGCGAAATTGAAATCCAGCAATTTCGCCCGGTGACGTTCTTCACGCCGCGCATTCTTTGGCAGCATGAAAACGGCAGCTTTCTCACAAAATGGAAGCCGCGCGAACTTGATGGGGTCGATGGGGAAGGGCGCATCATCGAAAAGAATGTTGCAGAGCGCATTGTAATAGAAGTAAAAAATTCTCCTGCGAAAATTTCCAGTGTAGAGCAGAAGAAAGGGACAGCTGCACAGCGGCTTCCGTATTCACTCTCTGCACTGCAAATCGATGCCGGCAAAGTGTTCGGATATTCACCGCAGGATGTTCTTGATGCGCAGCAGTCCCTCTACGAAAAGAAGTACACAAGCTATCCACGATCCGACTGCGACTATTTGCCGGAGAATCAGCTTGCCGATAAAGATGCGATCTTAGAAAATCTTGCCGCACTCTCTGCGCCGTTTTCCGCGTTTGCTGAAAAAGCGGATCGCAGCATCAAGAGCCGCGCGTGGAACGATAAAAAGATTTCAGCGCATCATGCGATCATTCCGACGACCGTTCGCCCTGATTATGCGGCACTCTCGGAAAAGGAAAAAAATCTTTACGGACTCATTGCGCGTGCCTACATCGCACAGTTTTATCCGGCGCAGGAATTTCTCTCTACGAAAATCGACGTTTCCGTTGGAGAGGAAATCTTTACGGCAAGCGGAAAAGTGATTTTGCAGGACGGCTGGAAAGCACTCTATCAAAAGCAGACCGATGATAAAGCAAAGGATGATGCCGATGAGGTGCAGAATCTTCCAAGCCTCCGTGAAGGAGATTCCGTCACATATCAGGATGGGAAGATTCAGGAGGGCGTAACAAAACCGCCGCCGCGTTTTACTCCGGCAACACTCCTAAAGGCGATGAAAGAGATCCATAAGTATGTAAAAGATAAGGAACTCAAAGAAACGCTCAAAGAGTGTTCCGGGATTGGAACGGAAGCAACACGCGCCGAAGTGATTGAAGTCATCCAGAAGCGCGGCTATGTCCGGCTCGAAAAAAATAACTTCGTGCCGAACGAACTAGGCATCTCGCTGTGCAAAATTCTACCGGACAAAATTATCTTTCCGGACATTACTGCGCAATGGGAGAATGATCTGGATGCGATCAGCAGCGGAAGCATGTCTGTCGAAGATTTTTCTGCGCAGCAGGAAGTCTATGTGCGGGAACTGCTTGAAAACGCGAAAACCTCAACGATTACCCCGCCGAAAAATATTGTAAAGTGTCCCAAATGCAGCAAGGCGATGGTGCGCAGAAAAGGATCCAATGGATTCTTCTGGGCTTGCTGCGGCTATCCTGAATGTAAAATGACATTTCCGGATAAAAATGGAAAGCCGGACACTGCACCCAAACGCCCGGCAATGAAAGCGAGGAAATTCTGATGAACAGTGTCGTTTTGAGCGGACGGCTCGCTGCGGATATTCGCGATCACTATACCAAGACCGGAAAACACGTCATTCATTTTCCGCTTGCCGTCCAGAAAAGTTTTCAAAGAAACGAGGAGGGGAAATACCCCGTCAATTATTTCCAAATTGAAATTTGGAATAAGCTCGCCGATGCCTGTGTCGATCATTTGATGCGTGGCGATCGAATCAATGTGATCGGTCGTCTTGATTCAGATAGCCGTCAAGATGAACAGGGAAACACTTCCTATTGGACGAAAGTTGTCGCCACAGAGGTCGAGTTCCTGACCCCCCGAAGGAGAGATAACAAAACAAATGAGGAGATACCGTATGCCGTTTCGGATGAATCGTCTTCCGAAGCGCCATTCCCGGCAGTGGATGATGACGAAATTCCGTTTTGACCGATACTTCTCATTAAAAAAGGATGGATGACCGCAAATGCTGGCATCCATCCTTTTTTTCATGGAGAAATTCCGCTATACTGTGTGTTGGCGAAAACAATCAGAAAGGGGCTTTCTCCATGTACGAGGATTTTAACATTTTTTTATTAAAACTACCAGAGGACTGCAAGGAAATAACCACTGAGAGCTGCGTACAATTTCATTTGCCGCGCAAGCATCATGCTTGCCCTATTTGCGGATCACAGCATACCTATGTTCACTCCTATCGCTCGCAAAATTTATGCGGGCTTCCTACCAGTACAGTATACATCTATCGGAAACGCCGTTACCGTTGTCAGAAGTGCGGGAAAGCCTTTTTCGAGGAAAATTCGTTCATCGAGCACTTTCAGCGTATTCCGCGTAGCGAAATAGACAACATCATCAAGGAGCACAGTGAACTTGTTCCGTCCGCACTTATTGCACGCAGACATGGAATCTCTACGAATACCGTTATGCGTTATTTTGAGCGAGCCATGAACTGCGTCGAAGAAAAAGAGGCAGCAAGCCAAAAAACATTAAGCCCCGTTATTTCAATCGATGAGTTTCGAGGAAATGCTGGCGCACAATTTCAGGTCGTGGTCAACGATTTAGAGAAACGTAAGTGCTGTGACATCATTGATGATCGCAGCGTGGCAACACTCTATGATAGAATCCAAGGCTATCCACTTGCGGATCGTGAAAATGTTGCGTTGGTCAGCATTGATTTATCGCCGCTCTTTCGTCGGCTCGTTGAAGATTTTCTTCCCAATGCAGAAATCGTAGCCGATAAATTTCACGCGGTACGACTTGCCAACGATGCACTGGACAGCATCCGAAAAGAAGTCCAAACGGGGCTTGATAAACATAATAGGAAATGGTTCAAAAACTCGCGCCGCGTTCTGCTTCGACGACAACATAAACTCAGCTCAGGAGAACAGGCAAAACTCTCGCAGATGTTCAGCCTCTCCGAAAAGCTGATCCTCGCCCATGCGTTGAAAGAAGAATACTATCGCCTCTTTGACAGTTGCGATCGGAAGACGTTTAAGGAACGGCTGCGGAATTTTAGGGAGCACGTTCTTGCCGCCAATATTGCGCCATTCATCAGAGTTCTAAAGACGACCGAGCAGTGGAAAGAGGAAATCTGGAACGGGATCCGTACCGGCTATAACAATGGATTTACCGAGGGCTGCAACACAACGATTAAGACGTTGAAACGTGTATGCTACGGATTCCGTAGCTTTGCAAACTTCCGTCGGCGTATCATGTATATTCTCAACAGCGAAGAGCGTCAAAGTCGCCGTACAAAAAAATCCTAAAAATCGCCATTATTTTTCTCCACAACTATTGACAAAGAGCCTATGTTTCTTCACACTTGACCGCTTGAACAGTGAGATGTATAATAACCGTAGAGAAGATGCTATCGTGTAAACGATCACACCGCATGATGAATGAGAGAACCCGATAACTTGTCAGGTGGGTTCGGTGTTTTATTCGTGTACCATTTTTCAGGGAGGTGGCTATTGTGGCAGCAGTAATTAGAAGGTTTTCTCGCATGCTTGTACATGGCGCTGGGAGCATTTCTCTTACGCAAAAACGAAACTACCGTAGGCATGTCCCCGATAGTCAGGCCGAAGCGGTCAAGGAGCGATGGAGACATCTTGGTATGCGCTTTCGGAAGTCGATGGATAAGGTTGTAAGTGACTATGCCGAAGCAAGGTAAACAGAAAAAGCTCGTTGCGCAGGGGCATTTAGCGCAGACTGGGGAGTCCGTTGGCGTTTCGGTGGAGGAACACTCGTTTACAGAAAGTCCAATACCGACGCCAGAGCAACTTCTTCGGTATAAAGATGTAATGTCCGACTTGCCGGAACGGATTGTTCGCCAATTTGAAGCGGATTCGGAAAATATACGAGCTCTTCAGCATGCGAGTATCTCGGGGGACATTTCGTTCGACCGGCGCAGTCAATGGATGGCGTTTGTCATCATCATGGTTGGACTGTTTGGGACGTTTGGTTTGGCGTATTACGACAAGGATATAGCAGCTATTGCTACAGGGATTGGTACAGCTGCATTGATATTCAGGGGGACATTTTCCCGGAAAAATTAAAACCTCTTTGCGAATAATGCAAAGTGGTTTTCTTTATACAATAAGGCTTCGTGGAGATTTCCACGAAGCCTTTTCTGCGCGCATTTTTCGGTGAAAAACAGGAATTTGGGCACATTTTGGGCACACGAGATTTTGAAAGTGGATTTTATGGTGCTCGAAATGAGGGGAGCTGACATAGAAAACGAGGATGCCGTGCAGCATCCTCGCATTCATTTGAGCATCACTTTTTGAAGAAGTATACGCTGAGAGTGATGCACACTTCCCTATTATAGGAGAGCCAGATATTTTGATTGTTCATCCTTTGCAATTCGCAATACGTCCATTGCAGCCTCTGCTGTGATGCCCAAACTTGAAATGAGAGTCTTGATATTCTTTAGACGCTCTGCTTCTGCGCCGCGAATTTCTCCACGAATCTCGCCGCGCGCTTCACCGCGAACTTCGCCAATAGCAATACCGTCGTTGTAGATTTCTTCCATTACCTTGCACATAGCCGCAACCCCCTTTTCATCTTCTTTGAAAAAGCGTACGCGTTCGGCGAGCACGTCGCTATACATATCGTTCGGATCACTGCAAAAGAAGTCGTGCATGAGACGCCCGAGCGGGCTTTCGCTCCGGCATTCTCCGTTGACGTAGAGAATGTGTGCGCCGTCGTCAAATACCTCCTCGGTGTCCTCGAATGTTCGGCGCACCTTGTAGAGCGATTTGCCACGTTTCCATACGTCATGCTCCGTGATGAAGATGACGTAGGTCTCCGGCAGATCGGGGAAGAGCGTTCCCTTGCTGACCTCACGGGAATCAATCATGCTGCTGTTGAACCTCGCGCGACGGGGAATTGCACCCTCATCGCTGCGCTGGATCTCCACATCGTAGATGTTCTCGCCATCCGTCGCGAGTGCGTCAAATCGTACAGAACGTCCGTAGAGATTCGGCACAGTCTGCTGCGTAATGACCTCCGTCACACGCAAACGGTCATTGCCCATCACCGCACGGAGTACGACCTCCATACAGGGAATATTCCCGTCAAAGCAGCTGTTGAAGAAGGTGTCGTCCATCAACCGAAGTTGTTTGATTTTATCGAGATATTTCTTGCGAATTTCGTCCATGCGCGTGCTTCCTCTCTGACCTATTCCTATTTTATCGGGAAAACAAATCTTTGGCAAGTGATTCCAAACGCAAAAGAGCGCGGCGTGCGTGCCGCGCTTTTTGTGTGCAATCAAAATCAGTGTTTCTTACGGAACTCTGCCATAAACGCCGCGAGTTTCTCGACGCCGGCGAGGGGCATAGCGTTGTAGATGGAGGCGCGCATGCCGCCGACGCTGCGGTGTCCCTTGACACCCGCAAGCCCCTGCTCTTTGGCAGCGGCGACAAAATCCTTTTCGAGACTTTCGCTCGGCAGTCGGAAGGTGACGTTCATGCGGGAGCGGCTGCCCTTCTCTGCGTGTCCGCGATAGAATCCGCCCGATGCGTCGATGGCATCGTAGAGGAGAGCAGCTTTCTGTGCATTCGCCTCGCCCATGGCGGCGAGCCCGCCGTGTTCCTTGATCCAGCGGACGGTTTTGCCGACCATGTAGATGGCGAAGACGGGCGGTGTGTTGTAGAGGGAGTCGTTCTTTTGGAAGGTGCTGTAGCGCAGCATGGTTGGGAGCTCGGCAGGGCTGCTTTCGAGGAGTTTCTTCTTTGCGACGTTGAGAACGACGCCCGCAGGTCCGAGGTTTTTCTGTACGCCCGCATAGATGAAGTCATAGCTGCCGAAGTCCCACGGACGCGAGAGGATGTCGGAGGACATATCGGCAAAGAGGGGAACCCCGTTCGTCTGCGGTGTGTAGTGGTACTCGGTGCCGTAGATGGTGTTGTTGAGGCAGAGGTGGAGGTAGGCGGCACCGGGGGCGATGTTCAGCTCGTCCTGACGCGGGACGCGGACGTAGTTCTCCTCCTTCGTCGATGCGGCGACGGTGCCAACACCGAGTTTGACGGCCTCCTCGTATGCCTTTTGGGAGAAGCTGCCCGAGAGCATATAGCTGCCGGGGTGTGCCTCGGTGGCGAAGTTCAGCGGGATGAGCGCAAAGGTCTGGCTCGCGCCGCCGGCGGTGAAGACGACATCGTAGTCGTCGCCGAGCCCCATGAGCTCCTTGATGTCCGCCTTTGTCTGCTGATGCACCTCGTTGTAGGCAGGGGCGCGGTGGCTGATCTCAAGGATGGACATGCCTGTGCCGTTGAAATTCAGGAGTTCTGCCTGTACCTCTCTCAGTACGTCTTCGGGCAGGACGGCGGGACCGGGGTTGAAGTTATAGATGCGTTCATTCATGGTGTTTCTCCCTCTGTATTTTATGATTCCTATTGGACGCCCCTTCCGTCACGCTGACGCGTGCCACCTCCCCCGTTGCGACGGGGGAGGCTCAGGGGAACGGAAACGAGATGGGGCATGTATTCTTAGCTCTCTCCATCTACATGCTCCGTCCGCGTCATGCGGACCTGGGCGACGCGTGCACGATCCATGCGCAGGACTTCAAAGGTGTAGCCGTCCCATGTGCAGGTCTCACCGACCTTGGGGATGCGACCAATCTGGGCGGTGACGAAGCCGCCGAGGGTGTGGAAATGGTCGTGATCCTCGTCGGGCAGCTCGTCAATGCCGAACTCCTCTTTGAACTCGTCAATGGGGAAGAGTCCGTCAAAGACCCAGTTCGCCGTCTCCTCCGCACCGGTACGCGTGCCGGTGGGGGCATCCTCGTCCGCGCTGCCGATGATCTCCTCCATGATGTCGCCCATGGTGATGAATCCGACGACACCGCCATACTCGTCGAGGACAACCGCCTCGTGAATCGCGCCCGTGCGGAATTTCTCAAGGACGCGAAGCCCCTCCATGGTGCGCGGGACGAAGAGCGGCTTGCGGATGTAGTCCGCGAGGTCGAGCTCTGCGCCGCCCAAGATGGCATCGAGGAGTTCCTTTGCGTAGACGACCCCGCGAAAGTCGTCAAGGTTCTCGTACGCGACGGGGAATACGTCATGTTCTGCGGCGCGAATGACGCGCAGCTGTTCGGCGCGTGTCTCGGCGAGATCGATCCATGCGATCTGTGTGCGCGGAGTCATGAGGGCAGAGGCGGTCTGGTCGCTCATGTGGAAGATGCGGTCGACCATGTCCTGCTCCGCCTTTTCAAAGGTGCCGTCCTCCGTGCCCTGCTCCATGAGGTCCTTGACGGCATCTTCCGTGACGGAGGCGCGGTTTTCGGGATTGATGCCGACGAGGAGGAGCAGTCCGCGCGAGACGGAGACGAGGGCCGCGCTCGGCAGTGCCGTGAGCCGCGTGAGCAGACGGATGCTGCGGTGGCTGCGCATGAGGATGCCCTCGGGGTTCTGCAGGGCGATCTGCTTGGGCAGGAAGTCGCCGAAGAGCAGGGTGAGCGCAGTCATGACGAGGATGCTGAGGACGAGCGCGGCAGCAAAGACCTCCATGCCGGGGAGGAGTTTTGCGAGAAACTTGCCGAAGGTCGGTGCGACGAGGAGTCCGATGCCAAGCCCCATGAGGAGACTGGTACAGGTGATGCCCGCCTGTGCCATGGCAAGCGGCGGTGCAGGGTGTTCAAGGAGAGCGAGTGCCGCCGCCGCGTTCTTGTCATCGTCATCTGCGAGCCGCTCAAGCCGCCCGCGATGGGATGCGGTGAGTGCGGTCTCGACCTGCGCGAAGTAGGCGTTTGCCGAGAGGCAGACGATGAGCAGGATGAGTGCAAAAAGATCGGATAGGGAACTGTCCAAGGATGTATGCCGCTCCTTTCAATAGCTAAAAATGATGTAGGAATCGCTGCGAACTCCACGCAAACGCCTCGTTACGCAAGCGGTCAGGCACTTATCTGCCTAAATACCTACGGATTTCTTAAACGCGCTTCGCTTGAACGAAAGAAATCCGCAGGAGGCAGAACGTGCCCTTTGCTCCGCGTGCTTCACTAGGGTTTGCTTTGGAGTATCGCATGGCAGTGTCTCTCTCATCTGCAAAATGATAAAGAATCAATAGCTATAGCCTGTATTGTAGCACAGACGCGGCAAAATGTCATTTTTCCACCACGACATCCGTCAGTCCGAAGTATTCCATCGCGCCCTCCTTCGTGACGTTGTTGTCCCAGTCCTCGTAGTAGACGTGGCGCAGGGCGCGGTTCGTGCGCTCGATGCGGGGGAAGTGGATGACGGTCTCGCCGCGTGCGCGTGCTTCCTCGATCTGTGCGATACGCACCGCATCCGCTGCGTGCATCTCCTGCGTGATGAGGAGTGCCGCTGTGCCCGTGTAGGCAAAGAGAAGGAGTACTGCCGCACAGAGCGTGTGCCGTGCGGCGGTACCGAGTGCTGTCATGATGGCAGAATCGCCAAGGAGGGCAAGTGCCGCCGCGACGAGCATCGCAGAGGAACTGAACGTTGCACGTCCCGGGAAGGTCGGCGCAGCGAGCATGACGAGGTTGTTGCAGACGGCAAGCCCCATCAGGAACGCCGCGTAGCGTGCGGCGGGATGGCGGCGCAGAACCGCAGACATGGGAACGCCTTCTGCCGCCGCGCGGACGGCGGAGGCGGTCAGCCCGAGCTGTCGCTTGATACGTGCATAAAAAAGAAGGACAGCGAACCAGTAGATCGCCATTTCCTCAAAGCCGTTCATGAGATTCGTGAAGAGATGGATCGCCTTTGGCTTTGTCTGTCCGAGCGGTGCGAGCACGCCCCCGATGATGACATCGCGAATCGTACCCGCGACCCATCCGCCTGTGAAATAGGAGAGGACAAGCAGGGCAAGCACGGTGGCGAGGGCAACGGTTCCCGCGCCTGTGCGCCCTGCGGGGGGGATATCCATGTGCGCCTCTATGCGCCGATAGAGCCGCCACGCGGTCAGGATGAGCAGCAGGACGGGGAGACAGTAGAGCACCATCTCACCCTGTCCCGCGAACTGATTGCCGATGTGCGAGAGGATACCCTTGCCCGTTCCCTGCGCATTGTAACGGACGTAGTTGCCGGGTGCGGCGACCAGTCCGATGAGCCCGAGGAGCGCACCAAGCACGCCTACGATCATCCACGCGGGGAGTGCGCCGTGCCGCCTCCATACATACAGAGATGCACCGAACGCCACAGCGACAACCGTTACGGCGAGGTTCTCAATCGACCAACCGCCGAGGATGCCAAGCAGGAACATCGGGGGAGCCGCCCATATGTGCCGCATACCAGTCTCTGCCGCAGCCTTTTTCAGTGCGAGGTTGTACGGCAGGAGAAAGAGGAAGGCGGGCACAGCCGACCAGAGATAGACGGTCGAGCCGCTCTTCCAGACGGCGACCTCGCCGAAGTGCGGCAGGGCGAGCCAGAGGAGAAGTGCCGACACGGCGAGGAGCTGCGGTGCTTTCCAAAAATCAAGGGCACGCCGTGCATGAACCGTCACAAGTACGACGAGCGCGAGGAACATCAGCGCGTTTGCAACGTCAAATGCCGTTTTCCCGAGCCAGAGGAAGAGCTGCAGGCAGAAGACCGTTACCGTGCGCCCCCCGTGGAGCAGATAGTGCTGCACGCCGGAGGCCGCGACATCGGAGAGCGAGGCGAGGTGTGCCCCCGTTTTCCACACCATTGCGTAGTCATAGTCGTCGCGATGGATGGGCATAAAGTGATTCAGTGCCAGAATGAACAGAAAGACTGCACCTGCGATCAGTCCCGTGCGCAGCAGATCTTCGCGCACTACGTCACCTCCCTGTTATTTCGCGCATAGTCGAATTTTTCCCCGTCCCGCTCGTCGATCAGATACGACGGCCGCTGCTTGCTCTCCGTGAAGACGCGTCCGAGATACTCTCCGATGATGCCGAGCGAGAGCAGCTGTACGCCGCCGAGGAAGAGCAGCACCGTCATGAGCGTCGGATAGCCTGCGACGGGGTCGCCGTAGACGAGCGCATCCACGAGCACGACGAACATATAGAGGATTGCAAGTGCCGAAACCATCAGGCCGAGCACCGTCGTGAGCCGCAGCGGTGCGGTCGTAAACGAGGTAATGCCTTCAATCGCCAGAGACAGCAGCGCGGGATAGCTCCACGTCGTCTTGCCCGCCGCACGCGGCTGTACCTGAAAAGGGATCTCCTTTTTCTTGAAGCCAACCCATGTGAAAAGCCCTTTTGTAAACCGCTGATTCTCGCGCAGCAGACGCAGTGCCGCGACACAGCGATGGTCGAGCAGACGAAAGTCGCCCACGTCACGCTGGAGCGTGAAGCGGCTGACCGCCTGCATCGAGCGGTAGAAAAGATTTGCCATTGTGCGCTTGAACCACGTCTCGTCCGTGCGGTCCGTGCGCTTGCCGCAGACATCGTCGTAGCCTGCGCGCCAGTAGCTGACCATCTCAGGGATGATCGCAGGCGGGTGTTGGAGGTCGGCATCCATCAGGATGACCGCGTCCCCGTCCGCGTAGTCGAGCCCTGCCATCATCGCGGGCTCCTTGCCGAAATTGCGCGTAAAGCTGATGTAGCGGACGTTCGCGTGCGCCTCGGCGAGTGCGCGAATCTCTGTGAGCGTCGCGTCGCGGCTGCCGTCGTCGATAAAGAGATAGGAAAAAGAGCAGTCCGCAATCCCGGCCGTCGCCGCAGTCACCTCGTCGTAGAAATGCCCGATGACCTCCGCCTCGTTATAGCAGGGGACGATGATGGTGATCTTGTCCATGCGTCCCTCCTAGTTCCCATAGATGCGAAAATTGACGATCTCCGCGCCCGCTGCGGCGAGTGCACCGCGTACGGCGGGGGCGCAGATGGCAGCAAGCTCCGCCTCGAAATCATGGTTCCAGAGGCAGTCGTGTATCAATGTCTCGTTGTCTGTGCCGGGGTGGAGCATCACCTCGGTCACACCGTCTCTGAGCGAAGCCGCAATCTGAGTGAGTGCCTCTGTATCCACCGCCTCGCCCGCGACGATGCCGGCGAAGTGATCGGGCACGCGGATGCCGCGTCGCTGGGCCTTTGCCGCTGCGCGGTGTGCGAGGACGGCGAGGCCCGTGCGCCCGATGAGCTGCCCGATCCCGCCGAAACTCCCTGCAAAGAGCGGTGCACGCGGCGCACGCATCGCGGGGATGCCTGCCGCACGGCAGAGATCGAGCGCAATGTCGATCACCCCCGGCAGGACGTGCATATGCTGGTGACTGTCCGCGTGCGTCGGGTGAATCCCCGCCGCCTCGACGCGCCGCAGCTGTGCAGCAAGCTCCGCACGCACCTCGTCGTGGTTGACCGCCCCGCGCAGAAGCCGCACGGCAAATGCCGTGTGATCGTCCACGAAGACACCCGCCTCCGTCACGAGCGACGGGATCTCTGCGGGCGGCAGGACGGGATTGCCGTTCACGAGCGTCAGATGGATACCGACCCCGAGCTTTGGGCTGCGTGCGGCAAGCTCTGCCGCATCGTCGAATGCCGCGCCGCCGGGCATGATCGTCGCCGAGCACAGAACGCCGTCCGTGACACCGCGTTCAACCGCACGGTTGATGAGCGTGTGCCGTCCGAAATCGTCCGCATTCAGAATGATTTGTTTCAACGTATTCTTCCTCTATGTTTTCAGTATCATATGATATTCTATCATAACGTATCATTAGAGTGGTGATTTGTCAAAAGTAACGATAAAAGGAAAACGCATAGGGATGCTGCCATCGTAATATTTTCGACAAAAAATATGAAATTACCTTTTCTATATAGGACTTTTATAGTAAAATAGCGTAGAAGATCTATCGGTTACAAAGGAGTATTACATGATCGTTGAAATCATCAGTGTAGGCACGGAGCTGCTCATGGGCAGCATCGTCAACACGAATGCACAGCATATTGCACGCGCCCTCGCGCACATGGGACTGGACGCATACTATCAGACCGTCGTCGGCGACAACCCCGAGCGGCTGCGCGCCGCGCTCGACATCGCGTACACGCGCGCGGACTGCGTTATCACCACGGGCGGGCTTGGCCCCACAAAGGACGATCTGACGAAGGAAATGCTCATCTCGTACTTTGGCTGCACACCCGTCGAGGATGCGGAGGCGCTGCGGCGTCTGGAGGAACGCGCGGCAAAGCGCGGCATTCCCCTCTCGGACAGTATGCGCAAGCAGGCAACCGTTCCCTCGGGGGCGACGGTGCTCCAAAACGATCATGGAACCGCGCCCGGTGTCATCATCGAGAAGGACGGCCGCGCGTGCATCATGCTCCCCGGCCCGCCGAAGGAGATGAAGCCCATGTTTGAGACCGCGTGTGACGTATTCCTGCGCGGAAAAAGCGACAAGGTTTTTGTCTCCATGAACGTGAGGCTCTATTCCATGGCGGAAAAAGGGCTGCCCGTCGGAGAGTCGCCCGTTGCCGACCGCCTCGGCGCACTCGTGGACGGAGAGAACCCCTCCGTTGCGACCTATGCGAAGGAGGAGGGCTGTCTCGTGCGCGTCACCGCAGCAGCACCAACCGCAGAGGAGGCGCGTACACTGCTCGCCCCGACCCTTGCCGCTGTGCGCGAAGCCATTGGAGAAGAATACATCAGATATGTGGAAGAGGACTAAATGCGGTTTGGAATACTTGGGCGGAGTGCGGGGGCGTTTCTCGCCGTCTGTATGATACTGAGTGCAGTCCCTGCATGGGCGGCATCGAAACCCGCGCCGCGCCATGCTGCGCAGATGAGAGGGGGGGCGGATCACGTCGTGGAGGAAATGATGAAACAGGCGGAGCGTGAGCCTCCCGCACCGTCCGCGCAGGAGACACAGATTTCCTCCGTACTCCTGCACTGGCAGCCCGTCCCTGTAGCGGTGCGCTATACTGTGCGCGTGCTGCGGGCGGATGCACATGGGCAAATGAAGACCCTCGACACCATGAACCGTATCTATACGACAGGGCTTCATGTGCCGCTCGCCTCATACGGCAGCGCAGATGACCTCTACTGGACGGTGCAGCCGCTCGGCTATGACGGCGCACCGATTGCGGCAGAATCTGCACCGCAGCCCCTCGGTGCAGCGACGGTCGATCCTGCTGCGCCCGTGCTGACGGCGCAGTTTAACGCGATGGCGTATGCACCGCTCTATCCCGTCTATGCGTGGATTCCGCTGAGCGGACAGATGTACCACGAGGTCGAGGTCTACCGCCGTACCGAGGGGCGTGATATCTATCTCCATACGCTGCGTGCGGGTGAGTACGATGTCTACGATGATATGCCGTTTACGCAGGAGGGGACGTATGTCTACCGTGTGCGCGGCATAACGGCGGCGGGTACGCCGATCTCGGAGTGGTCGGCGTACGGCTCGTTCACCGTTGCTGCCCGCACACCGATCGCCGCGCTCGGTGACAGCATTACGCACGGCGGCGGCGCGATTAGCGTGCCGCCCTCATACACGCTTTACAACTGGGAAACGTACTGCGCCGTCCCCGTGAAAAACCTCGGGCACAGCGGCGATACGACGGAGGAGATGCTCGCGCGGTTTGAGCGCGATGTCCTGCCCTTTTCGCCGCGTGTCCTCCTCATCATGGGCGGGGTCAACGACTTCCGAGCGGGTGTCTACGGTGCGGAGACGGTCCGCAACCTTGCTGCTCTGCGCGAGAAATGCAGGGCGCACGGAATTACGCCGATCTTCCTGACAGCGACACCGATCCGTCCCACGATGATGACCTCACGCATGACGATTCAGACCCCGCCGTCCGATTGGTGGGCGCACCGTGACTACATCAACAACTGGGTCATGCAGCAGGAGTACAGTCTTGATGTCTCCAGTGTCCTCGCTGATGCGGACGGGCAGCTTGAGGCGGGGTACACGACCGACGGCCTGCACCCCGATCTTATGGGCAAGAAGTACATCGGGCAGACGGTCGATACCTATCTGCGCACGCATTTTGCGTATGCTGTCAGCGAGGCAGAGCGGCGTGTGCGCATCCTGAGAGAAAATAAAGAGTAACGGGAGGGAGATCTATGCCCCGCAGTCTGCGCCTCGGTGCGCTCCTGTTCCTCGCGCTCGCCCTCATCGGCGGCGCGTATACGGGCTACTGCTATCATCGTGACCGCACCCCCGAGGCGGCACTCCATCAGATTGCGCGTGCCGTCCGCACGGAGGACCGACAGCTCTTTGCCGAATACGTCGATGAGGATGCCGTGCTCACCTCCCTGCACGCGGATGTGAGCGCACTCCTCGCGGACAACATCGCTGCGCTGCACGAGCGTCATCCGCACGACTGGTTCTTCCGTCATGATCCTGCCTTTATGCGGGACTACATGACACAGCACCGCACGGAGTACATCGATGTGGCACGCATGGTACTCACCTATTACTTCGACGCGGAGCGCGTGCCCGTGACGAAGGCGGAGGGCAATGCACGCTGGGGCTCGGATGAGCTGCGTGCCTTTGCCGCACACTACACAGCGCATCTTGAACATGCGGTGACGGACGGCGACCATGCGGCCGTCGTCTGCATCGTGCGTGGCGACGACAGCGACTATGGACGGCTCCTGCCCGAGGGCTCCGTCACGATGGAGCTTACACGGCAGTCGGACGGGCACTGGAAGCTCGTGCACATTACCACCGATACCGTGCGAACGAATGGCTTTTATGCCTTTGTGGACGCAGCAGAGCGATACTGGGAACTGCAAGGTTGGGATTGAGTAAAAGGAGAGCAGAGCATGAAATACGAACTCACGAAAGACTATCTGACTGGCATTGATGAGATCGACAAGGAGCACGCGCGGCTCTTTGAGATCGCGAACGAGTGCTATGACCTCGTCATGGACGATGAGGCGATTGACCGCTTCGACAAGATTGTTGCACTTCTTGAGGAGCTGCGCAGCTATGCGGCAACGCATTTTGCACACGAGGAAGCGTACATGGAACGCATCCAATATGAGCGACGGTTCAGCGAACGGTATCAGCACCTGCGCTTCATCCAGAAACTCAGCGAGATCGACCTCGACGACATCGACGGGAACCAGCAGGAGTATCTGCTCGGTATTCTTGACTTCCTTGCGCGCTGGCTCTATGGTCATATCAAGGTCATGGACTGCCGTATTCCAAAGGAAGAGGATGCTGCGGCGGCGCAATAGGGGAATCAATGGAACAAGGGAAAGCGAGCGGGATTGACCATGAAGTACGAGTTTACTGACGACTATCTAACGGGTATTCCGTCCGTCGACGCGCAGCACAAGAAGCTTTTCGACCTGACGAATGAGTGCTATGAGCTCGTGATGGAGTGCACGGACGACGATAAATATGATAAGATCGTCGCAATTCTGGATGAGCTTGCCGCCTATGCGGGCACACACTTCGCGCATGAGGAGGCGTATGGGGAGAGTGTGAAGGATCCGCACCGATTCAGTCACCGCGCCCTGCATCTGCGCTTCATGAAGAAGGTTGCCGAGGTTGACCTCGATGCCATCGACGAGAACCAGCAGGAATATTTGCTGAACATCCTCGACTTTCTCGCGCATTGGCTCTACGAACACATCAAGGGGCGTGACTGCAAACTCCCGCACGAACCCCCTGCACCGTAACGGCCTTCAACACTGTACAGCTCGCCGTGTCCTGTGTGCATACATGGAGAAGCGGCGCACAAAAACACCCCGCAATGAGCAGTTGCGGGGTGTTTTTGCTGTGTATTATATTTTAGGAGAGCTCTGGAAACGGTATCCCTTCCACGGGATACTGCTTCAAACGAAAGCCTGTATATAATATAGCATACGAGAGAATGAAATTCAATAGCATGATGAAAAAATGTAGCATATAAATTTTCTATTGATAGAATAAGAGAAGGTTATTTTTGGATAAAAACAAGGAAAATGGGAAGAAAGGACTATGTTCAATCAACGGGAAAAATTCTATAATAAATAAGGACAAGGGAAATGTCATCAAGGAATCGCTGTGAATCAGTGCTTCCTCGAACAGGACGCGCGAAGAACACGCGCATCCAAGAAAAACTCATAAGGAAATGAGGTGGCTGTTATGGCAGTCATATCACTTGCATCGGTGCTTGACGATCCGTCAAGACGGATTCCGATCAACGCGATGGTGCGTGCGGCGGCGGTCTATCCCGCGAAGGATGATGCTCTCATCGAGGGGATGCGTGCGCAGCGGCTCGCCTATCGGGAACAGATTCGGCAGCTGCACCGCATGGACAGTGAGGCGTACGAACTCGACATCGAGTCGCTGACGCGTTCGCTGCGCACGTTGGAGGAGGATATCCACGTGGACGCAACGCGCGAGCTGTTCGGTGATCCGTACGTGGTCGAACTGCAGGGCATACGTCCCGCAACCGATGCCGAAGCAGCGTCGGCGTAGTTCTTCTCTTTTGGAGGGGATCCATCTGAAAAATTGCATAGAACTGCAAGAGAAAACCGCAGGAGTCTAAATCGGTGTAACATCCGATTGGATTTCTGCGGTTTTTATTGAGAAGCTACTGCGTCGCATACATATCATTGCATACTGTTGAAAAATCATGGGAAGCAGTTGAATTTGTATGCTCTACATTGGGAAGGTTCGATATCTTTACAATTCCAACGAGAATCGTTAAGGAAGCACTGATAAATTATGGTGTGTATTCTCTTTGAGGATATGCGCCTTTTTTCATGCGCTGCACGTAGGGATACATGACGATAGCCAAACCTAATTGCAAGAATAGTTTTCAATTATAAAATTTTATAGAACTGTGATATTGCTCACATCCACGCCCGAAGGGGTATAGTAAAATTATATCGTATCTATAAGCCTTTTCAATGAAAGCCAAAATAATGGAGGGGTGAAGGCGTGAGCAGTATCTTTCAAAAGTTCAAGTATCTGATTCCGACGTCGAAATCCGCAGACGGTCACAATGAGACGCACGAGGGCGGGCGCGCATGGGAGAACATGTATCGCGACCGCTGGTCGTTCGATAAGACGGTCCGCACGACGCACGGGGTCAACTGCACGGGCTCGTGCAGCTGGAACGTCCACGTCAAGAACGGCATTGTGGCGTGGGAGAATCAGGCGACCGACTATCCGGAGACAGCGCCGGATATGCCGGACTTCGAGCCGCGCGGCTGTCCGCGCGGGACGACGTTCTCGTGGTATCTCTACAGTCCGCACCGCGTGAAGTACCCGTATATGCGCGGGGAACTCGCGGCTCTTTGGCGTGAGGCGCGTGCGGCGCATCCGAACGCGTACGAGGCGTGGAAGAGCATCGCCTCCGATCCCGCAAAGAAGAAGCAGTACAAGCAGGCGCGCGGCATGGGTGGCTTTGTGCGCTCGAACTGGCAGGAGGTCAGCGAGCTGATCGCCGCCTCCGTGCTCTACACGGCGTATACCTACGGCTCCGACCGCATCTTCGGCTTCTCCGTTATCCCCGCGATGTCGATGCTGAGCTATGCGGCGGGCATCCGTTTCATGCAGCTCATGGGCGGTGTCGGGCTCTCGTTCTACGACTGGTACGCCGACCTGCCGCCCGCGAGCCCGCAGATCTGGGGCGAGCAGACGGACGTGCCAGAGTCGAGCGACTGGTACAATGCGGGCTACCTCATCACATGGGGCTCGAATGTACCGCTCACGCGCACGCCGGACGCACACTTTATGGCGGAGGTGCGCTACAAGGGCACAAAGGTCGTTTCCATCGCGCCCGACTATGCCGAGTCCTCGATGTTTGCGGATACGTGGATCCCGCTCAAGGTGGGCAGCGACTCCGCAATGGCGATGGCGATGGGGCACGTCATTCTGAAAGAGTACTACGTTGATCAAACAACGCCGTTCTTCCTCGAGTACACGCGGAAGTATACGGACTTCCCGTTCCTCGTGCGTATCGAGAAGAAAGAGGACGGCACGTATATCCCCGGGCGTATGCTCTCCTCGCGCGATATGGGACGTGACGAAAAGCACGCGGACTTCCGCTACTACGTCGTAGATGACAAGACGGGCGAGATCGTCATTCCGAACGGCACGCTCGCGGAACGTTGGAGCGATCAGGAGAAGTGGAACATCCGCGAGGAGAACCGCGACACGGGCGCAGAGATCTGCCCGCGCCTCTCCGTTTGGAACGACAAGACGGGGACGGTGGAGGTCGAGCTGCCGTACTTCGGCAACGACCGCGCCAAGCGTACGCTGACGCGCGCCCTTCCCGTGCGCAGTGTCAAGACGGCGGACGGCGAGGTGCTCGTCGCGACGGTCTATGACCTCACGCTTGCGAACTATGCGATTGACCGCGGCATCGGCGGCGAGAGCGCAGGGTCGTACGAGGACGACACGCCGTATACGCCCGCATGGCAGGAGAAGTACACGGGCATTGCGCCCGATCTCGTCATCAAGACGGCACGCGAGATCGCGGATAACGCCATCAAGACGAACGGCAGAACAATGATTATCATGGGCGGCGGCATCAACCACTGGTTCCATGCGGATGCGGTCTACCGCACGATCATCAACCTCCTGCTCTTTACAGGCTGCGAGGGGCGCAACGGCGGCGGCTGGGCGCACTACGTCGGACAGGAGAAGCTCCGTCCGAACGAGGGCTGGGCGCGCATTATGAGCGGCTCGGACTGGCAGGGCCCGCCGAAGCTGCTCAACTCCACCTCGTTCTATTACTTTGCGACCGACCAGTGGCGCAGCGACGAGATCCAGACGGACGCACTAACAGCGGCGAACGAAAATGCACGCTACAATCACGCGGCGGACTATGCTGTGCTCGCGGCGCGTCTGGGCTGGGCACCGTCCTACCCGACGTTCAACCGTGGCTCGAACGACCTCGCTGCGGATGCAAAGGCGGCGGGCTTCGAGGGCGCGGACGGCATCAAGGAATACATCGTGAAGAGCTTGAAGGACAAGAGCCTGAAGTTCGCATGGGAAGACCCCGATGCACCGGAGAATTTCCCGCGCAACCTCTTTGTCTGGCGGTGCAACCTGCTCGGCTCGTCCGCGAAGGGCAACGACTACTTCCTCAAATACCTTCTTGGCACGGAGAACAGCATCTTCCAGGAGGAGGACTGTGCGACGCGCCCGCAGGAGGTCAAGTGGCGCGAGAAGGAGGAATTGGAGAAACCGGGCGGTGCGCTTGAGGGCAAGCTCGACCTCCTCGTTTCACTCGACTTCCGCATGGCGGGCAACGCACTTTACTCCGATATCGTCCTGCCGACGGCGACATGGTACGAGAAGACCGACCTCTCCTCGACCGATATGCACCCGTTTGTCCACCCCTTCCAGCCGGCGGTCGATCCGCTCTGGGAGTCGCGCACGGACTGGGATATCTACCGCACACTGGCACAGGCGGTTTCGCAGGTCGCAAAGGACGCAAAGCTCACGCCGTACACGAACATCGCCGCGACACCGCTCGGGCATGACAGCGAGGCGGAGCTGGCACAGCCGGACGGTGTTGTGCGCGACTGGAGCAAGGGCGAGTGCGAGCCGATCCCCGGCAAGACGATGCCCAACATCGCCTCGAATACGATTGACTACACGAAGCTCTATGAGAAGTGGATCGCGCTCGGCCCGAATGCGGGCGGCAAGACGGCGAGCCACGGCAATACGTGGGACTCGGCGGAGGACTACGAGGAGATCCGTCAGCGCAACGGCATCATCCAGAACAAGGATTATGTGTCCTACGGCTGCCCCTCGATCTATGAGGCGCGTCAGGCGATTGATGCAGTGCTTGGGATGTCCCCGACCACCTGCGGCAGAACGGCGGTCCGCGCATGGGAGGCGGTGGAGAAGCGCACGGGGCTCGATAATCTCGTTCGCCTCGCAAAGGATCGCGAGGATGATCGGTTCACCTACGATCAGGTCATCGCGCAGCCGCGTGAGACGATCACGGCACCGACCTTTACGGGCAGCAACCAGAACCGCCGCTATACCCCCTTTACGAACAACGTGGAGGAGCTGATCCCGTTCCGCACACTCACGGGGCGGCAGCATTTCTATATGGATCACGAGGTCATGCGCGAGTTCGGCGAGGCGCAGGCGGTCTACCGCCCGATCCTCGACTTCCGTCCGATGAACAAGTCGTTGAACGGCACGCAGAAGGAAATCACGCTGAAGTACCTCACGCCCCACAACAAGTGGAGTACGCACAGTATGTACTTCGACGCGCAGCAGATGCTCACGATGTTCCGCGGCGGACAGAGCGTCTGGATGAGCGAGAAGGATGCGTCGGAGATCGGCGTGAAGGACAACGACTGGATCGAGCTGTACAACCGCAACGGTGTCGTCGCTTCGCGCGTCGTCGTCTCGCCGCGTATCCCGCACGGCGCGGTCTTTATGCACCACGCGCAGGATCGCCACATCAACGTGCCGGGCTCGAAGATCTCGGGCACGCGCGCGGGCACGCACAACACGCCGACCCACATTCACATCAAGCCCACCCACCTCATCGGCGGCTACGGGCAGCTCAGCTACGGTTTCAACTACTACGGCCCGACGGGCAATCAGCGCGACTCGTACGTCGTCGTGCGACGCATGGAGGAGGTAGATTGGCTTGAAGATTAAAGCACAGATTGCGATGGTCATGAATCTCGACAAGTGCATTGGCTGTCACACGTGCTCCATCCTCTGCAAAAATGTCTGGACGAACCGACGCGGCGCAGAGTATATGTATTTCAACAACGTCGAGACCAAGCCCGGCATCGGCTATCCGAAGCAGTGGGAAAACCAGGAGAAGTGGAAGGGCGGCTGGGAGCTGAAGGACGGCAAGCTCGGCCTCAAGACGGGCGGGATGACAACGCGTCTTGCAAAGCTGTTCTACCATCCGCAGCAGCCCGAGATGGATGACTACTACGAGCCGTGGACGTACGACTATGAGACGCTGATCCACACGAAGCGGCGCAACCATCAGCCCGTCGCGCGTCCGCGCTCGCTAATCACGCAGAAGCGCATGGAGATTAAGTGGGGGCCGAACTGGGAGGACGACCTTGCCGACGGACAGTCCGCACGCAAGGACTACAACCTCAGCAAGATGGGACAGGAGATCACGCTCGAGTTCCACGACATCTTCATGAAGCATTTGCCGCGCCTGTGCAACCACTGTCTCAACCCTGCGTGCGTTGCGGCGTGCCCCTCGGGCGCGATCTACAAGCGCGACGAGGACGGCGTGGTGCTGATCTCGCAGGACGGCTGCCGCGGCTGGCGGCACTGCGTCCCGTCCTG
The DNA here is from genome assembly GCA_963555475.1 of uncultured Selenomonas sp. Taxonomy (GTDB): domain Bacteria; phylum Bacillota; class Negativicutes; order Selenomonadales; family Selenomonadaceae; genus Centipeda. The sequence goes on from CAUVVR010000005.1 coordinate 63,562, forward strand.
CCCGTACAAGAAGATCTACTACAACTGGGAGACGAACAAGGCGGAGAAGTGCACGTTCTGCTTCCCGCGTCTTGAGAACGGTCTGCCGACCGTGTGCAGTGACGGCTGTGTCGGCCGTATGCGCTACATCGGTGTCCTGCTCTACGATGCGGACAAGGTCAAGACCGCAGCATCCACGCCCGACCCGAAGGATATCTACAAGGCATATCTCGGTGCGCTCTGTGACCCGAACGATCCCGAGACCGTAAAGGCGGCGCAGGCGGCGGGCATCCCCGACCGCTGGATCCGCGCGGCGCAGAACTCGCCCTCGTACAAGCTGATCGCCGAGTGGCAGCTTGCGTTCCCGCTCCATCCGGAGTACCGCACGCTGCCGAATGTCTGGTACGTACCGCCCCTCAGCCCGATTGCACGACGCGTGGAGGAGAAGGTCTTCTTCCCCGGTGCGGCGGAGATGCGCATCCCTGTCGCCTACCTCGCGCAGCTGCTGACGGCGGGGGATGAGGCGGCAATCGAGCGCGTGCTGCACGTCCTGCTCGAACTGCGTGCCGTCATGCGTACAAAGCAGACGGGCGAGTCACTGCCGGAAAACCTTACGCACGACATTGAGACGTATGAGGCGATGTACCGCCTCCTCGGCATTGCCAAGCGCCGCGACCGCTTCAACATCCCCGCAGGTCTGCAGGATGTTACGCATGAGAAGCTGCGCGAGCTGCAGGGCTCGGTCGGCTATGCCTGTCCCGGAGGGTGCTGCTGATGGATACGAATCGCATTCAGACACCGCTCCTCCTCACGTCCTATCTGTTCGAGTACCCCTCGGAAACGTGGTGGGAGAGTGTTCCCACCCATGCGGCGGCGGTCGCGGATGTCGAGCGTCCGCAGTCGCGCGAGGTGTTCGAGGAGTTCTTCGGCTACATCGGAGAGAGTGACCGGCAGGAGTTCGAGGATGCCTATGTGCGTGCCTTTGACTTCTCGCAGAACACGAACCTCTACCTCACGACGCACAACCGTACGGATTTCGGCAAGCAGTCCGAGGAGATGCTCGCATACAAGCAGCTCTTCCTCGATGCGGGCTATGATCTCGACCGCGAACTGCCCGACTACCTGCCCGCGATCCTTGAGCTTGCGGCGGCGGTGCCCGACAAGGAGGCTCTGCACATCCTGACCGAGGTGCGTCCGAAACTGGAGCTCCTGCGCGACCGTCTGATCGAGGCGAAGCTGCCCTATGCGTTTCTCCTCGATGTCGTACTCACGGAGGCAGCGGGCCTTGAAGGGAGGACAGCATAATGAAACAATTTGTCTGGGGCGTCCTGCCCTACATCGCGTTCACGTTCCTCATCGTGGGGTCGATTGTGCGCTACACCGTCTCTGAGCGGAACTGGACGACGAAGTCCAGTCAGTTCCTCTCCAAGAGCGACCTGAAGATCGCAGGCCCGATGTTCCACCTCGGTCTCGTCATGGCTCTCGGCGGACACGTCATCGGCGTGCTCATCCCGAAGTTCATGACCGAGGCGGCGGGCATCGACGAGCACCTCTACCACATGATTGCGCTCGGCGGCGGTGCGCCCGCAGGCGTGCTCTTTTTCGGGGGCTTCATCCTCCTGCTGATCCGCCGCTTTGGCAAGGACCGTATGGCGGTCAACACGTCGACGATGGACAAGTGGCTCTATTTGTTCCTCTTCCTTGCGATCTTTACGGGCTGCGCGTCCACGACGCTGAACGCCGTGCAGGGCGGTTTTGACTACCGCGAGACCATCTCGCCGTGGTTCCGCTCGGTTCTCGCGCTCAGCCCCGAGATCGACTACATGGAGAACGTGCCGCTCATGTTCCGTATCCACATGTTCTCGTGGATGGCGGTCGCGTTCCTCTTTCCATTCTCGCGTCTCGTCCACTGCCTCAGCGCACCCTTTGAGTACCTCGTGCGCAGCCCGATCATCTATCGGAAGAAATAAGTTCTTTACAGCCGTCCCTTGCGGGGGACGGTTTTTTCTTGTATCAGGGAAGAAAAAAAGATACAATACGTTTTGGAATACCTGCGTCGAGCTGCCGACGTTGGAGCTTGGCGATGGGGCAACGAAGATCTTTCTCAATGCAAAGGGGTTGAAAGGTGCTGTCGATGCAGATCTTGAGGGCTTCCTGCGCTATGTAAATGGCAAGGTAGTGCAGGGGCACTTTGCAGAAGAATTGGCAAAAGAAGTCGAGCGCGTGAAGGTTCAAAAGTAAGCGAGGCGGGAGTAGATGACGCTCTATATGCAATACCAACAATACCATAGGGATGGGCTGGAAGAAGGCCGACGTGAAGGACGCCGTGAGGGTGTGCTCGATATGGCACGCTCGCTGCTCGCGCTGAACGTCCCCATTGACGTGATTGAGCAGTCGAGCGGAATGACGCGTGCGGAGATTTTGGCACTGCAGGAGACTGCTCCCGAGCAGGGCGAAACGCATCGTGTGATTTGACCAATGTACAAGAATTTTTTATAATAAGGGAAAATAGGAGAAGCAGAAAGGAAGAGGCATAAGATGAGCGAAGTCAATGTCGAGGAGCTTGTGCAGACGATGAGCGCGCAGCGCGCGGAGGCGATGCGTGCGGCTCTGGAGGCGGATCTTACGGAGGCGTTTGAAAAGGGCAAAGAGGCCGGCAAGGCGGAGGGGATCAGCGAAGGCGAGTTTCGCGGGCGCAAGCAGGGCGTGATCCGCGTCGCGATGAACTGTCTGCGTGCGGGAATCGACCTTGAGACGGCGGCAAAGGCGGCGGAGCTGCCAGTGCCGATCATCCGCAAACTCGCACAGGACAACGGCATCGAGCTGGCATAACACGACGCATGTGAACGTCCTATCCACTGGACTACGAGCGCGCGGCATCGAGCGGCAAAGGAGCACACGATGGCATTTCCGAAGGGCTTTCTCTGGGGCGGTGCAGTTGCCGCGAATCAGTGTGAGGGCGCGTATAACGCGGCCGGCAAGGGACTCGACATACAGGACATCATGCCGCGCGGCATCACGGGCGCACCGACCGAGGAGCCGACGGCGGACAATCTGAAGCTCACGGGGATTGACTTCTACCATCGGTACAAGGAGGACATCGCCCTCTTTGCCGAAATGGGGTTCAAGGTCTTTCGCACGTCGATTGCGTGGAGCCGCATCTATCCGAACGGGGACGATGCCGAGCCGAACGAGGCGGGGCTGCAGTTCTATGACGATCTCTTCGACGAGTGCCGGAAATACGGCATCGAGCCACTCGTGACGATCTCGCACTACGAGACACCGCTCCACCTCGCGAAAACGTACAACGGCTGGATGAGTCACGACCTCATCGGCTTCTACGAGCGCTATGTGCGGACGATCTTCACGCGCTATCGGGATAAAGTAAAATACTGGCTGACGTTCAACGAGATCAACTCCGTACTCCATGAGCCGCTGCTCTCGGGCGGGATACTGACACCGAAGTCGGAGCTGTCGCTCCAAGACCTCTATCAGGCGTGTCACCATGAGTTCGTCGCCTCGGCACTTGCGACGAAGATCGGGCATGAGATCATCCCGGCGGCACAGATCGGCTGCATGATTCTCGCGATGCCGACCTATCCGCTGACTCCCGCGCCCGATGACATGATCGCCGTCATGCGGGCGGAGCACTTCAACGACTTCTTCGGCGATATGCACGTACGCGGCATTTACCCCGGCTATATGAAACGCTACTTCCGCGAGAACGGCATCGAGATTCGCGCGACGGAGGAGGAGCTGCAGCTGCTGCGGGAGCATACGGTGGACTTCGTCTCGTTCAGCTACTATGTCAGCATCTGCGAGGGGGCGGATGGTGAGTCAGGTGGTGGAAACATCCTCGGCGGGAAAAAGAATCCGTATCTCAAGGCGAGTGAGTGGGGCTGGCAGATTGACCCGCAGGGGCTGCGCTATGTGCTCAATCGCTATTATGACCGCTGGCAGAAGCCGCTCTTTATTGTCGAGAACGGCCTTGGGGCGAAGGATGTGCTCGTCGCGGACGGTGCGGGCGGCATGACGGTCGCGGACGACTACCGCATCGACTATCTGAACGATCATCTCGTGCAGGTCGCGGAGGCCATCGCCGACGGCGTGCCCGTCATGGGCTATACGACGTGGGGCTGCATCGACCTCGTGAGCGCGTCGACGGCGCAGATGTCAAAACGCTACGGCTTCATCTACGTCGACCGCAATGACGACGGATCGGGGACGCTCACGCGCTGGCGCAAGAAGTCGTTCGCGTGGTATAGGGATGTGATCGCGACAAACGGGGGCATCTTTGAAGCGGTGCGTTAAGGAATCGCTGATAAAATAGACCCTCCGATTGGCGTAGAACCGCAGCACGCTCGAAGTTCGAATTGCAGGCGGAACAATCGTATCGATTCATGCGCGGTGCTGACATTGGGGTGCTGCTGTACGTTTCTTTCGTGCAGCAGTGCATTTTTCTTAGGAGATGATTTGTTTGATTTGGGATAAGCTAAAAGTTTTTTTTGATTTGCGCGGCGACACTGCATCGATCCAGGAAATTACAGAGCGAATCAACGCCGGCGTGCGATTTCGGGGGACGAATCTCAGTGTTCTGATGCTGGCGGTCTTTATCGCCTCCATTGGGCTCAATATGAACAGCACGGCGGTCATCATCGGTGCGATGCTGATCTCTCCGCTGATGGGGTCGATCCTTGGAATTGGCTATGGGCTTGCCCGTTATGACAGCACATACATTCGTTCCAGCGCAGGAAGTCTGCTCGCCCAAGTGATCATTTCGGTTGCCACATCGACGCTTTATTTTTCCCTCACACCGATCGATGCCCCTTCGTCGGAACTGCTTGCACGAACATCGCCGACCATCTGGGAAGTTTTGATTGCTGTCTTTGGCGGCTTGGCAGGAATCATCGGCGTAACACGCAAAGAGGGCGGGAATGTCATCCCTGGTGTTGCGATTGCAACAGCTCTGATGCCTCCTCTCTGCACCGCAGGATATGGCATTGCAACGGGCGTGACGGCGTACACCGTGGGGGCACTCTACCTGTTCTTTATCAACAGTTTCTTTATCTGTCTGACGGCATTCTTCGTCCTGAAAATCATCGATATCCCCTCGAAGATTGCGCGGGATTCTGTCGAATTTTCAAGACAGAAACGCTATTTGCTGGCCTTTGCCATACTGGTCACGCTGCCCAGCTGTTTCTTTGCGTATCAGAGCGTGCAGGAAAATCTGGAGAACGAGCAGGCGAAGAGCTATATCGAGGAGAATTTCAAAGCACCTCCTCATCTGGCAATCTCCTATACTTTGGATAACGAGAAGAAAATGCTGACGGTATTTACGGCTACAGGAATAGCGGAGGACGACTTCGCGGCATTGACGGAGAAGCTGCATGAAAAGAAATACCTCAGGCCGTTCCAGTTGGAGGTCTTTTCTGCCGAAACGGCGGAAGAGCGGGAAAAGATGGAGGCGATGATCGATCAAAGACTCAGCGAGGTCGAAAAAAGTGCCATTCCCTCTATGCAGGAGCAGCAGACCGTGACCGCACTCAAGTCTGCCCGCGAGGAAAGTGAGAAGAAGGGGACTTACATCTTGGACTGGAACCGTGAGGCACGCATCGTATTTCCGCAAATCTCCCGCATCGCCGTCGGGAGTGTGCAAGCCCCTGCTCCGGCGGCAGATAAAGCGACTGAGCTGCATGAAACGCACATCGCGTTCGTATATCTCCAAGCCGATCTGGACGAAGCGTCACGCGCACGTCTGACCGAGTGGGTTTCTGCCAAGGCACAGCACCGCGTAGAAGTACACTTCCTCCCCGAAGTTCCGCCAGCAGAGGAAAAAAAGGGATTGTAAGGAATCGCTGATAAAATGAAGTCCGTCAGATTGGCGTAGATTTTTCGTCCTGTCAAGGAGACAAACCAAACGCTGCCAAAGCTATGTGGAGGATTTGTCGACAAAGAGAGGGTGAAAAAGATGCGTCAAGATGGCGGTGCTGAATTTATCAGTGCTTCCGTAATCCGTGGCTGAGCGCGGGCTATGCACATCGTGTGGGTGAATTGGAAACAAGAAAAAAGAATAATCGCAAACGAGATAGAAAAATTGTACGCGGAAAAAAACTTGTCACCCTTTTGAACTTTGTGATAAAATGAACAATGTCGTGCGTGGTGGCAGTTTGTAGAGCTGCCCGCAAATCAGATATAAAAGGAGGCGCTTACATGGAAACACTTGCCGCGATTATTTTTGTTGTGATGTATATGGTGATTGTCTCGGAGAAGATTCACCGCACGGTCGCCGCGATGATCGGCGCGGTGCTCATGATGCTACTCGGCATCCTCTCGCAGGAGACGGCACTGCACCACGTTGACTTTGAGACGCTCGGTCTGCTCGTCGGCATGATGGTGCTCGTCGGCGTGACGAAGGAGACGGGGCTGTTCGACTACGTGGCGATTGCGGCGGCGAAGTCTGCGAAGGCGGAGCCGCGTCGTATTCTGGTCTATCTGTGCGTCATCACGGCGGTGTTTTCCGCCTTTCTCGATAATGTGACTACGGTGCTCCTCATGGTGCCCGTTACGTTCAGCATCACAAAGATCCTGAAGCTCGATCCCATGCCGTATCTCCTCACGCAGATCATTGCATCGAACATCGGCGGAACGGCGACGCTGATCGGCGACCCGCCGAACATCATGATTGGCAGCGCGGTGAAAGAACTGACCTTCGTCATGTTCATCGAGCACCTCGCACCGATTGCAATTCTGTGTATGGCGGTCGTGCTTTTCGTCATGTCTGCGATCTACCGCAAGAGTCTCGTCACAACACCGGAACTCAAAGCCGAGCTCATGCAGATGGACGAGAAGGCGGCAATCACCGATCACAGCCTCCTGAAACGCTCGCTCTTTGTGCTTGGCCTGACGATCCTCGGGTTTTTCACACACTCTTTTACGCACATCGAGTCCTCTCTCATTGCTCTCTCGGGCGGTTTCCTCCTGCTGCTGCTCGCGGGCGGCAGTGAGCATCTCGTGGAAAAGGCGATGCACGCGGTCGAGTGGCCGACTATCTTCTTCTTCATCGGGCTCTTTATTGCGGTCGGTGGACTGATTGAGGTCGGCATTATAGCACAGCTCGCCGAAACGGCGGTCGAGACGACGGGCGGCGATTTGACCGCGACGGCACTGCTCATCCTCTGGATGAGTGCGATTATCTCGTCGGTGCTCGACAACATCCCATTTGTTGCAACGATGATTCCGCTCATTCAGAACATGGGCGCAATGGGGATCACGAACCTTGAGCCGCTCTGGTGGTCGCTCGCGCTTGGTGCGTGTCTCGGCGGCAACGGAACGCTCGTCGGCGCATCGGCGAACCTCATCGTGGCGGGCATGGCGGCGGAGCGCGGTGTGCACATCAGCTTCATCCGCTACTTCAAGATCGGCTTCCCGCTCATGATTCTCACGATCGTCCTTTCGACGATTTATGTGTATCTGCGCTATCTCATCTGAGGCGGGCGTATGGCGCGTCATGCCCTAGAGAAATAACATAACTCCTTGCAGGAAAAAGCCCATACAAGGGCGAATCAAATCAATTAAAGAAATTGTGAGGGAATCGCTGATAAAATGAAGTCCGTCAGATTGGCGTAGATTTTTCTGTCCGATTGAGGAGGCAAACCGGACGCATAGCCAAAGCTATGTGGAGGATTTGCCGACAAAAAGCGGGCAAAAAAGATGCGTCAAGATGATGGGCTGAATTTATCAGTGCTTCCCTAAGAGACACCGGCACAGTTTCGGTGTCTCTTTTTGCCCCCCATCACGGGCGGCGGGAGGAGGAGCTATGTTCATACTGGCATCTGCATCGCCCCGACGGCGCGCACTCCTGCGGCAGATCGGGGCAAAGTTCGTGTCGATCACGCCTGCCGTCGACGAGATTGAGACCGGCGAGCATCCGCGGGATGCTGTTATTCACAATGCGCTCATCAAAGCACACAAGGTGGCAGAGGAATACCCCGACCACGCCGTGCTCGGGGCAGATACCGCCGTTGTACTGAATGGACGCTCCTTCGGCAAGCCGCGTGACGCGGCAGAGGCACGCCATGTGCTCTCGCTGCTTGAAGGGCGGCAGCACACAGTACTTACGGGGGTTGCGTGGGTAAAGGACGGACACGCCTATACGGATGTGGCGGAGACAGTCGTGCGCTTTGCCCCGATGACCGAGGCGGAGATCGCCGCCTACGTCGCCACGGGCGAACCAATGGGCAAGGCGGGGGCGTATGCGATCCAAGGACGTGCGGCGATCTACATCGAGGAACTGCACGGCTCATTCTCAAACGTCGTCGGGCTGCCGCTTCACGCGGTTGCAGTGCTTGCGAAAACGGCGGGGATTGCGATGGAGGACACGGATGAACCTGCGTGATCTGCCGCAGGGGGAACTCCCGCGTGAGCGCCTGATCGAACGCGGCGCAGAGGCACTCAGTGATGCCGAGCTCCTCGCGATTCTCCTGAGGACGGGACGCGCCGGGGAGAATGTGCTTGCGCTGGCGCACGGAATCGTCGCACGATTTCGTGAGATGGGTCTCTCCGAGATCCTCGCAATGCCCGCAGCTGAGTTTGCACGCATACCAGGCATCGGCATGGCAAAGGCGACGACCGTTCTTGCTGCGCTTGAGCTCGGACGGCGCGCGCAGCGCACGGCGCAGAACCGCCCGTACATCCGTGAGGCGGCGGATGTCTATGAACTGCTGCGTCCGCGCCTTTGCTCAGAAAAGCGAGAGCACTTTCTCGTCCTGCCGCTGAGCTCGAAGAACGAGGTGCTGATGGTCGCGGATGTCTCCGTCGGCACGCTCACGAATACACTCGTGCATCCGCGCGAGGTGTACGAGCCGGCGATTCGCTGCGGCGCGGCGCATATCGTCCTCGCACACAATCATCCGAGCGGCGATCCCGCACCGAGCGCGGAGGATCATCGCCTCACGCGCCAGCTGAAGGAGGCGGGCGCACTGCTCGGCATCCCTGTGACCGATCATGTGATCCTCGGGGGCGACGCGTTCTTTAGCTTTTCCGAGGAAGGGCTGCTGTGAGTGGTCGGAAGCGTAATGCCCCAAAGAGAACCCGTCCCACACTTTTTTTTCGCAGAGAGAGGATTTTTCCTGTCAATCATCGAAATATACTGATACCTTAGGAAATCTTTCTTGTTAAAACGTGATTAGGAGGGATTATGATGCGTGCGATCAAAAAGATCCTCGTGCCGGTCGATGGTTCGGTGGGCGGCTGCAAGGCAGTCGATGAAGCGCTGTTCATTGCGGAGAAGTGCGACGCGGAGCTCGACTTTGTCTATGTTGCAAGCAATATCAACAAGGACATTCCGAGCCATATTGTCTTTGACCGCATCTGGGAGAAGCTCTCGGATGAGCGCAAGGCGCGCAAACACGTCAAGAGCGGGAACATTGCGAGGAGCATTCTCGATGTTGCGGATGAGCAGGGCAGCGATATGATCGTCATGGGAAGTCGTGGGCTCGGTCTCCTAAAGGGCGTTCTGATCGGAAGCGTCAGCCAGAAGGTCGTCGAGGAGGCGAAGATCCCCGTCATGGTGGTGAAGTAAGCGGGGGTGACAGCTGTGACCGTACGGGAACGCCTGGAGGAGCAGGAGGATGCGCTCCTTTCACCGCTTGCTGCACGGAGCAGAGATGCGAAGCGCAGTCATCCGATGGAGGAGTGCCCCTTCCGCACGAAGTTTCAGCGTGACCGCGACCGCATCCTGCACTCGAAATCGTTCCGACGGCTCAAGCACAAGACGCAGGTCTACATTGTCGCGGGCGATCACTACCGTACGCGCATGACGCACAGCCTTGAGGTGGCACAGATCTCGCGCACGATTGCGCGCGGTCTCAGGCTCAACGAGGATCTGACAGAAGCCATCGCCCTCGGGCACGATGTCGGACACACGCCGTTCGGACACGCGGGCGAGGCGGTTGTGGAGGAGATCACGGGGCATTTTGCTCACAACGAGCAGAGTCTGCGCATGGTCGAGATCCTTGAGCGCGGTGGACACGGGCTGAACCTCACAGGGGCGGTGCGTGACGGCATCCTGAACCATACGGGCAAGGGGCTGCCGACGACGTTCGAGGGGCGGATTGTGCGCATCGCCGACCGCATCGCCTACCTCTGCCATGACTATGACGACAGTATCCGCGCGGGGCTTCTGACCCCTGAAGAACTGCCTGCCGAGGTACGGGATGCGTTCGGCACGGATACCTCTGCGATGATTACAAGCATGGTGTCCGATATGATTGTGACCTCGGAGAAACGTGGCGATGCGGCTCTCTCAGAGCCCGTGCAGCGCGTGATGGATGCGTTTCGCGCCTTTATGTTTGAGCGCATTTACCACTCCAAGACACTTGCACATGAGCGTGCACAGGCGGGCTTTGTCCTGCGCGCGCTGATGGATCATTTCACCGTGTATTTCCATACGCTCCCGCCCGAGTTTATCGCGCGGGAGGAAAAGTGGGGGCGCGAACAGTGCGTCGTGGACTATGTGGCGGGGCTGACGGACAGCTACGCCGTCGCACTCTTCCGCGAGATCTACATCCCACCCGTGGATCAGATGACGATTAAGCCGATTTAGGGAACGAAGTGCCCCACGACTACGCATTCAGTTCTCCTCCTCCGCTGTGACAGGGGAAGATTGGTGAGAGAAATGTGCTGCGATGTCCCAAAGCGAACCCTAGTGGAGCAAGCGAGTAAAGGGCGCGGTACGCCCCGGCGGATTTCTTTCGTTCAAGCGAAGCGCGTTTAAGAAGTCCGCCGGTATTTGAGCGTACAAGCGCACGAACGCTTGCGCAACTAAGTGTTCGCGTGGGATTCGCAGCATATGGTAATAGAACAATAAGGAGACACCTATGCGTGACCCGAGGATGGAGGCCTTTGTGCAGCAGGTGCGCGCGCAGACCGACATCCTTGCCGTTGTGCAGGGGTATGTTCCGCTGAAGCGCAAGGGCAACCGCTACTGGGGGTGCTGCCCCTTTCACAATGAAAAAACTGCGTCGTTCTCCGTCGTGCCAAACGACGGCTTCTTTTACTGTTTCGGCTGCCATGCGGGCGGCGATGCCTTCAAGTTCCTCTCTCTCATTGAGCAGATTACGTGGTTCGAGGCGGTTAAGCGGCAGGCGGAGCAGCTCGGCATCCCGCTGCCCGCTGAAAAGCGGGATCCGCGTGAGGAGACGCGTCTGCGCGAACTTGACGATCTGCGGCGGGTCAATGCACTTGCGCGGGATTTCTTTCACAACTGTCTCACCGTCACGCGCTATGGCGCAGCGGGGCGGGACTATCTTGCGGGGCGCGGCATCACGGCGGAGGCAATCGTGCGGTACGGCATCGGCTTCGCACCTGACGCGTGGGCAAAGCTCTCCGACGCATTCCAAAAGCGCGGCATTCCCGAGCATCTCCTTGTGACGGCAGGGCTTTCCGTGAAACGCGAGCGCGGCGGCGGCGTGTATGACCGCTTCCGCAACCGCGTCATCATTCCGATTGCGGATGAGCGCGGGCGCATCGTCGGCTTCGGCGGACGTGCCCTCGGCGATGCGCAGCCGAAATATCTCAACACGGCGGAGACCCCTGTATTCAACAAGCGTCGGCTCCTCTTCGGGCTCGATCGCGCCCACCGTGCGATTGCGACCGAGGGCGCAGCGATTGTTGTCGAGGGATATATGGATGCGATTGCCGCATGGGAGGCGGGCGTGGCGAACGTTGTCGCAACGCTTGGTACCTCGTTCACGGAGGGCCATGCGGCCCTCCTCCTGCGCCGTGCGCCGCGCATTGTCTTCTGCTACGACAGCGATACGGCGGGACAGGAGGCGACACTGCGTGCACTCGCGGCGGTACGCGGGAGCGCCGCAGAGGTACGCGTACTCCTCCTGCCCGACGGCAAGGATCCCGACGAGTACATCCGCACGCATGGCGCGGAGGCATTCCGCACACTTGTGGAGACGGCTGTTCCCGTACCCGCATTTCACCTGCACCATATACGCGCCCGCATGGAGGACAGCGTAGACGGGCGCCGTGCAGCACTCCGTGCGATGCTGCCCGTGCTTGCCACACTCGATCCCGTTGCGCGCTCCGCCTACGTGCGCCGGACGGCTGCCGAGCTCTTTCTGGACGAGGGCGTTGTGACGGATGCCCTGCGTGGTTTTCTGCGGAGCGGCGGCGGAGAAGAGCCATCGCCTGTACGTGCGGCAGTGCAGCGCCCATCCGTGCGACAGATCGATGATGCGCTGCGCCGTGCCGGGCGTGAACTCTTGGCGGCAGTTTTGCGCGATTCCACACTTCTCACCGAAATTTTATCTTTCATACCTCTTAGGGATTTCCCCGACGAATTCATCGCCGACATCCTCCGCACGATGGCGGAGCAGTTGGAGACGGGCGGCGTACTCGATGCGGACTTTATTGCCGCACAGCCTACAGCGGTGGGGGCAGAGCTCTCGCGTGTCCTCGTGGAGGAGGGGCATACGGAGGCGTCCTATCGGGAGGCCCTCGGGACCCTGCGGCGGGCATATCTGACCGCCGCGCTTGCCCAACATACCCGTCTTGCTGAAGAGATGATGCAAGAAGGAAAAGCAGCATACATTGACGAATTAAACGAAGTGAAGAAAATTCAGGACGAGATTGCCCGTGGAAATTTACACGAATGACTTTTGTTTCTACATATTTTTAACGATATAGTAAACAATAGATTTTATTAGATAGGAATTGATGAGGATTTATCAGCGATTCGCAATACTACGAACGGAAAGGAGGGGGCACGATGGCAACGGCAGCACTACAGTTGGAACGGGAAGAACTGAGCGGAACGGGAATTTTGGATAAACTTGCGGCAAAAGGAAAAGCAAACGGAGGTACGCTGACCTGCGGTGAACTTATCGCAGCGTTTGACACATGGACGATGACCCCCAACGATATGGATGCGCTTTATCAGCGGTTCAGCGATGAGAACATCGAGATTGTTGATGATACTGCGGTCGGTGCAGGTGCGGATGATGACGTTCTCGAACCCACGGATGATATCGAGAAGGATGAGACGGAAGATGTCGACATCGAGATTGATCTCAGCGTTCCCGAGGGCGTTGCGCTCGATGATCCCGTCCGTATGTACCTCAAGGAGATCGGGCGTGTCCCCCTGCTGACGGCAGAGGAGGAAGTCGAGCTCGCTCAGCGCATGGAAGCGGGCGATGAGAGCGCACGCCATCGGCTTGAGGAGGCGAATCTGCGTCTCGTCGTGAGCATCGCAAAACGCTATGTCGGACGTGGAATGCTCTTTCTCGATCTCATTCAGGAGGGGAATCTCGGCCTCTTAAAGGCAGTCGAAAAGTTTGACTACAGCAAGGGGTACAAGTTCAGCACGTATGCGACGTGGTGGATTCGTCAGGCGATTACGCGTGCGATTGCCGATCAGGCACGCACGATCCGCATCCCCGTTCACATGGTTGAGACGATTAACAAATACATCCGCATCTCGCGTCAGCTGCTGCAGGAACTCGGGCACGACCCGACCCCCGAGGAGGTCGCAAAGCACATGGGGCTGAGTGCGCCGCGTGTGCGCGAGATCATGAAGATCGCGCAGGAGCCCGTGTCGCTTGAGACACCGATTGGCGAGGAGGAGGACTCCCACCTCGGCGACTTCATCGAGGATGAGGCTGCACTTGATCCTGCGGATGCGGCATCGATGATGCTGCTCAAGGAACAGATCTCCGAGGTGCTCAAGACCCTCGCACCGCGTGAGGCGGAGGTGCTGCGTCTGCGTTTCGGGTTGGAGGACGGGCGCTCGCGCACCCTTGAGGAGGTCGGGCAGAGCTTTGGCGTGACGCGCGAGCGCATCCGCCAGATTGAGGCGAAGGCACTCAGGAAGCTCAGGCATCCCGTGCGTCTGCGCAAATTACAGGGAAACATTGATCTGTGAGGCGAGAGCCTTACGACTACGATAGGAGGACAGCGTTATGACAGAGGGGACGGAGCAGAAGCAAGCGCCGGGCACCGAAATCATCGAACGCCTGCTTGCCAAGGGCAAGAAGAATGGCGGTACGCTGACGTACGGTGAACTTATCGACGCGCTCCAAAAACAGGATATGTCCCCCGACGAAATGGACGACATGTACCAGCGTTTCAGCGACGAGGGCGTTGAGATCGTCGATGATGTCCCGACCGCTGTGGAAGAAGAACCCGTGGATGATGATCCGCCCGAGAAGGAGGAGGAGGTCGAGATCGACCTCACCGTTCCCGAGGGCATCTCGCTCGATGACCCCGTCCGTATGTACTTGAAGGAGATCGGCCATGTACCGCTCCTCACGGCAGAGGAGGAAGTCGAGCTCGCTCAGCGCATGGAGGCGGGCGATGAGAGCGCACGCCATCGGCTTGAGGAGGCGAATCTGCGCCTCGTTGTGAGCATCGCAAAACGCTATGTCGGACGTGGAATGCTCTTTCTCGATCTCATTCAGGAGGGGAATCTCGGCCTCTTAAAGGCAGTCGAAAAGTTTGACTACAGCAAGGGGTACAAGTTCAGCACGTATGCGACGTGGTGGATTCGTCAGGCGATTACGCGTGCGATTGCCGATCAGGCACGCACGATCCGCATCCCCGTTCACATGGTTGAGACGATTAACAAATACATCCGCATCTCGCGTCAGCTGCTGCAGGAACTCGGGCACGACCCGACCCCCGAGGAGGTCGCAAAGCACATGGGGCTGAGTGCGCCGCGTGTGCGCGAGATCATGAAGATCGCGCAGGAGCCCGTGTCGCTTGAGACACCGATTGGCGAGGAGGAGGACTCCCACCTCGGCGACTTCATCGAGGACGAGGCGGCCCCCGCGCCCGCCGAAGCGGCATCGTTTATGCTCCTCAGAGAACAGCTTGAGGAGGTTCTTGAGACGCTGACCGATCGCGAGAAGAATGTCCTGCGTCTGCGTTTCGGGTTGGAGGACGGGCGCTCGCGTACCCTTGAGGAGGTAGGGCAGAGCTTCGGCGTAACGCGTGAACGTATCCGCCAGATCGAGGCGAAGGCGCTCAGGAAGCTCAGGCATCCAAGCCGCAGCAAGGTGCTGCGTGACTTCCTAGAGTAGTTGACGAAATGGGCTGCATATCGTATAATAAGCATACAAAAAGGGCACTGTCGGTAAAACGGCCAGCCCCTACTTGACGAAAGAACCCCGCCGAAGTTTTCCGGACTGTGCGGCGGGGCTTCTTATTCCTTAATTGTGACGAGGATCAACAGGGTTACGAGAAGTAACGCAAGCAAATCGTAAAACGTCATAGGATCGCCCCCTCTCAGGGGCTAAGAATCGACCGCCTACCGTTGACAGTGCTTGTTTTGATTCTAACACATATGTTTTGCCCGCGCAACCAACATTTTTCTTGACAGGACGGCGCGTAGCCTTTATAATACGCATGTCTGACACATTCCTCGATAGCTCAGTCGGTAGAGCGTCTGACTGTTAATCAGAATGTCACTGGTTCGAGTCCAGTTCGAGGAGCCATTTGTAAAAACAGGAGTGTAACGCAGCAGTTACACTCCTTTCTTATGTCTGTGGAGAACTACTTATGGTGCGAGACCCACACGAACGCCTCGTTGCGCAAACGGTTGCGTGCTTATCTGTCTAAATACCGGCGCACTTCTTAAACGCGCTGCGCTTGAACGAAAGAAGTACACCGGGGACAGAACGCATGCTTTCCCCGTTTGCTCCACTAGGGTTCGTTTAGGGCCTTCGCACCATGCAGTCAGCTGTCTAAACGTTACGGGAGAGGGGGGCGTGTATGCAGCTCGATGCACGGCTTGCGGCGATCGCCGCATTTGTTCCGCATGGCACGGCAGTCGCAGACATCGGCGGCGACCATGCCTACCTTGCCGCGACACTCGTTATGAAGGGAATCGCCCCGCGTGCGGTCGTCGGCGATCTCAGTGCGGGCGCGTGTGCGGCGGCGCGGCGTACGGTGGGGGCGCAGCGTCTCACGCGCGAGATCGACGTGCGTCAGGGCGACGGGCTGTCCGTCCTGACGCCGGGCGAGACTGAGTCCATCGTCGTTGCAGGCATGGGGGGCGCACTCATCGCGGAGATTCTTGCAGGTGCGCCCGCTGTTCTCGCGGACGTGCAAACCCTCGTGCTGCAGCCCATGAACGGCGCGGCAAAGCTGCGTCGCTGGCTCTATAAAAACGGCTGGGACATCGTCGACGAAACGCTCGCACGCGCGGGCGGCCACCTCTATGAGATTATCCGCGCCGAGCACGGTGCGGCAGAGCAGCCTGAGGACGTGTTCCTTCATATCGGCGCAAGACTTTACGAAAAGCGCGACCCTCTCCTGCGTGAGCATATTGAAGGAAAGATTGCAAAGCTCACCCGTGCCGTCGAGGGCATGAATGCCAGCGCAGCAGCGCGGCAGAGTGCAGAGTATCGCGAAACCGTATCGCATCTTGCCGCTCTGCGGACATTGTTTGCGTTGCTTTGAGGAGCACACACGTTTTCTGTAATTGAAAAGAAGGAGGCCATTATGCTCAGCTGCCAGCTCATCATGAACGCGCTTGAGCGCATCGCCCCGCGCTGCCTCGCGGAGGACTGGGACAACCCCGGCCTCCTCGTCGGCAGCTACGCGCAGAAGGTCGGGCGTGTGCTCGTTGCACTCGATGTGGACGATGCCGTCGTTGCGGAGGCCATCGAACGCAAGGCGGATATGATCGTCGCGCACCACCCCGCGATCTTTCGCGGCATCAAACAGCTGCGCACCGACCTCCCGCTTGGAAAACGCCTCGCTGCCCTCATCACGCACAACATCGCCATTGCGGCGGCGCATACGAACCTTGATGTGACGCACGGCGGCGTGAACGATGTGCTTGCGGGACATCTCGGACTTGAAAAGCTCTCTGCCTTCGTCATCACACAGCAGGAGGATGGTGTGACCGAGAGCCTCGGGCGCGTCGGCACACTTCCCGCACCGACGAGCATTGAGGATTTTGCCCGTGCGGTGAAGGAACGTCTCGGTGTCAGCCATGTTCGCCTTGCCGCCGCTGCCGCACGTCCCGTGCGCCGCGTCGCTGTCTGCGGCGGTGCGGGGGCGGACTTTATCGACGATGCTGTACGGCGCGGTGCGGATGTCTACGTCACGGGTGACGTAAAGTACCACGACGCACAGCGTGCCGTCGAGCAGGGCATGCACATCATCGATGCGGGACACTTCGGCACAGAGGTACCCGTCCTGCCTGTTCTCGCCGAACAATTACGCACGGAACTCGCATCCGAACGCGGAGAGATTGAGATTTTCGTCACAAACACGCAGCGCGACGTGTTCGATGTAATAATATAAAGGAAGAAATCGGTCTTTATGATGAATGTTATGGAAGAATGAGGGCTGCGATGCTCCAAAGCAAACCCTAGTGGAGCAAGCGGGAAAAGTGCGCGGTACGCCCCGTCGGACTTCTTTCGTTCAAGCGCAGCGCGTTTAAGAAGTTCGACGGTATTTAAGCGTACAAGAGCACGGACGCTTGCGCAACTAAGCGTTTGCGTGGAGCATGCTTGTCCGTAACATTTTGCGCAGACACAGAAATCGAAGGAGACACAATGGATCAGAAGCATATCCGCAATTTTTCCATCATCGCCCACATCGACCACGGAAAATCCACCATCGCCGACCGCCTCATCGAGTATACAGGCACACTCAGCGAGCGTGAGATGGAGGCGCAGGTGCTTGACAGCATGGACCTCGAGCGCGAGCGCGGCATCACCATCAAGGCGCAGACCGTCCGCCTCGATTATCGCGGCGAGGACGGTGAGCTGTACGAGCTGAACCTGATCGACACACCGGGGCACGTCGACTTCAACTACGAGGTCTCGCGCAGCCTTGCCGCGTGTGAGGGCGCACTCCTCGTCGTTGACGCGGCGCAGGGCGTGGAGGCGCAGACCCTTGCGAACGTCTACCTTGCGCTGGAGCACGACCTTGAGATCGTACCCGTCATCAACAAGATCGACCTGCCGAGTGCCGAACCCGAGCGCGTGAAAAATGAGATCGAGGACACCATCGGCCTCGACGCGAGTGCCGCTGTCCTCACCTCGGCCAAGACGGGGCTCGGCATCAAGGAAGTCCTCGATGCCGTTGTCGCCTACATCCCACCGCCGGAGGGCGACTCCGATGCACCGCCCCGCGCACTCATCTTTGACTCGTACTTCGACCCGTACAAGGGCGTGATTGCGAACGTGTGCGTCAAAGAGGGCACAATCAAAAAAGGCATGAAGCTGAAACTCATGGCGACGGGCAAGACCTTCGACGTGACCGATGTCGGATGCTTCCGTCCGCAGCCCGTTGACACGGGGGAACTCGGCACGGGGGAGGTCGGCTTTATCGCGGGCGCACTCAAGGATGTCCGTGACGTGCGCGTCGGCGACACCGTGACGAGCGCGGAGCGTCCCGCGAGCGAGGCACTTCCCGGCTATCGCGGGGTCACGCCGATGGTCTTCTGCGGGCTGTATCCCGAGGACAGCAAGGACTACGACAACCTCCGCGAGGCTCTGGAGAAACTCCAGCTCAACGATGCCGCACTCGTCTTTGAGCCGGAGACCTCCATCGCGCTCGGCTTCGGCTTTCGCTGCGGATTCCTCGGGCTGCTCCACATGGACGTGATCCAGGAGCGGCTTGAGCGCGAGTACAACCTCGGTCTCATCATGACAGCTCCCTCCGTCGTCTACCACGTCTACCGTACCGACGGGACGATGGTCGAGGTCAGCAATCCCGCCGACCTCCCGCCCCAGACCGAGATCGACCACATTGAGGAGCCGTGTGTCAAGGCGACCGTCATCGTTCCGAAGGACTACGTCGGCGCAGTCATGGAGATCTCGCAGGAAAAACGCGGCGTGTTCCAGACCATGGACTATCTCGACGCGACGCGCGTCACCGTCATCTACCACATCCCTCTGAACGAGATCCTCTACGACTACTTCGATCGTCTGAAGTCCGCCACGCGCGGCTATGCGTCCCTTGACTACGAGCTGATCGACTATCAGACCTCGAACCTCGTCAAGCTTGACATCCTCCTCAACGGCGACGGCGTGGACGCACTCTCGACCATCGTCCACCGCGATCGCGCTGCGCAGCGCGGCCGCCAGCTTGCGACCAAGCTCAAGGAGATCATCCCGCAGCAGATGTTTGAGATCCCGATTCAGGCGGCCATCGGCAGCAAGATCATCGCACGCGAGAACGTCCGCGCCCGCCGTAAGGACGTTCTGGCAAAATGCTACGGCGGCGACATCACGCGCAAGCGCAAACTGCTCGAAAAGCAGAAGGAGGGCAAAAAACGCATGAAGGCGGTCGGCAGCGTGGAGCTCCCGCAGGAGGCGTTTATGGCGGTGCTGAAAATTGACGAATAACGCACAGGTAAGACCATGGGGCATCTACACGCACATCCCCTACTGCGTGAAAAAATGTGCATACTGCGACTTCGTTTCCTCTGCCGTGGGCAACTCTGCGGCGAGGGAGATGCAGGACTATGCGGCGGCACTTCGTGCGGAGATTCTGCGCGAGGTGCCGCCGCTTCGCGCACGATGGGGCGATGTCCGTACCATCTACCTCGGCGGCGGCACACCAACTGTACTGCCCGCCGAATGCCTCACGGAGATTCTGCGCACCCTTATCGACGCAGCGGGGATACCGCAGGAGTGCACCGTCGAGGCAAATCCCGGGACAGTCGACGAGCATTCCCTCGCACAGCTGCGCGCGGCGGGTGCAAACCGCCTCAGCCTCGGCGTGCAGAGCTTTGACGACCGACTGCTCCGCGCCATCGGACGCATCCACACGGCAGAGGAGGCACGCGCGGCATTTCACGCGGCGCGTGCGGCGGGGTTCGACAACATCAGTTTCGACCTTATGTATGGACTGCCGACACAAACACTTGATGACCTAAAGACGAGCGTCAACACTGCGCTTGCACTCGCGCCCGAACACATCTCCGTCTATGGGCTGATCGTCGAGGAGGGCACGCCATTCGCGGCGGCAGAGGCGCAGGGGCGACTCACGCTCCCGAGCGAGGACGCGGCAGAGGAGATGTACGACTATCTCATGGAGGAGCTGCCCGCACGCGGCTATGCACGCTATGAGATCTCGAACTTTGCACGCGCGGGATATGAGAGCCTGCACAATCGCGGCTATTGGCGGAACGTTCCCTACCTCGGTGTCGGTGCGGCGGCGCACGGCTATGTGGACGGCGTGCGGTGGGGGAATGTAGCGGATATGCACGCATACACCCGTGCCATCCGCGCGGGCGCATCTGTCCGCACGCCCGAGGATACGGAGCGCACGCGCGAGAATGCAATGGAAGAGTACGCCTTTCTCGCACTGCGCACACGAGAGGGGATTGATGCGGCGGATTTTTCACGTACATTTGGCGTGGACATTAATACTGTTTATGGAGCGGTGATTGAGAAATATATCGTGCAGGGCCTTCTTCGCCGCGCAGAGAATCACGTCGCCCTCACCGACGCAGGGATGAAGCTGGGGAATGAGGTGTTTGCGGCATTTTTATTGGGCGCGTAATTCCCTTTATGATAAGTTTGTGATATGATAGAAAATGTTTACTATGCATATATAAGGAGAACTACAATGAAAACACTCACCATGATCGAGATGGCGGGCTGCCCCTACTGCGCGAATGCCCATCGAGCGATCGAGGCGCTGCGTACAGAGGGCTACGAGCGCGTGCAGGTTGACTTTATCGACGAGAATAAAGAACCGGAGAAGACACAGCCGTTCGCGGGGCAGTACTACTATGTCCCGAGCATCTTCATGGACGGGGAGAAACTCTATGAGGCACAGCCGGGGCAGAGCTATGACAAGATCTATGCCGAGGTAAAACACGCCTTTGACGCGGTATGTGCAGATTGAACCCGCTGTTTATGGAAAATATGCAAAAGCTGCATGAGAAAAAGCGAAAATAAAACTTGTAAAATTATCTGAAATCTAGCATAATAATGAAAGAGCTGTTTTCACAGTATACATAAAGATCCTTGGGCTGTCTCCGTATACGGGTAATGCGGCGACGTTCACGAGGCGAAAAACAAGATGAGGTGAGTTTATGCATCAACCTGTAACAGACAATCCATTTGTCATCATGTTCATCAACATGGTCATCGTCTTTGGCGTCCTGACAGCGATCTGGGGGCTCATCGAGCTGACCCACTTGCTTGATCCGACAAAGAAGAAGGCGGAGCAGCCCGCCCCTGCTCCTGCCGCTCCTGCGCCGGCACCTGCACCCGCCCCTGCTGCGCCCGCAGTTCCGGAGGGACTTAGCACGGAGACCGTCGCTGCCATTACGGCAGCCGTCACCGTCTGCGGCTACAGCGCCGAGCAGATTCAGGCGATCCGCCCGGCGGAGCAGCCTGCATGGCGCAACTTCGGACGCACGCAGGGCATGCGCACATCGCGGTGAGGAGGGAGTGACAGATTATGGATTTTATCAACGCATTTACCGTCTCCCTACAGGCAGTCGTTGACGGCAGTGGATTTGTCGGAATGACTTCCGGCAACCTCATCATGATTGTTGTCGGCCTCGTCCTGCTCTATCTCGCGTTTGCACGCGACTTTGAGCCGCTGCTCCTCAGTCCGATTGCATTCGGCTGTATCCTCGCGAACATCCCGTTCAACGGCTTTGAGGAGCCGGGGGTCATGTCCGCAATCGGTCTCGGAATCAAATACGAGATCTTCCCGCCGCTCATCTTTCTCGGGGTCGGCGCGATGACGGACTTCGGTCCGCTGATTGCACGTCCGTCCGCTCTCCTCATGGGCGCAGCGGCACAGATCGGTGTATTCGTCGCCCTGCTCGGTGCGATGCTTCTCGGCTTCAACGCACAGGAGGCGGGCTCCATCGGCATCATCGGCGGTGCGGACGGCCCGACCTCGATCTACCTCGCAACGAAGATGGCACCCCACCTCCTCGGCGCGATTGCCGTCGCGGCATACACCTACATGGCGCTTGTGCCGCTCATCCAGCCGCCCGTCATGAAGCTCCTCACCTCGAAGAAAGAGCGTGAGGTCGTCATGGAGCAGGCACGCGATGTTACAAAATTCGAGCGCATCGCATTCCCGATTGTCTCGACCATCTTCATCAGTCTGCTGCTCCCGTCCATCACGGCACTGCTCGGCATGCTCATGCTCGGCAACCTCTTCCGTGAGAGCGGTGTGACGGATCGTCTCTCGGATACGGCGCAGAACGCGCTCATCAACACCGTCACGATCTTCCTCGCACTCGGTACGGGGCTTACGATGAGCGCGGAGAGCTTCCTCGTCAAGGAGACGCTTCTTATCATCTGCCTTGGTCTCGTTGCGTTCATCTTTGGCACCGCGGGCGGTGTGGTCCTCGGCAAGATCATGTGCCGTGCGACGGGATGGAAAATCAACCCGCTCATCGGGTCTGCGGGTGTCTCCGCTGTTCCGATGGCAGCGCGCGTCAGCCAGATCGTCGGCATCAAGGCGAAGCCGGGCAACTACCTCCTCATGCACGCTATGGGGCCGAACGTCGCCGGTGTTATCGGCACGGCGGTCGCGGCGGGGACGATGCTCGCAATGCTGATGTAATCTATACAACATTTGACAAAATCCTTCTTCCTATGTACTATGGGAGGAAGGATTTTTTATTGCTCGTATTGTTCTTCCACCGATATGAGCAGCGGGCGGCATGATACCCCAAAGTATTTGCGTGGGACGCATGTCGCCATAGAACAGCACATATAGGAATTAAACGGAAGGAAGATTTTATGCGCGGAACATTCTACGGCATCGGTGTCGGCCCCGGCGACCCGGAGCTGCTCACCGTCAAGGCAATCAAGGCAATCGAGGCGGCGGATGTCCTCATTGCCCCGAAAACAGAAAAGAAGGACGGCAGTGTCGCCCTTGAGATCGCACGCCCGTATCTCAAGAAGGACATCGAGATCGTCTACCAAGTATTCCCCATGGTGAAAAACTTTGCCGATGACTCGGGTGCATGGGAGGCGAACAAAGCCGAGATCCTCGCGCTCCTGAATGCGGGGAAAAACGTCGCATTCCTCACCCTTGGGGACCCCATGTTCTACAGCACCTATATCTATGTCTTCCGCCTCCTTGAGCATGAGGATGTGGACATCGTCACCATCCCCGGCGTGCCCGCCTTCATCGCTATCGGCAGCCGCGTCGGCAGACCCATTGTCGAGGGCAACGACGTGTTCGCCGTTATCCCCGGCACTGCGGACAAGGAACGGCTTGAGGAGGTCATGGCGGTTGCGGGCAGTGCCGCCGTCATGAAGGTCTACCACAACTCCGCCGAGATCATCGACCTGCTGCGCCGCAACAACATGACGAAGGAGGCAGTCCTCGTCAGCCGCGCGGGGCTCGACGATGAGAAGATCATCTACGACCTTGAGGCGCACGCGGACGAAAAGCTCAACTACCTCTCCACTATCCTCACACGGAGGAGCTGACATGATGAAATTGTGGGCGATTGCACTTTTTACGGCGACATCACTTCTTCTTACCGCCTGCGGCGCACCTGCGGCGGAGAATACGAATGCGGGCAGCGCGTACGCCACCGTTACGGACGATAACGGCCGCACTGTCACCTTTGACAAAAAACCGGAGCGCATCGTCGTCACATCGGCATCCTTCCTCGATCCGCTCTATGCGGTCGGTGGCAGTGTCGTTGGCCGCCCCGACTCGAAGTCAAAAATCCCCGATGCGGCAAAGGAAGTCACGAGCATCGGCAGGGTCTACCAGATCGATGCGGAGAAGATCATCGCCCTCACGCCCGACCTCGTCATCCTCAACAAGGGCATGAACGAAAAGCTCATCGAGACACTTGCAGCGAACAACATTCGGACGCTCGTCCTCGACATGAAGAGCTACGAGGACGTAAAGCGCGAGATCGGAACATTTGCCGCGCTCACGGGCGAGACGGCAAAGGGCGAGGAACTCGTCCGCAAGATGGATGCAGACATCGAAGCCGTCCGCACCTCCATCCCGCAGGAGAAGAAGCGCGTCGCCATCATCCACAGCACGGGGCAGGGGCTCTCCGTTCAGCTTGACGGCAGCATTGCGGGCAACATCGCGAACATCCTCGGCTGGGAGAACACAGCGGCGGGGATGCCCGCGCTTGACAAGAACCCCGATGCCGCGCCCTACAGCATGGAGACGCTCGTTGCGCAGAACCCCGACATCATCTTTGTCACGAGTATGGGCGAGGAGGCGGAGATCCGCGCCTCGATGGAGGCGATGTTCGCCGAGAGCCCCGCATGGCAGAGCGTCGGTGCGATCCGTGATGGGCGCGTCTACTACCTGCCGCAGGAGCTGTTTCTGTTCAGCCCTGGCATCGACTACCCGAAGGCCGTGCAGTACATGGCGAGGCTCGTCTACCCATGAAAAAACGTATCCTGCTCCTCGTTCTTTTTGCTGTGCTTGCGACATTTTCCATGCTCCTCTCCACTGCGAAGGGCTCCGTTGACATCCCCCTCGGGGAGGTTATCGGCATCCTTGGTGGTGCACAGAGCGGGGCGAACGCACAGATCCTCTGGAACATCCGCCTGCCTCGTACGATCGTCGCCGCACTCGTCGGCATCAACCTCTCTCTTTCGGGCGCAATCCTGCAGGCGATCCTCAGAAATCCGCTCGCCGATCCGCACATCATCGGCATCTCGTCCGGTGCGGGTCTTGCGGGCATTTTTATCATGCTCATGCTGCCGGGGGCGGCGTGGCTCATCACCCCCGCCGCATTCGGCGGGGCGATGCTCGCCGCGCTCCTCATCTACATCCTCGCGTGGCGCGACGGCATCCGTCCGACGCGCATCATCCTCGCGGGCGTTGCCGTGTCCGCCTTTCTCGGTGCGGGCATCTCGGCGATGATGATCCTCTACAGTGACAGGGTTCACAGTGCCCTGATGTGGATGGTCGGCGGGCTCTCCGCACGGAGCTGGCCGCACGTCGAGATGCTCCTGCCGTATACCATCGCAGCGGGGCTCCTCGCGCTCGCTGCCGCGCAGCGGCTCAACATCCTCCAGCTCGGCGACGACATGGCACGCGGCATCGGGCTTGCCGTCGAGCGCACGCGCATCCTCCTCACGGCGGTCGCAGCGCTCCTCGCCGCGAGTGCCGTGTCCGTAGTGGGGCTCCTCGGCTTCGTCGGGCTCATCGTCCCGCACGCCGCACGGCTCATGATCGGCGCGGACTATCGCTTCCTGCTCCCTGCAGCGGCGCTCCTCGGCATCGCCGTCGTCACACTGAGCGATACGGCGGCGCGGCTGCTGTTTGCTCCCTTGGAACTTCCTGTGGGCATTATCATGGCGGTCGTCGGCGCACCGTTCTTTCTCTATCTTCTGAGGAGGCAGCTATGAGTGCGGGCATGACAGCGCGGAACCTCTGCGTCAAGATCGCGGGCAAGGAGATCCTGCACGGGATCAACGTCGATATCGCCGCAGGGCGGCGCACGGCCATCATTGGGCCGAACGGCGCGGGCAAGACCACCCTCCTGCGTGCGCTCGCGGGACTGAACCGCCGCTATACGGGTGAGATTCAGCTGGATGGACGCGAACTCGGCAGCTACACCGAGAAGGAGCTTGCACGCGTGCGTGCCATCCTGCCGCAGGAACGCACGGCGGCGCAGGGGCTGACCGTGGAGCAGCTTGTGACATACGGGCGGTTTGCCCATGCAGGGCTCTTTCAGACCCGTGCGGACGCAGAGGACAGAGAGGCAATCGCGTGGGCGATGGAGACCGCGCACGTCTCTGCGTTCGCGGAGCGCGAGGTGCATACCCTCTCGGGCGGCGAGCGGCAGCGCGTCTTTCTTGCAATGGCGCTCAGTCAGCGTCCGCGTCTGCTGCTGCTCGACGAGCCGACCACCTACCTCGATGTCGCGCATCAGCTGCGCGTCATGGAGATCATCTCACAGCTCAACCGCATACATGGCATGACCATCCTTATGGTGCTGCACGACATGGCACACGCCATGCAGTACGCCGACGACATCGTCCTCGTAGAGAGCGGGCGCGTCCGCGCGACGGGCACACCTGCCGCGGTGCTCACCGAGGAGCGCATCGCCGACGTGTTCGGTGTCGTGGTCGAGATCTTTACCAACAGCCGCGGCATCCGCGTCCCCTCACCCGTCGCACTCGTGGGGGAGTAAACCGCACCAAAATAAATTGACAACGCACAAAAAATTTCATACAATGTAATAAAATAGAAGGGCGGTGAAAACATGGCACAGGCAAGTGTGAGCATCCGTATGGATGCCGATCTCAAGCGGCAGTTTGACGAGTTTTGCTCCGAGATCGGGATGACGATGACGACAGCGTTCTGCGTCTTTGCAAAGACCGCAGTGCGTGAGCGTAAGATTCCGTTCGAGATCTCGGCAGAGCGCAGCGATCCGTTTTATTCGGAGAGCAACATACGTTATCTGGAAGCCTTAAAGCGAGATATTGAGGCGGGAAATGCGCATTTCGCCAAACATGAACTGATTGAGGTGGATTGATGGGGCTGCTTTGGGAAGACCGTGCATGGGAAGAATATCTGTACTGGCAGACGCAGGACAGGAAGACCTTGAAGCGCATCAATGCCATCGTGCGTGATATTCAGAGAAATCCGTCGGATGGCATAGGCAAGACAGAGCCGCTTCGCGGGAATCTCAGCGGATGGTGGAGCAGACGCATTGACGATGCGAACCGTGTTGTCTACTATGAACAAAACGGGATTATTCACATTGCCTCCTGCCGTGGGCATTACGAAAAGTAATACCGCTAGGAAAACGCTGATAAAATAGAAACTCCCCGTGTATGGAGTGAATTGGGATCTTTGCGCCCTGATGAGCAAACATAAGCCGAAAATTATAACCTGCTATAAAGTTTTTTGACGATTGGGTATTGCAATCTGTTCTTGCGTATGCTATGATGAAATCGTTCCAAGGGATGAGAATCCATCGCGAAAAGGAAACATGGACACTTTTGCGAGGTCTCGCTCCTTTGGAAATCAGATACTATCTGTTTTACAGAAGGAGGAGTTTCTCATGAAGAAGACTCTCGTATCCGCACTCGCAACGGCTCTCGTTGTCGGTGCAGCAAGCACCACGTTCGCAGCTGCGAACCCGTTCTCCGATGTGCCCCGTGACCACTGGGCATACGATGCTGTGACCCAGCTCGCTGCTGACGGCGTTGTTGAGGGCTATGGCGACGGCACCTATCGCGGCGACCGCAACATCACGCGTTATGAGATGGCGCAGATGACGGCAAAGGCGATGGCAAAGGGCGATATGTCCGCTTCGGATCGTGCACTTGTTGACCGTCTCGCTGCTGAGTTCGCTGACGAGCTCAACAACCTCGGCGTTCGCGTCTCGAACCTCGAGAAGCATGCCGACATGGTGAAGTGGAACGGTAAGCTCGAGTACACCTACACGAGCGAGCGTCCTGAAGGCACTCGCGAGAACAAAAACGAGTATGTTTTCCGCCTCGAGCCGACGGCTGAGGTCAACGACCATTGGACGGTGCATGCACGTCTCGATGCCGAAGGCAACAGCATGAAGGACGATACGAATTCGACGGTCGGCCTTAAGCGTGCATGGGCACAGGGCGACTACGACAAGTTCCAGGTGAAGCTCGGCAAGATGGAGCTCCTCTCCTCTGAGGCATATGCGGCTCCGGGCGCAATCGTTCTCGATGCTGACTTCTCGGGCGCGGAGGTCACGTTCGGCAAGGATCTGCAGGCTACACTGCAGGCTGGTCGCTTCAATCTTGACGGAACCTATAACAGCAAGGTTTTCGATCTCGATGCGGAGCTTCAGAAAGACGGCGATAGCTATGATCGTGGAAAGACGGCGAACTATCAGCATATCGGCCTCCAGTACAACAAGAACAACTTCGTTGCGGGCCTCGGCTACTATCGTCTCGGCTCGGAAGCGTTCAAGGACATCACGAAGAATGGCAAGGAGAAGATGAATATCTGGGCTGCCAACCTCGGATATCACTTCGACAAGAACAGCTTCCTCTCCGGTGCATACGCAAACAACAGCTCCATCGATAGCAGCGATGGCGGCAGCAAGTGGAAGAAGTCCTATCAGGTCAGCTTCGACTACAAGGGCGCAGAGTCTGAGGACAAGGGCTCGTGGGGTGCATACGTTGCCTACCGTCACCTCGGATTGGCATCGGTCTATGCAACACAGGATGGTGCACTCTTCGGTTCGAAGGGTGTCGAGATCGGCACGAACTACACGCTCTGGAAGAATGTCATTCTTTCCGCAAAGTACTTCAAGGGCAAGACGCTCGAAAAGAACGACGAGGGCAAGGATCGCGTTTCCAAGCTCTTCGGCCGCGTTGAGTTCCTGTTCTAATCCACACACGGCACAATTTGCAGCATACGCTGCATAACGAATCCCCCTCCATTCGGAGGGGGATTTTACTATGCTCGAATCGGAATGCACAATTTACTTCAGATATTTCACCATCTGAATGAGATATTTGCCGGAGAATGCGTCCTTTTCGTCTCCGTCCAACTCTCGCGTACCGAATGATGAGAATCCGTTTTCTTCGTAGAAGCGTATGAGAGAGGGCACGTCTTCGCACTCTAGGTAGACAAGCCGACCTCCCGTGATGCGTTGTGCCTCCCGCACAGTATCACAGGCAATCTTTAGAAGTTCCTCTCCTCGGATCAGCACGTCGTATCCATGGGTATAGTTCTTTCCGAGCTGTCCAATCAGGATGGAGGAAACAAGATGGCATTTCATTCCTTCGTCGTAACGCGCAAACTTACGGATGCGTTTTCCCAATGTCTTGCTTGTGTTCTTTAGATTGATATGGAAGAATTTAGGGGCAAGAGCAAAATATCCGACCAACACCGGATGGTTCTGATAGGAAGCAAATATCAGGTAGGTGGCGGAATATCCCTGTCGCGTAAATTCGATGGCCTTTGTATGGAGGAAATCCTCTACGTCCTTGTTATATGGACATGAAAAATCCGAAAGGATACGATGCAGCTGCTCTGCATCCTCCGTTCCGGACAGTAGTTCAGATAGATTTACTTTTTGATAGCCCACCATAGCGTGATACCTTTATCGCTCATAATCTCTTAAAAAAGATTTGATTCGATCTGCATGAATCTCCACTACGGGGCGCTGCAGGAGGACTTCCTTTTCGGGCTGTTCGATGGAGCGTTCCAAGGCGTTCACAAAATCGTGGACACGCCGCCTTCCTCGGATGTTGACGTTCTTCAGAATGCTTTTCGTCGCCATGGTAAATCCCTCCTCCATATGCTCATTATAGTTCCTTTTGTATCGAAAATCAAGAAAAAGCTCCCCCTCATATGCCGTGAGGAGGAGAGCTTTTCCATATTCACGCGTAAATATCGATGCTGTTGCCGAGACTCGGGTCGATGCTTGCCGTGGTTTCCTCGATGAGGTCGAGGGCATCCTTGCCGGAGTCCATTGCCATCTTTGCGACGGCAATGCCGAGGCTCTGCTGTGCCTGTGCCTGGTGCATACCGACTGACATCTGTGCGATATCCATTGTGAGATCCATTTTATTCTCCCCCTATACATAGATGCTGAAGAGGTTCAGCATATTTGAGTAGCGTGACATGGTGGGCAGGGATCTGCCGTTGAGCATGTTCGCAGCGTAGTTCAGCTGGCCGCCAATCGCCTGCTCCATCGAGGGGATGACGCGGCTGCGCGACATCTGCGCGTACTGTGCGTGGCGGTCGGCGCGTCCTGCGAGGCCTCCCTTGCCGAGGATTGCCTCGGACTGTGCGGGCGAGTCGGTGAGGGCACGGGCGAGTCGGCTCTCGTTCACGCTCATCTTGCCTGTCTTGGCATCGACGGTGATGCCCATCTTGGCGTAGGAGTCCGCCTTGTACGTGGTGTCGGAGAACTCAGTGACGAGCTGACGGACCCCCTTGCCGAGGCTCTTGTTGTCCTGCAGAAAGTCGCTGGTCTCGTTGTACTCGCTGACGAGATCCTTGACGTTGTCGATGGCGGCCTTGAGCTTGTCGCTGTAGGTCTTGGAGCCGTCGGCGTTGGTCTTGATGTCGGCACTGCTCAGCTGGAAGTCCGTATTGCTGAGCTTGCCGGCGGACTTTCTGAGATCCTTCATGTTGCTGTCGTACTCGGCGTAGAACTTCGAGCTGGTCTCAGCGTAGGACTTGCGGAGGTTTCGCGCCTGGTTGGCGATCTCCATGATGGAGCTGAGTTCCTGTGCGCTTGACTCTCTGCTGCGATACTGCGCGGAGTAGAGACTGGATCCTCTCTGCCGACGTGTCTTCTGATCGCCAAAGAGTGCTGCGGTTGCGTCCGTACGCGAGTTGTTGGCGTAGAGCGAGCTATAGATGCTGCGTGCTGCGCCGGTCATCTGCGATATGGTTGCCATATATGGTCCCCCTTCCATGGTGATGGCATGGGTATAATTTCCTATGTATATTATATCGTTTTTTGTGGAAATGTCATTAGTTTTGGGAGAAAAATTTATTGCGGCGTGTTTGATTTGTGGTAGAATAGGAAAATATTTGGAGCGCCCCCACCGGCTCGCAGACTCGCCACCTCCCCCGTAGCGACGGGGGAGGCTAATATGCCGTGATGGAAAAGCCTCCCCTGCGACAGCGGGGGAGGGGGACCGCGAAGCGGTGGAAGGGGCGAAAGGGAAAAGCATCGAGTTTGGTGTATGACGACAAAAAGGGGCTTTGGCGTGAAGGCTGCATTTATGACGCTCGGCTGCAAGGTAAATCAGTTCGAGACGGAGACGATGGAGGGGCTGTTTCGTGCACGCGGCTACGATGTGGTGCCGTTCGAGGAGCGGGCGGATGTCTATGTCATCAACACGTGCTCGGTGACGCATCTGAGCGATCGCAAGTCACGGCAGCTGATCCGCCGTGCGGTGCGGACGAACCCCACCGCCTGTGTTGCGGTGACGGGCTGCTATGCGCAGGTCGCGCCCGAGGAGATCCGTGCACTCGATGGGGTGCGCGTGGTGATCGGGACGAAGGAGCGCGCACGCATTGTGGACTATGTGGAGGCATCGCTCCGCGCGGATACGGGCGTGGCGGGGACGATTACAGACATCATGCAGGCGCGTGTCTTTGAGGATATCCCGCTGCACGCGCTGCCGCACCGCACACGCGCATTTCTCAAGATCGAGGACGGCTGTCAAAACTTCTGCACGTTCTGCATCATCCCATACGCACGCGGTCCTGTGAAGTCGCGCGAACTCTCTGCGGTGGCACGTGAGATGCGCCTCCTCGTCGATGCAGGGTTTCATGAGGTGGTGCTGACGGGGATTCACCTCGGGGCGTACGGGATTGATCTTGCGGAGCGTCCGACGCTCGCGGATGCGTGCCGCACGGCACTCGCGGAGGAGGGGCTGCGGCGGCTGCGGCTCGGCTCGCTGGAGTCGGTGGAGCTGTCGGCGGATCTCCTCGAACTGATGCGGACGGAGCCGCGGTTCGCGGCGCATCTGCATCTGCCGCTGCAGGCGGGGAGCGATGCTGTGCTGCGTGCGATGAACCGTCACTATACGACGGCGCAGTTCGCGCAGCTCGTCGCGGAGGTGCGGGCGGCAGTGCCGGGGGTGGCGATTTCGACGGATATCATTGTAGGCTTCCCGGGGGAGACGGAGGAGGACTTCGCAGCGGGGATGGACTTTGTGCGGCGGATGGGCTTTGCCCGTATGCACGTCTTTCCATACTCAGCGCGGCGGGGAACCCCTGCGGCGCGGCGCACGGATCAGGTGCCGCCGATGGTCCGCAAGGAGCGTGCCGCGCGGATGCAGGCCCTTGCGGAGGAACTGGCAGAGGGATATCATCGCTCCATGCTCGGCTCGGTGGCAGAGGTGCTGTTTGAGACGCAGGAGGACGGCGTGACGGACGGGCTGACAGAGACGTATGTGCGCGTCTATACGGATGCGCCCGTCACGCGCGGTGAGATTGCGCCCGTGCGGCTGACGCATATCTACAAGGACGGCGTGTGGGGGATGCCGATTTGAAAAAATTCCTTGACACGCCCTGCCCAATCTGCTATTATAATCAAGTCGCGAGACATGTGACTCAGTAGCTCAGCTGGATTAGAGTATTTGACTACGAATCAAAGGGTCGGGGGTTCGAATCCCTCCTGGGTCACCATTTTGGATGTACAACGCCGATATTGTCGGCGTTTTTTTGTTGTTCTCAATTAAGAGATTGAGAATGAAAATATGAACGGGATTCATTTTTCTCTTTTCAAATCCATTATTTTTCGCTATAATAGTCCCGTAGGACAAAAGAAAGGGTGACGTTCTTGTTGGAGGAAAAGATGGGCCGTCGGGAGCGCAAGAAGCTGCAGTCCCGTAAGACGATTCTCGAAGCGGCGATCAGTGAGTTCTCAAAGAAGGGCTACAAGGAGACTTCGGTTGCGGATATTATGAGCGCGGCAGATCTCGGGATCGGGACGTTCTACAATTATTTTGCCTCGAAGGAGGACCTCTTGTTCTCTCTGCTTGGGCGGCTCAGTGAGACCATCCGTATGGCACTCGCAGAGGCGCGTGCGGCAGAGCGCACGTCGCTCGAATTGCTTGAGGTGGGGGCGCGTGTAACTGCGAAGTTCCTCGATGAGAATCGCTT
This sequence comes from uncultured Selenomonas sp., assembly GCA_963555475.1. Lineage (GTDB taxonomy): Bacteria > Bacillota > Negativicutes > Selenomonadales > Selenomonadaceae > Centipeda. The sequence continues at coordinate 96,121 of CAUVVR010000005.1, forward strand.
TGTCATGCCTCTTTTTCTCTCGGCATCGCATCATGCATCGCAGATGGGCCCTGCGGACGCGCAGGAGACGGCGGAGGTATCTCCTCACGCGCAGCCGCCGCACGGTGCGAAGGCATCGAACAGCCGCATGACCCCGCAGATCAAGCAGGTGTTCACGGAGATCATCCGCGAGGGACAGGCGGCGGGAGAGATCCGCAGCGATGTGCCTGTCGATCTGATCGCGGAGATGTTCCACTCGCTCTATCAGGCGGCTGCGTTCAGCCATCTTGATCTGTCGTATCAGGAGAATATCGCCCTCAAGACGCGGCTCCTGCTCGATGGGATTCACAAGCGGAACGAGGAGCACGTTCCCAACTGATTTTGTGTATTGTGTATTAGGAGATCTCGATGATAAGCGTTACGAAACTACTTTTTATGGATGAATACTACGGCGATGCGCTGCGCTACGGGCATAACGCGCACCGCATGAAGAGCGGCGCGGCGGAGGGGATGGGGCCCGTTGTGGTCTGGAACTCGACGCGTACGTGCAATCTGCGCTGCCGCCACTGCTATATGTCGTCGGACGGGCAGAAGTACGATGGTGAGCTGACGACGGAGGAGGCAAAGCGGTTCATCGACGGCCTTGCCGAGTTCCGCGTGCCCGTGCTGCTGTTCTCGGGCGGCGAGCCGCTGATCCGTCCCGATTTTTTCGAGCTGGCGGAGTACGCGCGGGACAAAGGTGTGCGCCCGACGCTCTCGACGAATGGGACGCTCATCACGCGCGAGGTCGCACAGCGGATCAAGGATCTCGGTGTCGGCTACGTCGGCATCTCTCTCGATGGGCTCGCGGACGTGAACGATATGTTCCGTGGGGTCGAGGGCGCGTATCAGCGTGCGATGGAGGGAATCGAGAACTGTGTTGCCGTGGGGCAGCGCGTGGGGCTCAGATTTACGATCAACCACCACAATATCATGGAGCTCGATAAGATTTTTGACTTTATCGAGGAGAAGGGCATCAACCGCGTCTGCTTCTACCACCTCGTGTACTCGGGGCGCGGCGGCCAGATGATGGATGAGGATGTGACGGCGGAGGAGTCGCGCCGTGCGATGGACACGATCATCGCGCGGACGAAGGACTTTGAGGCGCGCGGTCTGAAAAAGGAAATCCTGACGGTGGACAACCACTGCGACGGGGTCTATATGTACCTCAAGGCGCTCGCCGAGGGGAACGATGCAGGGGCGGAGCAGATCAAAAAGCTGATCGGTGCGAACGGCGGCAACCGTTCGGGAATCGCTTTCGGCGAGGTGGATCACCTCGGCTATGTGCATCCCGATCAGTTCACACAGCATCACACGTTCGGCAATGTGCGCGAGCGGAAGTTCGGCGATATCTGGCAGGATATGACGCATCCGATTCTCGCGGGGCTGAAGGACCGCAAGCCACTGCTCAAGGGCCGCTGTTCGAAGTGTCAGTACCTCAGCTGGTGCAACGGGAATTTCCGCACGCGTGCCGAGGCGCGGACGGGGGACTTCTGGGAGTCCGATCCGTCGTGCTATCTGACTGATGAGGAGATCGGTATTCGGGAGGCTGCTGTATGAGTGCCCCGATGGAGGCGGCGCACGCCGCACAGGGCACGATGGGGGCGCATCCGCATGCGGCGGGACACCCTGCGGGTGCAGGACATCCCCACGCGCATATGGGTGGTCATCCCGGCGGACATCCGCACGGCATGGGTCATCCCGGAGGGCACCATGCGGGGATGCCGAAGGGGCATCCGAAGGGCGTTGCGGGCGGCGGGGTAAAGATCATCTCGTGGAACACGACGAATGCCTGCAATATGTACTGTGCCCACTGCTACCGCGACGCGGGCTGCCGCGCAGACGAGGAGCTCTCGACGGAGGAGGGCAAGAAGCTCCTGCGCGAGATTGCAAAGGCGGGCTTCCGCATCATGATTTTCTCGGGCGGGGAGCCGCTGACGCGCCCCGATATCCTGGAACTCGTTTCCTATGCGCGTGGGCTTGGGCTCATCCCCGTGTTCGGCACGAATGGGACGCTGATCGACCTGCCGATGGCAAAGGCTCTCAAGGAAGCGGGCGCGTGCGGTATGGGCATCTCGCTCGACTCGCTCGACAAGAATAAGCACGATACGTTCCGCTCGTTCCCCGGCGGTTGGGACGGCGCAGTGCGCGGGATGATGAACTGCCGTGAGGCAGGGCTTCCGTTCCAGATTCATACGACGGTGATGGACTGGAACGCGCACGAGCTTGAGGCGATGACGGACTTCGCCGTGGAGATCGGAGCGAAGGCACATCATTTCTTCTTCCTCGTGCCGACGGGACGCGCGGAGACGATCGAGGAGGAATCGCTGCGTGCAGAGGCATATGAGGATGTGCTCTCGCGCATCATGCGGAAGCAGGAGACGGTGGACATCGAGCTGAAGCCGACCTGTGCGCCGCAGTTCCTGCGCATCGCCGATCAGCTCGGCGTGGATACGCGTTTCTCGCGTGGGTGTCTGGCAGGGCTGACGTACTGCATCATCAGTCCGCGCGGCAAGGTACAGCCGTGTGCGTACCTCAACCGCGAGCTGGGCGATGTGCGCGAGATGCCATTTGATGAGATTTGGGCGAAAAACGAGGTGTTCAAGGAGCTGCGTACGCTCGACTACGGCGGCGGCTGCGGCTCGTGCAACTACAAGAAGTCCTGCGGTGGCTGCCGTGCGCGTGCGGCGTACTACCATGGCGGCGACTTCATGGCGGAGGAACCGTGGTGCCTGTACCACGGGCGGCGCGGAGAAGCGTAAGAGAATAGACGAAAGCCCCCTGACCAGTCGTCAGGGGGCTTTTGTGTGGAAAGATTTACTTGCACTTCGAACAAATGAATGTATAATAGAGACAGAGAACCCTCTGATAAGCTATGGCGGCTACATTCTTCACCTTCCCGATCCTGTAAGTGGGAGGTGGTGCATATGGACAGCTACGAGTGCATACTGATTCTGGTATTCGCTACGGGTTACATCCTCGCAGTATCAAAGAAATAACCGCCCTACCTACCAAGCACGAGCGGTTATAACCGTGTAATGTGAAGAGGTAGCCGTCTTGTTACGGTTCTCTTTTTTGTGTCTTTATTATATCAGATACGAGGCTGCGGCGCAAGTCATTCCTTTACGCTCAGCGCACGCATGGCGTTGAAGACGGCGAGGACGGTGACGCCGACGTCCGCGAAGATTGCCGCCCAGAGTCCTGCGTAACCAAGTGCGCCGAGGACGAGGACAATGCCCTTAATGCCGATGGCAAAGATGATGTTCTGCCATGCGATGCGCATGGTCTTGCGTGCAATGTCGATGGCAGTCGCGATCTTTCGCGGCTCGTCGGTCATGAGAACGACATCCGCTGCCTCGATTGCCGCATCCGAGCCGAGTGCGCCCATCGCAATGCCGACATCGGCGCGTGCAAGAACAGGCGCGTCGTTGATGCCGTCGCCGACGTAGGCGAGGGTCTTGCCGTCCTGCTGCGCAGCAATACGTGTCTCGACCTGTGCGACCTTGTCCTGCGGGAGAAGCTCGGCATGGATGGTATCAATGCCGAGGCTCTTTCCAACGCTCATGCCGATTGGGCGCGAGTCGCCCGTGAGCATGACCGTCTCGCGGATGCCGCGCTCCTTTAGGGCACGGACTGCCTCCGCCGCGTCCTCCTTGATCTCGTCCGCGACATGCACCACTCCTGCGAAGCACCCGTCAATGGAGAGATAGACCGCACCCGTGTGCGGGACAGGTGGGATGTTTATCGTTTTCTTTGCTGTGAGGAAGTCATGCGTGCCAAACAGGATGAAATGTCCATTGATGTGCGCGGAGATGCCGCGTCCTGCGTTTTCCTCCATCGCATGCACGTCCGTATCCTCGGTCGTACCGCCACCGCCCGTGAAGGCGCGCAGGATGGAGCGCCCGATGGGATGGGTGGAGTAGCGTTCGGCGTTTGCCGCGTAGAAGAGCACGTCCTCCTCAGCGAACCCCTCGGCGGGAATGACGCTCGCGACGTGGAAGCTGCCCTTCGTGAGCGTACCGGTCTTGTCAAATACAACGGTGTCCACCTTTGCCAGTGCCTCCAGGTAGTTGCCGCCCTTGATAAGGATGCCGACACGGCTCGCGCCGCCAATCCCTGCAAAGAAGGAGAGCGGCACGGAGATGACGAGAGCGCACGGGCAGGAGATGACGAGGAAGGTGAGTGCACGGTAGATCCACATGCCAAACGGATCGCCCGTGACGAGCGGCGGGACCAGTGCGAGGAGTACCGCACCGATGACGACGGTGGGGGTGTACCAGCGGGCAAAGCGCGTGATGAATGCCTCGGTAGTCGCCTTCTTGTCCGTCGCCTCCTCCACGAGCGACAGGATGCGCTCGACGGTCGATTCCTCGTACGGGGTTGTGACGCGCACCTCAAGGACACCCGACTGGTTGATGCAGCCGCTGATGATCTCGTCGTTTGCACGCACCACACGCGGCATGGATTCGCCTGTCAGAGCGGAGGTGTCGAGGTGTCCCTCTCCCTTCGTGATGATGCCGTCAAGCGGGACACGCTCGCCCGGGCGGACGATGATCGTCTCGCCGACCTCGACCTCGTCGGGGAATACCTCCTCCTCCGCACCGTCGCGCAGAACACACGCCGTGTCGGGGCGAATGTCCATGAGGGAGGAGATGGAGCGGCGCGAACGCTGAACGGCATAGCCCTGGAACCCCTCGCCGATCTGGTAGAGCAGCATGACGACAACGCCCTCGGAGTAGTCGCCGAGGGCGATCGCACCGAGGGTGGCGACTGCTATGAGGAAGTTCTCGTCAAAGACGCGTCTCTGGCGAATATTTGCCGCCGCACGCCAGAGGATGTCCCAGCTGATGAGAGCGTAGGCTGCGAGGAGGAGTACGACACCGACGGTAATGTCTTCGAGGACCATTCCCGATATGAAGAGTGCTGCCGCTCCTCCGATGCGCATGAGCATGCGCTTCTGTTTCTTCGTCATGAGGATTCCCTCGCGTTACGCCTCGAGCACTGCGTCCGGCTCGATGGTCTTGGCAACCTTCTTGATCTCTGCAATGATCTCGTCAAAGCGTGCGTCGTCTGCGTCGAGCGTCATGCGCTCGCTGAGAAAGTTGATGCGAACCTTGTTCACGCCCTCGATCTTTGCCGCAGCATTCTCAATCTCCTGAGCGCAGTGGGCGCAGTCGATGTCACGAAACTTGAATGACTTTTTCATGGAAATCCGCTCCTTTATTCAAATAACATATGAGCAACTATTCATGTGTTAAGTATAAATGAAGATGGGGAGGATGTCAAGCGGTAAGCAAAAAATAGTGTGGAGGTTCATCCCTACGGGCACATCCCACGCGAACGCTTAGTTACGCAAGTGATCGCGTGCTTATTCGCCTAAATACCTGCGGACTTCTTAAACGCGCTACGCTTGAACGAAAGAAATCCGCAGGGGGCGAAACGCACGCTTTACTCACTTGCTCCACTAGGGTTCGCTTTGGGATGTCCTCCGTTTCCTGTTCTGCACGATAATTTTCTCCATGAGACACAAAAATCCCCCGCAGGTGACTAATCTGCGGGGGATTTTTGCGGTGCAAGTGTCGGATTGTCTTCGTTTCACTGTGTCTACAGTATAGCACAGCTTCGGGTGTATTTCAAGTCCTGCACATTCACAGCCGGAACTTCGACGTGATGTCGTTGAGCTTCGCGGCGGTCTGTGCGAGGGACTCGGCACTGTCGCTCACGTCGTGCAGGCTCGCGCTCTGCTCCTCGGAGGCGGCGGCGACGGTCTCGGCATTCGCGCCCGTCTTCTCGGCGACAGCACTGATATTCTGGACGTTGCCGACGACATCCTGCATATCGTTCGCCGTGTGGTCGACTGCCTGACTGATCTGCTCGATGTTCGTGCGGACATCCTCGAGACGCTTCTGGATGGAGTCAAAGCTCTTTTCCGTCTCCACGGTGACTTCTTTGCTCGCCGCCACCTTCTCCTCGGCACTCTCGATTGCGCCTGCGGCGACCTGGATGCTCTCGATCATATGGGTGATGGTCTGCTCGATCTCGTTCGTGGCGGCAGAGCTCTGCTCAGCGAGCTTGCGGACCTCCTCGGCGACAACAGCAAAGCCGCGTCCCGCCTCACCTGCACGCGCAGCCTCGATGGCGGCGTTGAGTGCGAGGAGGTTTGTCTGACCTGCGATCTCACGGATGGTGGTGACGACGTTCTTGATGGCATCAGAGCTCGTGACAAGCTTCTCAGAGACCTGTGCAATCTCGGTCATGGCGTTGCTGACGGTATCATTCTGCTGGACGAGCTCGTGAATGTACTTCATACCCTGGTTCGCGTCGTCCACCGCGTCGCAGGCGGTCTGGTTCGCATGGACACCGCTCGCGCTCATCTCCTCGGTGCGTGCGCTGACCTGCTCGATGGCATTCGAGATCTCCCCGATGCTGCTGTTGTTGTGTACCGCGTCGGAGGCGACATCTGTGATCGTGTGCGCGATGCTCTCGGAAACCTGCATCTGCGACTGAACGGAGTTCGACAGGTCGCTGCTCGCCTTGGAGAGACTGTCCGCCTCACTCTGGATGGAGCGTACGATGTTGTGAAGCGCATCCTTCATCCCGAGCAGCTCATTTGCCATATCGCCGATCTCGTCGTTCCACGCTGCACGTGAACCTTGGAACGAGAGGTCAAGTTTGCCAAGTTTGCCGACTTCACCGCGCAGTTTGGTAAGACGGCCTGCGAGTTTCCGTGCGTACCATGTTGCCGCTGCGCCAATCACAAGAACGCCAATAATGCTGATGGTGAGCACGATAATAAAGATGTGGTCGACATTGTTGTTCAGCTTCTCAAGCTGCTGCTCCTGCACGGCGGTCTGAACCTCTGCTGCCTTGTCAAAGAGCGCGTCGATCTCGCCCGTCTTCTTTCGCAGCTCTGCGGACGATGTCGTCGCCGTCTCAATGTCGCCGCGCTCGTAGAGTGCGATGATCTCTTTTGTGTGTCCCATGTAGTCGTGGACCGCCTTGCGCAGTTCCTCGCCGCGTGCCTTTGCGTCGGCGTTGACCGCGTGGTCGGCAAAAGTGCTGAGGTCCGTGTCCGCCTTCTTGAGTGCGTTTTCCGTATCCGTCGCACGGCTTGCATCACGCGTGATGATATAGCCGCGCAGCTCGCTCAGCCCCTGATGGAAGTCATCCTCCGCCTCAAGCAGTGTGATGCTGTTCTTGACCGTGACGGAGAGCAGATGCTGATAGTCCGCACTTGATGACTTAAACTCGTAGAGTACGACGGCAAGCAGGATGATCATCAGTGCGATCACACTGCCGACCAGCCCCGTGAGCTGAAGCCCGATGGGCATTCGCTGTCCCATAGTAATTCCTCCTCATTTCTTTTCCCGCATCGTATCCCCGTTCCCACACAGGGCTGCGATGTAAACCTTATGCGTGGATATTTTGCACCCGATGAGAGCACTTGTCAATCTTTTTTTTTCATACGAAAAAATTTTTCACAAATATAGTCTCAGCCTATTGCAATGCAGGGGAGGATGTGATAAATTTACATTCGTAAATTTCCTGTTTGCGCGTTGCGGCGTATGTTCTGTTGTGGACAACGGAGGCAGCGCACGCGCACCTTTGGAACGATTAGCCGGCCTTGGTGGGGGAGCACCTCGGGACTTGGCAGGGTGATTAGTGTCTGCACGACGGAATCGTTTCTATAAAAAATCTGTGCATGGACGACCAAATGATAGGACAGGAAATCTGAGCCGGTGGATACACCGGCTTTTCTTTTTGCCTCAAATACGGTAGAATAAAACGAATGGTTTATGTAGGAGGTCTTTGTTGTCGATTCTATTGTTATAATAGAAAAGTGCATTCTACTATCATGCGGCGCGTGGCAGCGAGCCGTTTGAGGCAAAAGGGTGATTCCTTTTAGAAAGGATACATTATGTTTACATTCAAAGGGGACGGTTTCCCCGCATTCCACGGCATCACGCCGCAGATTCACGAGGAGGCGTTCGTCGCCCCGCAGGTGTTCCTCTCGGGTGACGTGCGCATCGGGCAGTACGCGAGTCTCTGGCCGGGCGTGGTCGCACGCGGCGATGTCAACTACATCTCCGTCGGCGACTGCACGAACATCCAGGATCTCGCCTGTCTGCACGTTGCGGATGACGATCCCTGCATCATCGGGGACTATGTGACCGTCGGGCACTGCGCGTGCATCCACGGCTGCGAGATCGAGGATCACGTTCTCATCGGTATGGGTGCAACCGTGCTGACGGGCGCGAAGATCGGGCGCGGCTCGATCATCGCGGCGGGGGCGGTGGTCAAGGAGAACGCTGTCATTCCGCCAAACTCGCTCGTGGCGGGCGTTCCCGCGAAGATCGTGCGCGAGAATATCGACCGCGTTGCGACCATCCACGCACAGGCACTCAAGTACAAATGCGAGTGGGCGGTTGAGTATGGTGTCTACCCCGAGATCGGCGGCGAACGCTACGGCGGAGAGAAGATCATCTGATGGCGGACGAGGAGCTGATCCGTCAGCCGCACGGCAAAGAACAGCAGGTCAAGATGGAGATCGTCTCCATGATCCACGGCGGTGAGTCGCCCTACGATGTGATCTTTCACGTCGCGCAGTGGCTTGAGCGCACCTCGGGCGAGCCGGGCTACGCGCAGTACGTCGAGGATGCCATGCGTGCCGTCTATGGCTGTGCACTCGAGCACGTCCGACCGATGGAGGATGAGCTGCGCGACGTGGAGGAGCGTCTCGTACGTATCCGCGCTGCGCATGAGAAGCCGGAGTTCACCGAGGAGGAAAAAAAGCGCATCCGCTTTGCCATCGACCTCCATGTGAAGAACATCGCGCGTCTCAAGGCGTGTATCGAGCGTGCGAAGGCGAACGGTGAAGCGGCGGAGATCGTGAAGAATTGAGGAATATATGCTGACAGAAGTCTTTTTTGCGTGCTTACAGCACGATGGGATCGTATCGGTGGCGACGGCATCTGCCGACGGCGAGGCACACATTGCCAATACGTGGAACAAGTATCTGATCGTGACCGAGGATGAGAAAATCCTGATCCCGTGCTATGGATTCCGCAAGACAGAGCGCAATGCTGAGGCGTGCCCCCGCATTGCGATGACGCTTGGCAGTCACGAGGTGGAGGGGCATCGGGGAATGGGCACCGGCTTCCTCCTGACGGGGACGGCGGAGTTTCGGAAGGACGGCGAACTCTTCGATCGGATGAAGGCGAAATGCTCCTTTGCCAATCGCGTGCTGATCTTCACTCCGGACAGCTGCAAACAAACATTGTAACGAAAATACTGATTATGAGACCTGTGTCACTAAATTTGCTTCGTGACACAGGTCTTTTTGGTCAAAAGAAATACTTAGAATATAACCAAAAATCATCGTTCCGATACCTTGAACGCATAAGAATATTGTGATAAAATACAGCCATAGATCATAAGTTGTTGCAATCTTGAGAACCGTTGAAGGTGTTGGCAGGAGGTGTAGATCATGAAGATTTCTACCGTCAAGAAAATTTTTGCGGCAGGGGCAGTCCTTGCGGCGATGGTGGTACTCTTCACAGGATGCAACGGCAACTCCGATGTGGAGGGGAAGAAATTCCTCAACATCGGCACGGGCGGCACGGCGGGGACGTACTACCCGATCGGCGGTGCGATGGCGGAGATCCTGAACAAGGAGATCCCGGGCATGAGCGCGAGCGCACAGAGTACGGGCGCATCCGTTGCCAATGTCAACATGCTCGGCGACGGGACGATCGACCTTGCGACGGTGCAGAACGATATCGCATACTATGCTGCAAACGGTACGGAAATGTTCGTGGACAAGAAGGTGGATGGTCTCAAGGGCATCGCCTCGCTCTATCCCGAGACCTGCCAGTTCGTCACGCTTCGTTCTTCGGGGATCAAGAGCCTCGCAGAGCTCAAGGGCAAACGCGTCGCAGTTGGTTCAGTCGGCTCTGGTGTGGAGGCGAATGTGCGCCAGATCCTCGCGGCGTACGGCATCAGCTATGACGATATCGACGCTCAGTATCTCTCGTTCGCCGAGGGGGCAAATGCGCTGAAGGACGGCAATGTGGATGTCGCTGTCCTGACGGCGGGCTATCCGACGGCATCCGTGCAGGATATCGCATCGCAGAACCCCGTGCGTCTGCTCCCGGTGGAGGATAAGATCGCCGATGCGCTGATCGCACAGTACCCGTTCTACACGAAGACCATCATCCCCGCAGGGACGTATGCGGGCTTTGATGAGGCTGTCCCGAGCGTCTCCGTGATGGCGATGCTTGTCGCGGGCCCAACGGTGAACGCTGACCTTGGTTATCGTGTGACAAAGGCACTTTTCTCGAATCTCGACCGTCTGCAGGCGGCGCACGCCGTCGGCAAGCAGATCACGCGCGACTCCGTAAAGGCGGGGATGTCGCTGCCGATGAATGCGGGCGCAGAGAAGTATTTCAACGAGAAGTAAGAAATCCACAGACATGTGCGTGTATACTGTCATACAAGAAGCCCCGCGCTTGCAGGCGCGGGGCTCTTTATGATAAAATGCGTTTATTATCGCCGCATGCGACGATAGTTCGAGAACTTTTCTATTTATTAATGGAGGGAAAGAACATGAATATCTCTACCGTAAAGAAAATTCTTGCGGCAGGTGCGGTCCTTGTATTCTCTGCCGCGCTTCTCACCGGCTGCGGCGGCAATTCCGCCTCGTCGGGAGACAAGAAGTTCCTCAACATCGGCACGGGCGGCACAGCGGGCACCTACTATCCTATCGGCGGTGCAATCGCCGAGGTGCTGAACAAGGATATTCCGGGAATGAATGCGAGCGCGCAGAGCACGGGCGCGTCCGTTGCCAATATCAATATGCTGCGCGACGGTGCGGTTGATCTCGCGACGGTGCAGAACGACATCACCTACTATGCGGTCAACGGTACGGAAATGTTCAAGGACAAGAAGGTCGACGGTCTCCAGGGCATCGCATCGCTCTATCCCGAGACGTGCCAGTTCGTGACACTCCAGTCCTCCGGCATCAAGAGCCTCTCCGAACTCAAGGGGAAGCGCGTCGCAGTCGGCGCGGCAGGTTCGGGCGTGGAGGCGAATGTGCGCCAGATTCTCGCGGCGTACGGCGTATCGTATGATGATATCGACGCAAAGTTCCTCTCGTTCGCCGAGGGCGCGAGTGCGCTGAAGGACGGCAATGTGGATGTCGCTGTCCTGACGGCGGGCTACCCGACAGCATCCGTGCAGGACATCGCATCGCAGAACCCCGTGCGTCTGCTCCCCGTGGAGGACAAGATTGCAGACGACCTGATCGCAAAGTACCCATTCTACACCAAGACTGTCATCCCCGCAGGAACGTATGCGGGCTTTGACGAGGCTGTCCCGAGCGTATCCGTGATGGCGATGCTCGTTGCGGGCCCCTCGGTGAACGCCGATCTCGGCTACAGCATTACGAAGGCAATCTTCTCGAATCTCGACCGTCTGCAGGCGGCGCACTCCGTCGGCAAGCAGATCACGAAGGACACGGCGAAGGCGGGTATGTCCCTGCCGATGAATGCGGGCGCGGAGAAGTACTTTAACGAGAAATGAGAGCGTATCTGATTGCGCTCGCGGCGGCTGTGCTGCTCGTTGCGTTTGATATTCTGAGTGCACCCGCCCTGTTTTTGCAGGCGGACGGGCAAAAGATTATCCTCGTACGGCAGATCCGCGACGAAGTTCCTCTGACCATCCATTTTATCCACTCCGTGCAGAAAACTCCCGTCGAGGAGTTCCTGACCGCGCACGCGGATGGTCATTTCCACCTGACGGGCACGCGCTATCAGTCACACGGTGTAGGACTGCCGTTCCTCCCCGAGGAGGGGGACTTTCGGCGGGAGGGGGACTATTTCGTTCTCGACATGGATCGTGACTACAACGAACTTAGTCTGCGTACGGGTGTCGGCACACAGTTGACGATCGAGGCGGGCGGGGCGCGCATCCCTGTCTACGAGATGTACCCCGTCGGCACGCGTGTCGACCTCGTTGTCGCACCGCTCTACACGTACTTTTTATGAATCCCATCCGAGGCTGCCGGTCGGCGGCCTCCTATTTCTTTTGTTGACTTTTTGCGAAATATATAGACACTTTCCTCAAAGGATGTGAACCTCTCTATGACCGATCAAAAGACTGCCGACGCAGTCCTCAAGAAGTACGACCGCGAATCAAACACCGTCCACTACACGGGGCTGCCGCAGAAAATCATCGCAGCCATTGCCATTACATTCTCCATCTTTCAGCTCTACACGGCGACCTTCGGCATCCTCGACGCGCAGCTGCAGCGTGCCGTTCACCTCGGCTTTGGGCTTGCCCTCGCGTATCTCCTCTATCCCTTTCGCCGCGCGTGGACGAGGGACAGCTTCGTTCATCCCATTGACGCGCTTTTCGCCATTTTGGGCGCAGCGGCACCCGCCTACATTGTCGTCCAGTACCGCGACCTCGTAACCCGCGCGGGCTCTGCCACGACAACGGACATCGTCGTGGGCGGGATCGGCATCCTGCTCGTCATTGAGGCGGCGCGGCGCGTTGTGGGTCTGCCGATGGTGACGGTCGTGATCTGCTTCCTCGCATATGCCTTTCTCGGCCCCTATATGCCGGGGGTTCTCGCACACAGAGGTCTGTCACTCGAACAGCTCATTAGTCACCTCTACTATACGACGGAGGGGATCTTTGGCATCCCGCTCGGCGTATCCTCCACGTTCATCTTCCTGTTCATCCTGTTCGGCGCGTACCTTGAGAGTACGGGGCTCGGCAAGTTCTTCATCGACCTTGCGAATGCGGTCGCAGGCTGGGCGAGCGGCGGCCCTGCAAAGGTGGCCGTGCTCTCAAGCGGACTGATGGGGACGGTCTCGGGCAGCTCCGTCGCGAATGTCGTCGGCACCGGCTCGCTCACGATTCCGATGATGAAAAAGCTCGGCTACAACGCGAACTTCGCGGGCGCGGTCGAGGCGGCGGCATCCACGGGCGGGCAGCTCATGCCGCCCGTCATGGGCGCGGCGGCATTCCTCATGGCGGAGTTCGTCGGCGTGTCCTACATCGAGGTGGTCAAGGCGGCAGCGATCCCCGCGCTCCTCTACTTCACGGGCGTGTGGCTCGGGGTTCATTTCGAGGCAAAGCGGAAGAAGCTCAAGGGTATCCCGCGTGCGGAGCTGCCCAATCCCCTGACCCTCCTGAAGGAGCGCGGACATCTCGCGATCCCGCTCGTCGTCATTGTCTACCTCCTCGTCTCGGGCTACACACCCATGCGTGCGGCACTGGTCGCCATCGTGCTCTCCATCGCCTGTGCCATGCTGCGTAAATCCACGCGCATGAAGCCGATTGAGATCGTCTACGGGCTGGAGCGCGGCGCGAAGGCGGTGCTCGGTGTGCTCATCGCCTGTGCGGCGGCGGGCATCATCATCGGGGTCGTCACCAAGACAGGGGTTGGGCTTCGCCTCGCCTCGGGACTTATCGAGATGGCGGGCGGCATGCTGCTCCCTGCGATGGTCTTCACCATGATTACGGCGATCGTCCTCGGTATGGGCGTGCCGACCACGGCGAACTACGTTATCACCTCCACCATCGCCGCGCCCGCGCTCGTGCAGATGGGCGTGCCCATCCTCGCGGCGCATATGTTTGTCTTCTACTTCGGCATCATTGCGGACGTGACTCCGCCCGTCGCGCTCGCCGCCTACGCGGGGGCGGGCATCAGCGGAGGAAATGCCCTCAAGACAGGCGTGCACGCGTCCAAACTCGCGGTCGCGGCATTCATCATCCCGTACATCTTCGTGCTCTCGCCCGTCATACTGATGGTGGACGCGACCCCGCTTACTCTCATCCTCGCAACACTCTCTGCACTCGCGGGCATGATTGCCGTCAGCTCCGCGCTCTGCGGTTTTCTCGCCGACCACTGCCGCCCCTATGAGCGGCTGCTCCTCATCATCGCCGGCCTTCTCATGATTAAGCCCGGCGGCATGACCGATCTCGTCGGCTGCGCCATCTTCGCCGCGATCCTTGCGATGCAGTATCAGCGGATGAAGGCATCAATATAAGAAAAATGCTTGCAAAATTCATTACACTATCGTATTCTATTTGATAGAGGAGGGATTCTGATGGAACAGGCAGTTAATGTGAATTTTCGCTTAGATGCAGCGGTTAAGAAGAATATGGAGCAGGTTTGCGCTGAACTCGGACTCTCCATGAGTGCAGCATTTACAATTTTTGCAAAAAAGGTCGGCAGAGAGCGGCGAATTCCGTTCGACGTATCCATTGATCCGTTTTACGATGAACGCAATCTGCGCTATCTGGAACAGAAGATGGCGGATTATAAGGCGGGCAAGCTCCGCTTCGTCGAACATGATCTGATTGAGGACTGACGATGCGCAGACGAGGCATTCAATGGGATTTTGATGCGTGGGAGGACTATCTCTATTGGCAGCAAAATGATAAGAAGATTGTCAAACGTATCAACCAGATCATCAAGGACATTGTACGCAGCCCGTTTGACGGAATCGGCAAACCCGAGCCTTTGAAAGAAAATCTGGCGGGATTTTGGAGTCGCCGTATCGACGGTGAACACAGGCTTGTCTATCTCGTCCAAGAAAACACGATACTGATCTTTGCCTGTCGCGGACATTACGAGTGAGTATTGCGCTGTACAGTAAAACATGCGCGTAAAGAAGGCTGCATAAATCACGGACTTTGACCGTTCGAGCATTTTGCTCGGCGGTCTTTTTGTATAGGAAGCACTGATAAATTCAGCCGCGCCATCTTGACGCATCTTTTTTGCCCGAACTTTGTCGGCAAATCCTCCACATAGCTTTGGCTATGCGTCCGGTTTGCCTCCTTGTTCGGACGAAAAAATCTACGCCAATCTGACGGACTTCATTTTATCAGCGATTCCTTTACTGCCTGCGTTCTTCTGCCTTCTGCGCGGAGAACTGCTCCGCGAGATCGTCCAGATACGCGGCGAGACGCGTGCCGCTGCCCTCATGCGCGAGCTGCGCGATCATCGTCATATGGTGTCTGAGATCGTGGCGCATACGGCGTGAGCTGCGCCAGAGGGCGAGTATCGTTTGATAACGCGCCTCCTCGGCACTGCGGATCATCTGCTCATGGAGCTGCCGCGTGTGGAGTGCGTTGCCCTCCTCCGTATAGCGTGCGAGGAGATTCGATACGCGCAGGTATTGGATGAGGGCGAGCGGGAGCAGCAGCCGCGCAGCGATGATTGTCGGCTGCACCGATATTCCCGATGGATCTGCGGCGACGGCGAGCGCGACGAGAATCACCTCATAGCCGCAGAGATAGAGCCAGAGCCGCCGATCATCAACGGTCAGCATCGGCATGAGCAGGTGGCGGATCGTATGCAGCGCGGCAGGCAGGACGAGGAGGAACATCATGGGGACGAGCAGACATTTCCACAGCCCCGGCGGCAGTCCTGCACCGAAGAAATGTTCTATCGCCGCACCAATGGTCCCCGCCAGCATCAGCAGCGGATAGGCGAGCAGGGCGATCGAGAGCACGTGCAGCGGGCGGTCATGGATTGTCGCCATCATATAGAGTACGGCGAGCGGGCGGCACAGGAGGGCCGTCAGCGACATATCAAGCCCCGCCGTCATCTGAATGCATTGCGTCAGTACGAGCAGGAGCAGATAGCCGACGAGGACGCAGCCCCGCGCAAAACGCAGCCGCTCACGAAAGACATAGAAAACGAGCAGGTCAAAGGGAGGTGCACACACGAGTGTATGCAGGAGCCGAATCTCCGTGTCGGTCATGATCTGCCGTCCTCCTCACAGGCATCCGCCCGCGTGCCGTTTGCCGCACGCACCGCTGTCGTTTGCAGCACAATCGAGACAGCAAAGAGCGCCCCCTCCGCCGTAATCTCCATTGTTCCGCCATAGCGCGCCAGACTCGCGCGTATGCTCTCCATACCGATGCCGCGCTCGGTGTAGCCGCGCTTCGACGAGAGCAGCTGCTCCTCTGCATCGTAACGCAGCACTCCGTCATAGCTGTTGTCCATCGTCAGAAAGAGCGTGTCCACCTGATGGATGAGTGCGAGCTGCAGAATGCGCGGGGCATCGGGCGCGAGGCGTTCCAGTGCCTCGGCGGCGTTGCAGAGCAGATTGCCGAGGATTGCCGTCAGATCGAGCGGGTCAATCGGATTCTTTGCACCCACCTCAATGCGGTATGCCGTCTGTGCGCCGAGCCGTTCAAAGACCGGCTGCCAATAGCCGACGAGAATGTTTACCGTCTCATTCGCACAGACAGGCGCGCAGCGCGTTTGGATGGCAGACGCAGCGTCGCCCATCAGCCGCTCGATGCCTGCCGTGTCCCCGCGTGCGAGCATATCCTGCGCCGCGGCGACCATCTCCGTGAACTGCATGCGAAAAGCGCGTGTCGTGCGGTCATTTTCCTCCATCCGCGCTGCATTTTGGCGTGTGATTTCTGCCATCTCCGCCTCGCGTGCCACCTGTTCGCGCAGCTCGCGCTGCCGCAGCCGCGCATTCATGGCATAGAGAGCCAGACCGATGCAGCAGAAACCGCCGACTGCCCCGCTCAGACGAACAAAGAGTGCCGTATGTGTCCGCAGATCATTGAACGGCGAGAGCAGGATCGTGAGCATGAGAATCAGCCCACCCAGCCACGCGAGCGGTGTCCATACCGCATCAAAGGAATCATCCGCCAGCAGCGGTGCGGCAATCGTGCGCCCATAGTACAGAAAAAGCGGCACAGCGATGGGGAGACAGGCAATCGTGCAAAGCCCCGAGAGCAGGAACGGCACATCAAAGAGCGGGTAGGCATCCTCCACGGCATAGATCACCGTCTGCATGGCGAACCAGACCAGCCCCGGAGGGATGAGAATGCAGATCTGCTTGCCAATCGGCACGCGCGTCATCGCGAGCAGATAAAAGAAGATAGAAAAGAGAAACGGAAAGGCGATGCGCCGCGAAAATACCGTGACCGCCTCGATCTGGATAACCGCCTCGATCCCCGTGAGCAGGAGCAGCCCCGCAATGATCGTCAGCGGAGCAAAACGCAGATAGCGGCGAAAGATATAGAGACGAACCAGATTGACGGGCAGAATGTGAACCGCCGTATACAGCAGCGTTACCAGTGGCACGGCAAGCGGATACTGCATGAGTTCGAGCATAGGAAATGCGTGCATGGGTTTCCTCCTATGACGAAAATCCTGCACGCATCTTCTGCAGCATATAGGCGTGGTAACTGCGCTCGACCTCACTGCTGCGGCGTGTCGCAATCGGCAGGAGCGTACCGTCCGAGAGCCAAATGCCGTCCGAAGTCAGCTGCTGTATATAGTCCATATTGACCAGCAGACTGCGGTGGCAGGCGAGGAACATCGGCATGGCATCGAGCAGCTCCCGTGCGCGGGCGAGCGTCATATAGGGGGAGCGTGTCGTGCCGTCCGTCAGATGAAACGAGCAGCGGCGTCCGTCCGCATCGACATAGCGAATGTTTTCGATGGGGATGCGCTGCTCCGTATAGTCAATCGTGAGCGTGATGGTAGGACGATCCTTTTTGAAGAACGGCGTGCGCGACAGTGCCTCGCGCACCCCTTCCTCCGTCACGGGCTTGATGAGGTAGTGCACCGCCGTCACGTCGAATGCCTCGACCGCGTGCTCACGGCTCGTCGTCACGAAGATGATCGCGCAGTTCGTATTGAATGAGCGCAAAATCTGCGCCGTACGGATGCCCGTGCGCTCGCCCAGATAGATGTCGAGAAAGACAATGTCTGCACGCGCGGCGGACATGTGTGCAAGGAATTTCTTATCATCCGTGAATGCGCGAATCATAGGGCGCGGCATATGATCCGAACAGATCGTGTCAAGTGTTGTGCAGAGCGTGTGCAGATCGTTCGGATTGTCATCGAGCACCGCAATCTTCATAGTATAGATGCCTCCTTCTTTATAAAATATTTTATGGAAATAAGAAAAGGATTGCAAGTATAATTTGACTGTTTTCGCGTTCATGACATACTTTCGTCGTTTATGACCAACTTTGTTGATATTTCTCTCAGATGTGAGAAAATATTGATAGGATCTATATATCAGTGCTTCCGTAAGAAAGGTCGAAGCAAAATGAAAACAGCATCGAAGAAGCAGCTGCGCCGCAAACTCCTCTGTGCCCTCGTTGCGGGCGCACTCGCCGCGCCGTTTGCCGCGCCGCACACGTATGCGCTGCCCATCGAGGGCGCAAATGCCGCGACGAATGCGGGGGAGGCGAATATCTCCACGAGCGGCACGGTCATGGACATCACGGGCAAGACCGAGCACAATGTGCTCCGCTGGGAGGACTTCTCCGTCGATTCGGGCGAGAAGGTACGCTTCGATAACGGTACGCAGACAAAGGACTATCTGAACCTTGTCACGGGCGAGGGCGCATCGAACATCTACGGCACGATCGAGGGCGGCAGGAACGTCTACCTCGTGAACCCGCACGGCATCCTCTTCGCCGAGGGCTCACAGGTGAATACGGGCGCACTCTACCTCTCGACGGCGGACATCGCAGAGGTGAATCTAAGTTCATTCGGGGGGGGCAGTAGTCCACTCTCTGCGACCGCACAGACGGGCGATGTGCTGAACCTCGGCACGGTGAAGGCAAGCAAGCTCTACATCGAGGGCAGGAACGTCACCGTCCTCAGCACGGATGCTGTGACGGACGCGGACGGTCAGGCTCTGAAAAATGCGAACGTCACCATCCGCAGCGAGAAAGCGCCGCATATCGGCTACGATGTTGGGAATAAGATAACGAAGAACATCAAGGTCGGTACTACACCGACGCCGTATCAGGTCTCCGACTATGCGAGCACGGCTGCCGACCATCACAAGGCATCTGCAAAATCGCGCGGATGGTTTGTTCAGCGCCTCAACGGCGCTCCTCATGCAGACTATGACTATATGCGCGTGCACGATGTCTACGAACTGCAGCATATCGAGGCGAATCTGCGCGGCAGATATATGCTCGCCGGCGACATCAATGCGGGCGAAACAAGTGGATGGAATCACATAGGATACCACGACCCGGAGGGATTCATGCCGATTGGCGGCAATGGCAGCAGCGGTCCTCAGTTTAAAGGACGATTCGACGGCGTCGGACACACGATAGAGCATCTTCACATCAATCGAAGGGATGCTGACGAAGACAGCTATATCGGTCTGTTTGGCAATGTCAACGGGGCGCGCGTCGAGAATCTCTCCATCGTGGACGGCTATGTGACGGGGAAGGATCATGTCGGCGGCATTGTGGGGGCTGCAGAGAGGACTCTCATTCGGAATGTCTCCTTTAGCGGCGTGGTCAGTGGATTGAGTCATTTCGGCGGCATTGTGGGGACGGCGAAGTACGGCACGATCTGCAATGCCTACAATGCGGGGAAAGTCCATGCGGGCACGTATGTCGGCGGTATTGTGGGCGAGGGGGAGCGCGTTACCCTTCAGAATGTCTGGAATGTAGGCGAGATCCGAGGCGGTGGAGATGGGAGAGATGCGTTCATCGGCGGCATTGCGGGAGCCATGAAGAACAGCACCGTGCAGAACGCCCTGCATACGGGAACTGTGGCGCGAGATGATCAGCCGAGTCAGGATGAAGCCCAGACCGTTGGCGGCATTGTGGGACAGGCGGACGGCACCTCGGTCAGCCATGCCGTATGGAAGGCGGGCAGTGTAACGCAGGATTGTTCGCCGACTTTTATCGCCCATGCGGTCGGCGAAGCGCAAAATGACACAGCAGAGGATGACGTCGCAGATCGCAGTCTGGAGGATATGAAGAAGGCGGCGACATACACGGACTGGAAGGATGAGAACGGCAATGCCCTCGTCGCGACTGCGGGCGGCAAGGGCACGCCGTGGCGCATCTACGAGGGACATACTACGCCGCTGCTCACGGCACTGATGAAGGGCACGAAGCGACTTGAGAAGACCTACGACGGCAAAACATTCGGGGACGGGGACGCGCACATTCTTTCGGATACTGCCCTTCAGAAGAATGTCGGCACATACGATGCGCGCGGCATCTACAGTGATGCGTTCGGCTATGACCTCATCGGCAGCACATACAGGATTGCGCCGCGCGTGCTGACCATGAGCGGCGTCGCGGCACAGACGAAGGTCTACGACGGCAATACGAACGCAGACGCCACGCAGTTCAGCGCGACGCTGAATAACGTCGTCACGGGCGAGGAGAGCCTTGTCACGGCGACCGCCACAGGCGCGGCGTACAACAGCAAGGATGTCGCGTCGGCAAATGCGGTCAGCTACACGCTCGCCCTGCGCGGTACGGGCGCGGGGAACTATCGTATCGCGCGTACCGTGCAGGGGGCGGGCACAATCACGGCGAAGCAGCTGAATCTCGCACTCATGGGCGGCGCACGCTTTGACAAGACGTACGACGGGAATGCAAACGTCACGCAGACGCTCACGAAGGGGATGAACTACACCCTTACGAATTTCGTCAACGGCGAGGGCGCAGACATCGCACTCGCACCTGTCACAGGTACATATGCGGACAAGAACGCGGGCACGGGCAAAGCCGTGACCTTTGGCGGGCTGACGCTCACGGGGGCGGGTGCGGGCAACTATTCCCTCTCTGCGACCACCCTCACGGCAACGGGCGACATCGCAAGGAAGACGCTGACGCTCGAAGGGACGGCGGGCACGCAGTTCACCAAGACATACGACGGCAACGCGGCCGTGACGCAGAACCTCGCGCGTGGTACGAACTATCGGCTTGCGGGTGTGGTCGAGGGCGAGGGCACAAACATTGTCGCGCTGAACGAATCCGCCGCACAGGGCGCATACGCGACGAAGGATGCACAGGCGGCGGGCACGCACCAGAACGTCATGTTTACAAATCTCGCGCTTACGGGTTCGGGCGCGGGCAACTATACGCTTGCGGCGAACAAGACCTTTGAGAACGCGGGCAGGATTACGCCGAAGGAGCTGAACCTCGCGCTCGCGAGCGGCACGCGCTTTGACAAGACCTACGATGGGAATGCGAACGTCGCGCAGACGCTCGCAAAGGGGACGAACTATAGCCTCACGGGCTTTGTGACGGGCGAGGGCACGGATATCGAACTCGCTGCCGTCACGGGAAAATACGCCGACAAGAACGCCGCCGCAGACAAAGCCGTGACCTTTGGCGGGCTGACGCTCACGGGTACGGGCGCGGGGAACTATGTGCTGAACCGCACGAGCCTTGCGGGCATAGGTACAATCTCGCGGCGTGCGCTGACGCTTGGCGCAGTCGCGGCACAGACGAAGACCTACGACGGCACGACCGCCGCAGACGCTTCGAAATTTGGTGCAACGCTGAACAATGCCGTCGCGGGTGACAGCGTAACAGCCGCCGCCACAGGTGCAACCTACAACGATAAGAATGTCGCTGCGGCAAGCACCATTGACTACACAGGTGTCGCCCTCGCGGGGGCGGATGCGGGGAATTACACGCTCGCGGCGACAACAACGCAGGGCGTTGGCTCGATCACGCACCGCGATCTCACGCTGACCGCCGATGCGAAGAAAATCGTGCAGGGCGAAGCGGTGCCATCCTTCACGGGACGTGCGGAAGGCTTCGCCAACGGTGAAGACGCATCCGTACTCGGGGCGGGCGGCTTGACGTTTGAGAGTGCGGTGACGAATACCGAAACGCCCGGCAGCTACGGGGTCACAGGGCGCATCGGCGGCGTCACAGACGGCATCCTCGGCAACTACCGCATTGGGCAGGCGGCGGGCAACGCGAACGCCTTCACCATCCACGCCGCAGCACTGCCGGGCGGTATACTCGCCGCACTCGTACAGGATGCTGCCCCGCGCTTTGATATGGGCTTCGGGCAGGAGGTCTATGTATTTGGCTTGCCGCGTCCCATCCCCACGGCAACGCTCGGCATCTATCGCTTCGATGCGGAACGTGCCTTCGAAATTCAGGGCTTGCGCCTTTGATGGGCGCATCCCCGTGCTTTCTTAAGGAATTGCTGATACAAGGAGGCCTTCCGTTGAAGATAAAAGAAAAACACGCGTGCTTTGGGCTTGCCGTACCCCTTGCGGCGGTGCTTCTGCTGCCGAGCACAGCCTTTGCAGCGACGAATTTGCCGCAGTCCGATGCGCATCTGCCCGAAAAGGTACAAGAATCACCCGCAGCGGTGATCGGCAAAGTGTGGTAGAGCACTTTTCTCATACCGTGCCTTATACAAAAGGGACTGTTGCACGAAGCTAGAAACCTTCTGCAACAGTCCCTTGTTATTCTGTCAGCGGTATCGCTACAAGGGCCCCTTCCACCGCTACGCGGTCCCCCTCCCCCGTGCCGCACGGGGGAGGCTGGAAGTATGGCATCTTAGCTTCCCCCGTCGCAACGGGGGAGCGGTCAACCTCTTCCAATCACACTGCGCCTTTCGGCTTGTGTTCTTGGGAGGTTTTCCCATACGACCTGTTACCCGCTCAGCTGCACCCTTCGGGCTTGCTTCTCGGACAGGTCAGTAAGTGGCGAGCGCAGCGAGCCGATAGGGGCGTTCATGCAACAGTCCCTTTTATTCTCTTTATTGTATCTCTTTCGCGTTCATGACATACTTTCGTCGTTTATGACCAACTTTGTTGATATTTCTCTCAAATGTGAGAAAATATTGATAGGATCTATAGTCCTTTCGTATCAGTAAAGCGGAGGAAAATGATGGCCTATGAAATTGCGTTTGGCGTAGACACCGGCTATGTAAAATACGCAGGTATCGTCATGACCTCCGTTGCCGCAGAGAATGCGGGGGAGGAGATTGGCTTTCATCTTGTTTGCGACGGGATTGCGGAGGAGGACATCGTGCGGCTGCAGGAATTCCGCGCTGCCTTTCCGAGGACGGATGTCCATATCTATGACGCACACGCGGCACTCGATGCCCTTCCGTTTCCCAATGGGATTCCGCATGAGCGGATCAACCGCAGCGTATTCACGCGGATTCTCATGCCGGAGCTGATACCGCAGGAGCTGACACGGATCCTCTATCTCGATGCCGACACGCTCTGCGTTGGGCGGCTCGCCGGTCTCTATGCGCACGACCTCGGCACGGCACCGCTCGCTGCTGCCCGTGAGGGCGGCGGCGCACGCAAGGCACATCACATCGGCATGCGGGGGACGGACTACTTCAACGCGGGCGTCATGCTCATCGACCTCGCGCGGTGGCACTCCATGCAGCTGACCGCACGCGTCCTCGATGCGTGGCGCACGCATGGCGCCTCGTTCCCCCTCCTCGAACAGGACGCGCTCAACTATGTTCTGGACGGGGATTTTGCCGTACTCGAAAAGCACCATGTGCGGCTGATGGATGCCTTTGCGCCGTGGGATGTGGACTTTGCGGCGGAGCATACGATCTGGCACTTTCTCAACGAGGGGAAACCGTGGATTCGCTACGCCGACCCGCGTGTGCGTGAGCCTTATTGGCAGGTGGTACGCAACTCGCCGTGGCGCGGTCTCACACCGTCCGAGCCGTGGGAGACGCGCATCGCCTACCTCGCGGGCTGTCATGCCGAGGCGGCAGAAGACTACCCTGCGGCGGCGCATTACTTTCACGCGGCGGCGGAGCGGCTCATGCAGTTCTATCTGGAGCATACGAGCAGCATGGGAAAAACCGATAAGGAAAATTGAAATGAAGTCGAATGAAAAAGAGAAACAGGTGCACCTCGGCACGCAGATCGCCCTTGCACTCACTCTGGGCACGGCATTTGTGCCAACGACCGTGCTCGCCGCGCCGATCACTGCGCCCCAGACTTATGCGACAAGTACGACGGTGACGGAGGATGTCGATATTTCGGGCGGTACGATTGCCGTGGAGGGGGTCAATGATGATTCGACAGGACAGCATGAAAACCGCACGGTCGAGCTCAAGGGAAGCAATATCAAAATCCTGAATCCGACGGGCAGCGTCCTCACCGCACTCAGCCGCGGTGACGGTACAATGGATTTTTCGGGAGTTCTGACCGTCAATCCCGATCGTACGGGGAAGGTCGAGCTGCACGGTGACATTCTTGTTGATAGGCGCGATAACAGCAATTCCAGCACTTCTTACAGAGGCGGCTATGTCAAACTCTATCTTAGTGGCGCGGATTCCTACTTTGCAGGCGGGATTACCGAAGTTAAAGATGTGGGGAACAATGTGATCCCGCTGCATAAACGCGGCGGCGTGCTGCTTGACCTCTCACACGGTGCGACCTGGTATCCGAAGGGGGATGCCTATACGCTCTTCAACCCGGATGATCCATCGGAGAAATTCAGTTTTAAGCCGGATTGGAGTGAAGATCAGAGCAAGCCCGTAGGCTTCCACCTTTCGGCGAACAGCGGCGTGATCGACATGGCGTTTGCTGCACCGAATGAGGCGCGTATAACCGCTGTCGGACAGCGCACGCTGACCTTTGACAATGCGCGGGCGGCTCTTAATGGCGCGACATTCCGCATCTCCACCGACCTCACAAATGACAAGGCGGACAAGGTTGTACTGAACGGCGTGACCGGCACGGGCAATCAGTACAAGCTGCAAATCGGCTTCGACCCGAAGATGAACGACGCCGAAAATAAGACGAACTATGAGATCACGCCCTCAGCGCCGGGCGGCATTCCCGTACTGGATTCCAACAATACGGGCGACACGGTAACGGCACCGGAGTATACTGCAAAGAAAGCCGTTGCGGCAGGGCTTCTGACGAAGAATTTCAAGATCAAACCGACCGTTGTTGAGGCGACGGAAAGCGGCAGGAAGATTGTACGTGTGACGAAAGTCGAAATAACGGATGAAAATCCGACCTCATCGCCGACGCCGCCGACACCACCGCCGACACCGCCAACACCACCACCGACGCCGCCGACACCACCGCCGACACCACCGCCGACGCCGCCGACACCACCGCCGACGCCGCCAACACCACCGCCGACACCGCCGACACCACCGCCAACCCCAGGTCCCGCGCTGCGCACCGCCGACCTTCTCATGGATATGGCGCTCGCCCAGCTCAGTGCATGGCGCGGCGAGAACAACGACCTGCATCGGCGCATGGGCGGACTGCGTGCGGGCGGAGCATCCGGCGCGTGGGTGCGCGGCTACGGCGGCAGGACGGAGTTCGGCAGCTATCCTACGGAGGGGCGTTACAGCGGCGTGCAGGTCGGTATTGACCGTGCTGCTTCGCTCCATGGAGGTACGCTCTTCATGGGGGTTGCAGCCTCAACATCGAGTGGTACGGCACGGAACAGTGCCCTCGACGGCAGCCATAGTGCACACTTTTTCGGTGTGTACGGCAGCTACATGGGAAAACGCGGCGACTACCTCGACGCGATCGTGAAATACGGACGCATGACGAACGACGCAACCGCCGTCTTTGACGGTACGGCATACACGGGCGGCTACGGCGTGAACGGCTGGAACATCTCCGTCGAATACGGACACCGCATAGCCATCACCCCGCATTTCTACTGGACACCACAGGTCGAGCTGAACTATGGACGCATCAGCGCGGCAGACTACACGATGCGTGCAGGTTCTTTGTCGGGGGCTCACATCGCAAACGATGCCGTCACCACACTCGTCGGGCGCATTGGCACACAGATTGGCTGCGAGGACGAGCACGGCACGGTCTATCTGAAACTCGGCTATCTGCGCGAGTTCAAGGGCGATCTCCATATGCGGGCGCAGTACGGATCGACCTCCATTGACCGCAGCTACGCGGCACGGGACAGCTATTTTGAGTATGGACTGGGCTTTACACGACGCGTCGGCAGAGCGGACATCTACGGTGAGCTCAGCCGTACGGCGGGCGCGGATGCCATTCGTGAGAAATGGAAGGCGAATCTCGGTGTTCGCATCGAGTTCTAATCGTATACTTTTTGAAACAAGAAAGGTCGAAGCAAAATGAAAACAGTATCGAAGAAGCAGCTGCGCCGCAAACTCCTCTGTGCGCTCTTTGCAGGCATTGTCGCCGCCCCCTTTGCCGCGCAGACAGCGTATGCTCTGCCCATCGAGGGCGCGAATGCTGCGACGAACAAGACCGAGGCAGACATCTCCACGAGCGGCACAACTATGGACATTGTGGGCAAGACCGAGCACAACGTGCTCCGCTGGGAGGACTTCTCCATCGAGCAGAACGAGAAGGTGCGCTTCGACGGCGGCGCACAGTCAAAGGACTATCTGAACCTCGTCACGGGCGAGGGCGCGTCGAACATCTACGGCACGATCGAGGGCGGCAGGAACGTCTACCTCGTCAATCCGCACGGCATCCTCTTCGCGAAGGGCTCGCAGGTCAATACGGGTGCGCTCTACCTCTCGACGGCGAATCCCGCTGACATTGCGGCGGCGACGAACACATTCAAGACAAACGGCACAAGTCCGCTCTCCGCGACCGCGCAGATGGGCGACGTGCTGAACCTCGGTACGGTAAAGGCAAGCAAGCTCTACATCGAGGGCAAGAACGTCAAAGTCCTCAATACGGATGCGGTCACGGATACAAACGGCGCGGCGCTCACGGGCAGCGCGGTCACCATCCGCAGCGAGGATGCGCCGCACATCGGCTACGATGTCGCCAATACAACGACGCGGAACTTTACCGTAAACGGCGCAACGGTCACCAAGAATGTTTCCGACTATGCGAATGCGAACAACTCAAAATCTGCAACATCACGCGGCTGGGATGTCAAAAAGTTGAACGGCACCGATGCGCATACGGACTATGACTATATGCGCGTGCATGATGTCTACGAGCTGCAGCACATGGACGCGAATCGGACGAATGCATCGATTACCGGGTCGGATAAGAAGATTATCGGCAGATATATGCTCGCGAATGACATCGCGGCAAGTGAGACACAGGACTGGGATGGGGGCTTTCAGCCGATTGGCAGTTCTGATAATAGCATGGGGGCCTTTACGGGACGATTTGACGGCGTAGGGCACACGATCACGGGGCTTACCATTAAGGCACCGACCGATAGTTTCGGGGGGTATTCTCGCGGGATGTTCGCAGAGATCGATCACGCGCACATCGAGAATGTCTCCCTGAAGGACGCCTCCGTGTCGGGAGAGAAGGATGTCGGCGGCATTGTGGGAAGTGCAGAATGGTCTACCATACGGAACGTCTCCTTCAGCGGTGAGGTCCACGGAAGCGGTACCGTGGTCGGCGGCATTGTGGGAACGCTAAAGCGCAGTACCATTGAGAACGCCTACCATGAGGGCACAGTCGAAGGGAACAATTCTGTCGGCGGCATTGTGGGATTTGTGTTTAGCAACAGCACCGTTCAGAATGTCCGGAATGCGGGCAAGGTCGTAGGAAATGAGATGCTCGGCGGCATTGCGGGAGTGGTAGCGTGGGACAGCCGCGTTCAGAACGCCGTGCAGACGGGAGACGTGGAGCAAAGAACGGGACAGACGGATTCGCAAGTCGGCGGCGTTGTGGGACGCTTACGGGTACAGGTGCGGGCAACTACACGCTCGATAAGAATGCGCTCACGGGCAAAGGCACGATTACGCCGAAGCAGCTGACCCTTGGCACAGTCGCGCAGCAGACAAAGACCTACGACGGTACAACCGCCGCAGACGCATCGAAGTTCCGTGCGGCACTCGCGGGTGCCGTCGCGGGTGACAATGTCACGGCAGCCGCCACAGGCGCGACTTACAACGACAAGAACGTCGCTGCGGCGAATCGCATTGACTACACGGGGGTCGCCCTCCGTGGTGCGGATGCGGGGAACTATCGTCTCGCGAGCACCGCGCAGGGGGCGGGCACGATCACGCACCGCGACCTCACGCTGACCGCCGCGCCGCAGAGCGTCGTGCAGGGCGAGGCTCTGCCCTCCTTTACGGGACGTGCGGACGGCTTTGCGGACGGTGAAGATGCGTCCGTATTCGGTCCGGGGGGTATCACCTTTGGAACGTCGGCTGCCAATACCGACACGCCGGGCAGCTATGGCGTTACGGGACGCGTTGGCGGCGTCAGTGACGGTGTTTTCGGCAACTACCGCATCCGGCAGGCGGCGGGCAACGCGACTGCGTTCACGGTCAATGCTGCAAATCTGCCGGGCGGACTTCTCGCCGCGCTCGTGCAGGATGCCGCCCCGCGCTTTGATATGGGCTTCGGGCAGGAGGTCTATGTATTCGGCTTGCCGCGTCCCATCCCCACGGCAACGCTCGGCATCTATCGCTTCGATGCGGAACGTGCCTTCGAAATTCAGGGGTTGCGTCTTTGATGGCGCATATCCGTGCTTCCTTACATCTTTATGAAAAGGAGTCTTTCCGTTGAAGATAAAAGAAAAACGTCCGCACCTCATCCTTGCGCTGCCCCTTGCGGCGGTGCTTCTGCTGCCGAGCACAGCTTTCGCCGTGACGAATTTGCCGCAGTCCGATGCACATCTGCCCGAAAAGGTACAAGAAAACGCCCTCGAAAGCAGCCTGCCGACCGTAGGCGGCGGCAGTGCGGCGGCAGCCTTCCGTCTCGCGCGCATCGATGTCGAGCAGGACGGCACGCAGCTCTCCGCTGCCGCGCTCGATGAAAGGACGACACCATACCTTCGCCGCACGCTCTCCGAAGCCGACATCAATGCGCTTCTCGCAGAGCTCACTCGGTACGCACGCAGTCACGGTTATCCCGCCGCTGCCGCCTACCTCCCGCCGCAGACGAATGCGGAAGGGGCACTCACGATCCGCATCCTCGCGGGACGCTATGGGAAAATCACGATTGACAACAGTGCCGCCATCGACGACGGGCAGATCCGCCGCCTCGCCCACGCGCTCCATACGGGCGCACCCATCGAGGGACGACGGCTTGAAAAGGCACTGTATAACATCGCCGCCCTCGGCGGCATCGAAGCGGCAGGACTGCTCTCGCCCGGCGCAGACTTCGGTACGAGCGACCTCACCATCCGTGTGCGGGACGGACAGCGGCAGAGCTTCGTCCTCTACAGTGAGAACTACGGCAGCAAGACATCAGGACGCTACCGCTACGGCGTGCAGACGAGCCTGTCGAACCTCACGCACAGCGGCGATCGGCTGAGCCTTGCCGCGATGATCTCGAACGAAGACCTCCGGAACTACAGCATCAACTATACCCGCCCCGTCGGTGTGGATGGCAGTATGCTCGGTCTCGGTGTCAGCCGCATGGACTACGAGCTTTCGGGCGCATTTCGCCGCCTTGGCGCACAGGGACACGCCGACACCGTGAGCCTCTTTGGCACATCGCCGCTCCTGCGCACGTCGCGTGATACCCTAAGTCTCACCTATGGATGGGACTGGCGCAAACTCGAGGACGAGTACAAGAACGTCGGCATGACCCTCGAAAAGCACAGCAATGCCGCGCATATCGGCGTACGCGGCGAGATGAACCGCCCGCGCACGCGCCTGACCTACGACCTCACCGCCTATCATGGCACGATTGCGTCCGACTCGGCGATGGCAGAGCGGCAGATGCGGCGTGCGGGGACAGAGGGCAGCTTTACCAAGGGCGTGCTGAATCTCGGCGTGCGGCAGGAACTCGGCGGACGTTTCCATCTGAACCTCAAGACACAGTTCCAAGCGGCGGGGGACAACCTCGACAGCTCCGAGGAGATCTACCTCGGTGGGGCAAATGGCGTGCGCGCCTACCCGCAGGGCGAGGGCTCGGGCGACAGCGGCTATCTTGCGAGTGCGGAGCTGGTCTATCGGACGGGCATCCCGCATCTCGACCTCAGCACCTACTATGACACGGGGCATGTGGTATACGCGCATGACGGCGTGGATGGCGGCACGACACTCAGCGGCTGGGGCGTTGGCGTATCCTACAGCCGCCCCGGCGACTACTTCCTGCGGCTCGATTGGGCGCGGCGCATCGGCCTTGCGCGGAACGCGAGCGAGGAGGCAAAGGCAAAGAACCGTCTCTGGTTCATGGTCGGCAAAGTGTGGTAGAGCACTTTGCTCATACCGTGCCTTACACAAAAGGGGCTGTTGCACGAAGCTAGAATGTAGTGACCCCAAAAAGTTAGACCTGAAAGCGTAGGAAAGCAAATTCCTGCGCT
>CAUVVR010000006.1:0-104221 GCA_963555475.1 uncultured Selenomonas sp.
AGACACCGCCCTCTCACGGCGGGTTCATGGGTTCGAATCCCATAGGCGTCACCATTGTAATAGATAGGAGCTGCTATGCAGCTCCTTTTATGTTTTGCAGCGCGGGATTCTCCGTGTTTGCGATGGAGGCTGCAATGCTCTTTTTCTCGATGCTTCTCATGGGGGGGATCATCGGATTTGTCGGAGCAGGCGGCAGCGGCGTTATCATCACACTGCTCGTCGTAGGCTTTGGCGTTCCCATTCATCAGGCACTTGCCGTCGCACTCGGATCGATGGCGTTCACGACGCTCTCGGGGGCGATCAGCCACTACCGCGAGCGCGAAGTTGTTCCGCTGACGGGTGCGGTGCTCGGTACGGGGGGGCTGTTGGGGGCACTGATCGGTGCAGTGCTGTCGAACCATATCGAGGCACCGAACCTCAGCCTGTTTACGGGCGTGATGCTGCTCTCAAGTGCACTCCTTCTGTATCTGCGGATCTATCAGGCGGCGTGGCTCGGACGGCAGATCCCCGTGCGTGAGGAAGTGCTGACGGGGCGGCGGCTTTATCTCTGCGGTCTGCCCATCGGCTTCCTTTGCGGTGTACTCTCGGGTGCATTCGGCATCGGTTCGGCAGCATACATCCAGATTGCGCTCATGGTGATCTTTGGTGTGCCTCTTTTACAGGCGATCGGGACGACGATGATGATTATTGTGCCGATCTCCATCAGTGGCGGTATTGGCTACATCCTGTACGGACAACTCGAGCCATGGATCTTCATCCAGACCCTTGTTGCGCTCTCGGTTGGTTCGTTCTTCGGAGCGAAGCTGACACATCTTGCGCCGCTGCCCGTGCTTCGGTTCTGGATTGTGGCGTTGCCGACAATCGGCGGGATGATAATGGTATTCTTTCGATAGATTGCCGCACTGCGGCACGGACTTGGGGGGAAATCTATGAGAAAGATTTTGGCAGTTCTGCTGCTCATGTCAGTTGCGTTCTCCATTCTCGGGTGTGACGGGGGAGCCCCCGAGGAACGCAAGGAGCAGGCGAAATATCGCCGAATTACAGCGGATGAGGCGCAGGTGCTCATGCAAAAGACGCAGGACTATCTGATCCTTGATGTGCGCTCGCCGGAGGAGTTTGCTGAGGGACATATTCCGCACGCGATCAACATCCCGATGGATCAATTCGGCGAGGATCCGCCGCGGGAACTGCCTGACCGCAGTCAGACGATTTTCGTCTACTGTGTCAAGGGAATTCGCAGTATGAATGTCGCAAATCGCCTTGCCCACATGGGGTATAAGAATATTGTCGAGATGGGCGGTATTCAGGACTGGCACGGTGCGATTGAGAAATAATTGATTGTGAGGTATTGTTATGAGTAAATTTGTTATGGTTCTTTGTCTGAGTGTGCTGACACTTGGGATCTGTGGATGCGGCAGTGCACAACAGGCAGACGCTCCGAAGTCCACCGCTGCGTCCGATGCAAAGGCGCAGGGAACGGCATTCCAGCGTGTAAGCTCCGATGAGGCGGCAAAGATGATGGCGGCGGAGCAGGGGTATCTGATCGTCGATGTGCGGACGGCGAAGGAATACGCTGACGGGCATATACCGAACGCGATCAATATCCCGAATGAATCCATCGGGGGAGCAGCGCCGAAGGAGCTGCCTGATAAAAATCAGAAGATCTTCGTTTACTGCCGCAGCGGTGCACGCAGCGTACAGGCATCGGAGAAGCTCGCGGGACTTGGCTATACGAACATCGTCGAGATGGGCGGCATCAACAACTGGCACGGAGATGTTGTGAAGTAATGCATTGAGGAAGCACTGATAAATTTAGCCGCATCATCTTTGGCGTCTTTTACGCCCGAACTTCGTCGACAAATCCTCCACATGGCTCTGCTATGCGTCCGGTTTGTCTTCTCGTTCGGACAAAAAATTTGCATAAATCTGAGGGGCTTCATTTTATCAGCAATTTCTGAATCGTAAAAGAGGGCAGTGATACGAAAAATTTCGTATCACTGCCCTCTTTATGGCTTTTTATTTCCAGACAGATTCTGCGATCTCTTTGATGAAGCGCAGCTTGTTCCACTGTTCTTCCTCTGTCAGGATGTTGCCCTCCTCGGTCGAGGAGAAGCCGCACTGCGGACTGAGACAGAGCTGATCGAGCGGGACGTGCTTTGCCGCCTCGTGGATGCGTGCGACAATGTCCTCGCGTTTTTCAAGCGCACCCGATTTCGAGGTAACCAGTCCGAGTACGACGCGCTGATCCTTGATGTGATCGAGTGGGGCAAATCCGCCCGCGCGGTCGGAGTCGTATTCGAGAAAAAAGCCGTCGACCCTGCAGCCGCCGAAGAGAATCTCCGCGACGGGTTCGTAGCCGCCCGAGGAAAACCATGTCGAGCGGAAATTACCGCGGCAGATGTGCATGGTGATCGTCATGTCCGCGGGCTTTGCCTCCAGTGCACGGTTGATCATCGCGACGTAGGCACGCTCGATGCGGTCGAGGTCGAAGCCGCGCGTCTCATACGCTGCACGCTTCTCCGGATCACAGAACTCGCCCCAGGACGTGTCGTCGAGCTGCAGATAGCGGCAGCCCGCCTCGTAGAAAGCACGGATTGCCTTCTGATAGGCAAGGGCAATATCCTCGAAGAGAACATCCTCGTCCTCGTAGCGCGAAATCGGTGCGTAGTCCGTCGCACGCACGCAGCAGATGAGGTGCAGCATGCTGGGCGAGGGGATTGTCATCTTTGCGACGGCATCCCCTGCGAGATCGTTTAGAAAATGGAAGTGATCGAGGAATGGATGCGCACCGAAGTCCACCTTGTCCACAATTTTTACCGTTGCCGCCTTTGGCTGTGCGCCCTTGAACGCGACTGACCAATGCGCGGCACCGATCTCCTCCACACCGCCGAGTGCCGCGAGAAAGTCGAGGTGCCAGTAGCGGCGGCGGAACTCCCCGTCCGTGACGGCACAGAGCCCCACTTCCTTTTCCTTTGCGACGAGATCGCGAATCGCTGCGTCCTCTGCTTGCCGCAGATCGTCTGCCGCTGCGTTTCCTGCGGCGTATGCCTCGCGCATCTTCATGAGAGCGGCGGGGCGCAGGAAGCTCCCCACGATGTCATAGCGGAATGGTGCCTTTGTACTATTCATTGAAATTCCCCCTCTTGTATCATTGTATTTGCGTTATTATAACATGGAATCCCATTTTGGAAATGTTTCTCAAGTCACAAATACCACAAAAGAAGCAGCTTGTCCGAAAACAAGCTGCTTCTTTTGCGGAAATTAGATATCAGACCTTTGCGACCGGATCGAGTGCGCTGACCTCGCCCGTGGCGGTCATCTCGATGCTCGTACCCTCGGGCAGTCCTGTGAAGATCACGAGACAGGCATCGGACTTTGCATTCTCACGAATGTAGTCGATGTCGAACTCCATGAGCTTGTCGCCCTTTTTCACCTGCTGTCCCGATTCGACAAAGACCTTGAACCCCTGTCCGCCGAGCGCGACCGTATCTACACCGATGTGGAGCAGATACTCCATGCCGTCCGCGCTCTTCATGCCGATGGCGTGCTTCGTGTCAAAGACAAAGACTACCTCGCCGTCGGCGGGTGCAAATACCTCACCTTTGCTCGGGTAGATGAAGAAGCCGTCACCCATCATCTTGCTCGCAAACGCCTCGTCAGGTGCCTCCGTGATCGGATGTACTGTGCCTGTGACGGGGCTGCAGAGCGTGCGCTTTTCGCTTGTGGAAGCCGCTGCCGGTGCTTCTGCGGCGGCGGAATGCTCCTCGACGGGGGCTGCGGCAGGTGCATTGTCTTCCGGCTCGACCTCGGGTGCTGTCTCAAGATAGGTTTCGAGGTTCGACTTGATGACGGCGACCTGCGGACCGTAGATGACCTGTACGCCCGTGCCCTTCACGATCACGCCGACCGCGCCCGTCGCTTTGAGCAGCTTCTCGTTTACAAGTGTGGAGTCTGTGACAGAGCAGCGCAGACGCGTTGCGCAGCAGTCCACGGACGTGATGTTGCGCTTGCTGCCGAGGCCGCGTGCAATCGCCGCGCTCTTTGCGTCACCCGATGCACCGCTGTCCGAGTCGGCCGCGCCTTCGCGTGCCTTGTAGTCCGCCTTTGTATAGAGCTTCGTCTCCTCGTCATCGTCCTCACGGCCCGGTGTCTTGAAGCCGAAGTGCTGAATCATCCAGCGGAAGATGAAGTAGTAGAGGAAGAAGTAGATCACACCGACAGGGATGACGTACATCCAGTTCGTTTTTGCCTCACCCTGCAGGATACCGAAGATGAAGAAATCGAGGAGCCCGCCGGAGAATGTAAGTCCCACAGCGATGTTCAGCATGTGTGCAATCATGTACGCCGCACCTGCGAGTACGACTTGTACCGCGAAGAGTGCGGGTGCAACGAAGAGGAACGAGAACTCGATCGGCTCCGTGATGCCTGTGAGCATACAGGTGAGTGCCGCCGAGAGAAGGAGACCGCCCGCGACCTTCTTCTTTTCGGGGCGTGCACAGTGGTACATGGCGAGTGCCGCGCCCGGCAGACCGAAGATCATAAAGATGAATTCGCCCGAGAAATAGCGCGTTGCATCCGCGCTGAAATGTGCGACGTTCGGCGAGGCGAGCTGTGCGAAGAAGATGTTCTGACCGCCCTGGATGAGCTGACCGTCGATCATCATTGAGCCTCCGACTCCGGTCTGCCAGAACGGCAGGTAGAATACGTGGTGCAGACCGAAGGGGATGAGCGCACGCTTGATGATGCCGAAGATCAGCGTGCCGATATAGCCCGTGCCTGTGACGAGGCTGCCGAGGGCAAAGATGCCCTGCTGGGCGAGCGGCCAGAGGAAGTACATCGCGATGCCGACACCGAGGAAGACAATCGTGGAGATGATCGGGACAAAGCGCGAGCCGCCGAAGAAGGAGAGCGCATTCGGCAGAACGATTTTGTGATACTTGTTGTGCAGCCATGCGACGCCGATGCCGACGATGATGCCGCCGAACACACCCATCTGGAATGACATGATGCCGCAGGATGCGGCGATCGTTCCTTCGAGGACCGTCGGCGCAATTGAGCCGTCCGGCAGGATCTGACCGCCGAGTTTCAGCATCGCGTTGCATGCTGTGTGCATGACGAAGAACGCGATCATCGCCGAGAGTGCCGCAACCTCCTTTTCCGCCTTTGCCATGCCGATGGCGACACCAACCGCGAAGATGATCGGCAGATTGCCGAAGATCGTGCTGCCCGCGCTCGCCATGATCGTGAGCAGCGCGTTCAGCGCCGAGCCCGTACCGAGGATGCCGCCGAGCCCGTAAGTCTCAATCGTCGTCGGATTCGTGAACGACGCGCCGATGCCGAGCAGAATGCCCGCAATCGGCAGAATCGCGACCGGCAGCATAAAGCTGCGCCCGACGCGTTGGAGCACACCAAAGATTTCATCTTTCATAACGTAACCCCTTTCCCCTTCCGCATTCATCTCCCTATACGCCCTCCCCTTTGGGCAATACATGGAAAAACACCGAAAAGATTGTGAAAACCATGCTGGTGTTTTGCTGATGAACTGCGGAATCTATAACATCATACATGATAATTATACCGTAGATGGAGCGAGCGTGTAAAGGGATGATTTTGAGAAGACGGATAGCAGTGAACATATTTTGTGGGAATGTTTCTTTTGGTCTGTCTGTAAAGATGTGGTATACTGTTATAGCGAATGATGTGATGAGAGACTTTTGGGAAGCACATGAACGCGAGCTGATGAACATGGTCGGGGTTGAGTGGAATGAGAAGTCGTTTCGCGAAGCCGTATTTGAGAACGGTTTTGAGCAGGGGGGTATCTCTGCTGTCCTCAATATGCTGAAGGAAAAACTACAGCTTGAGATGATTGCACGCATCTCTGAGATGTCGGTTGAAAAAATCCGGGAAATTGGCGGAATGCGCAGCTTGCTATAGTTGTCTCACGTATGCTATAATATTTTTATCATTGTTTCGTGAAACTGAGGAGTGCGTGTATGAGAGGTGCGGAGGCGATTCTGGCGTGTCTGCGGGAGCAGGGCGTTGATACATTGTTCGGCTATCCGGGCGGGATGATTCTGCCGCTTTATGATGCTCTCTATGCACAGAAGGATATACGTCAGATTCTCGTGACGCATGAGCAGAATGCTGCCCATGCGGCGGATGGCTATGCGCGTGCAACGGGACGTGTCGGTGTCTGCATCGCTACGTCGGGACCGGGCGCGACGAATCTCGTCACGGGACTTGCAACGGCGTACATGGACTCGATCCCGATGGTCGCGATCACAGGGCAGGTGGACATTGCCATGCTCGGGCGCGATGCCTTTCAGGAGACGGACATCCTCAATGTGACGATGCCCATTACAAAGCACAATTATAAAATCAAAAATGCGGCAGATCTCGTACCGACGATCCGTCAGGCGTTCGCGCTTGCACGCAGCGGTCGGCCGGGCCCCGTACTTCTGGATGTGCCGCGTAATCTCTTCTTCGAGGAAGTCGCCTACGTCGCCGAGAAGCCGGAGGTGCGTACGTCGGGCAAGCCCGATGCGGATTTTATGATCTGTGCGGCGGAGGCTGCTGCGGAGATTGTCGCTGCTGAGCGCCCGCTCGTGATCGTGGGCGGCGGTGTGATCTCGGCAGGAACCTCGGCAGAGGTTACAGCGTTCGTCGAGAAGTATCATCTGCCTGTGGTGCATACGCTCATGGGCATGGGGGCCGTGCCGAGCACGCATCCGCAGATGCTCGGATTTGCGGGGATGCACGGGGAAAAGGCGGCGAACTATGCCATTGGTGCGGCAGATCTCGTCATTGCGATCGGCAGCCGCTTTGCCGACCGTCAGACGGGCAACCTCAGCAAGTATACGGCAAACCGAAAGTTCATACACATCGACATCGATCCTGCCGAGATCGACAAGAATATTGAGAACAGTCTCGGCCTCGCGGGCGATATGCGTACGATTCTAAAGCTTCTTATGCGGCAGTCGCCAAAGAGCGATCTCGCAGCATGGTGGGAGCAGATCCGCACATGGCAGGAGGCGTACGACTACGATTATCATGTGGGACGACTGACCGTGCCGTGGGCTCTGCATCAGGTGGCGCAGAGTACGACGGGCAAGCCGTATGCCTATGTGACGGATGTGGGGCAGCATCAGATGTGGGCGGCACTCCATCTGCGCGTGGAGGAGCCGCGGACGTGGCTGACCTCGGGCGGGCTTGGTACGATGGGCTATGGTCTGCCCGCCGCGATGGGGGCGCAGCTCGCATGGGGGGATCAGCGACGCGTGATTCACATCACGGGCGATGGCAGCATCAAGATGACGGGCAATGAATTCTATACGATTGCACGTCTTGGGCTTCCTGTGATCTCGATCATCGCGAACAACCGCAGCCTCGGCATGATCCGCCAGCTGCAGAAGGTGCTCTACGATGAGCACTATATCGCCTGTGAGCTCGATCATGAGATGGACTATGTGAAGTACGCGGAGAGTTTTGGCATCAAAGCTGTGCGCGTCGCAGCACAGGAGGATTTCGCGGCAGCACTCTCGGATGCGCTCGAGGATCGAACACACCCTCGTGTCATTGTGATGGATGTGTGGCGCAGTTTCGTGGAGCCGATGGCAAAGGGCGGTGCGCGCATTGATGAGTTTGTCGACTTTAAGTAACCGTGCGTCTGTACGACGCTCTGAGCGGGGCTTCTCTCTGCTCTCGACGCTGCTTGCGGTGATGATTCTCGCAGTGATCCTTGCGATTGCCGTGCCGCGCTTTCAGACGGCGATCAGTACGGCGAATGCGGTGAAGGTGCAGGCGGATCTCACAGCCCTTGACACGGCGATTGTGCTTTATCAGACGGCGAAGGGGCAGAATCCCAAAAGTATTGATGACCTGGCAGACTATGTGACGGATCTCAAAAATCTCAAGCCGCCTTCGGGCAATGTGCGCGTCGGAGATCAGGATATCTCCATGGAAGGCAAGACGTATCAGATCGAGAATAAGAAGAATGTCTACCGCGCGACGTGCGGCGGAAAGACGGCGGAGGAGTTTCGTTCACAGCAGCCGGCAAAGTAAGGGAGGAGCACAGTATGCAGGAGGAAGCGCAGGTGCTTTTTCCCGCAGGGCGGCCGCTGCTCCTGCTCTTTGTACTTTGGCTGATCGCCGTATGCGGTATTCTCTCCGGTGATGGCCTGAGTGTACGCAGCCTGTGCGGCGGTGTATTCGCTGCAGTGCTCCTGTGGCTCTCGTATCTTGACCTGCGCGACGGTCTGCTCTATGATGTGGTTACCATGCCGTTCGCGGTGGCTGGGCTTGTGCTTTCCATGATGGGAGCCTTGATACCTGTGGTAAATGCGGTCATTGGTGGGACGCTTTGCGGCGTCTTATTTTATTGCCTGTATATCGCTGCACGCGGCGGGCTTGGCGGCGGTGATGTGAAACTCGCCGCGGGGCTTGGGGTGTGGCTCGGCTGGGAGGCGGCTGTGGTTGCCGTCTGGATCGCGTTTCTGCTTGGCGGCATTGCGGCGGTGGTCCTCCTCATCACGCGGCGCAAAGGGCGGCGCGACGGGATTCCGTTCGGCCCCTTTCTTGCGATTGGCGGCTATGTCGCGTTCGTGGCAGGCACGCAGCTCTGGCAGCTCTATTGGGGGCTTATCTGATGCGGTATCCTGGTGCGCGGGGCATGGCACTCCTGAATGTGCTCATTGCGCTCTCCATCGTCAGTACGGTGCTCGCGGCGGCTGTTCCTGCGGCACTGTCATTTTATGCGCGTGCGGCGGTGGAGTACGAGGCGATGCATCTCATTGGAGAGCTCCGCCGCGTTCAGGCGATCAGCCGCACAACGGCAATGCCGCTCTATGTACTTGAGGGGCGGCCGTCATGGGAGCGTGTTCCTCGTCTGCGCATCCGCGCCGACGGTTATGTGCTTCGTCGTCCCTTTGGCGATGATGTGCGCGTCCATCGTCCGCTGCCGCTCGTCCAATTTGAACAGGAGACGCTGAAAAACACGGTTGTAGAGTTCAACCGCAACGGTGCGATTGCGGACAACTGGAAAAGTCACAATATGACGATCTGCATTTACGTTCCGG
The DNA here is from genome assembly GCA_963555475.1 of uncultured Selenomonas sp. GTDB lineage: Bacteria > Bacillota > Negativicutes > Selenomonadales > Selenomonadaceae > Centipeda. Next base: position 9,075 of record CAUVVR010000006.1, read on the forward strand.
GATATGAGGAGGATGCACTGCGCGTTGTGATCGACCGTGCCGCGCGTATTCGCTTGCAGAGGGGCGGAGGAAATGCAGTGGATGAGGAATGATGCGGCGGGATGGATTCTCATCGAGGCGGTTCTGCTCGCCTGTGTTGCGCTCGCCACTGCTGCCGGAATCGGTATTTTTATGCGGACGGCACTCGTTCAGGAGCACGCCGGGGCACGCATGGAGGCGGCTTTCCTCGCGCGTGCGGAGTTTTCGGTGATGGAGGCGGCTCTCGATCAGGGAACCATGCCCGTAGATATGACTTCCGAACGTACGTCGAATGACATTGCCTATCGCATTGTGCGTGAGGTCACGCGGACGGGAGATTTTTACGATGTGCGCCTGCGGATTTCGTGGCAGATGTTTGGGCATGAGGAAGAGGCGAATTATGTGCGGAGGCTGCGGCGGCATGGGCGAACGAGCCCCTAGGCGGCACTGCGGGGAGGGCGGATTTGTCCTGACGGAGATTGCTGTCAGTTTGCCCATCCTCGCGCTCCTTTTGACGTTTCTCGCCTTTGCCGCCGTGTGGAGCTTTCGCTGTTATCGACAGGAGATTGCCGACGCGGAACTGCAGCAGGAAATGCAGATTGCCGCCGCACGCATAGTGGAGTCGGCACTGCTCTCCGAGCGCATTCGGGAGCGGCAGCGCGGCGTGTATGAAATGCGCCAGCGAACATGGGATCATGAGCCGCTGGATCGGTATTGGGTCAGTAACGGAAATCTTGTGTTCAACTATGCGACGTACCCCATTACGGGAGCCTTCTCGGGTGCAGGTGTGCATATCACATCGTTTTCCGTACAGCCCGACGAGCACGCCCCGTGCCTCTATCACATCGAGATGACGGGGCGTAGTATGGTGACCGGGCGCACGTACATGCTGAAGACAAGTGTCTATCTGCGGGAGGATATGGGTGGTACATGACGATGAGCGCGGCACGGTCTCTGCCATCGGGCTCTGCGTACTGACGGCGGTTCTCCTCCTCGCGTTTGCTGCGGCGCAGTTCATGCGCGGCGGCGCGGGCGTTGCCTCCGAGTACGAGCGCGAGATGCAGCTGCGGCTTGCCGCCGAGAGCGGCGTGGAGACCGCTGCTGCATCACTTGAGGCAAATGTGGATGTCTACGGTGCGCCGCCCGCCAAGGGAGAACACAGGGAAGTTTCTGTGGGTGCAGTCCCGATGGCGGAGAACATCACACTGCGTATTTTTATCGAGAACCCACCGGATACAGCACCCGTGGGTGCGATCAATGTGGTTGCGGCAGCCGTCGGTGTGGGTGAGCCGCGCATTCCGGACGGTGAGGACTGGATGCGGGCAAAGATTGTCCGCGCACGGATGGAGAAGAAGGGAGATCGCTATGTCTGGCGGCGTTGGTTTTAGACTGCCGTGGACAGTGTGCGCAGCGGTGGGGATTTACCCATCGGCGCAGGGGCTCGTACTCGCCTATCTGTGTGCGGTGGAGGACGCGGCGGGGCGATGGTCTGTTTCGGAATCCCGCGTGGTGAAAACGGACGGTATGAACCTCGCGGATGCGGCGGAACTTGCCGCATGTGCGCGTGCGGAACTGGTGCGTGCAGGCTGGGAGAGACTGCCGCTCGGGCTTGCGCTCCCTCATGAGGAAGCAGAAATCTCAGAGCGGGAGCTGCCCATCCTGCTTACGGGCGAAGAGCTGCGCGAGGCACTCCTCTGGTCGCTGCACGCAGAGGATGCGGTGGATGCGGAGCAGAATATCTGCCTCTGCTGTACGGCTCTTGCGGGCACGGTACCGCAGCGGTACTGGACAGCACAGGTGGATACGGCGCTCATTCGGGCATACTTTTCCGCGTTTGCTGCAGCGGGACTGCGTCTGCGTCGGATGACCGTCTGCCCGCCGGACGGCGGTGCGCTTGCGGAGGCGGTCGAGGCTGCACGCGAGCCGCGTATGCCGTGGGAGAGTGCAGCGGCAGAGACGGAGGGCCTTCTTCCTGCGATCTATGCGGGACTGCTCCTGCGCACGGATACGCCCGTGCATCTGTATTGGACGGGCGAACGGCAGCTTCTTGGACGCTTGCGTGCGCAGGCGGCGACGTGGATTGCCGTCCTCGCAGCGGCGGCCTTCCTCAGCTGTGTTGCGGCGGATGCTGCCGCCGATTTGGCGGCACGGAGGGCACGCGATCAAGCCGTGGAGGAGCTTGCACTTCGTGCGTCGGAACGTGCGCGCATGGAGGAGTTTTCTGCACTGCGCGTCGACCTTGTTGAGCGCGAGCGGCTTCTGTCTGCATTTTTGCGTGAATCGCTGCCCGCCCGTGCGCTGCTCGTGCATCTCGGCACTGCGGCGGTGGATGGTGTTCGGCTCACGGGGCTTCATGCAGATGCACAGAGTGTCCGCATTGAGGGGGAGGCAGCGGACTATGCCGCACTGTCCGCTCTGATCAGCGCGTTGGAAGAGGATGGCTTTTTCTCCATGGGGACAACGCTTGAAAATGCGGAACAGATGGCGAACGGCATGTCGGAGCAAATCCACTTTGCTCTGCGCAGTCGGTGGTAGGAGGCGGCGATGGAACGATTTTCCGAGCGGCAGCGCATTGAGCTCGCACTGATCTGGGCACTTGCGCTCCTCCTTTTCTATATGCTTGTGCTCGCACCGTACTTTGATGCAGAACGTAAGGCCGTGCTTGCTGAGCGTGCGGCAGCAGAGAGCCTGTGTGCGCGTGTGGAGGCCTATCAGCATCTCCTGCTGGATGATACACGGGCACTGGAAAAACTGGGGGCACGTCAGGCGCGTGTCGCGGATGCGCTTCCCGAGGAACTCGGGCAGGGCTCGTTTATTCGTATGGTGGAGCGCTTTGCACAGACGAGCGGTGTGGTGATCGAGGGCATTTCCCCACTGAAAAACGATGAGCGCGAAGGTATTCTTGTGCATCCGATGGAACTCCGCTTTCACGGACGGTATTTTGATGTCCTTTCCTTCCTTCATGCTGTACAGGAGATGCCGCGCGGAGCTGCGTTCGGTGATTTTTCCCTGAAGAGTGAGGGCGATGAACTCTACTGTGTGCTTCAGCTCAAAATTGCGGCATACACAGAATGCTCACGGGATGACAGAGACGGTCAGGTGAACGTGCGTGAACTGACATCGCCGAAGTCCGTGAAATAACGAAGAAACCGTATGTGTTTTGCAGGAAAAAACGCCATTGTATCGAATCTGTTTTACGATGGGTATAAAGATATGAATGTTTCCACGGGGAGGAATTTGGATGAGCCAGCTGCGGTTTGTTACGGCAGGGGAGTCACATGGCGCGGCACTGACGGCGATTCTCGACGGAATGCCGGCGGGGCTGCATATTTCGCGTGCGGAGATTGATGCGCAGCTGGCACGCCGTCAGAAGGGATATGGGCGCGGCGGACGCATGAAAATCGAGACCGACCGCGTGGAGGTGCTCTCGGGTCTGCGCTTTGGTGAGACGCTGGGCGCACCGATTACGCTGCAAGTGGTGAACCGAGACTTTGCAAACTGGACGGAGCGCATGGATCCCTTTGGTGCATCGACAGGGGAGGCGGTAACAGCCGTCCGTCCCGGGCACGCGGATCTCACGGGTGTTCTCAAATATGACCGTCATGATGCGCGTGACATCCTTGAGCGTTCGAGTGCACGCGAGACAACGATGCGCGTTGCCGTCGGTGCCGTCTGTCGGCAGCTGCTTGCCGCTGTTGGTGTGACTGTCGTTTCGCACGTCACGGAGATCGGCGGTGTGACGGTTGATCGCGCGTCAATGCACGACGCAGATATCGGTGTGACGAACAGCGATGATCTGAACTGCTGCGATCCTGCAGCAGAGATACAGATGAAAGCCCGCATCGACGAGGCGCAGGCGGCGGGGGATACTCTGGGCGGTGTGTTTGAGGTCGTTGTGCGCGGACTGCCTGTCGGGCTTGGTACGCATACGCAGTGGGATGCGCGCCTTGACGGAAAAATTGCGGGCGCAATGATGTCTATTCAGGCGATCAAGGGCGTGGAGATCGGTGCGGGCTTTGTATGTGCGCATTTGCCGGGGAGTGCAATTCACGATGAGATCTATATGGGGGGCGACGGCCGTCCGTATCGTGCGACCAACCGTGCAGGCGGACTTGAGGGCGGCATGACGAACGGTGAGCCGCTTGTCGTGCGCGCGGCGATGAAGCCCATCCCGACACTCATGACACCACTGAAGACCGTAGATCTTGCCACGGGCGCGGAGGTCTCGGCGAGCAAGGAGCGCAGTGATACCTGCGCTGTACCCGCAGCCTCCGTGGTCGGCGAGGCGATGGTCTCCTTCGTCCTTGCGGATGCGATCTGCACACAGTTCCATGCGGACGCTATGACTGACCTTTGCGCCTCAATTGATGCCTACCGCGCACGTCTGGAAAGCGTGTGGAGGCGTGCATGAAAAATGTCGTATTGATCGGCTTTATGGGCACGGGGAAGACGAGTGTCGGACGCCTTCTTGCCGCACGCCTCGGCTGCGCCTTTCACGATCTCGACAAGAAGATCGAGGAATGCTGCGGAATGTCCATCCCGGCGATGTTTGCGCAGCATGGAGAGCCATATTTCCGCGCACGTGAGAAGGAAGCCGTACGTGCGGCGGCAGAGCGTACAAATCTCGTCATTGCGACGGGAGGCGGTACGGTCAAGGATGCGGAGAACGTGGCACTGCTGCGTCAAAACGGTGTTCTCGTGGCACTGACCGCCGACGTGGATACTATCCTGCAGCGGACGCGGGCGCGTGGCGCACGGCCGGTCCTCGACAGTGCCGATGCGGGGGATCGCCGTGCGGCAGTTGTGCGTCTGCTGGAGGAACGCCGTCACCTCTACGAGAGTGCCGACATCACGGTGGATACGAGCGGTCGTGCTCCGCTTGAGGTGGCGGAGTACATCATACAGGCAACGCGAATTTGGAGAAAATAATATGCGCAAGGTAATGGTCGAACTCGGGACACGCAGCTATCCGATCATAATTGGAAGCGGTATTGACGATGAAATCATTTCGTTTGTTCGCACGTCAGGATACTCTGCGCACGGGATGATCGTCACGGATATGAACGTCGGTCCGCTCTGCGCAGACGACATTGCCGCGCTCTTTGCTGCTGCAGGGGTGCATGCGGAGATTGTCACAATTCCTGCGGGCGAGCCGTCGAAGAGTCTCGCACAGGCAAATGATCTCTTTACGCGTGCCATCGAGCTGGGGCTTGATCGGAACTCACCGATCATCGCACTTGGCGGCGGCGTAGTCGGTGATCTTACAGGCTTTGTTGCGGCGAGTTATATGCGCGGCGTGCCCTTCCTCCAGATACCGACGAGCCTTCTCGCACAGGTGGATTCGAGCGTTGGCGGCAAGGTCGCTGTCAACCACGCGCTCGGAAAGAACCTCATCGGCGCGTTCTATCAGCCTGACGCGGTCTTTATGGATCTGAAGCTGCTGCGGACGCTGCCCAAACGCGAGATTTTGTCGGGGCTCGGTGAGATTATCAAGTATGGTATCATCTATGACGCAGACTTTTTTGCATGGCTTGAGGGGCACTGCGTGGACATCCTTGCCCTAGAACCCGCCGCAGTGACGCATATCATTGCACGCTCCTGTGCGATCAAGGCGGATGTCGTGCGTCAGGACGAGCGTGAGAGCGGGCTTCGCCGCATTCTGAACTTCGGTCATACAATCGCCCATGCCGTCGAAAAGGAGACGGGATATGTGCGATACCGTCATGGCGAGGCTGTTGCGATCGGCATGGCGGGTGCAGCAGCGATCAGTGTGCAGATGGGGCTTCTCTCGGACGATGACCGCATGCGGATAAATGACCTGATCCGTGCGATGGAGCTCCCTCTCTCTGCCGAGGGGGTGAAGGTGGATGCGATGCATGCGGACCTTTTTCATGATAAAAAAACCGTCGGCGGACGCATTCATTGGGTGCTCGCGGAGGGCATTGGACGCGTTTCTGTACACAGTGACGTGCCGGAGGAGATTGTACGAAAAATTTTACTGGGACTTTCATCCTGAATATGTTTAAGTTTACTTCATTTTGTAACGAATAAAAGTAAGGAGGTGATCGGAGGATGAGGCGGCCATTGTGCACGTTTTTGCAGATATTTCTATTTGTGTTGCTTCTGTGCACGGGACGTGCGGCATCAGCTGAGACCTCATCGCTTGCATGGGAGTATTGGCAGCCCTCTGTGCCTTCTGCAAATGAACAAGCAGCGCGCACAGTTCCTGCATTTCCAAAGGAAGAGGGAACTTGGCGCAGGTTCAATCCGCAGTTCGGTGTTGCGGCTCCCGAGGGGACGCGCTATATCTGGGTGCGAGTCTATATCCCTCCGGACACGGGGGTCGATGAGAGTCTCTTTTTCTCCACAACGGATCAGGCGGTTCAGATCTTTTTGGACGGCGTATCCATCTATCGTTACGGGGACTTCAATCACGATGATTCTGCCTATGGGCGCAAGTGGCATCTGGTTGATCTGCCCGCGTGGGCAGTCGGCCGCCAGCTCTATATGCAGGTGTATTCGGACAATATCTGGGTACTCGGGCAGTTTGACCGTGTCCGACTGGACCGTGCTGCCCATCAGATCGAAGATGTCTTTCTCTATGACTTCCCGTATGTGAGCGGCATTACCGCACTCGCGATCTTTATCATGCTGCTCGGCGTTTACTTCTTTACGGAGAAGGAACTCAGGGATGTCTATTTGCGCCTGATCGTCGTTTTGCTTGTCTTTTTTGTCTGGATGCTCAGCTCCTCGAGCCTCGTGCTTCTCTGGGCGGATTGGCCCGTTTTCTGGTGGTATTTGGAGCTTATCTCCTCCTATCTCATTCCTGTTGCAGCAAATCTTCTGATCTACGGTATCATTGACGATGATTATAAAAAGAAGATTCTTCGAGTGGCTGCCATTTATTGTGCCATCTTCAGCATTGGTGTCGTGCTTGAGCTCCTCGGTCTGAACGGCCTCTATCTCATGCGGTTCTTCTACTATCTTGCGCTTGCCGTCTGCGGGCTCATGACAGGATACTGGCTGTGGGTCTGCCACAGGCGCGGAAACAAACGTTGCCGACCTCTTCTCATCGCCTTTGGAACGCTTTCTGCGCTCGCTGTGGTGGATGGACTCTCGCTCCAGTATCGCGTGTTTGCATGGCACACCTATTTTGTTCCCTTTGGCATCTATACGATCGGCTTCTTCATTGTTCAGCTGATTTTGGAGCGTGCGGCGCATGAACGCTATCTTGCGGAGCTTTCTGCAAGCCTTGAGAACGAGGTCAATGTCGTGACGAGGCAGATGGAGGTCGATCCGCTTACGGGCGCGTTCAATCGGAACAAGTTTCCTGCGGCAACACGCGACTTCATGCGAATCTCGCTCGAGATCAAGGAGCCATTTGCACTCATCATGTTCGATATAGACCACTTCAAAAATATCAACGACACCTACGGACACGATGTTGGCGATGTGGTGCTCGTGGGCTTCGCTCAGACGATCCACGGCTTCCTCGACCGCCGCCACATTCTCATCCGCTGGGGCGGCGAGGAGTTCATTCTGCTCTGTCTCCACTATGATGGGGCAGAGGCGACGACATTCGCAAATACGATTCGCGAGGCGGTCTCCGAGGCGCGCATTCATCCGTCGGATCAGGTGACGTGCAGCGGTGGTGTTGCCATCTGGTACGGCACATCCGAGGACACGGCAGACCACATGGTAAAGCGCGCGGACACCGCGCTCTACCAGTCGAAGGAGAACGGGCGCAATCGGATCACCTGTGAACCGGACTGGAAGGCGCATATGCCGCCGCGCCGCCCGAAGAAGAAGGAAAAGCCGCCTGAGAGCAATCCCACCGAGGCTCGTATGCAGGAGATTCGAGATCACTGAGGAAAAATTTTTCTTGCGCGAAGCGTCATCTTGTGCTATAGTCACTGGGTATGTGTGTGGATGGTCCGCTGGGCGGCATGAGCCGGCTATGAACGTCCGAGCGAAGGAGGAAAACATATGAATATCATCGAGGTCCTTGAGAAGGAGCAGCTCCGCTCCGACATCCCGAAGTTTGCACCGGGCGACACGGTTCGCGTTCATGCGCGCATCGTCGAGGGCACGCGCGAGCGCATTCAGGTGTTCGAGGGCGTTGTCATCGCGCGTCAGGGCTCGGGCGTTCGTGAGACCTTCACCGTGCGCCGCATTGCATCGGGCGTTGGTGTCGAGCGTCTCTTCCCCGTGCACTCCCCGCGTATCGCAAAGATCGAGGTGACGCGCCGCGGTATCGTCCGCCGTGCGAAGCTCTACTATCTGCGCGGACTCACGGGCAAAGCGGCTCGTATTCGGGAAAAGCGCTAACTGTACGATGGATAGGGACTGCTGCGGCAGTCCCTATTTTTGCTGTATTCGTCGTATGAGAGGAGGATTTTATGGAAAAAGAAACATCAACCGCATCGGAGATCAAGGACTGGATTGTATCCATCGTTGTCGCCGTTGCACTTGCCATGTTCATCCGAACCTTTATCGTGGAGCTCTATGTCGTCGACGGACCGTCGATGCGCCCGACCCTTGAGTCGGAGGAGCGTCTCGTCGTCAATAAATTCATCTACCGCTTCCGTCCGCCGGAGAAGGGCGAAGTCCTCGTCTTTCAGTATCCGCGCGACCCGAGCCGCGACTTCATCAAGCGCGTGATCGCAACGCCGGGCGATACGATCGAGATCCGCGAGGGTCGTGTGCTCGTCAACGATCAGCTGCTCACGGAGGACTACATTCTCGAAAAGACGCGCAGCGAGTATCCGAAGTCGACCGTCCCCGAGGGGCGCGTCTTCGTCATGGGAGATAACCGCAACAACTCCGAGGACAGCCGCTTCGCCGATGTCGGCTTTGTACCGTACGATCTCATCAAGGGAAAGGCGCTCCTTGTGTTCTGGCCGATTTCACAGTATAAGACGCTCTGACGGAGGAACAATATGCGTTTTGTATCATGGAACGTCAACGGACTGCGTGCCGCTCTCAAAAAGGGCTTCATGGAGGCCTTCAAGGAACTCGATGCCGATGCCTTCTGTCTGCAGGAGACAAAGATGCAGGAGGGGCAGGCGATCCTCGATCTGCCCGGCTATGAGCAGTATTTTTACAGTGCGGAGAAAAAGGGCTACTCCGGCACGGCGATTTTCACGCGTATGAAGCCGCTCTCGGTGAACTATGGAATTGGCATCCCGGAGCACGACCACGAGGGGCGTGTCATCACGATGGAGTTTGCGGATGTGTACCTTGTCACCGTCTACACGCCGAACTCGAAGAACGCGCTCGCACGCCTCGACTACCGTATGGTCTGGGAGGATGCGTTCCGTGCATTTTTGCTTGACCTGCGTGCGAAAAAGCCCGTTATTGTCTGCGGCGACCTCAACGTTGCGCATACGGAGATCGACCTCAAGAACCCGAAGAGCAATCGTCGCAATGCAGGATTTACAGATGAGGAGCGCGGCAAATTCACGGAGCTCCTTGCTGCGGGCTTTGTCGATACCTTCCGTGCGCTCTATCCCGATGTGACGGGCGCGTATACATGGTGGTCGTACCTGCGCCATGCGCGTGAGACGAATGCGGGATGGCGCATCGACTACTTCCTCGTCTCGGAGGAGCTGAAGGATCGCATTGCAGCGGCAGAGATCCATGCGGATGTATTCGGGAGCGATCACTGCCCCGTATCACTGACGTTGAAATAATCGTCCTCCAAAGCCTGCCCCGCTTGCGGGGAAGGGGGACCGCGAAGCGGTGGAAGGGGCAAAAAGATAGGCTGCGTGTCGTGCAGCTCTGTGATTACCGAACGATTGTATTGTAAGGAAATTTATGGCATCACTGAAAGAAGAACTCGCGCGCGAAATCGCAAAACGGCGCACCTTTGCCATCATCTCACATCCGGATGCGGGTAAGACGACGCTGACCGAGAAACTGCTCCTCTACGGCGGGGCGATTCATCTCGCCGGCTCGATCAAGTCGCGCAAGACACAGCGTCACGCCGTATCCGACTGGATGGAGATCGAAAAGCAGCGCGGCATCTCCGTCACGTCCTCCGTCCTGCAGTTCGACTACGACGGCTATCGCATCAATATCCTCGATACCCCGGGGCATCAGGACTTTAGCGAGGACACCTACCGCACGCTGATGGCGGTGGACAGTGCCGTCATGATTATCGACGCGGCGAAGGGGGTCGAGGCGCAGACGCGCAAACTCTTCCGCGTCTGCCGTCAGCGCGGCATCCCCATCTTCACCTTTGTCAACAAGCTCGACCGCTTTGGCAAGGCTCCACTCGATCTGATGGATGAGCTCGAAAATGTTCTCGGCATCCGCTCCTATCCGATGAACTGGCCGATTGGCACGGACGGCACCTATCGCGGCGTGTATGACCGCGAGAAGAACCGCATTGAGCTCTTTGCGGAGGATGTGACGCACGGACAGGAGACGCGTGTCTCCGAGGTGTTCGAGATGGATGATCCCGCGTGGAAGGAGCGCGTCGGAGAGGAGGCTGCCGCCGCACTCTTTGACGACATCGAGCTGCTGCGCGACGCGGGCGAGGAGTTCGACCGTGCAGCGGTGGATGCGGGCGAGCTTACACCGATGTTCTTTGGCTCTGCGATGACGAACTTCGGCGTGCAGAACTTCCTTGAGGTGTACATCAGGCTCGCACCGACACCCGCGCCGCGTATGTCCTCAGCGGGCATGATCGAACCGGACGATGAGCAATTCTCCGGTTTCGTGTTCAAGATTCAGGCGAATATGAACCCTGCGCACCGCGACCGCCTTGCCTTCATCCGCATCTCGTCGGGCAAATTCGACCGCAACATGAGCGTCTGGCACGCGCCCTCGGGCAAACTCATCAAGCTCGCTCAGCCGCAGCAGTTCCTCGCGCAGGATCGCCAGATCATCGACACGGCGTATCCCGGCGACATCGTCGGACTCTTCGACCCTGGCGTGTTCGGCATCGGGGATACGCTCTGCGACCCCGCGCACAAGTTCAAGTTCGAGGACTTCCCCGTGTTCCCGCCCGAGCGTTTTGCACGCGTTGCGGCGAAGGACACGATGAAGCGCAAGCAGTTCGTCAAGGGTATCGAACAGCTCACGCAGGAGGGCGCAATCCAGCTCTTCGAGCAGGTCGGCGTGGGTCTTGACAGCTACATCGTCGGCACGGTCGGCACGCTCCAGTTCGAGGTGCTTGAGTATCGTCTGAAGAACGAGTACAATACGGAGATCACCATGCAGATGCAGCCGTTTGAGACGGCGCGCTGGCTGGCGTTCCCCGACGGGCGCACGATCAAGCCCGCCGATCTGCGCGGTGCGGATCGCGGCATGTTCGTCCATGACCGCAACGGCAACCCCGTCCTCCTCGTCAGCAACGAGTGGGCGCTTGGCTGGATTCGCGAGAACAACCCCGATCTTCAGCTCGGACAAGTGCCGTTCGACCGCAGAGAGGCATAATAGAGAAACAACAAGCGGGAGATATCGTCACTGTGATGATATCTCCCGCTTTCGTATGATTATGGTAGTTCGTTCATATACCGATTCACAAAGTCCCGCATCTCCTCAAGTGCAGCGAAACTTTCCGCAAGTTCGGGCAGAACGAGCGGAAAGACATGGGGCATCTCGGGGTAGATGCTGAGCGTTACAGGCGTACTGTCCGCTGCCGCTTTTGTCGCAAGCACTTCGTCCTCTGTCAGGAGGAGATCATAGCCGCCCGTCTGGATCAGCATTGGCGGCAGTCCGCTGAGATCGGCGTGAATGACAGAGAGACGCGGGTCGTCGAGCGGGAGACTACCGGCGTAGGGCGGCGCCTTGCGAACAGAGTCTGCGAATGGAGTTCCGGCACCGAGCATTTTGTCTTTTTCAAAATTCTCCGTGCGTGATGTGCCATCCTTGTGTTCGAAATCTACCCATGGCGAGAGCAGAAGCAGCAGGGCGGGCTGTGGAAGCCCTTGTTCTTTTAGATGAAGTGCAAGCGCAAGGGCAAGATTGCCGCCCGAAGAATCCCCGAAAACAATAATGTTTGATGGGGCGATTCCACGTGCGAGCAGTCCGCGATAAACAGTTTCCGCATCCTCCAGTGCGGTCGGATAGACGTGTGCGGGGGCAAGCCGATAGTCTACGTTGTAAACCTCTGCCGCATCCATATACGTTGCCTGACGAATGGACAGTGCACGATAGCGGTCCGTTATGCCGCCCATATAGCCGCCGCCATGCAGCAACAGGATGACCCTCTGCGTGGCCGATTTTGTCGGCGCGATCCGTTCGACGGGCACATCTCCGATCGTAAGTTTTTCATAGATCCAACCATTGGGCGGTGACCATGGTTTTGCCGCAGTATTCTTGGCAGGGTGGTAGAGTGCGTTCATTTCTTTTTGAATGTAGTCCTGTTTCGCCTCCCCTGACAACACGATGCCGTGCTCCTGTGAAGCGGGTGCACCAAATGCACATGGGGACAGGACGGCAAGCCCGAGCGCAAACACTGCACGGCTGATGTATTTCTTCCAGTTCTTCATGCAATACCTTTCCTTTATTTTTCTTTTGCTGCGAATGCTTCGTCGCACCATGTGAGGAGAGCATCCTCGATGCTCTCCTCGTGTTCGTTCAGCGTCTGCCCTTCCGAAGTGATGTAGAGGCTGCGTCCGTCCTCATAGGCGATGAGGATGTTGTAGGCGGGATTCGTCACGGTCTCCGCGCGTGCGCCGTAGTCGTTCTCGGCGGGGAGGTTCTGTGCGGCAATGATCGCGTGAAGGCGCGACTCAAGCTCCGGTGTCCACGGGATGTAACGCTCGCGGATGTCCAGACGGCGGCCGTTTGTGAACTCCTTCGCCACAAATTCGGCGAGACAGGGGATGAGGGCATCCGGATTCAGCCCTCGTTCTGCGATTTCCTCCGCCGAGAATGCATCCTTGACGACACCGTCAATCTGCCAGATCATGCGCATGAGTGTGCCGTCTGCGACGGGATGGCGGAACTCCATTGTCAGCTGCCGAATTTCGGTGTGCTCGGACGGGGCGGTTCTTGTCGGCTGCATGGGTGCTGCCTCGGGGGCTGCCGCAGCTTCCGCACCGAGAAAGAGCGGCGGGACAAATATGGCGGCGAGGCAGTACCGCGCCGCTTTGTGCGCGAATGTCATTGACATCTCCTTTTCAGCTGAACAGATCGTTCAGTGCCTCGGTCATGGTCGGGTGGGTGTAGATGGCAGAGCCGAGCGCGGCGGCAGTGATGCCGTGGTCGATTGCCACTTTCATGAGGTTGATCATCTCCTGCGACTCGGGGCAGAAGAAATGAGCACCGAGAATTGTGTCCGTCTTTGCATCAACGACTGCCTTGAGTATGCCGGCAGGCTTCTTGTAGACCTGTGCCTTTGGGATAGCGGCGACCTCAAGGCGGAGGATGCGTACGTCAAAGCCCGCTGCCTCTGCCTGTGCCTCCGTCATGCCGACGCGTGAGAGCGGCGGATCGAGGAAGACGGAGTAGGGGACGGCCCCGCGATTTGTCGTTGTGCGTGTTCCGCTGCCCGCGAGCTGATCCTTTACAATGCGGAAATCGTCGAGGGAGATGTAGGTGAACTGCAGTCCGCCCGCGACATCGCCCATCGCCCATATGTGCGGTACGTTCGTGCGCAGGTGCTCGTCGACAGCAACCGCACCGCGCTCCGTCACAGCAACGCCCGCCGCCGCAAGATTCAGCCCTTCGATGTTCGGGCGGCGACCCGTTGCAATGAGGATGGCGTTCGCTGCAAGCCGCTTCTCTCCGCCCGCCGTCTGCACGATGACATTTGCGCCCACAGCGCCGTCCTCGATGCGCTGTACCTTCGCCCCCATCAGGATATGGATGCCGCGATCATTTGTGTGCTGTAGGACGCGTGCGGCGATCTCCGTGTCTTCGCGGGGGATGAAGGCATCGCCGTCCTGCACGACGGCAACGGATGAGCCAAAGTTGGCGTAGTACGATGCGAACTCCAATCCGATATAGCCGCCGCCGATGATGACGAGCTTTTCGGGCAGCTCGTCCAACTCCATCATCGTCTCACTCGTGTAGACGTGTGTGCTCTCCGCCGCTCCCTCGATCGGCGGGACGAAGGGCAGCGCACCTGTATTGATGAAAATGCGGTCCGCCGTGACGGTCTGCTCTCCGTCTGCGCCGACAATGCGTACGGTATGCGCGTCGACAAACGATGCCTCTCCGTCAATGACGACAGCTCCTGTGCCCGTCACCTTGGCGTAGTTCTTTTCGCGCAGCATCGCTGTGAGGCGGCGTTTCTCTGCAATCGCTGCACGATAACGCGCCGCTTTTGCCGCGAAATCGCCGCCCGCCGCTGCTGAGAGCCGCGCACTGTACTCCAGCGACTTCGACGGGATGCAGGCGACGTTGATGCAGGTACCGCCGTAACGCTCCTTTGACCTCTCGACGAGGGCGACCGTCTCCCCCTTCTTTGCGAGGAAGCCCGCGAGCGTCTTGCCCGCCTTGCCGAAGCCGATGATGAGATTTTGATATGATGTGTTCTGCATGGTATGCTCCATTTCTATTGAATGTTGTATGACTGCTGTCATTATAGCATTTTCTGACGCTAATGAAGAGAAATATTGTGGAAAAAATGTACGTCTCATTTACAAATTCGTGGATTCCTCCTATAATGATAGAGAATTATTCTCTGTCAACGGAAAGGAGCGGACTATGCTGACGCATGAAATGTTAGCACCACACACAGAACTCCTGCTGCGGCACGATCTGTTCGAGGGCATCCCTGCGGATGCTCTGCCGGAAATCCTAAATGCGCTCGGCGGTGAGATGAAGCGTTATGCGGCAGGCTCGGATATCATGCGCATGGGACGTGCGCCGATTGTGACGGGCATCATCCTCGTGGGGGAAATCGAAGTGTCGTTCCTCAACGAGAATGCTGACCAGATCGACATGAATATATTCGAGGCAGGCAAGAGTTTCGGCGAGACGATGGAGGGGGCGAATCTCGCGGCGAGCCGCATGTTCGTCAAGGCCCTCAGCGATACGGTGATCCTGCGTCTACAGTTCCGACAGCTCTATGAGCGTACCGCGTGCAGCGATCCGCATCTCTGGCGGTTTACGCTGAATATGCTGCGCAGGATTTCGCAGAAGGGGATATTCTATCAGCATAAGATCCGCATCATGGGCCAAAAGAGCATCCGCGCAAAGCTAAGTGTCTACCTGCAGGCGATCCCCGTGGAGGGAGACGGCACCGCCGTACGTGAGCTGAACCAGACGCAGCTCGCGCGCTACCTCGGTGTGGAGCGCAGTGCACTCAGCCGCGAGATGAGCCATATGCGTGACGAGGGGATCATCGACTATGACCGCAAGACTCTGCGCGTGCTTAATCCGGATTTTTTAGCAGTTTAGGAAGCACGCAAAAAGACCTGCCGCTTTTTTGCAGCAGGTCTTTTCTCATGAGGAAACGTAAATCTTACACCATCTCTTCGGGATGGAAGACCTCGTCGAATTTTTCGGCGGTGAGGAAGCCGAGGGCAACGCACGCCTCCTTGAGGCTGATGTTCTCGTCGAACGCCTTGTGTGCAGTCTTCGCGGCGTTCTCGTAGCCGATGTACGGGTTCAGTGCCGTGACGAGCATCAGCGAACGATGGAGGTTCTCGTGCATCTTCTCGCGGTTCGCCGTGATCCCCGTGACGCAGCGGTCGTTGAACGACTTGAGGGAGTCGGTGAGGAGGCGTGCGGACTGGAGGAAGTCGTAGATCATGACGGGCATGAACACGTTCAGCTCGAAGTTGCCCTGTGACGCGGCGATCCCGATGGCGGCATCGTTGCCCATGACCTGTACGGCGACCATCGTGACGGACTCGCACTGCGTCGGGTTGACCTTGCCCGGCATGATGGAGCTGCCCGGCTCGTTCGCGGGGATTGTGATCTCGCCGAGACCGCAGCGCGGCCCTGCGGCGAGCCAGCGGATGTCGTTCGCGATCTTCATCATGTTTGCGGCGAGCCCCTTGAGACCGCCATGTGCAAAGACGATGGCATCCTTGCTCGTGAGCGCATGGAACTTGTTCGGCGCAGTGACGAATTTCTTGCCCGTCAGCTCACTCGCCGCCTGTGCGACAGCGACATCGAAGCCTTTCGGCGTGTTGAGCCCCGTGCCGACGGCGGTGCCGCCAAGTGCGAGTTCGTGGAGGAAGGGCAGCGATGCCTGCAGCTGCTTCTTCGACTGCTCAAGCATCGCGAGCCAGCCGCTGATCTCCTGCGTAAACGAGATGGGAACGGCATCCTGCAGGTGGGTGCGCCCTGTCTTGACGATGCCTTCGTTCTCTTTCATCAGGCGGCGGAAGGTGTTCGCGAGGAGGTCGATGCTCGGGAAGAGCCCGTCCTCAATGGCGATGACCGCTGCGATGTGCATCGCCGTCGGGAACGTGTCGTTCGAGCTCTGCGACATATTGGAGTGATCGTTTGGGTGCAGGATCTTCTCACCCGCAATCTCATTGCCGCGGTTCGCGATGACCTCGTTGACGTTCATGTTCGACTGCGTGCCGCTGCCCGTCTGCCAGACGGCGAGGGGGAAGTGCTCCGCGAGCTTGCCCGCGATGATCTCGTCGCACGCCGCCTTGATGGCGTTCAGGCGTTTGTCGTCGAGCTTGCCGAGCTTGTTGTTCGCAATCGCGGCGGATTTCTTCAGAATGCCGAACGCATGAATGATCTCGGCGGGCATCTTCTCAATGCCGATGGGGAAGTTCTCAAAGCTGCGCTCTGTCTGTGCCGCCCAATACTTGTCTGCGGGCACTTTGACTTCGCCGAGGGAATCGTGTTCGATGCGATACTCCATTTGGATTGTCCTCCTTAAAATTGTAATAGTAGAGAGAAAAATCTGCTAATAAGAGTATAGCACAAAAATATGAGATTGAGAATATTTATCTTGATATTTTCTGTAAAATTATCTGTGCGGAAATACCGATGCCGATGCCGGTCAGAATTCCAACGAAGCCGAGCACGGGAGCGTAGGAAAAGAGTACAGGGGTCTGCATGACTGCGGCGGCAACGAGGAGCTGCGCCATGTTGTGCAGGAAGCCGCCCGCAGCACTGATGCTGACGATGGACAGCTGCGTGTGTTTTTTCAGCAGAGCCATTGCCGCGAAACTCGCCGCGCCGCCCGCGAGGCTGTAGAGCATGGGTGCGACACCTCCGCCGAAGAACGAGGCGAGGAGGATGCGCAGCGTGAGTATGAGTGCTGCGTCGCGCATCGGGAGAATGCAGAGCGCGATCAGCGTGACGATGGCGGCGAGCCCAAGCTTTGCGCCCGGGACGGGCAGCGGCAGTGGGAGGAAGCCCTCGAGTACAAAGAGGATGAGGGAGAGTGCGGTGAGCAGCGCAATGCGCGTCATGCGGTGAAGGTTCATATTATTTCACTTCGATGAGGAGTTTGTGCGGCAGACAGGCGATCACGTCGCCTTTTTTTGATGCCTTGCCCGTCTTGACGCAGACGAGGTCGGGGCAGTCCGCATCGATGACGGCGATGCTTTCATCCTCGACGCGGATCGTGTTCGCCCCGTGCTCATCCGCGATGACGATGTCCTCCGTGCCCGTGTGCCCCGTGAGCGGGATGTCATAGAGCTGCACGTTGTCCTGTGTGATAACGGCATGACGCATTTCTTTGTCCGTGTGTGTGAAAAAAAATATGGCACCGATCCCACAGAGGAGGAGCAGTGCGCCGATGAGGACGAGGTCGTTTTTCTTCATAGAAGTCCCCTGCCTTGACGAATGTTTTCAATAACAGTACAATAGCCTTTAGATGCCTTTGCCGAGTTCGCGCTGCCAGTAGGCAAGGTCGGGCTCGTTCAGCGGCAGGTCGATGGTCTGTCCGTTGTCGTAGTAGAAGCGGAGGCGGATGCCCGTTGCCTTGCGGATAGCGAGGAGGCTGGCACGCGGGAGCTCGACGAACATTTTGTTTTCATTTTTGTAGGGGCTGTCCGCACCCTCGGCGGGACGCGGCGTATATTTCGTGATTGCCTTCATCTCCCACGCAGTGCCATCGGTGTAGAGGACGACATCGGGCAGGAGTTTCGCCTCGTCAAAGCGGTAGTCCCAGAGCGCGAGGGTTGCCCCCTCGAGCCGTCCCTCGCCCGTGTAAGATGCCTGAAAGTCGATGCGCGCATACGCGGAGAGGCTGCGTGCCGTGCGATGGTCGATCCGGTAGGTGTAGGAGAGACCGAAGATGCCGACGAGGATGAGGAGCATACCGATGAGGATGATAAAGTTGCGGAATACGTTCTGCAAGATGCTCCTCCTTTCGATGAATTGTTTCGTGGTATTATAACATAGGGAAATGGGATTTGTCAGCATTTTGGGAGACTCTGTGGCGCGAATCTCATGCGAACGCTTCGTTGCGCAAACGATTCACATCATGGGATAACAGGGGATTTGGGATACAGGGGGGATAATATGGCGATCAAATTATTCGTATCGGATCTGGATGGGACGATGCTGCCGGACGGAAATGTGGTGTCTGCGGAGAATATCGCTGCTGTGCGCCGCGCGGTGGAGGCGGGTGTCACGGTGACGATCGCGACGGGGCGCATGTTTGAGGCGGCGCTGCCCGTCGCCCGCGCACTCGGTGTGGACGTGCCGATCATATCGTACAACGGCGGGCTCATCAAGAGCCCGAGCGGGCGAGTCTACGAGGAGCACACGGTCGATCCCGCGCTCGCGCACGACATCATCGCGTTCTGCAAGGAGCGCGGTTGGTACATCCAGAGCTACAGCGGCGGTGTTCTGCGCTATGTGGAGGCGTGTGATGAGTCCCGCTTTTACGAGAACTCACAGAAGCTCACAGGCAAGGCGGTCGGCTGGGACGGGCTCTTTGCGCACACGGAGGGCAACTGCAAGCTGCTCCTCGTGACGAAGGAGCTCTCAGTGACGCTCGCGCGTGCAGAGGCCGTGCTTGCTGCGTTCGGCGAACGCGTGGATGTGACACGCTCGGCGGACTGCCTCATTGAGATCGTCCCCAAGGGGATCTCGAAGGCATCGGCACTCTGCTCCCTTGCGGCGAAGCTCGGCATCGCAATCGAGGAGACGATGGCGATCGGCGATGCATACAACGATCTTCCCATGCTAAAGGCTGCGGGCAAGAGCATCGCCATGGGAAATGCATTCCCCGAGGTCAAAGAGGTGACGGACTACGAGACGCTGACCTGTGAGGAGAACGGTCTCGCGGCGGCGATCTATCACTATGTGCTTGGCATGGGGGCGGATGCGCCCGTGCCGATGAAGGGGTAACAGAATGGCGATCAAGCTCATTGCACTCGATCTGGATGGGACGCTCCTCACGTCGGACAAGAAAATCACGACGCGCACGAAGGACATCATTGCACGCGCAATGTCACGCGGTGTCACGGTGACGATCGCAACGGGGCGGATGCTGCGCTCGGCACTCTATTTCACGCGCCTCCTCGCCTCCGATGCACCGGTCATCTGCTGCAACGGCGGCTACGTCGGAAAGGCGGAGGAAGAACCTGTCTTTGCACGTTATTTCGATCCCGCACTCACGCGGGAGTTCCTGACCTTTGCCTATGAACGAAACTGGTATGTGAACTGGTACAAAGGTCTGGACATCTATGCGCCGGAGTACCGTGCGGACTATTTTACCGCCTATCGAACAACGGCAGGTTTCGTGGTACACGAGGTCGGCGACGACTATCTGCGCTATACGGAGAAGGTGCCGCAGTTCGTCCTGCGCGAACTGACGAATGGGGTCGACGCGTATGTATGTGAGGTGCGGGAGCGTTTCGGCGATCAACTCATTCCTCAGCAGAATACGGGGACGAGCGTCGACATCAATCCGCCGGGGGTAAACAAGGCGGTCGGGGTGCGGGCTCTCGCAGATGCGATGGGATTCACGCTCGACGAGGTTATGGTCGCCGGTGATGCGGACAACGACTTCGAGATGCTTGAGATGGGTGCGTTCTCCGTCGTACCGGAGAACGGGCTGCCTGAGGCGAAGGCACGCGCAAGCTATGTGACAGCATCGAACGACGCGAACGGGATTGCGCTTGCGATTGAGAAATTTGTACTGTGAGGTGATCTACAATGGGAGATACGAAGCGCAGCGGGGAAAAGTTCCGCCCCGTGATCGTGACGGGGCTGTCGGGCGGCGGAAAGTCGCTCGCGGCACGTTATATGGAGGATCTGGGCTATTTCTGTGTGGACAATCTGCCACCGGTATTCATTCCGAAATTCATCGACCTCTGCCGTGAGACACACGGGCAGATCAGCCGTGCAGCAATTGTAGTGGACACACGCAGCCGTGAGTTTTTCGATGACTTCGTGCGGATCCTCAGCGAGTTGGATGCGGGGGATGTCTCCTATGAGCTGCTATTTATTGAGGCATCCGACGATGTCATCATCCGCCGCTACAAGGAGACCCGCCGTCCCCATCCGCTCGCGCCAGATGCGCGCATCTCGGAGGGCGTGACACGCGAGCGCGCGCAGCTTGCACCGATTCGTGCACGGGCGACGCAGCTGATCGACACATCGAACCTGCGCAAGGCAGAACTGCGTGACATCATCCGTCAGCACTACGATACGCCGGGTGCGGATACAGAGATGAGCGTCAACATTCTCTCATTCGGGTTCAAGTACGGTATTCCGCTCGATGCCGACCTCGTCTTTGACGTGCGCTTCCTGCCGAATCCGTTCTATGTGGACTCGCTGCGCAAGAGGAGCGGCACGGTTCCGCAGGTTGCCTCCTACATCGAGTCGTGGGATGTGACGCAGAAATTTGAGCAGCACCTCGACGGCATGATCGACTTCCTCCTCCCGCAGTACGTGAAGGAGGGCAAGAGCCAGCTCGTCATCGCCATCGGCTGTACGGGCGGGATGCACCGCAGCGTATTCATCGCAAAACATCTCTACGACCGTGTTAAGAGGAACTATGCAGCGCACCTCGAACACCGTGATCTCATGAAGAATGAGGTGCACGAGCACGTGAGCGAGGGCTGACGGATGCATCTCATAAAATGGCTCTATCCCGGCTTGGGGTTCAAACGATGGCTCTTTGTCTTTGCCATCGGGACGCTTTGTGTCGGGCTTGGAGCGGCACTGATCTTCAACTACAAATACATCGACAGCATCGAGGAGGCGATCTTCCGCTTCGTCTACACATGGCAGGGCAGCTATGACTATGGCTTTACGGCGATTGCGGGCGGCCTCATTGCACTTCTCGGCAGCGGTCTTATGCTCTTGGCGACGCGGCACATCATTCGCTCTGTCATCACGGCACTGATGCCCGAGGGGACATCGGCGCGGCTCGTTGATCTTGTCTATGAAAAGACGCGCCTCAGCCGCGGTCCTGCGGTCACGGTGATCGGCGGTGGGCACGGTCTGTCTGTGCTCCTGCGCGGGATCAAGGAGCTGACGAGCAATGTGACGGCGGTGGTGACGGTTGCGGATGATGGCGGCTCGTCGGGGCGTCTGCGCGAGGAGCTCGGCATTATCCCGCCGGGGGATCTGCGCAACTGTCTCGTCGCGCTCGCCGATACCGAGCCGCTGATGGAGAAGCTCTTTCAGCACCGCTTTGAGGGGCAGAGCAATCTCGCGGGGCACAGCTTCGGAAATCTCTTCCTCGCGGCGATGGCGGAAGTCACGGGCGATATGGAGACGGCACTGCGCGAATCCTCGAAGGTTCTCGCGGTCAAGGGGCGCGTGCTCCCCGCATCGAAGCAGTCCGTGCGCCTCGACGCGATTCTCGAGGACGGCACGGTGGTCGAGGGTGAATCGCACATCCCAGAGGTACACGGCCGTATCCGCCGCGTGCGCCTCTACCCGCAGGATGTCGCGCCCGTTCCGTCCGCACTGGAGGCGATCCGTACGGCTGATGCGATCATTCTCGGTCCCGGCAGTCTCTATACAAGCATCATGCCGAATCTCCTCGTCAATGGCGTTGCGGAGGAGCTCAGAAAGAGCCGTGCACTCAAGATCTACATTTGCAACGTCATGACGCAGCCGGGCGAGACAGACGGCTATACCGCCGCCATGCACGCGGCGGCGATCATCAAGCACGCGGGGCGCGGGGCAATCGACTTTATGCTCGTGAACAGCGCACCGATCTCGGACGACCTGCGCGAGAAATACGCTGCGGAGGGAATTGCGCCCGTCGCGGTGGACGAGGCGGCGATCAACGCACTCGGCATTGGTTTTGTCGCTGCGGACATCATCAACCAGTCCGATGCGGTGCGGCACGATCCCGATAAGCTCAGCCGCAACGTCATGCGTATGATTTACGATCTGCGGGTGAGCTGAAATGCCGTCGTTTGCCTCGGATGTAAAAAACGCGCTCTCGCGCACGGATGCAGAGCGTGACTGCTGCCGCACGGCGGAACTCGCCGCACTCCTGCGCATGGGGGCGTCCATGGTGACGGATGGGGAGCATGGCCTCGGGCTGCGCTTCGAGACAACAAGTGCCGCAGTTGCGCGCCGCGTGATCCGTCTGCTGCGTGCGATGGACGCAGCACTTGCGACTTCGGTTGCGATGGAGCGCACGCCGCAGCTGCGCCGCCGCACATACATTGTCAACATTGCAGCGGGGGAGGGTGTCACGCCTCTTCTGACACGCCTTGGCTTTCTCACGGGCGGCGAGGCACTGCGCACGGGCACGGATGTGCAGCTTCTGCGGAAAAAGTGCTGCCGTGCGGCGTATCTGCGCGGTGCGTTTTTGGGCGGCGGCAGTGTGAACCGCCCCGAGGCGCGCTGCCATCTCGAAATCACGGCAAAGAGCGCGGCACTGGGGCGCGCGCTCCACACCCTCCTGCGTCGTCTGCATTTCCCTGTGGGACTGACCGATCGGCGTGAGACGTACGTCGTCTATCTCAAGGAGAGTGATGCCGTCATGGACTTTCTCGCGCTCATCGGTGCGGAGGAGGCGGCCGAGGAAATCGAGGTCGCGCGCAACCTGAAGGAGGTGCGTGCGCAGGTGAACCGCCTCGTCAATGTGGAGACAGCGAATCTTCAGCGTGCCGTGGACGCCGCAGCCGACCAGCTGGCAGCGATTGAGCGGCTCGCGGCTGCGGGGCGGCTCGACGCACTCTCAGAGGATCTGCGCGAGACGGCAGAGATGCGCTGTGCACACCCAGAGGTCAGCATGGCGGAGCTCGCTGTGCTCTGTCACATCAGCAAGTCGGGCATGAGCCATCGTCTGCGGAAAATACGCGCGATGGCAGAGGAGGTTTGAGTATTGATGAGAGGTATTGCACGACGGCTTTCGAGCGGACTGCCGCTGCCTGTGCTGCTGCTCGCCGCATTTGCCGCATGGATTTTGACGGCAACGCCGCCGACGGGCTTTCCCATTCTCGAGTATCATATGGTGACGGAGCCTCCGCGCCCGGGGGCAGAGCCGTACGTCGTACCGCCCGAGGAGTTTGCCGCGCAGCTGGACTACCTCGCGGCGGAGGGGTATACGACAATCACGCCGCAGGACTATGCACGCGCGCGCAAGGGCAAGCAGGAGCTGCCCGAAAAACCCATCATCCTCTCCTTTGACGATGGATACGAGGACAACTATCGCGTGATCCTGCCGATGCTCAAGGAGCGTGGTATGAAGGCGGTGTTCTATGTGGTGACGAATGATATCGGCCTCCCCGGCTATATGACGTGGGACAACCTTTTTGACATGGAGCGGAGCGGCATGGAGATCGGCAGCCACACGGCGAACCACATTCCTCTGACGACGCTGCCTCCCGAGAAACAGCGTGAGGAGCTGCACCTCTCGAAGCTGATGCTCGAGTGGAAGGGCCTGAAAACCATCTATAGCTTTTCCTATCCGACGGGGGCGTATGATGACGGGATCGTTGCAATGCTTGCCGAGGAGGACTACCTGACCGCGGTGACGGGTGAGGCGGGGCTGAACAATGTGGAGACGAATCCGTATCTCCTGCACCGCGTGAACATCCCACGGCCGCATTTCGGGCTGACGGAGTTTCGTATGCGTCTCATGAAGGCTGACATCGCGGCGCGTTTGCATGTGCGTCTCGCACAGCTGCCCGACGGTGTGCGTGAGAGAATCACACACCTGCGGACGCTCCTGCACGGGAATCAATGAGAAATGAAGGGAATGTAAAACAGAACGCATGAATAAGGGATTGTTTCAAAAAATGGCGGCGGTGACGCTCGCACTCGTCTGTGCGGCGGGACAAGCATACGCGGCCAAGCATGACAGCGGCACGACGATTGTACACGAGCGCGGTATGGCACAGGCGAATATCCGTGACCGCATCACCAATATTCTCGGATCGACGGAGCCGCCGCGCAACCGTATCTTTTCGCCCGGTACATCGCGTCTCATGCATCGATGGCCCGTGGAGTCCTATGACACGGGAGGGACGCTGCTCTTCTCCGACAGCCCCGAGTATGTCAAGGAGGTCGGCGTTCTCTATCGGGACACGGTGACGGGAGATGCGCGCGTCCTCTACTATCACCTGAATGACACGCCGCAGCCCAAGAAGGTGGCGGTCGTTCTCGAGACGGAGGCGGATCTCGCGACCGTCACCGTAACGCGCGGGGCTGCCGCAGCACCGAGCACGGACTATCTGCAGGTCGGAAAGGCGACGCAGATCGGCTACTTCGACACACATGAGCTGAACGAGCGCATCTATGTGACGAAGGAGCGGCCGCGCCTTCTCGTGCCCGCAATGAACGAAACTCTGCTCGCGCCGGGACAGCTCGTCTACGGTGTCTATGATTTCCACGCGAATGCGCCCGTGCGCGTCTCAGTCATCATGTACGGCGCGGATGTCGATCCCTTTGCCTTTCTGCGGATCGCACGCGTCCTGCCGCGTGATAAGATCGCCCTACGCGGGACTTTTCATGGTATGAACCGCGTCATCACCGCGCAGAAACCATACCGACCATCGATGGACGGCGCGGTCTACTTCCCCATCGGCGACAATCTTCACGATGTCTATCGGCACGGCATTGACGCGACGGATGGATCGTCGGTCGTGAACTACGGCAACTATGGCATCCTCTACCAGATCAACATTCCGACGATGGGGCGCGAGAACACGCGTTACTTCCTCAGTCCGCTGGGCGGGGTCTATGCGGGCGCGATGCGTGCCGAGAGCGGCGGGAAGCGGGTTCTTCTCCAGACACCCGCGATGCGTGCCTATTTCGGTGATCAGACACTGGCGGAGTCACCGAACGTCGTGCAGGCGCGTGAGGAGGGGCTGCTCTTTTTGACGCAGTACACGGAGCTTTCCGATCTCGGGATGTACGCGGCCGGACAGCCTGTGGAGTTCGAGTATTCACCGCCGGGTGCGTCGAATCTGCCTGTGAATATCATCCTTATGCCTGAAAAATAACATATAATTTTTTCATAGGGGAAGGGTTTTTCTTATATATGTTGAATTAAGTCACTTAGCAACCAGTGCAATATCATCATTCAGACACGGGTGGATCAGGGAGGAAGCAAAACATGGCAGAAGATACGAAGATTGACCACGAGCGGCTGCTCGAAGCGATTGAGCAGATCGCGACCTCGACGCAGACGGTCTACGAGGCGATTGAACAGGTGGCAAAGAGTGCGACGGAACTCGCAAGTGCAGGGCAGGAGTCTGTCAAGCAGGCGAAGTTCCTGCAGGAGCGCAACGCCGACACAATCAAGGTCATCGACTTCATCACGAACATTGCGGGGCAGACGAATCTGCTCGGACTGAATGCGGCGATTGAGGCAGCGCGTGCCGGCGAGCAGGGACGCGGATTCGCCGTTGTCGCCGAGGAGGTGCGCAAGCTCGCGGAGCAGTCGCGTGAGGCGACGGAGCGCATCCAGGTGACGCTGAACGAGATGAACCGCGCGGTCGAGGATATCTCGAAGTCCATCGAGACGACCGGCTCCATCAGTGAGCAGCAGGCGGCATCGACGCAGGAAATCACGGCGAACCTCTCGCGCGTGACGCGTGCGGCGGATGAGCTCAAGGACTACATCAAGAACCTTGCATAATCGAAAAAAGCCTCCCCCGTCGATACGGGGGAGGCTTTGCATTACGCCATATTAGCTTCCCCCGTCCGAGACGGGGGAAGTGGCGAGCCTTGCGAGCCGATAGGGGCGCTCCGAGAGCAGCCCCTTTTTCTATGCTTATTTCTTTTTCTCTTTTTCCTTTGTGCGCGTCTTTGTGGCTTTCTCCTTTGCCTTTGCCTTGTCGCTGACCTTCTTTTCCTGCTGGTACTTGGCGTAGTCAACGCCCATGCTCGCCAGCTTGTGCTTGATCGTCATGACCGGGTGGCGCAGAAACATACCGCGCTGCGTGCTGTTCATGATGGTAAGGAACTCCTGCGTTGCCTTTGCGCCGAAGCACGGGCGGTCGCAGCGGTCGCAGATCGGTTTCGTGATGCCGTAGGGGCAGCGGTCGATCTTTGTAAAGACGGTGGCGAGCAGTGCCGTGCAGGAAGGGCAGAGCTTGCCGCCCTTCGGACTGTGGTGCTTCCTGCAGTATACGCCGAAGGTCTTACGGATGTTTTCCTTTTCCTTCGGAATGTTGTTCTTGAGTTCGGGCGGCTTACGCTTCGGGAGGAAGCGGGAAAAGATGCTCATTGCGTTCACCTATGCTTTCGTCTTATATATATAGGATTGTATTACTCTCCATTTGGTCATTTTACCGATTTTTTATGGAAAAAGCAAGTCTGCGTGACTTTTGCCCTGAAATGGGGTACAATGAACGCGTATAACAGTTCAGGAGGATGCGATGCGTACGAGTGAAAGACGACGGAGAGGCGAGCAGCGAATGGATGAGCAGCCCGTGGAGGGGATTGAAGAGGGGCAGCTGCGCAGACTGCTGACCAGTACGATCGATGCGATCGAGGACAATAAGACCCAGATCTTTGATATCTACCAAAATACGCGTGCGGAGGTGGATAGTGCGCGGGAGCGCTTGGCGGAGCTGAAGAACCGCGTTGCGGAGACGATTGCACGTGTGGATGCCCTTTCCGTGGAGGAACAGGGGGCAAAGCAGCGTCTTGCGGAGGTGAGCCGGAACTTTGCCGAGCATACGGAGGATGAGATTCGCAGCGCGTACGAGACGGTATCGATCATTCAGATCAATCTCGCGATTGAGCGCGAGAAGGAGCAGACCATGCGCGTGGAGCGCGACAAGCTCGAGATTCGTCTGCGCTATCTCTACAATGTTGTAGCACGCGCAGAGCATATGGCACTCTCCATCGGTTCGGTACTCAGCTATCTCAGCACGCAGGTGAGCGGTGTCCTCTGGAAGATCGAGGCGGTGCAGAAGGACAAGTTCGTCGGCGCACGCATCATCAAGGCGACAGAGGAGGAACGCTACCGCATCTCGCGCGAGATTCATGACGGTCCCGCACAGGATCTTGCGAACGTGCTCTTTATGACGACCATCACAGAGCGGCTCATGGATCAGGATATGGATGAGGCGAAAAAGACCCTTGTGGATCTGCGCGGGGAAATCCGTAAATGCCTCACGGGTGTGCGTCAGATCATCTTCGATATGCGTCCGATGGCATTGGATGACCTGGGGCTTCCGCAAGCGGTGGAGCAGCTGCTCCGTCTCTTTGGCGAGCGCGGAAAGCTGCGCGGGACATTCAGCCTTGAGGGAACGCATTACACGCTGCCAAAGCATGTGGAGATTGCCATTTTCCGCATTGTGCAGGAGGCACTGAACAATGTCGTCAATCATGCCAAAACGGATAAGGTGCGCGTGCGTATGCACTATACGGAACAGGCTCTGACGGTGCTGATTGCGGATGACGGAGTCGGCTTCGATATGAACCGTGTCCTCGAGGAACCCGACGAGGCAGAGGACGCACTCGATATGGAGACGCAGCGGCGGCTGCGCGGGCGTCACTTCGGTGTGATCGGCATGGAGGAGCGTGCGAAGATCATCGGTGCGGCGATCCAGATTCTCTCCGAGCCGGGCAAGGGGACGAAGGTGCATCTGCGCGTGCAGAACCGCATGGTGGAGGACGCTTGAACGCGCCGCTCGCCGAGGCGGTGCTCCGCTATGCGGGGCTTGGCGTTCTGCCCTGTCACACGCCGGGGCACAAGGGCGGGCGCGGGGCGCATCCTCTGCTGCACCGCTTCTTTACGGAGGAGGGGCTGCGTGCGGATGTCTCGCTTTCGGCGGAGCTCGACGACCTCCATGCGCCGACGGGCTGCATCCGCGCGGCGGAGGAACTGGCGGCAGAGGCGTACGGCGCGGATGCGGCGTACTTCATGGTGAATGGGACGACGGGCGCGATCCATACAATGCTGCTCGCTGCGCTTGCGCCGGGGGATGTTCTCCTCGTACCGCGCAATGTGCACCGCTCGGTTGTGGGGGCGATGATCCTTGCGGGGGTACGCCCCGTTTATATGCAGCCGGAGATTGACACACGGCTCGGCATTGCGATGGGGGTGTCACTGCGTGCCGTGGAACGTGCCGTGTGCGAGCACCCCGAGGCACGCGCCGCGCTCCTTGTCTATCCGACGTACTACGGTGTGGCGACAGAGCTCGCTGCCATTGCGGACTTCCTGCACGAGCAGGGCAAGCTCCTCCTCGTGGATGCAGCGCACGGGCCGCACTTTGCGTTCTCCGAGGAACTGCCGCCGTCCGCGATGGCAGCGGGGGCGGATCTCTCGGCAGAGAGCACACACAAGCTGCTCGGCTCGCTGACGCAGACCTCGATGCTCCTTGCACGCGGCGGACGTGTGCCGATGGAGCGGATTCGTGCGGCATCGGGCATTGTGCAGTCGACCAGTCCGAACGAGATCCTGCTCGCCTCGCTCGATCTGGCACGCGCACAGATGGCGGAGGATGGGCGAGGCTGCCTAGCCGCCGCGATTCGTGCGGTGGAGACGCTGCGCCGTCGTATCAATGAAATCGAAGGGCTTTGGGTATTTGGCGCAGAGTACATGGGTGCGGACGGGATGGCGGCACTTGATCCGCTGAAGGTTACGGTGCAGGTTACGGGACTGGGGCTTTCGGGCTTTGCAGCGGAGGCGGAACTGCGGCGGCGCGATATCGCGTGCGAGCTTGCCGACGCGCGGAATGTGCTCCTGCTCCTCTCCTATGCGGATGGGGAGCGGGAGACGGAGCGTCTTTTTGCGGCACTGCGAGGGATGGCAGAGGATAATGCGCCGATGTGTATCTCGCGCGGGGCAGCATCCTTTTTGGCACTGCCGCCGATTCCGGAGACGGCACTCGCGCCGCGCGATGCGTATTTTGCACGCAGTGAGCATGTTGATGTCGGGGCGGCTGAGGACCGGGTCGCGGCGGAGACAATCGTGTTCTATCCACCGGGGATTCCCGTGCTCGCACCGGGCGATGTGATTGACGGTGCGACGCTCGCGTATCTGCGCGCGATGAAGGCGGTCGGTGCGCGTGTCGTCGGGGCGGCGGATGCGTCGCTCGGAACACTCATGGTGATTGCGAAAGGCTGATATGGCAAACGGAAAACTCTTTATCATCGAGGCGGGGGACGGCTCTGGCAAGGAGACGCAGACACGGCTTCTCACGGAGCGGCTTGTGCGCGAGGGACACCCTGTTGTACCCGTCACATTTCCCGACTATGATGCAGACTCGTCCATGCTCGTGCGGATGTATCTGCGCGGGGACTTCGGCGCACATGCGGACGATGTGAATGCCTATGCGGCGTCGACGTTCTTTGCCGTTGACCGCTACGCTTCCTATCGTATGAAGTGGGGGCGGGACTATGAGGCGGGAGCGATCATCCTCGCTGATCGCTACACCACATCGAACATGGTGCATCAGGCGGTGAAGCTCACGGATGCAGCAGAGCGCGATGCCTATCTCGACTGGCTCTATGATCTTGAGTTCCGCAAGATGGGATTGCCCGTGCCCGATGCCGTGTTCTTCCTCGACATGGAGCCACGCGCGGCAGAGCGACTGATCGCCCTGCGTGCGAGGGAAAAGGGCGGTACGCCCGATATCCACGAGCGCGATGCCGCCTACCTCGCACGCGCCCACGATGCCTACGTCCTCCTCGCCGCACGCTACGGGTGGGTGCGGATTCCGTCAAGCATGGATGGAGAGCCGCTGCCGATTGCGGAGATTCATGAGAAGTTGTATGGGGAAATTGCGAGGTGGCTGTGAGATGAGTCCGATGGATTCCCGTTTTTTTCCCGAAGTATTGCAGGTTGTCCCCGGCGATAACTATATCGTCTATGCGTATTTCAACGACGGTACGGTACGGTGCTACGATGCGTCGAAGCTTGTCATGGGGACGGGCGTTTTTGCACAGTTGCGTGATCGGCAGGTCTTTGTAAATGCGATGACCGTCATGAATGGTTCTGTGGCATGGGATCTCGAAGGAAATCGCGACGCGACGAAATGTATCGACATTGATCCCTTTGTCCTTTATGAGTCGCCCGTGGTGAAAGATCCGTTGGAAGAATCGGCATAATAAGCCTCCCCCGTGGCAACGGGGGAGGGGGACCACGCAAAGCGTGGTGGAAGGGGCGAATTCTGTGACTCATGAGAGCAAGGAGCGTAAGAGCCGATTGTGATTAAAGAAGTCATCATTGTCGAGGGGAAGATGGATGTGCGGGCAGTGCGGCGTGCGGTTGAGGCGGACTGCATCATCACGGATGGGTTTCGCCTGCGCAGTGCGGCGATCAAGAATATCCGCGCCGCGTACGAGAAGCGCGGCATCATCGTCCTCACTGACCCCGATACCGTGGGGGAGCGCATTCGGGCACGCTTGACCGAGATGTTCCCACGTGCTCGTCATGCCTTCATCCCCGTCGAGGATGCGACGAATCTCGGCGACGGCGACATTGGCATCGAGCAGGCAAGTCCTGCCGCGATTCGTGCCGCGCTTGAAAAGGTACGGACACCGATGGATGCACCCGCAGAGATTTTCTCAATGTCTGATATGATGGCGCACGGGCTCACGGGCACGGAGGAGGCTGCCGCACGGCGTGCACGCCTCGGACGCTGTCTCGGGCTCGGCTTTGCCAATGCCAAGACTTTTCTCCGTCGTCTGAACACCTACGGGATTACCCGCGAGGAATTTATATCTGCAACAGAGGAGCTATGATGAACGCAAGTATTCCCGTCATCGCCGACCCAAAGGTCACGCGCCACATCCTGAATGCCTTTCACCTGCGTGCAAGCAAGCGTCTCGGGCAGAACTTTCTCGTGGATCGGAGTGTCGTGCAGGGGATTGTCGATGCGGCGGAGCTCTCGCCCGCCGATACCGTGCTTGAGATCGGACCCGGCATCGGGACGCTGACACAGGGACTTGCAGAGACGGGGGCACGCGTTGTCGCCGTCGAGCTGGACAAGAAACTGCCCGCCGTACTCGCTGAGACGCTGAAGGGCTATGACAATGTAACGATTGTGCCTGGCGACATCCTGAAGCTGAATATCATGGAAACGCTCGGACTTCGTGCGGGGGAACGATGCAAGGTCGTTGCGAACCTGCCCTACTACATCACAACACCGATTATCATGACACTGCTTGAGCAGAGACTGCCGATTGAGCGGCTCGTTACGATGGTGCAAAAGGAAGTCGCTGTCCGCATGACGGCGCGTCCTGGCTCGAAGGATTACGGCGCACTCTCCATCGCCGTGCAGTATTTCACCGTGCCGCGCATGGTAATGGACGTGCTGCCGCGCTCCTTCCTGCCCGCGCCCGAGGTGACAAGTGCCGTCATCGCCTGTCATGTGCAGGACGCACCGACGGTTCGGTCTACGGATGAAAAACTCTTTTTCCGTCTTGTCCGTGCCGCATTTATGCAGCGGCGCAAGACCCTCCTCAACGCGCTCACGGGGGCAGGTCTCTCGAAGGAGATGAGCCGTGCGGGACTTCTGGCGGCAGGCATCGCGGAGAATATGCGCGGCGAGCAACTCTCGCTTGCAGACTTTGCGCGGCTGTCTGATGCAGTCGGTTCGTTGGAGCGGGAGGAGGAATGATGATGTACTTTGACAGCCATGTTCATACGGAGTTCTCCGCTGATTCTGAGATGAAAGCGGCGGATGCGCTGCATGAGGCAGAGCGGCAGGGACTTGGACTGGTCTTTACCGAGCACCTCGACTATGACTATCCCTCGGCGGGTACGGAGGAGTTTATCTTCGATCCTGAGGCGTATTGGACAGCGTATGAGCCGCTCCGCGCCAAGGGAAATCTCTCGCTCGGTGTCGAGATGGGCATGATGGCGAGTGCACGCGAAAAAAATGCCGCATTCCTGCGGCGTGTTCCATTTGATTTTGTGCTCGGTTCGATTCATTTTCTGGACGTGAAGGATCTTTACTATCCAGAGACGTTCGAGGGGCGCGAGAAACAGGAGATGTATCACGAATACCTCACCGTCATGCGTGACGAGATCTATGCGCATCCGTTTATCAATGCGCTTGCGCACATCGACTACATCGCACGCAACGCAACATTTGACGATCCCGAGCTTTCCTACGGGGATTTCACTGACGACATCGACGCTGTCCTGCGCGCCCTCGTCGAGACGGATACCGTCATCGAGATCAATACGCGCCGCCTCGGCACACCGCGCGGCATCAAGGAACTCGCGCCCATCTACCGCCGCTATCATGAACTCGGTGGACGCTATGTCACCATCGGCTCGGATGCCCACGTCCCCGATGGCGTCGGTCGGAACTATGACCGCGCACGTGAGCTTGCCCGTGCCTTTGATTTGCACATTGTTACGTTCCGTGAGCGGCAGATGCGGATCTGTGGAGACTAGGACGTTATTTTAGTCGGTTGATCCGCGTTTGTGCCTCGCTGTAGACCTGTCCATCGGCTCGAATCCCGATGACAATGACCAACATTTGATGGTTCATGCGTATGAGCTGATAAACAACACGCAGTCCATGCGTCCTTAGCTTAATCTTGAGCAGTCCTGATAAATTGCTACCCGTATGATTCCCCAAAGGCTTTCCGTAGCCGCCTTCATTCGCCGGAAGTGGATTTTGCGAAACACGCAGGAGTGCTTTTGAAACGATTTTTTGCTGACTGCCGTCGAGACGGTTGAAGTCCTCTGTCGCCTCCTTGAGAAAACGAACGTCCCAACTCATTCGATTTCAACCTCGTCCATTTGTTCAAGATCGGTAGCAGAAATCCCGACACTTTTGCAGACATCCTCAAAGGAAACGGTATCTTTTTCGTTGTGGTTCTGTAAACGTGCTTCGGCAATCGAAAGCAACTCTGCATCGTATCGTGTCTCCAGCATTGCCTCGTATTGTGCAGGGGACAGCAGAATGCACTCCGGTTCGTTGTTCTTCATTACAACAGTCATGCCGTTTTTCTTCACATTCGAGAAAATCTGCCCCGCCTTTCCACGGTTAAACGCCGTAATTGACACTGTGTTGTTCAGTGGCATTGCGTGTGCCATATTTCATCCCGCCTTTCCTTTTTATCTTACTATATATACAAGAAGAATACAACGAATTTGTCGACCTGTGCAAGTGCTTTTATACGTTGCCTCTCTATCTCTTTCCTGTTATAATACAGTCGAATGGGTGGGGAGGCTTTTTTTGTGCTCAGCAATTTTTTTGTCGCGCTCGGCGGCGTCGTTCCCCTCTTCTGTCTGATGGCGGTCGGCGTTTTTGTGAAGCGTTCACGTCTTCTCAGTGAGGAAGAACTTCGGCATGTGAATCGCATGGTATTCCGTGTGTTTTTCTTCTTTATGATGTTTTACAACATCTACATCTCCGATCCGGGGACGGCGTTCCAGCCGCTGCTCATGCTCTTCGGTGCGGGTGGTGTGCTGCTTACGGCACTCGTATTTACTGGTATTGTCTGCCGTATTGAGCCGGACAATGCGCGGCGCGGTCCGATGATCCAGGCGGCCTTTCGCGGCAATTACGTCCTGATGGGCATCCCGCTCGTCAGCAACATCTTTGGCGATGCGGCGATTGCGATTCCGACCATGATGATTGCGGCCATTGTTCCACTTTACAATGTACTCGGTGTGCTCGTGCTCGAGACCTTTCGCGGCGGACGATTTGACCTCCTGCCGATTTTGCGCAGCGTACTCATGAACCCTATGATCCTGGG
Source organism: uncultured Selenomonas sp. (assembly GCA_963555475.1). GTDB lineage: Bacteria > Bacillota > Negativicutes > Selenomonadales > Selenomonadaceae > Centipeda. The sequence goes on from CAUVVR010000006.1 coordinate 43,080, forward strand.
GGCGATTGCGGGGGCATTGTGCCGTCTCGTAGAGCTGCCGATTCCTGCGCCTGTGCTGAAGCCTGTCGCGCAGATCGCGGCGGCGACCACGCCCGTCGCACTCATCATTCTCGGCGCGTCGTTCCATGGCGGGAGTTTCCACGCACATTTGCGCCAACTCATCTTCTCGGTCGCTTCGCGGCTCATCATTGTGCCTGCCATCGTGCTTTCGCTTGCGATCATCCTTGGCTTTCGCGGTATCGAGCTCGTGACGCTCATTGCCGTGTTTGCCACACCCTGTGCCGTCGCCGGCTTCGCTATGGCACAGCAGATGCAGGCGGATGCGGAGCTTGCAGGCAACAGTGTCGTCTACAGCAGTGCGCTGTCATGCTTTACGATCTTCGGATGGGTGTTTCTGCTGAAGATGTTAGAACTTTTTTGAAAACGTAGGTACCTTGACAGTTGGTTTGAATTTTGTATAATTAAGATTAGATTGCAATATGAAGGGGACAGCCACAATGACATGGAAGAAACATCTCGCAGCTCTGGGGACGTTTGCATTGCTTGGCAGCGTTGGCACTATCCAGCCGCCTGTGCAGGCGGTCGGGAATATCTCTGCCGATCCGACGGTTGTGAGTGATATGCCGTACCACGTCGTTGAGGGCGGCGATTTTAAGGTTGCCACACTTAAGGGAGATCGGTTGCTTGAGACCTATCGTCTGACGAAGTATGATGTGCTCGACATCCAAATAGTCGGCTTTTCCACTTTTGTATCGAGTGATTCAGAGAAGAGTGGTGGGCTGAACAACGTTGTAATCGGACCCGATGGTTATGTTCAGTTGCCCTATGCAGGCTCCATCAAGCTCGCGGGGCTTACACTGGATGAGGCAAAAGCCTTGATCTCAGAGAGGCTTCGCGTGTATTTGAGGTTTCCGGATCTATCGGTCATCGTCAAGAGCTATGGCACACGCAAGATCTATGTCATGGGCGAGGTGAAGACCCCGGGGATTCACGAGCTCGGGGCGGACAATCTCAATGCTTATGCTGCGATCTCTTCTGCCGGAGGTGTGACACGTCGCGGACGCAGTACACAGGTTCAAGTACTCCGCGTTGATGGCGATACCATGTACTATAAACGGCTCAATATCAAGAACTATATTAAGCAGCATGACCTGACGCAGAACGTTATGCTGCAGGACGGTGACATCGTCTATGTGCCGCGCTCGAACGGCATCAAGTTTGACGAGGATGTTTTGCCATACATCAATGTTTGGGCAATGTATAAGGCGTTGAAAGACTAGGTGGGAGGATAGATCATGGAACGGAATGAAGACACGATTGACCTCTCGCACCTGTTTCGGATTATGGGAGATCATAAGGGTATCATTTTTGGCATCATAGGTATTTGTACGCTTGTAGCCGTTGTGATCTCTTTTGTCTTGCCAAAGCAGTACGAATCCACGACGCTTGTTCAGACACGAAGTGCGGCAAAGGTTGACATCTCAGGGGCTGCCGCTGCGATGGCTGCACTTGGCGTAGGTGGGGGAAGCGTTTCCTCTCCGACCACAAATTATATTGAACTGATGAAGACCCGAACTGTGCTTGATCCGATTATTGATTCTCTTGGATTTGAAGAGGCGCAGAAACCCGATGCAAAGGGGTTTGCAAAGGGGTATCTTGATATCCGCAATACAAAGGGAACAAACCTGATTGAGGTTGCCGCACGCGGAAAAAGCCCCGAGGAAGCGCAGTACATCTCACAGGCAGTTGTCGACAATTTCCTCCTCATGCAGACAGATATGAACCAGCAGACGCAGTCATTGCTTATGAAGTTCCTCGATGATCGCATTGGAACCGCCAAGCATGAGGCTGAGGATGCGGAAGCGAAGCTGGCACAGTTTAGCCGTGAGCATAAACTCTACAGCCCTGACGATCAGGCAAAGGCTGCAATTGAGCAGATGGCAGCGTTTGATAAGGCAATTGGCGAAGTACAGGTTGCTGCCAGATCGGCACAGGCTTCCCTTGACGCGGCGAACGAGAAGCTTGGCGAGCAAAAGTCTGCAAGCAGGGCGTATAATATCTCTGATAACGCTATCGTGCAAAAGATTCGCGATCAGATTGTAGCGAAACGTCTTGAGATCGTGGGACTTGAGCAGAACTATACGGATCTTCATCCAAGTGTGCAGCGTGCGCAAAAGGAATTAGAGCAACTGCAGAACAGCCTCGACGCAGAGGTGCGTGCGACGGTCGAATCCAATGCGACAACATTGAACCCGACACAATCGCAGCTTCTCAGCAACCGTGCACTTGCTGCGGTCAACCTTGCTGTTGCAACGGCAAGTGAGAGTGCTCTGAAAAAGCAGCAGGCGAAGAAGGAAGAGGAGCTTGGTGCATTTCCAGATGATGTCATGGAGTATATGCGCCTCAGCCGTGACTCAAAGGTCAAAAATGAGGTATATCTGAATCTCGTCAAACAGTATGAGCAGAATAAGATCCAGGCGGCGATGGAGAGTATGGACATCCAGATTATCGACGCGGCGAATCTGCCCGATATCGAAAAGCCTGTTGCGCCGCGTAAGAAGCTGATTACGATAGGTGGATTTTTAATCGGCTGTATGCTTGCTCTGGGGTATGGAGTTGTCTTATATAAGAGAAGAAAATAAGGAAGGGGGATAAGATGCGTCTACAACAATTCCCAAAAACGCGCAAGCTGATTATGTTCATTGGAGATATTCTGTTGATAGGGGGATCTTATCTTATCTCTGCTTCTATCATTTTGGACGGTTCCGCAGAACTCACTAATCTCTATTCGTATGGAAGTTTGTTCCCGATACTAGTTGTCTTAACGGGGCTGTTACTAAATATCAATGCTCTATATTCTGTCGTTACCAAAGGATTTGCTGAGATACTGCTTGGTATGGTCGTGACAAATCTTTGTGTTCTCATCCTCGTTTTTGCGCTCAGTTTTTTCATTCAGGAGCTATCCTACTCTCGTTCGGTTTTGCTGCTGACGATTCTGTTACAGTTTTCATTTCTGTCTGTTTGGCGATATTTCACATGGCGGATAGAGCGGTATATCTATGCTGTGCGGGATGTCCTTTTGATTGGCCCGGAAGAAGAATGCATTCACGTTTACAAGCACCTTTCTCATCAACATCATCTCAATATGAATTTGAAATATGTTTGTACGGATATGCAAAACTCGCTATGGCAATCTCCTGCTGCAAACGTGGATGTCATCATTATGTGTCCCAGTATGCGACATCGACATAAAGTTCAAGTGATTAATTTTTGTTATCAGCATGGTAAACGTCCTCTGTTGATACCCAATACCTTTGAAATTTTCTGCAGTGGTGCAGAACTTGACAAGATCGACGATATACCCGTATTTCGCCCTTCCAATCTACGCCCAACACTTGAAATACGAACACTTAAACGTGGTCTTGATCTTGTGGTTGCAGTATCTGGCTTTATTTGTGCACTTCCGTTTATGTTGTTCGCGGCTCTCGCAATTAAAGTCACCGATGGTGGACCGATTCTCTATAGGCAAGTGCGAACGGGGAGAAATGGGAAAGAGTTTCACGTTTATAAATTTCGTACCATGCGCATAGATGCCGAGAAATATAGCGGACCGATGCTTGCGCAGGAAAATGATCCCCGTATTACGAAACTGGGACGTTTTTTACGCGCTGTTCGATTAGATGAACTTCCACAGATTTGGAATGTTCTTGTTGGAGATATGAGTATCGTCGGACCTCGTCCGGAACGTCCATTTTTTGTCGAACAGTATATTAAGGAAATGCCAGAATATGCTTATCGACATAATGTCAAGCCTGGTATTACGGGTCTCGCGCAGGTCTATGGAAAGTACAATACGACGCCGTTTGATAAGCTCGTTTATGATCTTATGTATATTCAACGTTGTCACATTCTGACAGATTTGACAATCATCATACAAACGGTAAGAGTACTCTTTACGAAGAGTGCGACCGATGGAGTTGTATCGCTCAAAGAGGATGTTGACTTGGCGAAGTATGACGTTCGGAAAGGTATATATGGTGACTTCTAGTGCATGATTATGATGATCTTGTTTCTATTATCATGCCTGCATACAATAGTGCCGGATTTATTGGGCAGAGCATAGAATCTGTTTTGCATCAGAAATATCCACACTGGGAATTATTGGTGGTAGATGATCAATCAACAGATGGGACAGGAGCAATTGTTGAGTCATATGATGATTGCCGGATTCGTTACATTTGCCAAACGAAAAATAGTGGAGTGGCAAGTGCACGGAATGCAGGAATAAACGCGGCAAATGGGCGTTATATAGCTTTTCTGGATAGTGATGATCTGTGGTTGCCTGATAAACTTGTTCGGCAACTATTTTACATGAGGGAAAACAACTATCATTTTACATATACGGAATACAGATGCTTTGTTGACATACCGACTAATGTTGGTCATTTGATTCGGACAAGAGACTTTGTAGATTATAGGACTCTGCTGAAAGGGAATGATATTGGTTGTTTGACAGTGATGTTGGACCGCCTTTATTATGAACATATCGAAATGCCTGCGATCCGCCATGAGGACTATATTACATGGTTGAACCTCCTAAAAAAGGGGGGGCGAGCGTATGCGCTTCATGAAGATTTAGCTCGATATCGAAAAAGGCCTACCTCCCTTACATCAAACAAATGGAAGAGTTTGCAATGGACGTGGGCGGTTTATCGAAAGTCACAGAGCCTGTCACTGCTTCAATCGATATATTATTTCGCCATTTATGCATTTCGCGGGTTAAAAAAACATGGTGCATAGCGTATAGAGGAGACCTTATGAAAGTTTGTTTTGTTAATCCCCCATTCAAGGCCGCGTATGGAAAGTTCTCACGTGAGTCGAGAAGCCCTGCCATCGGTCATAGCGGTGTTTTATATTATCCTCTTTGGCTGATTTATGCTGCTGCTTTAACAGAACAAAATGGTTTTGATGTTTCATTCCTAGATGCTCCAGCAAAGCAATGGAACGAGGATGAATGTTTGACACATATCCAGCAGTTTGCGTTGGATGATGTTCTTTTTGTTTTGGATACCAGTACGCCATCGATTCATAGCGATCTTGAATTTGCAGCCTCATTGAAGAGATCGTATCCAAATAGTTTTATCGTGCTGGTTGGTACGCATCCCACGGCAACCGTTGTCGAGACAATGGAGGCAGAAAAGAGCGTAGATGCAATTGCACGAGGTGAATATGATTTCACTATTTTGGAACTTGCAAAGAGCCTTGCTGCAGAAAAACAGATTGGTGCTGTGGCGGGACTGTCATATCGTTCGGGTGACAATATTATTCACAATAATGATCGTGATCCGATAGACGAGTTGGATCAAATTCCCATGGCATCGAAATTCATCAAGAAACATCTGGATGTGTACGATTATGTCTTCCCTGCTGCGACATATCCGGCAATACAGCTTTTTACTGGACGTGGCTGCCCTGCTCGTTGCAATTATTGTGTCTATCCACAAGTCATGCACGGTCATAGATATAGAAAACGAAGTGCACAAAATGTTGTGGAAGAATTTCAGTATATAGCAACGAATTTTCCCGATGTGAAGGAAATCGTCATTGAAGATGATACGTTTACTGTAGAAAAAAAACGAGTCTTTGAAATATGTGAAATGCTAATTGCAAATAATCTGCATACTCGTTTCAAGTGGCTGTGTAATGCTCGTGTGGATCTTGATTATGAAACAATGAAGATTATGAAAAAAGCGGGCTGCAGACTGCTCATTCCAGGAGTCGAGAGCTTTAATCAGGAAATTTTAAAGAACATCAAGAAAGGAACGACGATAAAACAAATTGAGGAGTATATGGCAAATGCAAGGAAGGCGGGGCTTCTTGTTCATGCCTGCTATATGGTAGGGAATTCTGGGGAAACGAAGGAGACGATGCAAAAAACATTGGAAGCTGCCCTGCGGTTTAATACGGATACAGCGCAATTCTTCCCCTTAGTCCCGTATCCTGGAACGGAGGCGTATGATTGGGCAAAAGCGAATGGTTATATAACAGGGAACTATGAAGACTATTGTCATGAAGATGGTACTGTCAGTTGCGTCCTCAATCGCCCGGAACTTTCGGCTGATGAATTGGTGGAATTCTGTACTATGGCACGACGTAAATACTATTTACGCCCACGCTATATCTTGCATCGTATTTACATGGGGTTAACAGATTTTAATGATTTGAAACGGGCATTGAAAGCCTTCGGCAAGATTCGGAAGACGTTGCTCAGGTAGAGCGTGATCGAGAGATGCTCCCGAACTGAGCGAGGGGCTCAATGGAGGTGGTACAATGAGGAAAGCGCTGATTATTTGTTCCGAATATCCATATCCTATGAATAGCGGGGACAAACTCTCAACAAATGGGTATGTTCTAGCATTGAAAAAAATGGGATTTTCCATTGACTTATTATGTTTTTCCAACATGCAAGAGGGAGAAGTTTTACTGGAAAGAAGATCATTTTTTCAAAATGTGTTTTTTTTACAGAAACCGCCAAAATATTCTTTTAGGAATACAATAAACTTCTTTGCGGGAGACTCTTTTCTGTTTGGACGGTTTTTTTCCTGTGAGAATCGGAGCGAGGTGGAGCTGATTCTCAAGACTGGTCAGTACGGGTATGTCGTTACTGTGCAAACCTATATGGGGCAATACTTATCTAAAGAGTTGGTCGAGAGTCTTGATTGCCCCGTTGTGCTGAGTACAGAGGTGTTGCATGGGCGGGCATTATCGAAGCGTGCGGAGTTAGAGAAGAACCCTTTGAAACGAAAAGTGTTGCAGATTGAATCGAAACGCGCAGATAAAAAGGAAAAACAGATTGTTCAAGCATACGATATGAGCTTTTTTTATGCCGAAGAGGATGAGGAATGTATGTTTGGAGTTCTTTCACGGGAGAGGCGTAAATACATTAATCTTGCACTTGATTTAGAATCATATACACATTTTGCACGAAATCGGAATGGGAAAAGGAGAAGTATAGCCTTTTATGGCACTTGTTCTTGGTATGCAAATGCGGATGCTCTTCGGTATTTGCTGGAGGAACTGTGGAGTGAGATCAGGGAGGCCTGTGATGTGGATTTGCACATTGCGGGGAGGAATATGTGTCCTTGGGCATATGATTACCAGAAAAGTGACAGTCGAATTAAAGTTTTTGGTGAAGTTCCGTCAATGGCTAATTTCGTAGCGGATACAGATATCATTTTATCTCCGATTCGTATTGGCGGCGGAGTCCGCTTGAAAATGATCGAAGGTATGATGTGGGGGCGACCGATTGTTTCGACGACTGCAGGCGTGGAGGGAATCGCGGAGGAGGAAGATGAACTGCATGAATGTATCAGTATTGCTGATGACTCGAAAGCGTTTGCACAGGCAGTCAAGGGGCTTTTAGATTCTGAGGAACAATGGCAGCGTCAGGTGGATTATGCATATGGATATGTGAAAAAAAAGCACAGCATCGATACCTTAGTCGGTATATTGTCTGGTGTTGAGATAGCACATTAAGAACAAAAGAGCGGGGGGAAGGGATGAAGCAAAGGCTTCTGAGACTTAGACAATATCCTGTTATTCGCAGCGTTTTACTATTCGTGTATATGTTCTTTTATGAATACGTTTCAAATCATATTGTTGCAAAAATTCCATGTGAACGTTTACGCTTTTTCTATTATCGTTATGTCTTACGACATAGAATAGACAAGAGTGCCTACATTTACATGAATGTATACATATATCCGACCATATATCATTCCGTTCAAATAGGAAAATACACTGCCATCAATCGTTCCTGTGTTTTGGATGGAAGAGGAGGCTTGATCATAGGAAATAATGTTAACATATCTGCTGAAGTGGCAATCTACACGGAGGGACATCAGATAAACTCGCCGGGATTTGATCACTACTCAAAACAGGTCATTGTTTCTGACTATGTCTGGATTGGTACTCGAGCAATGATCATGCCTGGAGTCACCATTGGAAAAGGTGCTGTTATTATGCCTGGTGCTGTTGTGGTAAAGAATGTTGCTCCTTTTTCGGTTGTAGGAGGGGTTCCAGCAACAAAGATCGGGGAGCGTACTACTGCTTTGGAATATAACTTGACATATAGAGCTGCATTTTTGTGAAAATATGCTCTTGCAAAGTGAATATATTAAAGAAGGGGCGGAAATAAGTGGAGTTTTGGATACTCTTTGCAATGGTTGTTGCTGGACTTGGACTGTTTCCTTCAATTTTCCTTAAGAATGAAGAGAATATTTTTGCGATATGTTTATTGGTAGTATTGATATTTATTTCTGGCTTTCGTTATCAAATTGGATGGGATTATTCAAATTATGAACGATTGTTTTATACACAAGGAGATCTTTTGGAGGGGTATATTGAACCCAGTTTTATTTTCCTAATTACATTTCTTAAAGAGTTTGGTTTTTCTGCACAAATGATGTTCTTCGTCTATACCGTATTAACCTTGCTGCTTGTTTATTTTGCAGCAAAATATTATACCAATAGGCCTGCCCTTTTTATGTCGATATATGCTTTAATTCCGTATCTTTTTTGGAATTCTATGGGGAATATTAGGAACTATCTTGCGGTCGCTATTCTCTTTTGGGGAAGTCGATTTCTGGCAGAAAACAAGTTCTTTTTATATATGATTATAGTTGCAGCGGCTACAAGTGTGCATACAAGTGCAAGTGTTTTCTTCATTTTAGCACCTCTTTTGAAGTTCAAATATAGCTTAAAGGTTCATATTCTCCTCTCCTCTTTATGTTTTATACTTAGTGTTGGTGGAATAAGTTTTTTTCTTATGAGCCAACTATTTAACTTTTTTGATGTTAAATATGCCCAATATTTGCTTTCATCACTTTCGACCTCTTTAGGAATTGAAAATGTGCTGATTTCAACAACACTTTGGATATTAGCGCTGTTTTTGTTGATGAAAGAATATCAAAAAACGCAGAGTGATCCAAGGATTGTTTTAATAGCAAATATGGCAACGTTTTCGTTCGTGGCAATGGAATTCTTTTATTTTTCATATGAATTGGAGCGCATTAGGGATTATGGATTTCCATTCTTTATAGCGTCTCTTATCATTATTCTGGACAAGCATATCTCGATGCGTTTTAGCAAAGAGATTACCGCTCTTTGTGTTGCCTTTATGGTTGTGGTGTTTTTGCTGTTTGTTAATATGTTTGGAAATAATATAGATGGGAAAACATCTCAGGTTCTGTCAGCTGGTAATATTTATTACGAGTTTAATTTTGAATTGCAAGAGAAATAGGTGGATAAGTGCTATGAGAGTTGGTGCAATTTGATGGGGGAAAAAAAAATCAGCATTATTACAGCTGCCTATAATGCTGAGAAAACTATTGAACAAACAATATCGAGTGTTGTAAATCAGGATTATGATAATCTTGAGTATATTATAGTAGATGGTGCCTCAACAGATGGAACCGTACAAATCATAGAAAAATATGCATCTTATGGAATTAGATGGATAAGTGAACCGGACCAAGGCCTTTATGACGCTTTGAACAAAGGTGTTTGTATGTCAACGGGAGATTATATTCAAATTATTGGTGCCGATGATGCTTTGACAAGCCCCACCGTTATTTCCACAGTTGCTGCGCAATTTGACTCTAGCGTTGATATTTTTGCTGGAGATCTATGGTGTGTGGATGAGTCCACGGCGAAACAGATTTGCTTTACCAATGAAAAGGTGCGTGATCGCGCACATTATCGTGGTGGAGCAATGATTCCCCATGCTGCAATGTTTGTTCGTCGAGAGCTACTCTTACGATATCCATTTGATACAAGCTATCGTATAGTATCGGATTATAAATTTTTTTTACAGTGCTACTATGATCAAGATGTACATATAAAGTTTGGAGAGGAAAAGATTGCCTTTTTTTCTTATAGTGGAATAAGCTCTAATCCACAGGCTTGCTGGGAAGAGGATAATCGTCTCTATCAAGAATTAGGTCTACCTTTTCAGTCCCCCAATTACATACATACCTCGCGGATAAAATATGTCATGTGGAAACTGATTACGTCTATGGGCTTATTTAGGATCGGGCAGATGGCGTGGAGATATATTAATATTAGAATGCGATGGAAGAAGCATGTGTGTGTGAATAAGATATGCCGTTGGTGCGGACGTGTTGAGTGAGTTTTATGTATATAGACAGACAGGAGAATCACATGAAAAAAGCATTGATTACGGGAATTACAGGTCAAGATGGCTCGTATCTGACCGAGCTTTTGCTTGAAAAAGGCTATGAGGTACATGGTGTGATCCGTCGGCACAGTACGCCGTGCACAGAGCGCATCGATTCTATCTTGTCCGATGCGCAGTATGAGGGGCGTATCTTTCTTCACTACGGAGATCTGACGGATTCGAGCAACGCGCATCGTTTGATTCAGGAGATTCAGCCGAACGAAGTCTATAATCTTGCAGCGCAGTCTCATGTGGCGGTCTCATTTGAGGTTCCGGAGTATACGGCGGAGGCGACAGGTGTCGGGACGATCCGTCTCTTGGAGGCGGTGCGTCAGAGCGGATTGACGATTCGTTTCTATCAGGCATCGACATCGGAGCTCTTCGGCGGACTCCCCGATACAGCTCCGCAGAGCGAGACGACGCCGTTCTATCCGAAGTCTCCCTATGGCGCGGCAAAACTCTATAGCTTCTGGATCACGAAGAACTACCGCGAGTCCTATGATATGTTCACTGTGAACGGCATTCTCTTTAATCACGAGTCGCCGCGCCGTGGTGAGACCTTCGTCACGCGCAAGATTACACTTGCCATCGCCCGTATCATGGCAGGGAATCAGAAGAAACTCTCCCTTGGAAATCTTGATGCAAAGCGCGACTGGGGCTTTGCAGGCGACTATGTCGAGGGTATGTGGCGGATGCTCCAGCAGGATACACCAGACGACTATGTGCTTGCGACGAATGAGACACATACGGTGCGCGAATTTGCGGAGCTGTCCTTCCGTGAGGTGGGGATTGAAATCGAGTGGCGCGGAAGCGGTGTCGAGGAAAAAGGATATGATGCACAGAATGGGCGCCTGCTTGTTGATGTTGACCCTCGTTATTTCCGTCCTGCCGAGGTGGAGCTTCTTTGGGGAAATCCGTCAAAGGCGGAGAGGGAACTCGGCTGGCGGCGCAAAGCGTCATTCCCGGAACTTGTCCGCATGATGGTGCGTGCAGATATGAAGAAATACGGGTGCTAAGATTTCCAACTGAAGTGAGGGAGAACGTATATGCACATTGTCCTGCTTTCGGGTGGTTCGGGGAAACGGCTCTGGCCGCTGTCAAATGATATTCGCTCCAAGCAGTTCATCCCGATTTTTCATCAGAGCGACGGGACACGGCGTTCGATGGCACAGCGTGTGTGCGGGCAGGTGCGCCGTACGATTCCAGAGGCCGAGATTACGATAGCAACGTCGAAGGCACAGGTTTCAGCTCTGCGCAGTCAGCTTGGCGATACAGTCGACATCTCTGTCGAGCCGTGCCGCCGTGACACATTTCCGGCGATCGCGCTCGTTAGCGCTTATCTACATGATGTGAAAGGTGTTGGGGGTGACGCAACCGTCGCAGTCTGTCCAGTCGATCCTTATGTCGAGGACGGTTATTTTTCCTCGGTTCGACATTTGGCACAGCTTGCCGCGGATGGAACGGCAGATCTTATGCTGATGGGGATTGAGCCGTCCTATCCGAGTGAGAAGTATGGCTATATTATGCCGCAGGACAAGGAGAATGTAAGTCGTGTCCTTTCTTTCCGAGAGAAGCCCGATGAGTCGGCGGCAAAACGATATATCGAGCAGGGGGCGCTCTGGAACAGTGGTGTATTTGCCTATCGTCTGAGTTACGTTTTGGAATGCTCCCAAGCCATGCTCGGTTACTCGGACTATGACACGCTGTTTTCGAGATATGAACAGCTTGAGAAGATCAGCTTCGACTATGCCGTGGTTGAACGCGAGAGAAATGTTGGTGTTCTTCGTTATGCAGGTATGTGGAAGGATCTCGGAACATGGAACACGTTGACTGAGATCATGGAGGAAAACTCGCTTGGCGATGTTACGATGGACGAGTGTTGCCGTAGTACGCATGTCATCAATGAATTGGATGTCCCGATTTTAGTTATGGGCGTGCAGGAACTCATCGTTGCGGCAAGTCCAGAGGGTATCCTCGTAGCGAATAAGGCGGCATCGAGCCATATGAAACCCTATGTGGAGCAGATTCATCATCCTGTTATGTTTGCGGAGAAGTCATGGGGCAGTTTTCGCATTATCGATGTAGATGAAGGATGCCTGACAATCAAGGTAATGCTGAATGCAGGGACCGCGATGAATTACCACAGTCATACGCGTCGCTGTGAAGTATGGAATGTAGTGAGCGGCAGCGGAACAGTTTTGCTCGATGGCGAGAAACGTGAGGTAACAGTAGGCGATGTCATAGATATTCCCGTGGGGATGAAGCACAAGATCAGCGCACGGACGCGCATGGTTGTGATCGAGGTCCAGATTGGCGAGGATATCGTGAAAGAGGATAAAATCAAGTGGTCAGAAGAGGTATAGTACAATGATGGAAAAGGATGCGAAGATCTATGTTGCCGGGCATCGAGGCATGGTCGGCTCTGCCATCTGCCGAGAGTTGGAACGGCAAGGATACAGAAATGTTATCATGCGTACACACTCTCAGCTTGATCTTTGCAGGCAGGATGCTGTCGAGGCCTTTTTCGCGACAGAAAAACCGAAGTATGTTTTTCTGGCTGCTGCAAAGGTTGGCGGGATTCAGGCGAATGCTGAGGCTCCGGCAGATTTCATGTATGAGAATATGATGATTGAGATGAACGTGATCCATGCAGCATGGAGAAACGGATGCAAAAAGCTCGAGTTCCTCGGCTCATCCTGCATCTATCCCCGCCTTGCGCCGCAGCCGATGCGGGAGGACTGCCTGCTGACATCGCTGCTTGAAGAGACGAATGAGGCGTATGCACTTGCTAAGATCGCGGGGCTGAAATATTGTACCTACCTAAATAAACAGTACAGGACGGACTACATCTCGGTCATGCCGACGAATCTCTACGGTCCGAATGACAACTATCACTCCGAGCACAGCCACGTCCTTCCCGCACTAATTCGTCGTTTTCACGAGGCAAAAGAAGCGGGTGCCCCGTCCGTGACGTGTTGGGGCGATGGCTCACCGCTTCGTGAGTTCCTCTATGTTGATGATCTCGCGAATCTCTGTGTGTATCTGATGAATTACTACAGCGGCGATGAGACGGTCAACGCGGGGAGCGGGAAGGAAATCTCGATTCGCGCACTCGCGGAGTTGGTTGCGCGTATAGTTGGGTATCGTGGGAATATTCTTTGGGACACAACGAAACCAAATGGTACGCCAAGGAAACTTCTTGATGTGTCAAAAGCAGAGCGCATGGGTTGGCGGTATCGAACTGAGCTTGAAGCTGGGCTTCGTATTGCCTATGAAGATTTTCTAACTAATTCGACACGAGAGCAATAATATGATGATCTTACACCTATTTTGAAGGGGTTCTTTATAGCATGAAGTTACTTCTTAGGATTCTTTCTATATTTACACCTCAGGAGCGTCGGCATTGTTTCTTGATCATTATTGCAATGATCTTTGGAGCGGTTCTTGAGGCTATTGGTATAGGTGCCATTTTGCCGTTGATCTCTCTCATGGGACAATCAGATTTTTTGTTGCTTCATCCGTATATTGCTGCACAAGCAGTGAGTCTAGGGATTCATACACATACCCAATTTATTGTAAGTGTTTCGATTTTACTTATTATGGTCTATATCTTGAAGAACTCCTATCTGGCATGGCAAATGAGAATGCAAATTAGTTTTTCGCTTTCTCATCAGATTACTTTCTCAAGGTCGCTCATGGAAAATTATCTTGCGAAACCTTATCTTTTTCATTTGGATCATAACACGGCAGTGCTTCTTCGGAATGTCAATAATGGTGGTAATGTGATTTTTACCAGCATGTTGGTGAATATCTTTCAAATGTTAACTGAGATCGTTACTGCAACAATGATTTGGGTTATGTTGGTCTTTGTAGATCCAGTCACCTCCATTCTTGTTGCGGGAGCAATGGCTGTGCTTATCTATGCTCTTATTCGTTTTTTTCGTTACCGAATATCAGAGGTCGGAAAGATACAGAATAAATATTCTGCACGATATATCCAGTCAGTAAATCAAGGGCTTGGTGCCATTAAAGAAACAAAAGTGATGAGGAAAGAGCACTTCTTTCTTCAGGAATTTACCCAAAACTATAAGAAATACGGGAATGCATACCGTCAGTATCTCTTTTTGAATCAACTTCCTCGCATGATTATTGAAGCCTTAGTCGTATGTGCTTTGTTGCTACTTATCATTGGGAAAATTCTTGTTGGAAATACACCTGGAGAAATTGTCCCGTTGCTTGGTTTATTAGCACTCGCTGCTTTTCGTCTTATGCCAAGTGCCAATCGCATTATAAGTTTGTCAAATGATTTGAAATTCCAAAAACCCTTATTTGATGAGCTTTATCATGAGCTTATCACCATTAAGGAGCGAAAACTGCATCAACAAGTTACAGCATTTGCAAGTACTCGAACGCCGATTCGTTTTTCAGAAAATATTAGTGTTGAGCATCTTGGATTTTCGTATTGTGGAACAGATGAAGAAGTTCTATCAGATATTGATTTTTGTATTCCTAAGGGAAGTTTTGTTGGAATAGTGGGACCGTCTGGAGCAGGTAAAACCACATTCGTGGATGTCCTTTTGGGACTTCTTGAACCAACGAAAGGAGGGATTACTGTTGATGGGACAAATATACAAGAAAATATTCGAGGCTGGCAAATGAATATTGCATATGTCCCACAGACAATTTATCTCGTTGATGCGACTATACGTGAAAATGTAGCACTTGGTGAGGCTGATAATGAGATTGATGATGCACGCATCGAGGCAGTGATTGCCATGGCAGAACTGGATGAGTTCG
Source organism: uncultured Selenomonas sp. (assembly GCA_963555475.1). Lineage (GTDB taxonomy): Bacteria > Bacillota > Negativicutes > Selenomonadales > Selenomonadaceae > Centipeda. The sequence continues at coordinate 58,114 of CAUVVR010000006.1, forward strand.
TGTCTAGCCAACCACTTGGAATGCAAACCATGGTTGGAGAACGTGGTGTCAAGCTCTCCGGCGGACAGCGACAGCGTATAGGAATCGCTCGTGCACTCTATCAGCAACCGAAAGTTCTAATACTGGATGAAGCGACATCGGCTCTTGATACAGAAACGGAAAAAAGCATTACAAGTACAATTTTGAAGTTCAAAGGGCAGATCACAATTATCTCCATCGCACATCGTCTCAGTACTTTAGAAGAATGTGATTTCAAAGTGAAGTTTGAAAATGGAAAAGCAGAGGTTTTGCGATCTTAATGCGTTGTGCAATCAAATGCAGTGGGAGGAAAATATGCGTATATTGGCTGTAATACCGGCTCGTGGCGGTTCTAAAGGAATCCCGCGCAAAAATATCCGTTTGATGAATGGGAAACCATTGATTACATACGCGATTGGTAATGCAAAAGCAAGTAAATATGTCACAGATGTATTTGTTAGTACAGACAGCAGAGAAATCGCTGATGTGGCGATTTCGTGCGGAGCAAAGGTCATTGAACGAAATGAGCGACTGTCGACAGATTTTGTAACTCTGGATCCTGTTATCTATCATGCAAAACAGCAGGCAGAGAAGCAGTGTCAGTGTTCTTTTGACTTTATTATCACCATGCAGCCCACTTCACCGCTACTCAAGAGCTCTACATTAGATCGTGCGATTGAATATACGCTCCAGTATGACTATGATACCGTAATAAGTGTTATAAATAAACCACATCTGTCATGGGGAAAAAAGTTAGATGGAGCGGTTTTTCCATTATACGAAGAACGGAAAAACCGGCAGGAACTGCCTCCTCGGTATATGGAAACAGGTGCCTTTGTCATCGCTCGCGGGAACTGTGTAAAGGAAAACACCCGTATTGGAGAGCGTGTATCTGTTTTTGAAGTGGATGAGCGAGAGAGTATTGATATTGACGATGCGAACGACTGGACATTAACGGAAAGTATAATGCGGAGGAAACGCATTCTCTTTCGTGTGGATGGCTATGTAAAATTAGGACTTGGACATATTTATAACTGTATTACGCTTGCTCTTTCGATGATTGAGCATGACGTGTTGCTCGTTACAGATGCGAAAGCAGAAACAGGTATAAAAAAAATAAAGGAAACGAACCTTCCTTATCGAATCTTTCATACAGAAGAAGAGTTACAAGCGATTATCGCAGAATATCGTCCTGATATATGGGTGAACGATTGCTTGAATACAACGGAGGAGTATATTAGAAAATTAAAGACTCTTGTCCCTCGGGTCGTTACGATAGAGGATCTCGGTTCTGGTGTGAAGGCGGCAGACGCTGTCATCAATGCCCTATATGATGAAGATATACCAAGGAAGAATGTATATAGTGGTTATCAATATGTTTGTCTGCGTGATGAATTTCAGATAGAACATCCAAAAACATTTTCGACCAAAGTAAAAAATATTGTCATTATGTTTGGGGGCACCGATCCGTCGAATCTGAACAAACTTGTATATGATGCAGTTTCCGCAAAGAGTAGGGCCTTTGAGCATATTCGGTTCTATTTCATCACGGGAATTGGTTATGACAATGAGATAAATGATGTTGTCACATGCCCGGAAAAAAATATATTTGTTTACCCTAATGTCCCACGTGTGACAAAATATCTAAAGGAAGCTGACCTTGTCATGATGGGGCAGGGGCGTTCTATCTTTGAGGCAGCTTGTATGGGGGTTCCTGCGATCGTGCTCTCACAGAATGAACGAGAGGCAACGCACAGTTTTGCTCAAATGGAGCACGGATTTCTGAATTTGGGACTTGGGAAAAAGGCAGATGCCTCTTTGATCACGAATACATTGGAGTGGTTGATTAATACTGCGTCCGTGCGTGAGAATATGCATCATTTGATGCTCAGTATCCCTTTAAAGTCTGGTATGGAACGTGTGAAGCGTATTATCCTGGGAGATGATAATCTTGGATACGATCATAGAACGCTGTAGGCGAGGGAAGTTTTCTCTTATCGCCGAAATTGGTGTAAACTACTATGACATCGCAAAAAAATTGAATATATCCTTGATGGAATCCGCAAAGTTCATGGTCCTCTCTGCTCGGAATACGGGGATTCATGCGGTCAAGTTTCAAAGCTATAAAGCGGATACCTTGGCATCAAAGTATTCGCCTTCCTATTGGGACACCTCGGAAGAACCTACTACATCGCAATATGAACTCTTCAAAAAGTTCGATGCGTTCGATGAGCATGATTACCGTGAGCTCAGCGCCTTCTGTGAGCAAATCGGGATCGAATTTTGTTCGACGCCGTTTGATTTTGAGTCGGCAGATTACCTTGATCCGTTGATGAATGTATATAAGATTTCTTCATCGGACCTTACCAATTTGCCGTTTATCGTGCATATGGCAAAGAAAGGAAAGCCGATTCTTCTCTCGACTGGGGCATCCGACTTTGATGAAATAAGTGAAGCCGTTGCTTGTATTCGAAAATATAACGATTGTGATTTAGTGCTGCTTCATTGTGTACTTGAATATCCGACTCCATATGAACACGCGAATCTCGCTAAGATCGAAACGCTAAAGAAAACTTTTCCTGATATCTTGATAGGTTATTCCGATCACACCAAACCGGATGCCTGTTATGATGTCATTAAAATGGCGTATCTTTTGGGGGCAATGGTTGTTGAGAAACATTTTACGGTTGATAAGACATTGCAGGGAAATGACCATTATCATGCCATGGATGCACATGATGCAGAGAAAATCTTGGAAGGCATATACTACCTTGATAAACTCAAGGGCAAGGCTGATCTTTGTGCACTGAAGAGCGAGCAGTCTGCGCGGGAAAATGCAAGACGTTCGATTGTTGCAGCTGCAGATATACCAGCAGGTGCGATCCTGACAGAAGAAATGTTCACTTTTAAGCGTCCGGGGCATGGGATCTCGCCCAATAAGATAGCCGACGTTCTCGGGAAGAGGGCGAAACAGAATATTGCAAGAGATATCGTGTTGACACACGATATGCTAGAGTAGATAGATGGCTGTGATTGGAGGGCAGGATGATGAGAACGGGAGATGAGATGTACGCACTTTGTACAGAACTTTTCCCCATTTGTCGTAGTATTACGGGAGATGGCGTTCGGCAAACCTTGCAAATGCTTCGGCGCATTGTGCCTGAGATGACCCTGCATGAAGTGCCCAGCGGCACACAGGCCTTTGATTGGACTGTTCCGAAGGAATGGAACGTCCGTGATGCATGGATCAAGAACAGCAAAGGTGAAAAGATACTTGATTTTCAAAAGACAAATCTGCATGTTATGGGGTATTCTTTGCCCGTGGACAAGAAAGTAACTCTGGCAGAGCTGTTGCCGCTGATTCATACCCAGCCCGACCAACCGGACGCAATTCCTTATGTCACGAGTTACTACAAGGAACGATATGGATTCTGTATGACGCAGAATCAAAAGGATGCGTTGCCGGAGGATACATATCATATTTATATTGACAGCGAACTGAAGATTGGCAGTCTGACGTATGGGGAAATCCTGATTCCTTCGACCGAGGGAAATGAGGACGAGATTTTTCTTTCGACCTATGTTTGCCATCCCTCCATGGCGAACAATGAACTTTCTGGTCCTGCCGTTACGATTTATCTTGCAAAATGGTTACTGGAAAAAAAGCATCGCCGATACAACTACCGTATCATTTTCATTCCAGAGACAATCGGCGCAATCACCTATTTGAGTCAGCATCTGCCGGAAATGAAGAAGCGCATCCGTGCAGGGTTTAATATTTCATGCGTGGGAGATGACCGAACATATTCCTACGTTGCCTCACGATATGGAGATACGCTTGCAGACAAGGTGGCGAAGAATGTCTTGTCGTTTCACTATCCTGAATACAAGCAATATTCTTTCCTGCAACGCGGATCAGATGAGCGCCAGTACAACGCGCCGGGGGTAGACCTGCCCGTTTGTGCCGTGTGCCGCTCCAAGTATGGAGAATATCCTGAATATCATACGAGTAAGGATGATATGGGGCTGATATCGCCAAGTGGGTTGTATGGTGCGTATGCCGTATATCGTGACATAATAGAGGCTTTGGAATATAATCATAGATATCAGGTGCAGTGCGTTTGTGAGCCGCAGCTAGGGAAACGGGGGCTGTATCCGACGATCAGTCAAAAGGGATGCTATGATGATATTAAGAGCATGACAAACTTCATTGCCTATGCAGATGGAAGCAATGATCTGATTGATATAAGCAATAGCATTCATGCCCCAGTAAAACACCTTATCTCAATAGCAGAAAAACTATTAGAGAATCACTTGATTGAATGCATGGAGGAATAATTGCCATGGAGATATTGACAAAAGATGACTTTGAGACATTGCATCAGTGTCCATGGGATAATGCTCCCAGCGACATTGCTGAGTTTTTATATCAGGATGATATGGGGTGCGATATTGTTCGATGTCCTCAGTGCGGGATTGTATATGCTAAGCGAAGATTGAATGAACGTGGACTGCCGAAGTATTGGGGGGACTATTTGTCGCGCATTCATGTTCATGACCCGGAGGCTGTGGAAAAGCGAAATAAGATGTACCAAATTGATTATGCATTTTCTAGTCAATTTGTTCCGTCTGGAAAAGTTTTGGATGTCGGTTGTGGAAATGGCTCTTTTATGGCAATCTACGAGCAGCATGGATATGATGTTGTTGGCGTAGAGTATGGAAAAGAGGCTGCTGATACCGCAGAAAAGTTGCATAGGGTTCGCTATGGGGGATTTGATGAAATGGACTTTGGGGAAGAGAAATTTGATCTTGTTATTTTTCGTGGAGTTCTGCAATATGTCCCATATCCTAAAAAATACATAGAAAAAGCAATTTCTTTGCTGTCATCAGGTGGGCATCTGTTTATCACTGCTCAGCCTAATATGAACTCGCTGGCGTTTCAGTTGTTTGGAAAATGGTTTACTCAACCGGTAACAGGAGTCGACTTTGTCGGTTTTTCGGAGTCGGCTCTCACAACATATCTTTCAGAGTCGGGACTAAAGAAAATGGGAGAGTGTTGTTTCTATACGGAAACACCTTATGCAGATGAGGAAAGTGATTTGCTGCTTATGGCAAAAGCTGTTGAATATAAAAATAAAGGGATAGAGATAGATTTTAATGCACCTGCTTACTGGGGCAATATGATGACACTGATGTATCGAAAAGATTGAGATCGTTGAAAGGCGGTATATACAGGGATGGCGGCAAACAACGAAGCGATTAAAACTCTTGTGGTTGACTTTTATCCAGCACATCTTAGGAATGCAATTGTAAGGCTGGGGCAAGATCATATTATTGATATTAAATATTGGCTGATTGATGAAGAGGGGAAATATGCAGGGGAACAAAATATGTACACCTCTGCGTTGGATCGCTTGATCGAGGAATATCAACATGGAGAACGTATAGATGTAGATGAACGTGTCTATGAAGCTGTATATCAGTATTTGTATTCATTCATCAATATTGATAATCGTTGGAAACCAAATACAGAAACCTGTACGTATGTTCATGACTTTAATATGTTGTTCCGAATTTGGTATCACATAATTCGATGCAATAAAATCGAATTATTGCTGATGGGAAATGCTCCTCATGGGCCTGTTCCTTTTATGGCCTATGTTGTTGCGAAAGCTTTGGATATAAAAATTATCATAACCGAGCAAGAGTGGTTTGAAAAGGATCGATTTATGTGTTTTCGGTCTCTTGATCTTATTGGTTGTGACTATTTGGACCAGGATTTTGGATATGATGTAATAACACCGGAGATGATGGGCGGTTTTCAGAAAACGCCTTTTTATATGAACTACATACCAGATGAGATATTAGATTCGGGACGTTTTCGCATATTTCCTACGGTCAAACGATGGCTTCGACCACGTGTATTACAGTCTAAGTTAAAGAAATATAATGATATGCTGCTTTATCGGATTTTTGAAAAGCTGGGATATCGTGTCATTGAGTTTTATTTGGATAAGCGTTTTAGAAAACATCGTAATGACCAATGCCAAGCATTCGATCAGAGCAAAAGATTCGTATACTTCCCATTGCATGTGCAGCCAGAAATGACCACAGATACTTTGGGCGGGATTTACGAAGATCAACTCCTGGCAATTGAGCGATTGGCGCAGCTTTTGCCGGATGATATTTATATCTATGTCAAGGAAAATCCTGCGCAGACTTACTATAAGCGCGGCGAGGAGTTCTTTACTCGTCTGTTTTCCATCCCTCAAGTTGTACTAGTTACCCCTGAAACGAATACATATGACCTCATCGAACATGCAGAGTTTGTAGCGACGATTACTGGAACTGCTGGTTGGGAAGCAATTACCGCCGGTAAAAAGTGCCTGTGTTTTGGTTATGCTTGGTATCGTAGCTTGGCAGGGGTCATAAGATATACTGCAAATACTACCTATGAGGATATCATTCAGTATCGTTTTACGAAAGAGGAGTTTGACCGATCTTATGATCGTTTTTATCGTAGCCTCTTTCCAGGGGTTATAGCTGGTGACTTTTTTTCTGTCTTAAACGATGATTTTTCACCTGAGGTGAATAATGCTGAAGTTTACCAGAGCCTAAAACTGGCAATTGAACACTATGATGGATAAAATAGTCAGGGGGGGGGGAGTAGTATGTTCAAAATCGATTTTGTAAATTGGAAGAAAACCTTGAAGTCCTTTGTGCCTCAATTTATATTAAACAGATATAAATGCTCCCAAAAAAAATTATTAACTAATGTGTTTCACACAGAATACTCAAAGAAATGTTTGCTGGTATATATTACAACTCCTTTTTTATACAAAATAAATAATTCACACCAAAACCAATGGCAAACATATAGACTGGCTCAAATAATTAGCTCATATGGGTATAATGTGGATGTCATGGACTACGATTATGAGGCTAAAACATTTCCTCAGAATTATGACATGCTTATAGATATTTATCCTGTAGACAATCGACCCTTTGAAGAATATCTTTCTCCTCAATGCATTCGTATTGCATACTTGACAGGAAGTGATCATGAATTTAGTGTTAGGGAAGAAAAAAAGAGATTGAATGAACTTTTCGTTAGACGTGGTGTACAATTACCTGTGATTCGGCAAGCTGCGAATTTATCTTTGAAGTTAAATGAATTCAACGCCATCTTTTTTATAGGGAATGAATATAATTTTATGACCTATAAAAAAAGGGGCATATCAAATGTCTCTTATATAATGAATACTGGATATACTGATTTAAGAGTAGACTATAGGAAGAGAAAAAAAACAAACTTTCTTTTTTTTGCGAGTTCAGGACAAGTGCATAAAGGATTGGATTTGCTACTAGAGGTGTTTTCTTCTTTGTGTCAAGATTGTGATCTGTATATATGCAGTTCCTTTAAAGATGAGGCTGATTTTTGTCGTTTATATCATAAAGAATTGTATGAGACAAAGAATATTCATCCCGTTGGATTTATTAATCTAGAAGGAGAGCAGGCCTACGAGATATTTAGCAAGTGTACTTATGTAATAGTGCCTTCATGCTCTGAGGCTCGTATGGGCTCGGCTCTGACTTGTATGTCTGTCGGTATGATTCCTGTTCTGACAAGAGAATGCGGTTATGATGAAGGTGAATTTATTCCTATTGAAAATATAGAGCTGAATGCACTCGCAAAATTGATTCATGATTGTGCAGCGCGAGATTCGAAATGGATTGAAAAAAAATCAAGAGATATGATAAGAATAGTCCGTTCAAAATATACGAAAGATGCGTATATCCAATCTGTTCGGGTAGCTTTGGAAAAGGTGTTGCAAGTATAATTGAGGAGGAAGGCCATGTTAAGATTTTTTCTTTCTTTTATAAAACGAAGGCTACGTTATGATATATGGCGTGATATTAAACAGAACCCACAAAAATTTATTGTTGGTAGAGGTACCATTTTTACAGAGGCTGCCAAAATTGATTGTCGAAATAATAAGGACATGAACCGTATTTTCATTGGGAGGGATTGCTTTATCGGGTGCACCTTTGTGTTTGAGTCGGATATGGGGAAGGTTCGTATTGGTAATCGAACTTTCATCAATGCTGGAACGATGCTTATTTCACGTAGTGGAATTGAAATAGGAAATGATGTCACAATAGCATGGGGGTGCTGGATTTATGACCATGATTCACACTCGCTAGATTGGCGAGACCGTATTGAAGATATTCGTCAACAAAATGAGGATTTCCGTGCTGGACGAAATTTCATTGTCAACAAAGATTGGTCCCGAGTTAATACTGCACCAATTAAGATATGTGATAAGGCTTGGATTGGTATGAATGCTATCATTTTAAAAGGTGTTACAATCGGCGAAGGTGCTGTCGTCGGTGCAGGAGCCGTGGTGACGCATGATGTGCCCGCATGGACTGTTGTAGCAGGGAATCCTGCGCGTGAGGTGAAAAAACTGCAGCACTGAGAGGGTGTATTCGTTGAAGTGTATTTTGGTGACAGGAGCCTATGGCTTTATTGGACGGTATACAGCACAACACTATCATAATGCTGGTTTCTACGTCATTGGTTTGGGGCATGGTTCATGGAGTGCATCCGAGGCGAAGGAATGGGGAATCGACGAATGGCATCACGCTGATGTCGATATGGATTCGCTGCAAAGTTATGCCTCGGATGTGAGCATCATCATCCACTGTGCGGGAAGCGGATCGGTGGGCTTTTCTCTGTCCAATCCCATGAAGGATTTCGAACGGACGGTTTGGACAACGCATTATGTGCTCGAGTATATTCGCACATGTTCTCCACAGACACGACTGCTCTATCCATCCAGTGCGGCGATTTATGGCAACCAGGAAACCCTTCCGCTGACAACGGACATGACACCGAATCCGATTTCCCCCTATGGTGTGCATAAAAATATTGTCGAAGAACTATGTGCCATGTATGCGAATCAATATGGTGTTCATATTGCTGTGCTTCGGCTGTTTTCGGTTTATGGTAATGGACTGAATAAACAGTTGCTTTGGGATGCTTGTAGCAAGTTGTCCCAGGGGATTAATACATTTTGGGGAACTGGTGATGAGACGCGGGACTGGGTTCATGTTCACGATGTGGCACAGGCTTTTTTGACTGCGGGGGAGAAAGCATCATCGGAATGTCCTGCTGTCAATGTGGGGACGGGTCATGCCGTGCAGATCAAAGATATTCTGGACATCCTTTTTGAAGCGTATGGCGCGCAGGAGCCTCCATCCTTTGGTGGAGAGACCAATGTGGGGAATCCAAAACATTATGTGGCGGATGTTGCTGCGATTTCCGAATGGGGATGGCAGCCGTCTGTCGATTTGACGCAGGGGATTAGAGCGTATGTAAGGTGGTATCGGGAGTATGGTGACCGTAGCATTCGTACTTGACTTATCGAACAATTGGCTTGGCGGAGTAAATTACTATCGGAATCTCCTTACTGCGGTTTCGCGATATGCACCGGACTCTATTCGTGTCAAGGTGTTTCTCCCCAAAGGGCAGGATATGGATGCGTTTCGTGATCTGTCAAAGAATATCGAGTTTGTATCTGTATCATTTCCTGCACGATGGACACTTCCTTGGTTCGTGCGAAAACTGTGGATGAAATTTTTTCATGAAGACCGGTTTCTAGCGCGGCATCTTCTTCATCACGGCGTTGATGTTCTCTCCCATGCGCCGAACTCCGTTCGGTGTCAGGGGCTAAAAAATATCGCATGGATTCCGGACTTTCAACACAAGTATCTACCTGAGTTTTTTTCAAACGAAGAGCTTTCGAGCCGAGATGCAGAATTTGAGCGTATGGCAGCGTGTATGGACAAGGTGATTCTCAGCAGTGAGACGGCAAAGAATGATTTTATAAAATATTATCCGCAGTATAAAGAAAAAGCGTGTGTCCTGCGTTTTGCTCCCGTTTTGGATTTCGATTCGCCCAAACAGGTGAATTTGGTTGAGGAGAAATATGGCATTATAGGGAAGTATTTCTTTTTGCCGAATCAATACTGGAAACATAAAAATCATAAAGTGGTTATTGAGGCACTGCGCATCCTGAAGGAAGAAGAAAAGTTCGTTCGCGTCGTATCAACGGGGAATACGAGTGACTACAGAGCACCGGGGCATTTTGCTGCAATCGAGGCGTTCGTTAAGGAGTACGAACTCGGCGACCGCTATTTGATCTTGGGCATGATTCCCTATGCCGATGTGCAAGCTTTGGCAGAGGCATCTCTAGGATATATCAATCCTTCTTTTTTTGAGGGATGGAGTACCACGGTAGAGGAGGCGAAGTACAGAGGAAAGCCTATACTGCTGTCAGATCTAAAAGTTCATCGAGAACAAGATCCGCGGAGAGGTGTCTTTTTCGATCCGAACGATCCTGAAGATTTGGCAAAGAAAATGTGGGATCTGTGGCAGCAGCCGATACTGAATGAAGATATTGATGTGTTGAAGAGGAAAAATGAGGCTGCTCTTCAAGAATTTGCAAGAGAATATGCTGATATTGTGCGGGAGATGCATAAACTAAATAAAAATTTTGATAATTAAAACAATTGTACAGGAAGAACAAGTGCTTTTCTTCACCTACTGCTTAAAGTCAAAATATATGAACATGGGAAAAACCAATGAAAAAATAGTCATATAGTCATACAGAAGGAACGAAAAAGACTACAATATTTCTTAATTTTAGAAAGGAAAATTTACGATGGCGACTAATATAAATATGCGGCGTGTAGATATGAGAATGAAAGAACTGTTTGAAGGTCACGTCGATATGAAGGACTTTCCAAATGATACAACACATCACTTTGAAACAAGAGCCTTGGCTGGATTTGCTCTTGTCATGAAGTCAGGCCTTGAAGTGTCACAGGCCTGCATCCACATCACAGATGGATATAATGACATGGGGATTGATGCGATTTATTTAGATGAATCTCAAAGGAAACTCTTTGTCGTTCAGAGCAAATGGAGATCTGATGGGACGGGGAGCATCAAACAAGAAGAAGCATTATCGTTTGCTCAAGCAATTCAACGGGTATTAGAATTGGATCTTAATGGGGGAAATGATAAGCTGATGGCAAAAACTTCTGATATAGATGTAGCTTTGACTCAGATGGAGTATCAAATACATGCTATCTTTATACATACAGGAGATCCGTGTCAACAAGAATTTGCCCTAAACTCTATAAATAAACTTGTAGAACAAACCAACGATGATATAAGCACTATCTTGGTGTTTGAGGAGATAAATCTTAAAGATATTTATACGTTTTTAGCGAATGGGCAGGATTCGATGAGTATTGATATTGATGATGTTATATTGCTTAACTGGGGAAAGATAGATGCTCCGTTCAGCTCGTATTATGGAACAGTTGCTGCTAGCACCTTGGGAGAGTGGTATAAGAAGTATGGAAATTTGTTATTTGCAAAAAATATTAGATTTTATAAAGGTAATACAGATGTAAATGAAGGAATGAAGAGAGTTCTGCTAGAAGAACCAGAAAAATTTTATTATTATAATAATGGGGTTAAGGTGTTATGTAAATCAATAAAGCGTAAGGCTAAAGACTCTACCACAAATGCTACTGGTTTATTTGCACTAGAAGGGGTTTCCCTCGTTAATGGAGCACAAACAACGGGGACAATAGCATCTGTGTTTATGGAAAATCCAGAACAGCTTGGCAAAGCAAGTGTTATGATTCAAATAATCGATTTGAGTAATGTCGACACAGAGACATCTACTTATATTACAAGATTATCCAATACACAAAATAGGATTGAAAGTAAAGATTTTGCTACGCTCGATCCACAACAAGAAAGATTGAGAACGGAATTAACATTTGTTCATTATTCTTATCTTTACAAGGGTGGAGACAAAATTACAAATTTAGACAAGCAAGTTTCCTTTGATGAAGCAATTGTAGCCTTGGCTTGTGCTAATACAGACTTGTCTTATACTGTGATAGCAAAGAGTAATGTAGGTGCATTGTCTGAGGATATTACTAAGCCTCCATATAAGGTATTAGTTAATTCATCAACAAATTCATTTGTGGTTTTAAATGCAATTTTATATATGAGAGAAGTAGAGTTGTATTTACAAAATAAAAAAGAACAAACAAATAGCAATAGAGAGCGTTTGGTTTGTATTCATGCAAATAGATTCATATTACATTCTGTTCTACAAGAAGGAATGAAGGATGACAAATTTAAGACCACTGTAATTGAAAAACAGTATATACGTAATACGATAGGGAACATAGTTGACCAATTAATTAATAAAATAACACAGAGGATAGATTCATTATTTCCAGAATCATACCCTGCCAATGTTTTTAAAAATCTGACTAAATGCAAAATGATCGAGGAAAAGTTATAAAACCAGAGTGATCCCTTTTTCAAATATCTATACTCTTAGTAGCATTATGCTTGATCTGTTTCTGGAGAGAAAATAGGGGGCAACATGAACTATCGTACGATTACATTTTCTGAGAACAGTCTGTTCCTTGTCACAGGCGGTGCGGGATTTATCGGTTCGAATCTGTGCGAGGCGATTTTGTCGATGGGGCACAGGGTTCGTGTGTTGGACAATCTGTCGACGGGTTATGCGAAGAATATCGCGGGATTTCGGGATCATCCGAAGTTCGAGTTTGTGGAGGGTGATATCAGGGATGCGGCACTCTGTGACCGTGTGTGTCAAGGGGCGGACTATGTGCTTCATCAGGCGGCGGCGGTGAGTGTGCCCGAGAGCATCGAGCAGCCGGTGGAGTATACGCTGACGAATATTGTCGGTACGGTCAATATGATGGAGGCGGCGGCGAAAAACGGGGTGAAGAAGTTTACCTATGCGTCGAGTGCTGCGGTCTATGGCGATGACGAGACGATGCCGAAGCGAGAGGAGATTGTCGGGGATCGTCTCTCGACGTATGCGGTGACGAAGTTTGTCGCAGAGGAGTACGCCTATCAGTATACAATGCACTATGGACTGGACTGCTATGGGATGCGGTACTTCAATGTGTACGGTCGTCGACAGGATCCGAATGGGGCGTATGCGGCGGTGATTCCGAAGTTCATCGAGTGTCTGCTTCGCGATGAGCCGCCGACGATCAACGGCGATGGGGAGCAGTCGCGTGATTTTGTCTATGTCGAGGATGTCGTGCAGGCAAATCTCCTTGCGTGCGCTGCGCCACATGAGGCGGCGGGCGAGGCGTACAATGTCGCTGTGGGTAAGCGCTCAAGTCTCAATGAGATGTATGCGGTGCTCAGTGCACTGTTCGAGAAAAACTTGAAGCCGATCTTTGGGCCTGAGCGCAAGGGAGATATTCGCCATAGCGGGGCGGACATCTCGAAGATCTGTCAGAACCTCGGCTATGCGCCGGAGTATGATTTCGAGAAGGGGATCAAAGAGGCGATCCAGTGGTATAAAGAGAATCTGTAGGAATGCAAAGGGGGATCTACGCTCATGTGATGCGGGATACGTACTGTCTTTTTCGTTTGAATATCTCCATGAAGCCAGCAAATAATGATATTGGGAGGTGTGCATATTCGTGTATACGGGAAATAAAATCTCGGGGAATATTCGAAGAATATGTGCGCCTCTTCTTTTTATGTTCTTTGACTATTTTGCTATCCTTTTTGCCGAAAAAATAGCGTTTGAGATGCATGAAATCTATGGGATGATTGTCGGACGCACGTTCCGTGTTCCTCTTTTCTATCTTGTCTTTTGGATTCCACTTGTATTCATCGCGTTTCTGTGGGGGATGCAGACCTATACGAAGATGCAGCCGATCCTAGAGACGGGGCGAAAGATATTCTATGCTGTTCTCTACTCCATGATTGCCTGCATTTTGGTACTTTACTTCATGCAGGCGGGATTGCTCGCCTCGCGTCTCTATGCCATTCTGTTTGGTATTATTGTTCTGCTTAGTATCTATATTGCGCGTTACATCGTGTTGAAACTCCTGAAAAAAACGCATACCCTGATGAAGCCTGTGATCCTGATCGGGGCGGGCAAGACAGCGGAACAGGTTCTGCACTTCTTTGGCGAGGATCTCGGCTATCGTTATGAAGTCATCGGAATCCTCGACGATCATCCGATCTCGAAGACCTTGCCGCAGCAGTTCCAGCTGATGGGAACGCTGGCAGATGCTAAGAGCATCATCCGTGACTCTAGTGTTGACACTGTTATCATTACGGCTCCGGGGCTTGAGAAAAAGAAAATACAGCGTTTGCTTGAGGATATACAGCCTTATGTGCGGGATATGTCTTTTGTTCCGGACTTGGTTGGGGTGCCTCTCTATAATGTGGAGGCACAAACGCTGTTCAGTGAGCAGATTATGTTCCTGTCGCTTCGCAATAATCTGGCACGTCGCAGAAATCAATTCTATAAACGCATTTTTGATATCGTTGTGGGGGGGCTGCTGTGCATTCCAATTCTTCCGATCATCATATTTCTTGCAGTCTGCATTAAAATTGATTCTAAGGGAGATGTTTTTTTCAACGCAAAGAGGATCGGGAAAGGTGAAAAAATCTTTACCTGCTATAAATTTCGTTCAATGTATGTGAATTCTGATGCTATTTTGGAACAGTACCTGCGTGAAAATCCTGCTGCGCAAGCGGAATGGGATACATTTGCAAAATTACGGGATTATGATCCACGCGTGACCAAGGTTGGACGATGGATTCGTAAGTATAGCCTGGATGAGTTGCCCCAGATCTTCAACGTTATTTGCGGTAACATGAGCCTTGTCGGACCACGTCCATATCTGCCAAGAGAAAAGGCTGACATTGGTGAGTACGTTTCTACAATTACGCTGACTGTTCCTGGAATTACAGGATTTTGGCAGACCAGCGGCAGAAGTGATGTAAGCTTCGCGGGTCGTGTTGCGATGGATACATGGTATGTTCGCAACTGGTCTATTTGGTTGGATTTAGCGTACTTGTTTAAGACGGCTAAGATTGTTTTTACAGGAAAAGGTGCGTATTAATCTTTTCCTTGTTGCTGAAGAGGAGCGGTTTGCTTGCTCAAAGAGGATCATTCTCCAATTCGTGTATTACAAATTATTGGAAATGTATGCGGTGGTGGAGTAGAAGCGGTTGTCATGAACTATTATCGCCATATTGATCGGACGAAAGTTCAATTTGACTTTGTTATTGATGGCTATGAGAAGTCTCTGCTGGATGAAGAAATACAGACGTTCGGTGGGCGTATCTATAAAGTTGAGAGATATAGTAAAAATGTTCTAAAGCAAATCTATCAGATTTATCGTATTGTCAAAGATAATAATTATGACATCGTTCACTCCCACATGAATACCCTTGCAGTATTTTCGCTCTTCGCCGCATGGCTTGGAGGAGCGAGGATTCGGATCGTACACAATCATTCCACTGCAGCACCAGGGGAGTATATGCGGACGGCACTAAAGTACATTTTGCGTCCCTTCAGTAAAGTATTTGCAAATCGTTATGCTGCCTGTTCTCGATTGGCAGCGCGATGGATGTTTGGTGATATTGAAGGTGAAAAAACGGTTACCATCTTTAACAATGCTATTGATTTAGATCAATTTGCATATCGTGAGGATGTACGCAAAGAATATAGGAACGCATTGATGATTCCTGAGAACACCTATCTGGTTGGGCATATTGGGCGATTTATGTATCAAAAAAATCACAAGTTCCTCGTACAAATTATCGATGAACTTGTGAAAAAAGATCGAGATGTTGCGTTGCTCTTGATTGGAGATGGACCTTTGAGGAAGAATATTGCTGCTCAGGTTCATGTTGCCGGATTAGATGAAAAAGTGCAATTTCTGGGATTGCGAAGTGATACACCACATTTATACAATGCTATGGATATATTTGTATTGCCTTCATGGTATGAGGGGCTTCCTGTTGTCGGAGTGGAGGCACAGGCAAACGGATTGCCATGTATTGTATCAGACAGCGTATCGGATGAGTGTCGACTGACATCGTCCTTATCCTTTATGAGCGTTGGAAAAACTGCAAAAGACTGGGCGGATGTGATTCTTCGCCGCAAAAGAGTACGTAACCCTCAGGCTGAACAGGAACTGACAGCTGCGGGGTTTGATATAAAAAGCGAAGCTTACAGACTGCAAGACTATTATGAACGACTTAGCGGAAGAGTGAGTGTAGTTCCTGAGTAAAATTCTCTTTGGAGGATTATATATGCAAAAAGATATAAGTCCCTTTTTTAGTATTATTATGCCGGTATATAATGCAGAAAAATATCTTGCAGCGGCGATCGAAAGTGTGCTGGTACAAACCTGTCAAGACTTTGAACTGATCTTGGTGGAAGATCATTCTACAGATGGCTCATGCTCTATATGTCAACAATATGCGGAGAAGTATGATAATATTGTCTTATGTAGAACGGAGTTTAATAAGGGGGTAGCCAACGCAAGAAACCTAGGTGTCAAAGCTGCTCGAGGTGTTTACGTTACTTTCGTTGATTCTGATGATAGTGTAGAGATGTTGTTACTTCAAACGATAAAAGATAAAATTGATGAACATGCATCTATGAGGATTGACATCATAAAGTATAGCATTGTTGAAGAATATTATGATAATGTGATGCGACACATCGGCAGTAAGGAAATTGTTCTTCAAGAGAAATTATTTGCAGGTGAAAAGGCTGTAAGGGAACATATCCTACCATTATGGCATGCTACAGTTTTTGGATATTTATGCACAGCTTTTTATAGAAGAGAGACGCTCAATGTAAATCAATGGGAATTTGATGCCAATCTAATTATTGGAGAAGATGTAGCTATGAACTTAGAAGCGTATATGAAAGCATGCACGCTCTTATGTCTAAGCTATATAGGTTATCATTATAATAGAAGAATGCAGGGAAGTTTATCTTCGAGCGTTGCACCTAAGATGTTTTATGAAAATTATATGCCCCTATTACATAATCTTTTTGAAAGGTATAATGGGTGGAATATGTTTAATGAACAGAGCTTAGTACTCTTTTTTTTACTGTACATAAAGGCTGTTTATCAAACGGTGAGCAGATGTATGGAAATCGATGATCGACGACTTGCTGTTGAGCTTATGAATCGACACATATTTGAGGATAAGCTTTTCTATAAATTTATGAAGATGCCACTTCGTCAGATGCCGCTAAAGGCGCAATTGATGGGTCTTTTTTTGAAACATAAACAAGAGAATATTATCATTGGGATGTGTCGAATCATTAATTTTGTAAAAAAAAGATTTAGGATGGCATTTGTACACCTAAAAGGGTAATGCCTATAATAATTTGTGAAAGGTATACTAGTGAAGGAAACGCGGAAGATTACGATCATTACAGCATCATATAATGCGGCAACGACCATTGAACAAACGATCTCTAGCATTGTCCATCAGGACTATTCAAATCTTGAATATATCATTGTGGATGGCGGCTCAATAGATGGTACTGTTGAAATCATTAAGAAATATGAGCCTTATGGAATTAAGTGGATTAGTGAGCCGGATCAGGGACTCTATGATGCCTTAAACAAAGGCATTCGGATGTCTACCGGGGATTTTATTGAAATCATCGGTGCGGATGATGCGTTAGTAAAAGAGGATATTATCTCTCAGATTGTTTGCCAACTGGAAAGCGATGTCGATGTTTTATGTGGTCAAGTTTGGTGTGTAGATGATCGGAATAAGACCCAACATATCAGTACGAATGAGACTGTAAAAAACCAAGAAAACTATCACGGTGGAATGACGCCTCACGCTGCGATGTTTGTTCGACGAGAGTTGCTTATTCGATATCCGTTTGATACCAATTATCGGATTGCAGCAGATTATAAATTTTTTTTGCAATGCCGCTGTGATCCAACCGTTAGGATTCGGCATACTGAGGACATCGTTGCTTTCTTTGCAAATGTAGGGGTGAGTTCGAATATTGAGGAATGTTGGAAAGAGGATAATTATATTCATCAAGAGCTGAACCTGCCTTTCCATGCTCCCTATTATACGAATCTATCCCCAATGAAGCGTATTATAAAGCAAGCTCTTGTTTGTACGCATTTGTTTATTTTGGCTAGGACAATATGGAACTATATTAATACCCGATTTTTTTGGCAGAAACACACATGTGAAAATAAAATCTGTCGATGGTGTGGTCGGAAGGAAAGGGATTGGAAACAATATGCAGAAAGAAAAAACAACGTGGTAAATAACTCAAACTTCGGCAGATAAATAATCTGCCGAAGCCCTTGCAATTGGATCTATACTAAAAAAAGTAGACACAAAACAGGACTTTATATTACACTTCAGTAAACACGAAGGAGGAATGGTTTGTATGACACATCGACCCTACGACGAGGATTTCAAAAAATCCATCGTCGCCCTCTACCAAAATGGAAAATCGCAATCACAACTCTCAAAGGAATATGGCGTTTCCCTTTCTGCCATTGGAAAGTGGATTCGCCTTTATTCCGAGGTCAAAACCGTCGATTGGCGATATTATGACTGCCAAACAGATCAAAGACTTGCAAAGACGTAACGCCCAACTCGAGGAGGAAAATCTTATCCGAGTGTGTGAAAGAAATTCTGTAAAAACTTCCGACTCGAAGGAATAAGGACTTCTATGGTAAAATCAAATCATGGGAGGTCTTTGTTTATGGCAAAACAACAAAAAGAAGTTCACAAAGTCAAAATGACCGATGGGAAAAGAGCGATCATTCAGCAGCTCTTTCAAGAGTATGACATTGAGAGCACATCCGACATCCAAGAAGCACTAAAAGACCTGCTGGGCGGAACCATCAAGGAAATGATGGAGGCAGAAATGGACAGCCATTTAGGCTACGAAAAATCCCAACGCTCCGCCAATGAGAACGCTCGCAATGGGTACAAATCCAAGACATTAAACAGCAGCTATGGGAGCGTTCGGATTGAAGTCCCCCAAGACCGACAGTCTTCTTTTGAACCACAGGTGGTAAAAAAGCGGCAGAAGGATATCTCTGCGATTGATCAGAAAATCATATCCATGTATGCCAAGGGAATGACTACGAGACAGATTTCCGAAACGATCAATGACATCTACGGTTTTGAGGCATCGGAAGGATTTGTATCCGACGTAACCGATAAGATTCTGCCCCACATTGAGGAATGGCAGAACCGCTGCCTTGTCAGCGTTTACCCGATCGTTTTCATTGATGCCATCCATTTTTCCGTGCGTCAGGACAGCATCGTAAGCAAACTTGCGGCCTACGTCGTTGTAGGGATTAACGATGCCGGGCGAAAAGAAGTCTTAACCATTGAAATTGGAGAAAATGAGAGCAGCAAATATTGGCTTGGCGTTCTTAACAGCCTAAAAAATCGAGGGGTTCAAGATGTTCTTATCCTTTGCTCTGACGGGCTCAGCGGGCTCAAGGAAGCGGTAGAGGCGGCCTTTCCGGAAACGGAGCATCAGCGCTGCATCGTACACATGGTACGCAATACCCTGAAATATGTGGCGCATAAGGACATGAAATTCTTTGCCAAGGATCTTCGCAGCATATACACGGCTCCTGATGAAAAGACCGCCCTCAAAAGACTGGAAGAGGCAGATAAAAAATGGAGTTCCCATTATCCAGCGGCCATGCGGAGATGGTATGATCATTGGGACGTCATAACACCGATATTCAAGTTCTCTATGGGTGTTCGCACCGCATTTTATACCACGAATATCATAGAGAGTCTTAATGCATCATACCGCAGATTAAATCGACAACGGAGCGTATTTCCTAGTGCACAAGCGTTATTAAAGGTTCTTTATTTGACGACGGACGACGTTTGAAGCCACTAAGAAATGGACGATGCCAATAAAGAACTGGGGTAAAATCTGAGGCGAACTGGCTATTATGTATCCTAACAGATTGCCTGATTAACACTTGCACACATCATAGAAGATCCGATTTACAGACTTTTCTTCACAGACTCCTAATTTTGCGGACAAGAGTGTGTTCACTGTTCGTCGTGTACTAGTTTACGTGTTTCTGACCATATCCCTTTTGAATCCTTGTGTTCTTTAGTCGAACAGGCTTTTCTGATTTTGCCAAGAACAGTTGACAAATTTGAGCGAGCAAGATGTGCAGCGCGTGGAGGATTGGATCAATACGCTGTTACGCAAAATCCTGGGGTATGCCCCAAGAGTGTTTCAACGACGAACTTAAAAAATCTTCGCCCATAATTTTTGATTCTGTTACGCTCTACTGTCTGCTTTGATATTGCAATTTAGGTTGTAAGTTTATGCGATACTCGTGTTACCATTTTGCTTGACCACAACACTATAAGAATAAGGAGCGGTTTTATGAAAGCAATAGCGATGTTCAACAATAAAGGTGGGGTAGGGAAAACAACTATAGTCTGTAATATGGCTAGTTGGCTACATCAACAAAACAAGAAAGTGTTGCTGGTGGATGCAGACCCACAATGTAATAGTACCGCATATGTATTGAGTGAAGAAGTTGTTTATGAAACATATACATCTAAGAATGCGTTCACAATAAATAATATAATTCTGCCATTAAAAAAAAGAGGGGCTTTTGTAAATCAATCCGATATCAGGTTTATACCGTCTGTTGGATTTGGATTTGATGTTTTGCCAGGGGATCCTAAACTTGCCAGTAGTGAGGACTTCTTATCTGGTGATTGGAAGGATATTAAAGCAAGTGAAATCCGTGGGATAAGATCCAATATGGTCTTTTTTGACTTGCTGAGAAAATGTGGTGACTATGATTATGTTTTTTTTGATATGGGGCCATCTCTAGGTGCCATTAACAGAGCCGTTTTATTGGCTTGTGACTTTTTTGTTACTCCTATGGCATCTGATTTGTTTAGTGTTTTAGCCTTGGAAAATATAGGGGAATCTCTTTGTGATTGGAAGCATAGATTCAATACGACACTATCTGAATTGAGTGAAGATGATCGAGATGGCTTAGAAAATATGAGAAACATAAGTGAAGTCAAGTTTCTAGGCTATGTTTATCAACAATATATTACTAAAACAAGTAATGGAGACAAGAGAATTGTAAAGGCATATGAAACCATTCTGGAATCTGTGCCAGATAAAATTCAATCAAATCTCGTAAAAAAAATAAATACACATACTGAAAAGCCTATTACATATGAACTAGGTTCTATTCCGAATTTTTATAGTCTAATTCCCATGTCACAAAGCGCACACAAGCCAGTCTTTCTCTTAACTAATAGTGATGGTGTTGTCGGAGCTCATTATCAAAAAATAAAAGAATATAGTGGAATTATTCAGGGGCTCGTTTCTGTTATGTGTAATAATGTGGAGGCACTATCATGATTAAATGGCCTGATGATTTGATTGTAGATATCGCCCGCAGAAGGTGTGTTCTGTATTTGGGGGCTGGGATTTCTGCTAATTCCAAATCTCGAAATGGAAATAAGTCCCCTGCAACATGGAAGGTTTTTTTGATTAATATTCTTGAAAAAGAGAAAAATCAAATAGGGGTGAAATATGAATCAATTATGGGAATTATTGATAAAGGTGATTATTTGCTCGCTTGTGAAGTGATTGTAAATATTCTTGGTAAAACATTTACTGATCTTGTTGAGGATGAATTTCGCCGTCCTGGCTATAAGTTCACTAAAATACATGAAACAATATATCGATTGGATTCGCGAGTGGTCATTACGCCTAATATTGATAAAATTTACGACCAATGCGCTGGACAGCTTTCTGATTCTACGATAGTTGTGAAAAACTATTATGATAAAGATTTAGCATCATATTTGAGAAAACCAGACTATTTGATTATTAAGGCTCATGGTGATGTAGACACACCTGACAGGGTGGTATTCACCCATGAGCAATATAATCAAATGAGGTCTGAAAACGCAGATTTTTACAGGATTATGGAAGCCCTGTTGCTCACACATACGTTTGTTTTTTTAGGCTGTGGAATAAATGACCCTGATATACAGCTGATGCTTGAAAATCACAATTTTTCGTTTGTTGGGTGCAAGCCACATTATTTTGTGACACAAAATGATAAATTAACGCCAGAAGTGATAAAAAGTATAGAAAGAAATCGCAATCTAAAAACCATAGTATATGAACATGATGAGGGAGGTCATATTAATTTGTGTGATGGGCTACAAGATTTGGCTGAAAAAGTCGAAGAAGAAAGAAATAAAATAGCGCAAAGAACTACGTGGTAACAGGAGTGATGATTCCTTTCCATGAAATATCTGACGATAGATGGGGGAACATACAGTGGCTATACTACGAGAGAGCGGCGTTGTTCTTAAAATTCGGCAAGTATAAGAGTCGATTTAACAAGAACTCTTTCTTGTGTGTGGTAAGGAGGCCTCGGGTCGCTTTCTTTGTCGAGAGGTTATATTGAGAGAGAAATATGAACTACCGTACAATTACATTTTCTGAGAACAGTTTATTCGTTGTTACAGGCGGTGCGGGCTTTATCGGCTCGAATCTGGCTGAGGCGGTGCTCGCGATGGGGCACAGGGTTCGGGTGTTGGACAATCTGTCGACGGGATATGCGAAGAATATCGCGGGATTTCGGGAGAACCCGAAGTTTGAGTTCGTGGAAGGCGATATTCGGGATGCGGCACTCTGTGACCGTGTGTGCCAAGGGACGGACTATGTGCTGCATCAGGCGGCGGCGGTGAGTGTACCCGAGAGTATCGAGCAGCCAGTGGAGTATACGCTGACGAATATTGTCGGTACCGTCAATATGATGGAGGCGGCGGCGAAAAACGGCGTAAAGAAGTTTACATACGCGTCGAGTGCTGCGGTCTATGGCGACGACGAGACGATGCCGAAGCGGGAGGAGATTGTCGGCAATCGTCTCTCGACGTATGCGGTGACGAAGTTTGTCGCGGAGGAGTATGCGTACCAGTATACGATGCACTATGGGCTAGACTGCTACGGAATGCGCTATTTCAATGTCTATGGACGACGGCAGGATCCGAATGGGGCGTATGCGGCGGTGATACCAAAGTTCATCGAGTGTCTGCTCCGCGATGAACCGCCGACGATCAATGGCGATGGGGAGCAGTCGCGTGATTTCGTCTATGTGGAGGATGTTGTGCAGGCAAATCTCCTCGCGTGCGTTGCGCCGCATGAGGCGGCGGGTGAGGCGTACAATGTTGCAGCGGGGAAGCGTTCAAGTCTCAATGAGATGTATGCGGTGCTCAGTGCGCTGTTCGAGAAGGACTTGAAGCCTGTATTTGCTCCTGAGCGCAAGGGCGATATCCGTCACAGCGGGGCGGATATATCGAAAATCTGTAAAAATCTCGGCTATACGCCGGAGTATGATTTCGAGAAGGGAATCAAAGAGGTGATTCAGTGGTATAAAGAGAATCTGTAATATATAGAACGGCATCGTCGTGATCACATATATATGCGATCACGACGATGCCGTTTGTGGATGAAAAAGATTACGCTATGGAAGATTTTTTGGTGAAGGACTGTTGGCTGAAAAGAGTATGCGTTTTTCGGGGATAATATCCGTTAAACGTGATGATCAATACAAGGAGATATCGAAATGTCACCGAAGCGTTTTGACCAATTTTATTTTACTGATGATGGACAAATATGTTCTGTGGATGATGTTGCTGAATATGCAGACCGGTACAGTGGAAAAATCGGAAAATATGAAGGAAAAATGTATTGCCCAGAATGCCAGCAGGCACAATTGACTTTTGTTCATAAGACTTCCATGAAAAAAGCACATCTTAGGCGTATACCGAGTTCATTCCATCAAAATGATTGTTCTTATAACTACGAATATGCGTCGGCCGATTGCGTGAAACAGTATTTTACTTTGATGACGGAAAATGAAATAGACGATAAGCTGAACAGTATTCTTTATATGTTATGCAGGGAAAAGCTAAGTGCCGTGAAGCCGTACTCAAAAGATGGTGCGATCGAGAAAACGAATCCTATGTGTGTTATGGAGAATACAAGGAGAGGCAAGACAATACGATGTTTACGGCGTAAGAGCCTCAATGCGGGGGGAGAAGGAATCCGAAAAGAAAAGATGGATGAAATATTTGTTTTTTATGGAAAGGTGAAACTCCATGTCGAAAAGCGATATGGAAATAATGGAGTGTTGTATTACTTGTTGCAGATTTTTGCCGAACAGAGAGGTGGCGGGATAATACAAACGAGAACCTGTCGTTATAAAATAAGAGATGTGATCGACGAAGAATGTCTTTATGATATTGCGATGATCGGTACTCTTAATTTTAAGTATCCGCCATTTAGCGTGGATTTGCTTAGACCTAGTGCGATAAAGTTTTGTAAGGATAATGAGTGAAAATGGATTATAACTCTGTTTCGTGCCATATTTGTGAGCGTTCTACTGATAAGAGATATTTATGTGGAGTTTTTGACTTTTGATGAGGTGATTTAATGAAAAACAAGTACATTATTGTCAATAAGGAGGATCGTTATAATCCATTGCGTTTGATAGATACGAATAATAACTCCGGGATATTGTGCTTTGATACGGAGAAAGAAGCTGCTACCTTTCTTGAAAGAAAATATAATTCTATCGATTTTTGCATAATGGCCGAAGAGGACTGGACAAATACAATGCAAAGGATAGTCCAATGTAAATTACCGAAGGATCTCGTTGAGTTCACCAACGAAGTTTCCTTTTCAAGTAGAGAAAAACGCGACACTAATATAAATGGCTTTGTCCTTCCAATTTCGGTTGCTAATAACGAGGAGTACATCAGCCGATTAGAGGAACGGTTGAATGCTTTTCAGCAAGAAATCGCAGCAAAACCCTGCTTTAAAGAGGTGGGATTAGATGGCGAAGTAAATAAAAATTGTAATCTGATTTGTTTAGCATTAGCTGAGTTAATGGCAGGGGATGAGAAGCTGGGAGATGCGTGGGTTGCTGAGCTGTTAAAAGGGTATGAAGGGAATAAGTTTGTGATCTCATGTTTGGATGAAAGCTACGCTTTTAGAGGGCTTTCCCCTTATGAACTGTTACATTCTCCCAATATAGAACCAGAACATTATGATGAAATGTGTAAATATGACTTAAGTTTTTATCGAGCGCGAGTTGTCGAAAAAGAAGTTTCACTTTCCGAGATAGTGGATATCATTTCATTGCCGTTTAGTAAAAGAAGTTTGTCTGGAAATTTAAGGTTTAGCGTTCAAGGGGAAATTTGTCTTTATTTGGGAGTAACATCATATGTATGCGCACATGAATGTCAATGGGATGATAATGATGAAACGAAGGCACTATATGTGTCGGCTTTCAAATGTAACGATAAAGGAAAGAAATTAAAAATCTTGAATTTGGCAATCTCGGAACCTCTAATCAATGGTATAGGTCATGTCAATACTTCGTATCATAAAATACTGCAACATGAGATGATAAAAGTTTTCCCGCTTGTTATTGCTACATCGTTCACAGTTGATCATGGTGATGAAAATAGGCAGAAAATCGAATATTTGCTGAGTCAAAGTATCATTCGTGTAATGAAACAATCAGGTGTTGAAGGAGTGGCTTATTTGTCAAGACGAGGAGAAGATGACTTTCAATATCCTATTGGTGTTAATTTGGCTATTCCTATGAACGATGTTTGTGAAGGTAAGGAGTATAGTGATTTATATGGTTGTTTTACTTGTACAAAGCCGGTCTCTTTGTTGGGCATAAATATAGACTCTAATGCCAACAAGAGGAGTTATATAAATCAATTCTATCCAAATACCAAAATTTTATACAAAGGGGAAAATGTATTATATAAGAATAACTGTTTTTCTAAATTAGATGACTATTTGATAAATCAGAACTTTTGTGAGTTCATGAGGTTGGTACAACAATGAACATCGGGGGTGAGGTTGTTATCTTCTCTTCTGTTGTTTCCATATTCCATCTTCCGTCACGATCGCCGTAATCAGTTCGTGATCGGTGACATCGAACGCGGGGTTATAGACTTTTACGCCATCTGCGGTCATGCGCTCTTTGTACCACATATCGGTGACTTCGGCGGCGGGGCGCTGTTCGATGTGGATGTCCCTACCGGTGGGGGTGTTCATGTCAATGGTGGAGGTTGGGGCGCAGACGTAGAAGGGGATGCCATAGTGTTTGGCGAGGATGGCGACACTGGAGGTGCCGATTTTGTTCGCGACGTCGCCGTTGGCGGCGACGCGGTCGCAGCCGACGAATACGGCGTCGATCCAGCCGTTCTTCATGACGGCGGATGCCATGTTGTCGCAGATGAGGGTGACGTCCATGCCGGCGGCACTGAGTTCGTATGCGGTGAGGCGTGCGCCCTGCAGGAGCGGGCGCGTTTCGTCGGCGTAGATTTTGAAGTTGTAGCCTTTTTGGTGTCCGAGGTACATGACGGCGGTTGCGGTGCCGTATTTGGCTGTGGCGAGCTGTCCGGCATTGCAGTGGGTGAGGAGTCCCATACCGGGCTTTACGAGGGTGAGCGCGTGCTCGCCTATTTTTTTGCAGATGTTGATGTCTTCCTGTTTGATACGGAGGGCTTCGTCACGCAGGAGGGCGCGAATTTCGGGGATGGATTTGCCCCCTGCGTTTTTGACGACAGCTTCCATACGGTTCAGTGCCCATGAGAGGTTGACGGCGGTGGAGCGGGAGGAGTTCAGGTAGCCGGCTGCTTCGTGGAAACGCTGAGCAAATTCGGCGTAGTTGTCGGTGTCGATCTCAAGGGCGGCGAGGTAAACGCCGATGGCAGCGGCATCGCCGATGGCGGGCGCACCGCGCACTTGGAGGTCGCGGATTGCCGTCCAGATTTCGCCCTGCGTTTTGAGATGGAGGTATTCGGCGCGGTTCGGGAGTTTTGTCTGGTCAATGATGACGAGGGCGCGCTCCTCTTCGTTGAGGGCGAGGGTTTCCATGTCGAGGATGTTGATGTTCATTGAGTGCCTCTTTTTCTAAAATAGATGTGCCCCTACCACCGCAAGCGGTCCCCCTCCCCCGTCATACGGGGGAGGCTAAAAAGAACGGATACATCGACTCACTCGTCACCTCGTCATACGAGGGAGGCTGGGAAGAATAATCACGGGGGCGGTTGAAAAGAACTAAACAGTCGGATACTTCCACTTTGCCAGTTCGTCCGCCGGAATGGTCGCAGGTTCGTGTCCAAGGACGGTGAGGCAGCGGTAGTAGATGTCGGCGAGTTCTTCGAGGTAGCTTGCCTTGAGCAGGGCTTCTTTGAGATTCTCCGCGACAGCGACGACACCGTGCGCCTGCATGAGTGCAACATCGGAGATGGAAAGGGGCGCGAGGACGTTCTCCGCCGCCGCGCGTGTGCCGGGACGACCGTATGGTGCGACGGGGACATAGCCCTCCTTGCAGCCAAGAATGGAGAGCTCGTAGACGATGGCGGGGATGCTCTTGTCCATGACGGCAAATGCAGTTGCCGTGCGTGAGTGTGTGTGTGCGACTGCGTGCACGTCGCTGCGGCTTTGATAGATTGCCGTGTGCATCATCAGCTCACTGGTCGGTTTGCGTCCATTCAGCGATTCAATCGCATGACCGTCCATATCAATGACGACGATATCATCCGCAGTCATCTCCTCACGATCCATACCCGTCGGTGTGATGCAGATGAAACCGCTCGCTGTGTCGCGCACGCTGAAGTTCCCTGAGCGATGGCGGCACAGCCCGGCGCGATCGGCTTCGAGCGCATGGCGGCGCACATCCTCCTTGATTTGTTCGAGCATATCCGTTCTCCTTGCGTTTATATACCCCTATTTTAGCGAAAATTTGCACGTTGTGGCAAGTGGTTTTTACATCTGCATAAAACTTTGCGGCAAAAGCTCTCTGTGAAAGATAAAAGGTTTGACTTTTATTGGGAATGGTTTATAATATAAATCGTACAAAGGGTGCGGCGGAAAAGGTCCGCAGTACCGAGAATTAAGGACTTAACAGGGGGTATTTCAATGGCAGTAAAAGTTGCTATCAATGGTTTTGGCCGTATCGGTCGTCTCGCATTCCGTCAGATGTTCGATGCTCCCGGCTATGAGGTCGTCGCGATCAACGATCTGACGAGCCCGACGATGCTCGCACATCTCCTGAAGTATGACTCCACACAGGGGCGTTATAAGTATGCGGATTCGGTCGAAGACGGCGATGGTTTCATCAAGGTCAACGGCAAGAAGATCAACATCTATGCACAGGCGGATGCATCCCAGATCCCTTGGGGCAAGCACGATGTCGATGTTGTGCTCGAGTGCACGGGCTTCTACACGGCAAAGGCCAAGGCTGAGGCTCATCTGAAGGCCGGCGCAAAGAAGGTTGTCATCTCCGCTCCTGCGGGCAATGACCTCCCGACGGTCGTGTTCAACGTCAACCACAAGACCCTTACAAAGGACGACAAGGTTATCTCGGCGGCATCCTGCACGACGAACTGCCTTGCTCCGATGGCAAAGGCTCTCAATGATCTCGCTCCGATCAAGAGCGGCATCATGTCCACGATCCATGCCTACACGGGCGATCAGATGGTGCTCGACGGCCCGCAGCGCAAGGGTGACCTCCGCCGCAGCCGTGCTGCAGCGGTCAACATTGTTCCGAACTCCACGGGTGCTGCGAAGGCCATCGGTCTCGTCATCCCTGAGCTCAACGGCAAGCTCATCGGCTCGGCACAGCGCGTTCCGACCCCGACGGGCTCCACAACCCTCCTCTACGCTGTGGTCGAGGGCAAGGTGACGGTTGATCAGGTCAATGCACAGATGAAGAAGGAAGCGACGGAGTCGTTCGCGTACAACACGGACGAGATCGTCTCCAGCGACATCATCGGCACGACGTACGGCTCGATCTTCGATGCGACGCAGACGATGGTCAGCGACACGGGCGACGGCAACACGCTCGTTCAGGTGGTCTCCTGGTACGACAACGAGAACAGCTACACGAGCCAGATGGTTCGCACGATCAAGTACTTCGCTGAGCTCGGCTGAGACAAGTAAACAGAGATATACGGGACATGGATCGGGATTGCTAGCGTTCTGATGCAGTTACCGTGTGCATACGATCTTTCGCGAGGTCCGGCCGACGTTTGGGCCGGACCTCGTTTCTTTATGGAGGGGACAATATGAACAAAAAGACAATGATGCACCTTGAGCCGAACGGAAAAAAGGTCTTTGTCCGCGTGGATTTCAACGTGCCGATGGACGAGCATCAGCACATTACCAACGATACGCGCATCCGTGCGACGCTGCCGACGATTCAGCATCTGCTGAATGCGGGTGCGGCGGTTATTCTCGCCTGCCATGTCGGCCGCCCGACAGAGGCGCGTGAGCCGCAGTTCTCGACGCGTCCGATTGTGGCGCGTCTGGAAGAACTCCTCGGACAGACGGTGAAATGGGCACCGGACTGCGTTGGTCCGGAGGCGGAGAAGGCTGCTGCCGACCTGAAGCCGGGCGAGGTGCTGCTCCTTGAGAATCTCCGCTATCACAAGGCGGAGAAGAAGAACGATCCGGAGTTCGCAAAGCAACTTGCATCGCTTGCGGACGTTGCGGTGGACGATGCGTTCGGCGTCGCGCACCGCGCACACGCCTCGAACGTCGGCATCACGGCGCATCTTGAGACCGTAGCGGGCTTCCTCATGGAGAAGGAGATCAACTACATCGGCAAGACACTCGAGAATCCGAAGCGCCCGTTCGTCGCCATCATCGGCGGTGCGAAGGTCTCGGACAAGATTGGTGTCATTGAGAACATGATCGACAAGGTGGATACGATCATCATCGGCGGCGGCATGGCGCACACCTTTGATGCGTCGAAGGGCTATCCGATCGGCGACTCCCTCTGTGAGCGCGATAAGATCGATCTCGCGAAGGAGCTGCTCGAAAAGGCGGAGAAGAAGGGCGTGAAGGTCGTTCTGCCCGTGGACGTTGTCATTGCGGACAAGTTCGCGGCAGACGCGAACACGAAGACGGTCGATGTGGACAAGGTGCCCGACGGCTGGCAGGCTCTCGACAGCGGTGCAAAGACCTCCGAGGAGTACGTCAACGCGTTGAAGGGCGCAAAGACGGTGATCTGGAACGGTCCGATGGGCGTGTTCGAGTTCGACGCGTTTGCAAAGGGCACGGAGGCGGTCGCACGCGCGGTTGCACAGGCGACGAAGGAAGGCGCAGTCTCCATTGTCGGCGGCGGCGACTCGATTGCGGCGCTGAAGAAGACGGGGCTGTCCGAGAAGATCTCGCACATCTCGACGGGCGGCGGCGCAACGCTGGAGCTGCTTGAGGGCAAGGTACTGCCGGGCATCGCGGCACTCGCAGACGAGTAAAGATGCAGTGCATCCCCCACGCGAACACAGAGTTACGCAAGTGACCGTGTGCTTATTCGCCTAAATACCTGCGGACTTCTTAAACGCGCTGCGCTTGAACGAAAGAAATCCGCAGGGGGCGAAACGCACACTTTCCTCACTTGCTTCACTAAGGTTCGCTTAGGGGGATTGCACTGTATCTTCCATGATGTTTACAATAGAGGAGAACATATATATGGCAAGAACACCGATTATTGCAGGAAATTGGAAGATGAACAATACGGTCGCGGCGGGTGTCGCGCTCGTGAAGGAACTTGCTCCGCTCGTCAAGGACGCAAAGGCGACGGTCGTCGTCTGCCCGACGGCGACGGCTCTTGCAGGCGTGACCGAGGCGGTCAAGGGCTCGAACATCGCGGTTGGTGCGCAGAATGTGCACTGGGAGAAGAGCGGCGCATACACGGGCGAGATCTCGACGGATATGCTGACGGAGCTCGGCGTTTCCTACTGCGTGCTTGGCCACAGCGAACGCCGTGACTACTTCGGCGAGACGAACGAGGGCGTGAACAAGCGTGCGCATGCAGCATATGCGGCCGGCATCACGCCGATCATCTGCTGCGGCGAGTCGCTTGAGATCCGCGAGGCGGGTACATACCTCGCCTATGTCGCGTACCAGATTGAGGCGGCACTCGCGGGCTTTGCGGCGGCTGATGTCGCGAAGCTCGTCATCGCCTACGAGCCGATCTGGGCGATTGGCACGGGCAAGACGGCGACGTTCGATCAGGCGGAGGAGGTCTGCGCGCACATTCGCAAGACCATCGAGGCGAAGTACGGCGCAGCGGCAGCCGAGGGCGTACGCATCCAGTACGGCGGCAGCGTGAAGCCCGAGACGATTGCGGGTCTCATGGAGAAGCCGAACGTCGACGGTGCACTCGTCGGCGGCGCAGCACTCAAGGCGAAGGATTTTGCTGCGATTGTCAACTTCTGATTTTTAAAAAGTCAATATATGCTTAGGTTGGCGTGGATTCTTTGCAGAGACGAAGAATCTGCGCCTCCTGAGTATTGGGCGAAAGCTCTTAGAAAGAATCAAATATTATGGCAAAACTTAAGAATGCACCCGTTGCGCTCATCATCATGGACGGCTTTGGCAACGGCGACCCGAACGATATGAAGTATAACGCCATTGCCATGGCGAATACACCGGTCATCGACGGGCTGAAGAAAAAATACAAATACAATCAGATCAATGCCTCCGGTGAGTACGTCGGACTGCCGGACGGACAGATGGGCAACTCCGAGGTCGGGCACACGAACATCGGCGCAGGACGTATTGTCTATCAGCAGCTTACACGCATCACGCGTGACATCAAGAACGGCGACTTCTTCAAGAACGAGGCACTGCTCACGATCGTACGCGGTGTGAAGGCACGCGGCGGTGCGTTGCACGTCATGGGGCTGGTCTCGCCGGGCGGCGTACACAGCCATGACGACCATCTCTTCGGCGTACTTGAACTCGCCAAGCGCGAGGGACTGACCGAGGTCTGGATTCACGCATTCCTCGATGGGCGTGACGTACCGCCAAAGAGCGCGACGGAATATCTTGAGGCAGTGGAGAAAAAGGCGGCGGAGATCGGTGTCGGCAGGATCGCAACGGTCAGCGGCCGCTACTATGCGATGGATCGTGACCATCGTTGGGAGCGCGAGCAGCTTGCCTACGAGGCGATTGCCCATGCCAAGGCGAAGTCGACGGCAAAGACGGCGGTCGACGGTGTACTTGCTTCCTATGCCGATACGAGTGAGAAGCCCGAAGGTGTGACGGATGAGTTCGTTGTGCCGTTCGTAGTCGCGGGCTATCCCGGCATGAAGAACGGCGACGGCGCAATCTTCTACAACTTCCGCCCCGATCGTGCGCGTCAGCTCACACACGCATTTGTGGATGAGAAATTCGACGGCTTTGCGCGTGACGAGTCGCTGAAGATTCCATTTGCAACGTTCTCACAGTATGAGGCGGGGATGAACGCGATCGTGGCCTTCCCGCCCGAGGAGATCGACAACACGTTCGGCCAGTATGTGCAGGATCTCGGCTATACGCAGCTGCGCATCGCCGAGACGGAGAAGTACGCACACGTCACCTTCTTCTTCAACGGTGGTGTCGAAGAGCCGTTCAAGGGCGAGGATCGCATCCTCGTTAACTCGCCGAAGGTCGCGACCTACGACCTGCAGCCCGAGATGAGCGCGGTTGAGGTCACGGATAAGGTGGTCGAGGCGATAAAGTCGCGCAAGTATGACTTCATCATCCTCAACTATGCGAACTGCGACATGGTCGGTCATACGGGGGTTGTTCCGGCGGTTGTGAAGGCGGTCGAGACAGTGGATACCTGCGTCGGACGCTTTGTCGATGCCATCCGTGAGGTGGGCGGCGAGGTCTGCATCACGGCGGATCACGGCAACGCAGACAAGATGTGGGACTACGAGACGAACCAGCCGTTCACGAAGCACACGACGAATCCCGTGCCGTTCATTGTCGTTTCTGACCGCGTGAAGGAAGTCCACACGGGGGCGCTCTGCGACATCGCACCGACGCTTCTCACGCTCGCAGGGCTTGAGATCCCGAAGGAGATGACAGGCAAGCCGCTTGTGACGCTTGCGTAAATCTGGTATAATGGGGACAGGTCTCCTCTGCGGGGGCGATCTGTCTCTATCAATATGTTTTCTTGTTTTGCAGGAGGAGGCAAAATGAAAGCAAAGATCATTAAATCGGATGATGTCAATGTAACACTGGGCTATGATGACGGCCGTTTTGAGGAAGTGCCGCGTGCAGCATTGAACCTTGGGGAGTTTGCGCACGACGGAATGGTGTTGGAGGTCTATCAAAACGGCGATCAAAAGGTATACGCGATAGCCAAAACAACAAATGCAGGTGTCTCCACCGACGCAAGCGGAAAGCATAAGGTCAGCAAGCTCGCCTATGTCCTCTGCGCATTGCTTGTCGGGGGGATCGGAGTTCATAAATTCTACGCAGGACGCGTCGGACTTGGTATTGTGTATCTCTTATTCTGTTGGACCTTTATTCCGGCGCTCATCGCCCTGATTGAGGGGATTGTCGCTGCGACGAAGACGGCGGATGCAGATGGGAATATCTGGGTATAGTGGAAGCAACGAAATAATCTTACAGGGAAGCAAAAAGCTGCTGCACAAATGATGTGCGGCAGTTTTTTTGCAAATCGCACAGAATATATTAGTGATTCCTATATGATGTCCGTAACATTTGACAAAGAGCCCTTTTCATTTGCATTTGAAAGAGTGCGGGCAGGATGGTATACTGTGCATAATGACGTAACATGATCGGAGGTTCTTATGCTGCGATTTCTGGTGCTGCTGCGTGCGCTGCGGCGCGACATCGCCGTGCTGCTCTTTGCGATGTTGCGGCGCGATACGCCGCGTGCGGTGAAGTTCCTGTTTCCCTTGACGCTGCTCTATCTCATGAGCCCGATTGACATTGTACCCGATACGATTCCGCTGCTCGGTGCGGTGGATGATATGGTGATCCTGCCGGCGGCGACGGAGCTGCTCGTGCGTATGCTGCCCCCCGAGGCACGCGCGGAGGGCGAACGGAGTGTGGCGCGCTACGGGACACTCATACTCGTCGTGGCGTCCATCGTGCTGATTCTTTGGCTCGTGCTCCTCGTCTGGGCACTCTCGAAGGTGTTCGCATGAGGCTCTATATCGCGGAAAAGCCGAGTGTCGGGCGTGCGCTCGCCGCGTGTCTGCCGCAGCCGCATCGAAAGGGGCAGGGGTGGATCGAGACGGGCGGCGGTGTGGTGACGTGGCTCTTCGGTCATGTTCTCAGACAGGCGGAGCCGGAGGAATACGATCCGAAGCTGAAGCGATGGCGTGCGGAGGATCTGCCGATCCTGCCTGCCGAGTGGCGGCTCGTTGTCAATGAGAGCGCAGCGCAGCAGTTTGCTGTTGTAAAGGGGCTGATTGAGCGTGCCGATGAGATTGTGCACGGCGGCGACCCCGACCGCGAGGGACAGCTGCTCGTGGACGAGGTACTGGACTATCTCAAGAACGAAAAGCCCGTGCGCCGCATCCTCATCAACGCGCTCGACGACAAGAGCATCCACGATGCGCTCGGCGACCTGCGCGATAATGCTGATTTCCTTCCGCTGAAACGGTCAGCACTGGCACGGGCGCGTGCGGACTGGCTCATCGGGATGAATCTCTCGCGTGCCTATACGCTCGCAGCACGCCGTGCGGGACATGACCGGCTCGTGCTCCCGATCGGGCGTGTCAAGACTCCGACGCTTGCGCTTGTTGTGCGGCGGGAGCGCGAGATTGAAAATTTTAAGCCTGCGACATATTATTTGCTCGACGCGGTATTTCGTCACGAAAAGTCGGGCGAATCGTTCCGTGCACGGTGGAAGCCGTCGGAGGAGCGCACGCCGCTCGATCCCGAGGGCCGGCTTGTAGACGAAAAGGCGGCGCAGGCGGCACTTGCCTCGTTTGGTACGGAGCCGCGGGACGCGAAGGTGACGCGCTACGAACGCAAGAAGAAGGAAGAACCACCGCCGCTCCCGTTCTCGCTGTCGGCACTTCAGGTGCTCGCGGGCAAGCGGTACGGGTACGAGCCGCAGCAGGTGCTCGACACGGCACAGAAGCTATACGAGGAGAAGCTGACGAGCTATCCGCGCTCGGACGCGGAGTATCTGCCCGTGAATCAGCACAAGGACGCGGCGAAGATCCTATCCAACCTCGCCGTACTGGATGGCTCGGAGCTCGGCGCGTGGGCACGGGCGGCGGATGCAAAGCAGAAGTCACGCGCGTGGAACGACGCGAAGATCTCCGCGCACCACGCGATCATCCCGACCACCGTGCCTGTGAACCTCGCACGGCTCAGTGCGGTGGAGCGGAACATCTACGAGCTGATTGCACGCGCCTACATTGCACAGTTCCATCCGAACTACGTCTATGACCAGACGAAGGTGGAGGTCACGTATCACGGCGAGTTGTTTGCTGCGAGCGGACGCACGGAGCGTGCGGCAGGGTGGCGTGCGATGTACCGCACGGCGAAAAATGAGGAGGAAGCGGAGAAAGAGGACGAAGAAAGTGCCGTCCTGCCGCCGATGAAAAAGGGCGACGCAGCGGACTATGTGTCCGCAGAGCTCGGCACGCGCCAGACGAAGCCGCCCACACGCTTTACCCCCGCGACTCTCCTGCAGGGTATGAAGGAGATCCACAAATACGTCAAGGACGAAGCGGCGAAGAAGATGTTGCGCGATGTCTCCGGCATCGGCACAGAGGCGACGCGTGCGAGCATCATCGAGGATCTGATCCGCCGCAGATTCCTGAACGCGGCGGGCAAAAAGAAGGTGCTCACGCCGACGGCGGAGGCATATCTCCTCATCGACGCGCTCCCCGATACGATGACCTATCCCGATGCGACAGCGGTCTGGGAGGATCGTCTGCACTCGATGGCACAGGGTGAGGGCACGCCCGAGGAGTTCCTTGCGGGACAAGCGGCGTTTGCGCGTGACCTCTGCGCGGCGGCACTGACCGCGACCATTGCGGGCGGCGGGGGCGTTCCCTGTCCCGCGTGCGGGCGCGGCGTGATGCTGAAGCGCAAGGGGAAACACGGCGACTTCTGGGGGTGCTCCGCATTTCCCCAATGCCGCATGACGGCGAACGATGCGGGCGGCAAGCCCGACTTTACGGGGAAGCGGATTCCGCGCAGCGCAGCGGGGGCATCGGGAGCGCGTCCCTCTGCGCCTCCTGCGCCCACATACACCTCGCGCGGCAGTTATACACCGACGGCGGACGAACAGGCGGAGATGGATGCGCTGTTTTTTGGAGAATAATGATTATGTCGTTACAGGTGCCCCTTCCACCGCTTCCGCGGTCCCCCTCCCTCGCAGCGACGGGGGAGGCACTTAGACACGGCATATCAGTGAATCCTTTATTCCAGCAGGAGGAGACTATGGACTTTACATCGCTCGGTGTGCCCGAGTATCTCATCGCCGCTCTCGCAAAGTGCGGCATCACCGCGCCGACGGAGATCCAGGCGGCGTTCATCCCTGCCGCGCGTGCAGGGGAGAATCTGATCGGTGAGGCAGCGACGGGCACGGGCAAGACGCTCGCCTACCTCCTGCCTGTCATGGAGCGCATCGACCCATCGGTGCGTACGGCACAGGTACTTGTCCTCGCTCCGACGCACGAGCTTGCGATGCAGATTGCTACGGTCGCGCGTGAACTGGCGCAGGCGGCAGAGCTGCCCATCGGTGTGCAGGCACTGATCGGCGGGGCGAACATCAAGCGGCAGATCGAATCGCTCAAGAAGAAGCCTGCCCTCATCGTCGGCTCTGCACCGCGCGTGCAGGAGCTCCACCGTCTCGGCAAGCTGAAACTCACCGGCGTGAAGCTGCTCGTTCTGGACGAGTTCGACCGTCTGCTTGGCAAGCAGCATCTGGACGAGGTGCGCACCGTGATACGCCTCCTGCCCGCAGACCGTCAGGCTCTCCTCCTCTCGGCGACGGCGGGGGCGGCTGCCGTGCGCATGGCAGAGGAGCTGTTTGCGCCGCGCCTCATCCGTGTGGAGAGCACGGATGCAAGTTATGAAAACTACTATCATGTTGTACCGTTTCGTGATAAAATAAAGGCGGTGCAAAAGCTGACGCGCCGTCTGCCGATTCGTCGGGGGCTCGTCTTCGTTGGGCGCGGCTTCGATGCAGCGCACGCACTTGAAAAGCTGCGCTTTGAGGGGATCAAGGCCGTTGCCCTGCTCGGGCAGGAGCGGCGCGACCAACGTCGTGCGGCACTCGATGCCATCCGAGCGGGACGTGCCGAGATCCTCATCTCCACCGACCTCGCCGCGCGCGGGCTCGACATCGAGGATGTGGACTATGTGATCCACTTCGACCTGCCCGAGGATGTACGTACCTACCGCCATCGTGCGGGGCGCACGGCGCGTGCGGGCAAGGCGGGGGCGGTCATCTCGCTCGTGGACGAGAAGGAAATCGATAAGATCAAAGCACTCGCCGCACGCATGGAGATCGAGCTCTCGCGGCTGCCTCGCGCTTGACGGTTCGGCACGTCGTTCATCCATTCCCCAAAGGAGGATCTTATTCGTGGACATATTGCCCACATTGCTTGACATACTGCTCGTTGCCTTTTTGATCTTCATGAACGGTTTTTTCGTCGCGGCGGAATTCTGCTGCGTCAAGATCCGCACCTCGCGCCTTGAGACGCTGATCGCGGAGGGGAGCAGCCGCGCCGGATATGCGAAGCAGCTCACCGAGCACCTCGACTACTCGCTCTCGGTGACGCAGTTCGGCATCACGCTCGCCTCGCTCGGCCTCGGTTGGGTGGGTGAGCCCGCGATTGCGACGCTTATCCTGCCCGTTACGCATGTGTTCGGGCTGCCCGACGAGGTTGGGCACACGATTGCACTCGCGATTGCCTTTACGATCATCACCTCACTGCACATTGTGCTCGGCGAGCTTACGCCAAAGTCCATGGCGATTGCGAATGTCGAGAACATCATGCTCGCGATTGCGTTCCCGATGGTGCTCTTCGGCCGCATTATGCGCCCCTTTGTCTGGATTCTGAACACCGTCGCGAATACGATTAGCCGTAAATTCGGCTACGACGTGAAGGGCGAGAACGAGGACGCGCACACGGAGGAGGAGATCCGTCTCCTGATGAAAGAGAGTTATCGCCAAGGGCTGATCAACAGCACGGAGGCGGACTTCGTGGACAATGTCTTTTCGTTCACGGAGTTGAACGCACGCGAGATCATGATACCGCGCACGGATATGATTTGCCTTTACCTCGATGATGCGCCTACCGAGCGCATCAAGACCATCCTCGAGGAGCAGCAAACGCGCTATCCCGTCTGCTACGAGGACAAGGATCACATCATCGGCTTTATCCATGTGAAAGACCTACTCCCGCCACTGATTCGCGGCGAGCGTCTGAACCTGCGCCGCTACATCCGCAAGGCCCTTGTCGTGCCCGAGAGTATGGACGGCAGTGTGCTCCTGCGGACGATGCAGGAGGAGGGGTCACAGCTTGCGATCGTTG
Source organism: uncultured Selenomonas sp. (assembly GCA_963555475.1). Classification (GTDB taxonomy): domain Bacteria; phylum Bacillota; class Negativicutes; order Selenomonadales; family Selenomonadaceae; genus Centipeda. Next base: position 96,473 of record CAUVVR010000006.1, read on the forward strand.
TGGACGAGTACGGCGGCACGGCAGGCATGGTGACGGTCGAGGACATCGTCGAGCAGATTGTCGGCGATATCCGCGACGAGTTTGACGAGGAGCGCGAGAGCTTGGAGTGGCGTGCGGGTGATCTCTGCTCCGTCGATGCGAAACTTTTGCTTGAGGAGTTGGACGACCTACTCGGTGTGCGCATCGAGGACGAGGACGTGGACAGTGTCGGCGGCTGGCTCTACGATCAGCTTGGCGATACGCCGCGCGTGGGACAGATGGCGGCGCACGCGGGAACACTGCTCTACGTCGAGGAGGTGGAGGGCGTGCGTATCACGCGTGTCCTGATCCATCTGCTGCACAGTGTATTGGAGGTGCAGGAAGAACCTGCATCCCATGAGGAGGAATAACCATGGCATTCAACGCCGCGCTTTATGATGAGATGATTGCCGCGTTTACCGTGGATTCGGAGCATTTGCATGAGTTGGCGGCAAATTTTCGCCAGGATATGCGCCTCGGGCTCGCGGGTTCGCCCGACTCCTCGCTCCGCATGCTGCCGTCCTACCTCGGACTGCCGACGGGCGCGGAGCGCGGCGACTACCTCGCACTTGATTTCGGCGGGACGAATGTGCGCGTGCTCCTCTACCGACTGGAGGGCAACGGAAAATATGAAATACTCTCCCACGTTGCAAAGCCGCTCAAGGTCGATGGTGTCTATGACTTCATCGGCGCAGAGGCAACAGGCGAGGAGATGTTTGACTTCATTGCGGCACTTGTCGATGAGGCGGTCGGCGGCGACCACGCAACGCCGTATCTGCTCGGGCACACATTTTCGTTCCCGTCCGAGCAAACAAATGTGAGCGATGCACGACTCATCATCTGGACGAAGGAGTTCGCTGCAAAGGGCGTCGAGGGCGCGGTTGTGAACGATCTCCTGCGTGCGGCACTCGTGCGGCAGGGGCTCTCGAACGTTACGCCGAACTCCGTCATCAACGACACGGTCGCGGTACTCCTCGCGGCTGCCTACATCAATGGCGACACGAATATCGGTGCGATCTATGCAACGGGGCATAACACCTGTTACCTCGAGCCATATACGGGCATGGCGCAGCCGCCGATGATCCTCAACATGGAGGCGGGCGGCTTCTCGAAGCTCGTTCCGAATCGTTTCGATGTGGCACTCGATGCGGCATCGGAGAAAAAGGGCGAGCAGCGACTTGAGAAGATGGTCGCGGGGCGTTACATGGGCGTGCTCTTTGATATGGCGCTTGCCGAACTCCTCGGTGCAAAGGGGCGTACATACGGCTTTACAAGCATTGATCTCAGCCGTATGCTTGAGGATGTGAGCGAGGGAGCCGAGGAGACGGCGACGATCGTCAAGTCGATGACGGGCGTGACGCTCGCGGCGGAGGATGCCGTGCGCGTGCGTGAGCTTGCGCGTGCCATCGTCGTACGCTCGGTGCGTCTCATCGCGGCGACCTTTGTCGGGACGCTCTGGCAGACCACGAGCGGTGGAGAAATGCGTCCGCAGCACATCGCCGTGGACGGCTCGGTCTATGAGAAAATGCCGCTCGTCAAAGAGACGATGATGCGTGCGTTCTCCGAACTCCTCGGGGAGGATGCGGCGAATGTTGACACGATGCTCGCGTGCGGCGGCTCGGGACTGGGTGCAGCACTTGCGGCGGCGATGGCGGAGCGCGGGTGAGGTTCTATGATAAATGTTGAGGAATGAGTCTGTGCTTGCTCCGCGCAAACGCTTAGTTACGCAAGCGGTCGCGTTCTCGTTCGCCTAAATACCTGCGGACTTCTTAAACGCGCTACGCTTGAACGAAAGAAATCCGCAGGGGGCGAGTCGAACGCTTTTCTCCGCTTGCTCCACTAGGGTTTGCTTTGGAGCATCGCACAGATCTGCTTCCGATTCTCCGCAACATATGACAAAGAGGCGCGGATGAAAACTGCTTGCCTCTGTTGCGCGGTCTGTGCTATGATAACAAAATGTAGTCGATATTAGTGAAGGAAGGGGCTTTTTCTTGCTCACACTCTTAATGGTACTTGATGCAATCGTTGCGATCATTCTCATCGCATCCGTGCTCGGGCAGGAGGCGAAGTCCGCCGGCATGGGCGGTCTCGACGGCGGCGGAGATACGGTGTTTTCGGGCAAGGCGCGCGGGATGGATGCGCTGCTCGCGCGTGTGACCGTTGTATTCGCGATTCTGTTTGGCGTAATCACGATTGTGATTGCGCGGATGTCGAGTTGATTGATCTAGGGAATGTCCCTGCTGCCGCTGCGGTGGCGCAGGGATTTTTTAGAATATGACGAAAAAGGAGGCGTTGTCATGCACCTTGAGGGAGCAGAGCCGTTTTTGCTGCCGGGCGGGCGGCATGGTGTCCTCCTGATCCACGGATTTACGGGGCTGCCGGCAGAGCTGCGGCTCATGGGTGAGTATCTGAACGAGCGCGGCTTCACTGTGCTCGCGATACGTCTTGCGGGGCACGGGACGACGGTTGAGGATCTGAGCCGCATGGAGCATGAGGACTGGATGGACTCCGTGCGTGACGGGTTTGCTATTCTCAGCGACGTATGTGAGCATATCTCTGTGGTGGGGCACTCGATGGGGGCGGTCTTTGCCATGCTGCTCTCCATGGAGACGGAGCTTGCCCATGTTGTCAGCCTTGGTGCGCCGATCATGATTGCACCCGAGCAGGGGATCGAGCACCTGCCGACGCGCGAGGCATGCATTGACCGCTATGTACCGAAGGCGCGCCGCAAGCTCCGCGATGTGCCGCACGGTGCAAACAATACCTATCGGCGTATGCCGCTCGTCTCCATCCATGAGATGATGGATGTCATTGCGATTCTCTGCGGGGAGATTACACGGGTCACAGCACCGATCCTGATCGTGCATGGAGAACGTGACCATACGGCAGATCCGAAGAGCGCGGACTATCTCTATGACAATGTCCGAAGCGTGCGTCGTGAGAAACTCATCCTGCCCGATGCGGGCCATCTGCTGCCGCTCGATTTGGGGGTCAGGGAGCGCGTTTTTGCGTGTACAGCGGAATTCCTGCTGGACGGTGCGGAACGAGAAGAATAGGAACGGAAAAAAGAGGAGATTATGGAACAGGAACAACTGGATACGTTGAAGGAACGCGTACACGCCTTTATGCGGGAGGACGCCTATCGCCCGCTGCCTGAGGCGGAAGTGCGCACGGGGCTTGGTCTGCCCGAGGCGGACGAGCCGTTGCTTTCGTCTGCACTTGCTGCGCTTGAATCGGACGGTGCGATCATCCGCAACCGCAGCGGCCTTTATGGGCTGCCGAGCCGCATGAATCTCGTGGTCGGCCGTCTCTCCATGTCAACGAAAGGGTTCGGCTTTATCATCCCCGACGTGCGTGCGACAGAGGACGAGTCGGATGTCTTCGTGCCCGGCTCCATGCTTGCGACAGCCATGCACGGTGATCGCGTGGTCGCGCGTGTTACGCCGTCTGAACAGGCAGGACGCGCACGCGAGGGGGAGATCATCCGCATTCTTGAGCGTGCGAACACGCACATCGTCGGGACGTTTGAGCGCAGCAAGGCGTTCGGCTTTGTCACGCCCGACAGCGCGAAGATCGGGCGCGACATCTTCATTCTGAAAAAGGACTTCGGCGGAGCAAAGACCGGCAGCAAGGTCGTCGTTGAGATTACGAAATGGCCCGAGGAACGCCGCAGTGCGGAGGGGCGCGTTATTGAGGTGCTCGGAAAGACGGGCGATCCCGGCGTGGATGTGCTCGCTGTGATGCGTGCGTACAATCTGGACGAGCAGTTTCCACCCGCCGTGGCGGAATCCGCTGCACGCTGCCCCGAGAATCCGCTGCCCGAAGAGTGTGCGGGACGGCGTGATCGCCGCGACTTCCCCATTGTCACGATTGACGGCGAGGACACGAAGGACATCGACGACGGCATCTATGCGTATGAGAAGGACGGCGGCTTCTTCCTCGGTGTCTACATTGCCGATGTCAGCCACTACGTCCATGCGGGCGAGCCACTTGATGTGGAAGCGGCACAGCGCGGTACGAGCGTCTACCTCGTCGATCGCGTGATTCCGATGCTGCCGCGTGAACTCTCGAATGGCATTTGCAGCCTCAACGAGGGCGTTGACCGTCTCTCGATGGCATGCGAGATGGAGATCGGCGCAGACGGCGAGGTGCGGAGCTACGAGATCGTGCCGTGCGTCATTCACGTTGCGCGTCGCCTTACCTATACACTCGTGAATAAGGTGCTCGCGGGCGAGGAGCCGTTTGTCTCGGACAACGAGGACATCCGTCCGATGCTTGAGACCCTGCGTCGCCTGCGTGAGGCACTGCGTGCAAAGCGGCATCGCCGTGGGGCGATCGACTTCGAGCTGCCCGAGATCAAGGTGAAGCTCGATGCGGAGGGGCATCCCGTTGCCCTTGTGAAACGCACGGGCTCGATCGGTGAGTCCATCATCGAGGAGTGTATGCTCATTGCGAACGAGACCGTTGCACGTCACATGGAGCTGAAAGAAGAGCCGTTCGTCTACCGCGTGCACGAAACACCGAACAGTGAGAAGATCGAGCGTTTCCAAAGTCTCCTCGCCGCCCTTGGTCTGCGTCTGAACGTGGGGGAGGACGGCAAGGTTCAGCCGCGCGACATCCAGGCGGTGCTCGACCGTGTGAAGGGCGCACCCGAGGAGCGCATCATCGGTGCGGTCGCCCTGCGCTCCATGCAGCAGGCACGCTACTCGACGCAGAGCCTTGGACATTTCGGACTTGCCGCACGCTACTATACGCATTTCACGTCACCCATCCGACGCTATCCCGATCTCCTTGTGCATCGTCTCCTGCGCGAGACCTTTGCCACGGGGCACATCTCCGCAGAGAAGCGCGAGCGGCTGCGTTCCATGCTGCCTGATGCGGCGGAGCACTCCTCCGCGCGTGAGCGCATCGCCATCGAGGCGGAGCGTGAGACCACAGACATGAAGAAGATCGAGTACATGGCACAGTTCGTCGGCGAGACCTTCGAGGGTGTCATCAGCGGTGTTACGGCGTTCGGTGTCTTCGTCGAGCTTGAGAATGGCGTCGAGGGGCTCGTGCACGTTTCGACGATGGTGAACGACTACTACGCTTACGTCGAGGAACAGTATGCGATGGTCGGCGAGCGTACGGGCACACGCTACCGCCTCGGCGACTGTGTGACCATCATCATCACGCGTGCCGACGTACAGGCACGCACGCTTGACTTTGTGCTGAAGGACAACGGTGTCTACGAGCCGAACATGATGAAAACGGCGAAAACACCCGCAAAGCCCAAGGCATCTGCTGAGCAAAGTACATCCTCGGGCAAACGCAGCCGTCGCTCGCGGAAAAAGAAGGGCGAGAAGAGGGCAGAGCCCATCATCGCCGATGTTGAGGCGACACCCGCAGAGCGACGCAAGAAAACGCGCGGCGCACACGGTACGCAAGGCAAGTGTGTGCAGGAGGGGGAACGTGCGGCGCACAAGGCTGCGGCGAGCGTCCCCGCAAAACTGCGTGCCGCAGCACCCAAGGCAGACGGCGGGCGCGGACAGCGTCCCGCGCGTGCAGCGGAGGGCGGTGACCGTCGCGACCGTGGGCGCAGCAGAGGAAATGACCGCTACGGCGAGGATCGTGGTCCGCGCGACTACCACCGTGTCAAGGTGACGGGGCTCAACAGTGCTGTCTGGCCGGATCCGCCCGGTTACCGCGCACCGCGTCCGGAGACGGAGAGCACTGAGAGGCCGCGCCGTGCACCGCGCCCCACGCGCCACATCAAGCGTAAGACTGAGGGCGGAACGGGGAACGCCGAGTGAGGAATTTCGATGGGAAAGAAGAACGAGAGCGTCAAGATCGCCTGTGAAAACCGCAAGGCGCGGCACGACTATTTCATCCACGAGACATACGAGGCAGGGCTGGAACTCGTCGGGACGGAGGTCAAGTCCCTGCGTGCAGGCAAGGCGAATCTGCGCGACAGCTACGCCTACATCAAGAACGGGGAGATCTTCCTCGATCATATGCACATCAGCCCCTACGAACAGGGCAACCAGTTCAACCACGATCCGCTGCGCGTGCGTCGTCTGCTCATGCACAAGGCCGAGATTCTGAAGCTCTTCGGCAAGACGCGTGAGAAGGGCATGACCCTCGTCCCGCTGAAGGTCTACTTCAAGCGCGGACGGGCAAAGCTCGAACTGGCACTCGCCAGCGGCAAGCACAACTACGACAAGCGTCAGAGCCTCAAGGCAAAGGACGCGAAGCGCGAGATGGAGCAGGCACTCAAGGACCGTCAGCGCGGATAGATCGGAGGATTTATGCAGGAAAAGGAAGCATCGCCCGCACTCAGACGCGGGCTCAAGAACAGACATCTCCAGATGATCGCACTCGGCGGAGCGATTGGGACAGGGCTTTTCTACGGCTCGGCATCGACCATCGCACTCGCGGGACCTGCGGTCATGCTCGCCTATCTTCTCGGCGGCATCATGATCTTCTTCATCATGCGGATGCTCGGTGAGATGGCAGTCGATGAGCCTGTTTCGGGCTCGTTCAGTCACTATGCGGGCAAATACTGGGGCGATTTTCCGGGCTTCCTCTCCGGCTGGAACTACTGGTTCAACTACATCATTGTCTCCATGGCGGAGCTCGCGGCGGTCGGCATCTATATGAATTTCTGGCTGCCGGATCTCCCGCAGTGGCTCTCCGCACTTATCTGCCTTGCCGTCATCACTGCGCTCAACCTCACGAATGTCCGCGCATACGGCGAGATGGAGTTCTGGATGGCACTTGTCAAGATCACGGCGATTGTCCTCATGATTGGGCTCGGCGGCTGGCTGCTCGTCACGGGCGCACCATTCCCCGCGAACGTCAGCAACCTCTGGGAGCATGGCGGCTTTCTGCCAAACGGCTGGTGGGGGTTCTTCCTCGGCACTGCCGTCGTCATGTTCTCGTTCGGCGGCATCGAGCTGATCGGGATTACGGCGGGCGAGGCGGAGGACCCTGACCGCACGATTCCGCGGGCGATCAATCAGGTCATCTGGCGCATTCTGATCTTCTACGTCGGGACGATGGCGGTGCTGATGGCACTCTGGCCGTGGAACGAGGTTGGCATGGAGGCGAGCCCCTTTGTGCAGATTTTCCAAAACATCGGTATCCCCGCTGCCGCGCACATTCTGAACTTCGTCGTGCTCACGGCGGCGATTTCCGTCTACAACTCCGCCATCTACAGCAACAGCCGTATGCTCTACGGACTGGCACAGCGCGGAGATGCGCCTCAGGTGCTCAAAACGCTCTCCGCGCGCGGTGTGCCTGTGCTCGGTATTCTGATCTCCTCGGGGATCACGCTCATTGTCGTGTTTCTGAACTACTTCTTCCCGGGCGACGTGTTCCTCTATCTCATCTCGATTGCGATCTGCGCCGCTGTCATCAGTTGGACAACCATCGTTGTGACACATCTGAACTTCCGGCGGAAGATGGAGCGTGAGGGAGCACACATCAAATTCCGCGCACCGTTTTACCCGTGGATCAACTATGCCTGTCTCCTATTCCTCGCCGGCGTTGTCTTCATGATGGCGCAGCTCCCGGGGATGCAGCTCGCCGTGCTGATCCTGCCCGCATGGCTGCTCGTTCTCTGGATCGGCTATCGCTCGAAGAAGCGGCGGGAAAAAGAATAATCACAATGCAAAGGGCTGTTGTACGAAGATTTTTGTAGTGACCCCAAAAAGTTAGACCTGAAAGCGTAGGAAAGCAAATTCCTGCGCT
>CAUVVR010000007.1:0-99266 GCA_963555475.1 uncultured Selenomonas sp.
AGCGCAGGAAATCTCTTTCCTACGCTTTCACGTCTAACTTTTTGGGGTCACTACAAACCCCAGTTCTTTCTCCACTTCTTCCAGTGTGTAAGTGACCGGATTCTTGCGGAACTCCGCCATTGCTTCCTCGTATGCCTGTCGATCGAGTTCGTCCTCCATGCGCTCGCGCATGGCTGCTGCGGCAAAGTCGGACAGTGTCATGCCGGATCGTGCGGCGTGCTTCTTAAAAATTTTCGCCTCACGCGGACTCAGACGGATCGCGACGCTCATGGAAATCAACTCCTTTTATGGATATTTCACCGCATTACCGCTGTAGTCATGCGCGCAATGTACTCCCGCAGGTGCTCAGCTTTCCCCGTCGCTCCACGTCGTATCCGTAAAGAGATCGAGCGACTCGCCCGGCAGCGCACGCTGCGCGGAGATCTCGAACGGGACGCGCTGCTCGCGCACACAGGCGATGGCGAACATATTGATCGCCGTAGACATATTCATGCCGACTGCGCCGCAGAAGGTTTCGAAGTTCTTTTTGAGTTCAGCGTCCATGCGAATGCTAATGCTGGTCTGTGCCATGTAGGACATCTCCTTTACAAATCCATTACCCTATCACAGAATAGCATATTTTACCTGCGCTTGCAAGCGTATTCATGGGGAAAACTCCTAGCGCGCTCTAGGAAAGCACCCAATTTTCACTCAGCACCACGCACATTCTCCCTCCGCCCCTGCACGCAGCTTCCGCAGGAGGTTCGCCTTGCTCTTGGAGACGGCACTCGCCGATGTTCCGAGGAGCACGGCGATGCGGCGCAGGGTGAGGTCGCGAAAGTAATGCAGGCTCAAAATCTCCTTCTCGCGCTCGGTGAGGCGGTGCATGACGCTGCGCAGAATCCCACGCACGAGGAGGCGCAGATCCGCACGCTCCGCCATATCCTCCGTGCCGCCGCAGCGTTCCCATACGTCGCGTCCCTCCGCACTCTGCTCGGGGTGACACGTCCGCTCCCAGAGCCGTCGCTCGCGGCGAAACTCGGTGTAGAGTGCGTGGTGGACGCGTGCCTTGACGAATCCCGCGAACGGTGCGCCGTGCTTCGGGTCGTAGTCGTGCAGTGCCTCGATGAAGGCGAGCACGGCGATGTTCTCCGCATCTGCCGCAAGAGCCGCGTTCCTGAGGTACGAGGCGTGCGCCTCGCTGACGATCAGCCCGCGATACCGCGCGTGCATCTCCGCCATCGCCTGTGCCTCGCCGCGCACGGCACGCGTGATGAGTGCGTCCTCCTCCGCCTTCGTGAGTGCGGCGTACTTGGGTACCAATCCGACAGACGACATCTTATCAGTGATTCCCTTGTTGTTCTCGTACATATGACATTCCTCCTTCAAACATTTGTTTTGTCAGGAGGAAGTATAGCAAAAGAAAACATACGATGCAAATTTCGCATCAGTGTGATGGGCGCAAAAAGGGACACTCGACTACTCAAGTGCCCCTACGGTTCTGATGTGAAGTTTTCGCAGAGCGTTCAAAGCCTCCTCTTCAGCTTTCCCCGTTCCTACGAGGAAGGCTGAAGGTTATCATGTACGAACATTCAGCCTGAAGTAGCGGCGTACGCCCTACTTTTCATCCGCCTCGTCGTCCTCGGCGGCAAGTGCGGCAATCGCCGCGCCAATGATGTTCTCGTTGATGGTCTGGACGCAGGAGATGACATAGTCACGCTGCCCGAGCCGGAACGGCACGAGATGGTGCAGGCGCAGGACGCGTTCCTTGTCCGGCATCCGCTTGTGGAGAAGGATCGTGACCTGTTCGTTCGCCTCCTTGTCCTCAAGGACGGCGCGCAGATGTTTCTCGCTGTAGAATTTCTTGAAGATCTTCTGCTCCTCCGGCAGGATTTTTTCCTCGGCGTAGAGGTCGACGATCTCCTCGAAATGTCCATACTCCTGTGTGTAGTTCGGTTCGTAGACATCGCGGTAGAGCTGCATGAGCTTGCGTGCGCCGAGATCGAAGAGGTCCACGCGGTCGTAGAGTGCGACGATCTGGTTGAGCGCCTCCTGCATCGACCCTGCCTCGGGACTGAACCGCGAGATGTTGACGGTCGCCATGAGGAAGACGGCACGCGTATCGTCCACGTCGCGCGTCACAAGCCGCAGACGCACGGAGTTGAACGAGTTGCGCGTGATAAAGTCGGTATACACCTCGTGTCCTGTGCGATCCGCTTCTTCCATCATGCGTGCGAGCATGCGCTCGTTCTGGCGTTTGCGCCGCTCATAGTGCGGTGTGTGTGCGCTTTCCTCGTCCAGCTCGATGCTGCGGAGGAATATCTTGAACATACGGCTCTGGTAGAGGTAGCGGATCTCCCCATCGCGTTCCTCAAGAATGGCAAGCGAAAGCGCATCCCCGATCTCGGGCGAGCCACGGCGCTCCAGCGGTTCGCTGGAGAGGACGTTGATGGCACCGATCTCCGTATAGTAGCCGCCCAGACGGAACGGCTCGACCTTTACCTTTGCCTCCGGGCCGTGACAGTAGGCAATCGCCTGATCGAGGGGCATCGGTGGACTGAAGAGATAGCCCTGCAGTTTCTCACAGCCGATCTCGCGCAGGAACTCGTACTGCGCCTCGGTCTCCACGCCCTCGGCGAGGGTGTGCATCCCCAGTTCCTTTGCCATGTTGACGATGGAGCGGATGACGATCGCGGACTTTGGATTGGTCTCAAACGAGCGCAGAAAGTTCATGTCGATCTTGAGCACGTCAAAGACGTAGTCCTTGACGTTGTTCAGCGAGGAGTATCCACTGCCGAAGTCATCCATCCAGACTTCGTAGCCCTTTTCACGGAATCGTGCGATCTCGCCCTGCAGGAATTTCTCATCCCCGCTCTGTGCCCCCTCCGTGACCTCGATGTTGAGCATGGAGCGTGCGACATCGTAACGCAGACGGACATCCTCGACCGCCTGCACCATGTCCATGAGGCGGAAGTCGGCGCGTGAGAGGTTGACCGAGACGCGCAGGAGCTCCCAGTCGGGGATGTCACGGCGCGTGCGCTCGATCGACTGACAGACGCGCTCGATGATGTAGAGGTCGAGCTGCGGCGAGAGGTGCGCGTCCTCGAGGACGGGGACGAACACCCCCGGCGAGATCATACCGTGCACGGGATCCTTCCAACGTGCGAGCGCCTCGAATCCGCAGATCTCACGGGTCATCGCACGGATCTCGGGCTGATAGTAGACCTCGATATAGCCCTCGATCATCGCCTCCTGAAAGGAGCGGATGATGTGGCTGCGAAAGTTCAGCGCCTCCTCCATGGACGGGTTGAACTCCGCCCATGTGAGATCATAGGTATTCTTGATGCTGTTGCAGGCGATCTTCGCGCGGTCCATGATGAGCGCGACATCCGCGACCTCCCTGCCCGGGCGATAGATGCCCGCCTTGACCTCCATCGGCAGCCCCAGATCGTAGACACGAATCCGCTCGTGAATGAACTGTATGGCATCGGCGGAGTCTTCGCCATTGGTCGCGACGGCAAAGTGATCGTCGTTGAAGCGCGCGACGAGATTCCCCTCGAACGTCTCGCGCAGGAGATCGGCAACGTAGCGCAGGAGACGGTTGCCCTGCTGAAAGCCGTAGCGTTGGTTAAAGCTCTTAAAGTTCTCTATATCAAAGTAGATGAATGTCAGCGGCTCCGCCAACTCATCCTGCAGATGGACGGACGCATGACGCATAAACTGCATCATGTTGAGGAGGCCTGTGACCTGACAGAGATCACGTTCTCCATAATTTTCCAACAAAACGAGCCCCCCATTTCCTCTCGTTGTATCCGTTTAGAACGAAATGCGCGCGTACTCCTCAACCATGTCGCGTAGGCTCATGCCGCTCGTACCGCTGAGCAGTCCCCCGCGCTCCCCCGGTGCAGAGCCCATCTGTGCGGTGATCGCCTCATACAGTTCATCCTCAATAGAGCCGGGTACCAGCTGCTCCCAGTTCTTCGGGTCGTAGGCACGCTCCTTGACGGCATTCTCCGGCCGTCCTGTGACCTCCAGCTCCGAGATGAACATGATCTGCCTGCGCTGCGGGCTAATGTAGTAGTGCTCCAAAAAGTATTTTGCCGGGCGGATTTTCCCATCCTCCGCGACAGGCTCCCCCGTGGTGTTCTCGACCAAACGCACCCATGCGTCGATCATATACTCCGAGCTCTGATAGGGGCGCGGGATCCATCGCGTGTTCTTGGCATCCAGATAGTAGGTGAATCCGTTGTCCGTGAAGAGTGTCTTATAGCGTGCGCCGCGTTCACGTTTGTTAAGCGCCGTCCGCTGTGCGCGTTCCGCCTTCTTCTCCGCCTTCTCGGCGGCGAGTGCTGCGCGGCGTTCCGCCTTTGCGGCAGCAAGGGCAGCCTTGCGCTCCTCCTTTGCGGCCTTGCGCTCTGCGAGTGCAGCGGCGCGTTCCTGCTGACGCGCTTCCTGATCCGCCTTACGCGCTGCGATCGCATCGGCGCGCTCCTTTTGGCGCGCCTCTTTGTCTGCTGCACGCGCAGCAGCCTTCTCCTCCAAGGCAGAGGCACGCGCTGCCTTGGCATCTGCCACCGCCGACGCACGCATCTCCGCACGTGTCGGTGCTGCAACCTCTGCCGCCTCTGCGAGCGGTGCTGCGGCGAGGAGCATCGTCAGCGTGCCCAGTGCGAATCCTTTCCACTGTCTCATCTCGTTATCCCCTTATCGATCCATTTTCCCGTATCCTGCGGAATCCGAGGACAGATACCTGCGAATTCCCGTGCCGAAAAAACGCACAACAAATATACCATAGTCTCTGTTTAATTTCGACATAAAGTAACGAAACCCTCTTAATAAGGATATAATTTCACAAAAACACCGTTCATCCCTTGTTTTTGCGCCTTCCCTTGCGTGCCGGATACGCCTTCGGCGTGGAACGTTTCTTCGTGACGGAGAGAATGGCGCGTACATCATCAAGCCCGGGCAGATGCACGGGACGCGCATGGATCGCGCTGCCGCCAAGATGTTCCGCTGCTGCCGCCCCCTCCTCCGCCTCCTCGATGTAGGCTCTTCCCTTGAGTGCGAGAACGGTGCCGCCCACGCGCACCAACGGAAGGGTGTAGCCGAGCAGCACGGGCATGCGGGCAACGGCGCGGCTCACAGCGATGTCGTAGGCGGCGCGGTGTTCCGCTGTATGCGCAGCCTCCTCCGCGCGTGCGTGGATGCAGCGTGTATTTGTGAGCCCCATTGCCGCCGTGACCTCTGTGAGGAAGCGTACACGCTTTTGCAGGGCATCCATCAGCGTCACATGGATGTGCGGCACATAGACGGCGAGCGGAATGCCGGGCAGTCCCGCGCCGGTGCCCACGTCGATGAGGGTCTCCGCCGCGCCAAAGAGCGCAGGCTCGTACGCCGTCAGGCTGTCGATGATGTGCTTGACCGCCACGTCCTCCGGCGCAGTGAGGGCGGTGAGGTTTATGCGCGTGTTCCAGTCGACGAGCATATTGTTGTAAATCGCAAACTGCACGATCTGCTCCTCGGTCAGTACGAGCCCCGCCTCGGCGGCGCGTGCCGCAAGGATATCCTCAAAGACCGCCATGTGTGTCCCCTTTTCCACGGATGAGCAGCACGGCGACATCGTTCACGTTCGTCCCCGTCGGGCCTGTTATGATGAGCCCACCGACCGCATTCAGCGCGGGGTAGGCATCGTTCTCCGCGAGTGCCGCCGCCGCACTCTGCTCCGCACGCGCGAGAGCAGCCGCCGTCCCGCCGTCAACGTAGCCGCCCGCCGCATCGGTCGGGCCGTCCGTGCCGTCGCTGCCGACACTGAACACGGCGACATTGTCGAGCCCTGCGATGCCGTCCGCCGCCGCAAGTGCGATCTCCTGATTGCGTCCGCCGCGCCCCTTGCCCATGAGCCGCACCACGGTCTCACCACCCGCGAGGTATGCCGTCGAATCACTGTCCGCAGCGTGCGTCCGCGCGATGCACGCGAGGAACTGTCCCGCAGCACGTGCCTCCAGATCGAGCCGATCGGTGAGGAGGACGGGCGCATAGCCGCGCCTCCGGGCTGCCGCCGCAGCCGCAGTGCACAGCTCGCGCACGCTGCCCGTGATGTGCGTCGTGACATTCGGCAGTGCCGTCGGCAGCGGCGTATCGAGGAGTGCGCGTGCCGCATCCGAGAGATGCAGCCCGTATTTTCGCGCGATAGCGTGCGCGTCTGCCGCCGTCGATGTATCGGGGTGTGCAGGTCCTGAGGCGATCATGTCCAGGGGATCGCCGAGGATGTCGCTGAGCACGATGGAAAAGACGCGCGCGGGGGCGCAGTGCGCCGCGAACCTGCCCCCCTTTATCGCGCTCATGCGCTTGCGGATCGTGTTCATCTCCACGATGTCCGCGCCCGAGGCGAGCAGCTGCTCCGTGAGAGCCGTGAGCTCTGCGGCGGGGATCAGCGGTTTTTCAAAGAGCGCACTGCCGCCGCCCGACAGCAGAAAGAGCACCGTGTCCTCCCCCGTGAGATGCTCCGTCAGCCGCAGGGCCTCCTCGGTCGCCGCAAACGAATTCGCATCGGGCACGGGATGCCCTGCCTCCATACAGGTGACGCGCGGGATCGTGCCCATGACGTGATCGTATTTTGTAATCACAATGCCGCAGTCGATGCGCTCCCCGAGCGTATCCGCCGCCGCGCGTGCCATCTGCCACGCAGCCTTGCCCACCGCAACGAGCACGATCCTCCCGCTGTCGAACGTGTGCCCCGCGAGCGCCCGCTGTACCGCCGCATCCGGCAGTATCGCAGCAAAACTTTCCTTTATAATACCGTCCGCATCCGCACGCAGCTTCATGATGATCTCTCCTTTTTGCAATCATTTTCCCCATCATAGCTATGCACGCTTGTCAAAAGAGCAGCCGCCTGTTATAATAGGTGGAGAAAGAAACGTCCTATGACGGCATCTTTCCAAATTGGCTGAATTATTTTTTCAAATAACCGCTCATTTGTGGGAATGGGCGGTTACTTTTTTTGTATCGCTAAGATATACCCTGTCGCAACGATCAATAAAAGAATCGCGCTGATTTCAGACATATCTGCTCACCCCCTTTCGGGGGAAAGATACCGCCGCAGGATTGCTCCTGCCCAGGACGTTTCCGTCACAGTATACTATGCTCAGCCAATAAACACAAACAAATTTTCGAGGGGCTGCTGCACGAAGTTTTCCAGCTTCGTGCAGCAGCCCCTTTTTCATGTCTTTTTGCTTACCTCTCCACAGGCACGACGGGCGGTGTCTGCGTGAAGGACACCGCCGCGAAGCCGTGCACATCTCCGCCCTTCTGCCATACGCCCGAATCCATGCCGCAGAGCATCTTTGCCTCGGAGCCGTCCGTCCGCGTGAGGATATACGGCGGCTTCTTCGCATTTTTGACCAGTGGTGTGATCTTCCCCTCTGCACCGAGTTCGCTGCCCCGCCAGACACCGACACCGCCCGCGCGGAAGGAAATATTCCCGCCACGGACGAAGGAATCCCAGAGCGAGAGGGTATTGTCCCGCGTGACGGCGATCTCCTCCTGCGTCTCCGTGCCGTCCGCACCATAGGAAATACGGATATCCGCGCCGATGCTGAGATTGATGCGATCTGCGTCCAGCTCGCTGTTCTTGAGCAGGTAGACAGCACCGCTCATACTCCGAAGCTCCTGCGCACTGATGAAGGTATTCGTCAGGTAGAGCGGTGCTGTCGTGCGCAGATGATACGTTCCCACCCCCGTCTCGGATTCTCCGACGCGGATCTGAACACGCGCTCCCGTGATACCGCTGTTTTGCATTGTCATCTTTGCCGCATCGATCCCCACATATGTCCCATCAATCCGCGTCCCGTCCATGCTGAGGCTCCCCTCACTGATGATGGTCAGCGGATGCGTGCCCGTCTGCGTAATCTTTCCGCGCAGCAGAGCCGCCTTGCCCGCAGGTACGCGGTTGATGATCGCGCCGTTTATCGTGTCAAAATGCAGCTCATCCGCCGCCGCAAGGTCGAAGTCCGTCCACTCGATGACGCTGTCCTCCGTTGCTTTGATGGTCGCACCGCTTGATATCGCCGCAAGGCTTCCCTGATCGACGGTAACATTCCCCTGTGTGAGCGTTCCACCCGACGGCATCGCCCACGCTGCCCCCGTGAGTGCCGCCGTAAACCATGCCGTAAGTATCCCCGTCCGCAGCAGTTCTTGTTTCATAGCGTTCAGCTCCTTTTCCCTACATGAAAACGACTTTCTATCATACTGTCGGCGATCCATATTTTGCCTGCAGGCTCCACGCGGATCCCCTACTCAATATGCAGCGGCTCTTTCTGCGTCGGCGGCGGAAATACGCGATCAATCGCAGCGCAGTCCTCTTCCGTGAGATCAAACACATCCGCACCCGCATTGCTGACGGCGTGCTCCCGCCGCCCCGTGCGCGGAATGGCAATCGTATTCCCGTCACGGATCGCCCATGCGAGTGCGATCTGCGCCGGTGTCGCGCCGTACTTCGCCGCAAGCTCTTCGAGCACACGGCTCCCGAGGAGATCGCAGCCGAGCCGCCCCACCTGCGCGAGCGGACAATACGCCATCAGCGCGACACGATGTGCCCGCATCCACGGGAGGAGGCTGTAGTCGATGCCGCGCGAGCCCATGTGGTAGAGCACCTGATTCACCGCGCAGTTCGTGCCGCCATCGATCCGCCACAGCTCCTCCATATCCGCAGTATCGAGGTTCGACACGCCCCACGCGCGGATCTTGCCCGCCGCACGCGCCTCCTCCATCGCCGCAACCATCTCCGCAAGCGGCCGCTCGCCGCGCCAGTGATAGAGGTAGAGATCGAGGTAGTCCGTCCCGAGGTGGGAGAGACTGCGGTCGAGCGACTGCATGAGCCGCGTGCCGTACGCGTTCGACGGCATGACCTTCGACACGAGAAAGAGCTTTGCGCGGTCATACGGACGGATCGCCTCGCCGACAAGGGTCTCCGAGCGGCCGTCGCCGTAGTTCTCCGCCGTATCAAGCAGTGTCATCCCCGCCTCGATCCCCGCACGCAGCGCGTCAATCTCGCGTGCCCGTGTTTCCTCCGCATCGCCGAGATACCAAGTTCCCTGTCCGAGCGCGGAAATCACTGCCCCGTTTGACAATGTTACCGTATGTTTCATCGCAGCATCCTCCTTATCTTTTAGGAAATAGATCTGCTCCATCACCCTTCTTTTCCCAATTTTACACGAATTCTGCCGATAATGAAAGACTTTTTCCGCGTTCCCACCTGCAAACCATACAAAAAAGGACTTTTGACAGAGGTGCGATAACTTCCTATAATCATAGAACCGAACACGTATAACAAAGGATAATCAAAGGAGATACTATGACACGCGAAACACCACAGCACGGCGAGGTCTGGCGGCACTTCAAGGGCAACCTCTACCGCATCGAGACCGTGGCAGAGCACACGGAGACGGGCGAGCTGCTCGTCATCTATCAGGCACTCTACGGAACGTACGGCATCTACGCACGTCCACTCACGATGTTCCTGAGCGCGGTCGACCGCGCGAAATATCCCGACGCGCCGCAGAAATATCGATTTGAAAGAGTGCATCCGTAATACACGAAGGGGTGCTCAAGGTCAAAAACATCGACCTGCATCAGAATACACTCCGCAAGAGTGCTTCGATGCTGCGCTGAAAATCTTCGTCCATAATTTTTGATTCCACTATGCTCTGCTGTCCGATTTGATATTGCAATTTCGGATAAATTTATGGAATCGCCGATAAAATGAAGTCCATCGTATTGGTGCAGGTTTTTTCTGTCAAGGAGACAAACCAGACGCATAGCATAGGCTATGTGGAGGATCGAGGGCACAGTGCGGTGCGAAAAAGATATGCTAAGACGGCGGTGCTGAATTTATCAACGCTTCTTTATATTCTCCCCGCCAATAGGAGCATCAAGAGTATTGCGGGAATAGTACGGAAAATTGTTTCAAAATACTGTATTTTTCTGTGCAGAACGATTATAATGGGAGGAGAGAAAGGGAGGGGATGCGCATGGTACCGCGTCTGGGTCATATTGCTTTTTTGAATGTACTGCCGCTGACGTACGCGCTCGCGCACGGGGCTGCGGAGGGGCTGGATATCCTGCGTGCGACGCCCGCGCAGCTGAACGGGCGGCTTGAGGCGAAAAATCTGGATGTGTCAGGGGTCTCCTCGATCACATATGCGCGGCATGCGGATGATCTCCTCGTTCTGCCGGATGTGTGCATCGCGTCTGACGGCGATGTGCGGAGTGTGCTGCTCGTCAGCCGCGTTCCTGCGGAGCAGATTGGAAATGCGCGCATTCTGCTCTCGGACAAGTCTGCGTCCTCGCACGCGCTCCTCAAGATTATCCTGCGCCGTGCGTACGATGCCGCACCGCAGTACGAGACGCGTGCACTTGTGCCAAGCGATCCCGTACCCGAGGGGGCAGTGGGTGCGCTCTTCATCGGAGACGATGCGCTCGCGCTCTATCACAATCCGCCCGCAGGGATCTACATCTACGATCTCGCGCAGGAGTGGAAGCGACTGACGGGCGCACGCATGGTGTTCGGGATCTGGGCGGCGGCGCGTACCTTTGCCGAGCTGCATTCCGATGCACTGCGGATGGTACACGCACGGATCGCACAGGCGTTCCGTGACTGGGACGGCGTGAAGGCGGCAGCGATTACGGAGGTGCTCGCAGACGGACGTTTCACACGGGCGCAGCTGACGGAGTATCTCGGCAGTGCGGTGGTCTGGCAGCTCGATGAGGAGACGCTCGCAGGGCTGCGCCTGTTCTACGAATATGCGGCGGAGGATGGGCTGATCGACCTCGCACCCAAGATTGCGCTCGCACGCGTTTGACGTACTCCCCTCTTTATAGTAAAATATTCTTATCTATCTATAAGAGATTTTATCGCGAGAGAAGAAATGAAGGGAGCACGATGGAATGAAGATACGGAAACTCCTTTTGACGGCAAAGAATCTCCTGCGGAGGACACGGCGGCACAGGCAGCTGCGGCGTGTTCGCAGTGCACTGAGCGTCACGGCGGCACTTGCCGTGACTGCCCCGCTCGCCATTCACGCGCCCGTCGAGGCGGCGCATATCCTCGTAAAGGAAGGGATGCGCGGTGCGGTGGTACAGCACGTGCAGGAGCTGCTGATCCAAGGGGGCTATCTTGAGGGTGCGGCGGACGGCATTGCAGGCCCCCAGACACGGGCCGCAATCGAACGCTGTCAAGCGGCGCACGGTCTCACGGTGGATGGAGTATGCGGCGCGGCGACCTATGGTGTACTCTCGGGCGGTGCAGAATACGACCCCGTCGCCCTCGGGATCCGCGAGGAGCGTACGCCGGAGGTGAGCCGTGGCGGCGGGCGTGCACTCTATGTGTCGGCAACCGCGTACAGTGCACATGATCCCGGCAACGGCAACCGCACAGCAACAGGAACGATGGTACGGCGGGGCGTGATCGCAGTCGATCCGTCCGTTATCCCGCTCGGCACACACGTCTTTATCCCCGGCTATGGGGAGGCAGTCGCAGAGGACATTGGCGGTTCCATTCATGGCAACCGTATTGACGTTGCATTTGACACGCACGCGGAAGCGTTGATGTTCGGACGGCAGGATCTCGAAATCTTTATCATGGAGTAGTTGGTCAATATATGAAGGTATCAACAGAGAGGGCGAATGAGTGGATTCGCTGTGCAGCGGAGGCGGGAACGTATTTTTTGACGCTGATCGCGTGTTATATCAATATGGGGCAGGATATGGGCGCGGAGTATTTTCTCCCCGCACTCCTTCCTGTTCTCGGTGTTCTCATGCTCACGCAGTACGGGACAGGAGTTCCCCTCTTCTCACGCGGCATGATCGGAGCGATGGTTCCTGGACTGCTCTGGTGTCTGACATTCCCTCTTCTCTATGCGTGGACGTATCGGCAGGACTGGTATCGCTCTCTGATCTTCTATGACTTTCTCATCGGGACGGCGTGTATGCTTGTTCTCGCCGCACTTGGCGGCGTTCTCTTTCACCTCGGGCACAAACGTTTGACGGCGGCACTGCTCGCCGTACTCGGCTTTCTCATGTCGCTCATCCCACTCACCCAGATCGCCTACTATATGACGGTCTGGCACGCACTCAGTCCCGCCTCGCTGATGGCACTCTATCTGACGAACTGGCACGAGGCGGGCGACTATATCCAGTCGACTGTGGGGATTCTGCCCGCAGCGCTCGTTGTACTCCTCCTGCTTTTGTTTATCTACTTCTCCTACCGCAGCTATCTCGCGTTCGCACGTCACATATATCCGAGCGCGGAGGGCTCGCGCATGGGCTGTCTCGTCTTTGTCATGATCGTCGCGGCGGGCGTGCACATCGCGCTCATCCCGGAGTGCTCGATCGCAGGTCTTTACAACGATGTCACAACGTATGTCGAGGAGACGCAGTCGTATGGGCTGCATCAGGATGAGCGATATGCGTCGCTCATCATAGATACGGAGAACACACTCGCGGCGCGTGCGCCCGGTACGGTGATCTTCATCATCGGTGAGTCGGCATCGCGCAACTATATGCACTACTACACGCCGTCCTTCCCATACGAGAATACACCGTGGATGGAGCAGATGGCGGCGGAGCGCGAGGGCTTTCTCGTCTACCGCAACACTTACTCCTCGTGGACGCAGACCGTCCCCGTGCTCGAACGCGCACTGACGGAGAAGAGCCAGTACAACGACAAGGAATTCTTCGAGTCGGCATCCCTCCTCGACGTGGCAAAAAAAATCGGCTACCATACCTACTGGTTCAGCAATCAGGGGCGATACGGGCAGTTCGACAGTGCGATCACGATGGTCGCAAAGACAGCGGACGTAGCGGAGTGGACGGATGACTCGTATACCTTCACGACAAAGTTTGACGAGAGTCTGCTCCCGTACCTCACGCGTATTGATCCGAACGTGAACAACTTCATTGTCCTGCATCTGATGGGCAGTCATATTTACTACAACAACCGCTATCCCGATGAGTGGGCGAAGTTCGCCGCCGAGGACGGCGAATCGGCGATGACGAGCGCACCATCGTACGCGAACAGCATTCTCTACACGGACTACATTCTCTCGCAGATTTTCAGCTATGCCGAGAAGAATCTGAACCTCCGCGCGATGGTCTATTTCTCCGACCACGGGGAAAATCTCAAGATCTCGCACAACCCCGATGTGTTCAGTTTCGACATGGTGCGCATTCCGTTCTTTATCTACCTCTCGCCGGAGTACCGCGCCGCCCTCCCGAACCGCACGGCCACGCTTGCCGCGCGGCGCGAGGCGTACTTTACCAACGACATGATGTACGACACGGTCTGCGGGCTGCTCGGCGCACCGTCGAATCGCTACGATCCGCGACAGGACTTTTCGAGCCCCGCCTACGGTTTTACGCGTGAGACGCTGACGACGATGTTCGGCAACCATGCCCTGACGGAGGACACGACGGATGAGGGGATGAAGGCGGAGGGAAAGGCGCAGTAGCTATGCAGTGCTCCACTAGGGGGAGCGTGGAGTACGCATAGCGGTGTTTCACGCCATTCTTATGATACATTGAAACCTCATACGTTCCAAAGGAGGAGCCGTCATGCACTTCTACTGTGAGCACTGCAAAAAGGAATACCCCATCGCAACGCACGCCTATCAGTGCGAATGCGGGGGGCTTTTTCGTCTGTATCAGAGCGCGATGGACGCGGATGACCGCCACGAGGCGGTGACACTCGGTGAGACCGAGACCCCCCTCCTGCCGCTCGTCGTCGACGGCTGCCGCTTCTACTTTAAGATGGAGGATCGACAGCCCACGGGCTCGTTCAAGGACCGCGGGGCGAAACGCCTCATCGGTGAGCTTCTCCATCTCGGCATCGACCATGTTGCCGTCGACTCGGCAGGAAACGCAGGGGCGGCGGTTGCGGCATATGCAGCTGCGGCGGGCATGACGTGCCGCGTCTACGTTCCCGACGATATCTCCGCTGAGCGTGCGAAGCAGATCACGGCGTACGGCGCAGATGTCGTACGCGTGGCAAACGGGCGCATGAATGCAAACAGTACGCTGCGCGCGGAGCTGGGCAGTGACTACTACGCCTCACACGTCTACAACCCGCTCTTTTCCGACGGTATCAAGAGCATGGCACACGAGATCTATCACCAGCTGGACGACAGCGTTCCCGACTACATCTTTGTCCCCATCGGCAACGGATCGCTCCTCCTTGGACTCTATCAGGGCTTCGCCGAGATCGGTCGTCTGCCGCATTTCGTCGGCGTGCAGAGCACGAAGTGTGCGCCCGTGGTCGAGGCGTTCCATGAGCTGCCCGAGGCCCCGCACAAAAACACCATCGCGGAGACCATCCGCGTGAGTGCACCACCGCGCATGGAGGACATCCTGAAAGCCTTGCGCCGCAGCGGGGGCGATGCGATTGCCGTCGAGGACAGCGACATCCTAAAGGCGGCAAAGACGCTCAATCGGCGCGGCATCTACGCTGAACTCACGGCAGCGGCGGGACTCGCGGGGGCGCGTTCCTTTTTCGCGGACGGCATGCCCGACAACTACCGCGTCATCATCCCCGTACCCGGCAGCGGGCTGAAGCGGTAGCCTATGCTGCACGCTATCATCGACATCGGCTCGAACACCATCCGCATGGCGGTCTATCGGATCGAGGGACGCTCGTTCGAGCTACTCTTAAAGCGCAAGCATACCGTCGGGCTCGCGGGCTATCTCGACCACGGGCGGCTCGTGCGCGAGGGGATCGAAAAGACCGTCAAGATCCTGCGCGGATTTATGGACTTCATCGAGACGTTCAGCATTGCGCACGTTCATGCCTTTGCGACGGCGGCTCTGCGCTCCGCGACGAACAGCCGCGCCGCCGTGGAGGAGATCACGCGTCGCTCGGGTGTCCGCATCCGCATCATCAGCGGTGAGGAGGAGGCAGCGTACGACTTCGTCGGTGCGACGCAGAACATTGCCCACGCGGACGGCATCATGGTGGACATCGGCGGCGGCAGCACCGAGATCATTTCATACCAAAACCATGAAATGACGGGACGGTGGAGTCTTCCCCTCGGTTCGCTCGCCATGAGCAAGACGCACGTTGCAGGGCTGCTCCCGACCTCTGCGGAGTGCGCGGCAATCCGTGCGGCGGTGGAGGACATTCTCGTGGGGGTCCCCGACGTGCGTACCCTGCGCACCGCTCACATGGTCGGACTGGGCGGTGTCCTCAGCAGCGCGAGCCGTATGCACGGTCTGCTTTATCCCGAGGAAACACCGCGTCTCCTGCGCGTCACGCATTTTCCCGCGATGATCGAGCGGTTCGGCAGTGGGCGGAAACTCAGTGAGCGCGATACCGCCGTTCTCCTACGCTCCGCCCCCGACCGCCTCCACACCATCGTCCCCGGCATGCTCATCGCCCATACCCTCGCCGACACCTTCGCCGCAGAGGATATCCTCTACAGTGACTCGGGCGTGCGCGAGGGATATATATGGAAGGAGATTATTGGGGTGGAGGAATGCTTTTGACGCAAATCCACCGGGCTCTGTGAAATGCTATGAAAAGCCCGCCCACGAATGTTTGCACGTTCGTGGGCGGGCTTTTTCGGCTGCTCCGGCAGAGGCAGGGGACTCCCAATTTTGGAAAGCACTGAGGTCAGAGCTTCCCGCGCAGCACCCCCATTGGGGGCTGCGAACGAATATATATCATTTGTAAGGGCGAAGCGTGTTTTGGCTTTTGGGTATGTGCGTGCGGACGGGGAATTGACGCGGCCGATTCCTTGTGTCAGGACGGGTGCGGCGCTTTTGTCCGCGCCCACGTCCTGCGCTGGGGAATGCCATCGGGTGGTTTGGTGTTTGCGTTGTGCGCGGCGAAGCGCGATGGCGGTCTCTCCCGCCTGCCCCGCGTTTGTCCGTGCTGTGACACTGTCCGCAGGTGTCGGTTGACGGCGCGGGGGTGATATTTGGATTCCGCTCCTGGGGAGTCCATACCAAGGTTTTGGGTTCTGTGTGCGTACACACAGAGGGGCGTGCAGCCTCTTTGTTCATCTGCACCTGAACCGGGAGTGATCCCTGCCCCTGCCGGAACAGCCGAGTAATGATTTTATTGTGATTGGGATGCCCCGCGCGAACACCTCGTTACGCAAGTGATCGTGTGCTTATTCGCCTAAATACCGGCGCACTTCTTAAACGCGCTGCGCTTGGACGAAAGAAGTACGCCGGGGGCGAAACGCCCCCTTTACTCACTTGCTCCACTAGGGTTCGCTGTTGGGGCATCGCCAATCTCTGTAACGCTGCTTTCCTGTGTTCTGCGGCTCAGACTAAAACGATTTACTTCCCCTCCAGCAGCTCGATGATCTCTGCGAGGGCACTGCCTGCGTTGCCACAGATGCGCTCGTAGATAAGGCGTTCGGCGGGATCTTCGCGGATGGTGCTCGCCGGGATCGGGAGCTGCAGCGTGAAGTCAACTTCGGTGCGCACAAGTGCCTCGTCGAGGGCGCGGGAGGTGTCGGCTGCCGTTTTGGCAAGCGTGTCCTGCATGCGGCGGACGGCATTCCGATCGTAGTCGATCGTCTTGACCACCTCGATGTCGTAGCAGTAGGGCGTCTGGTTGCCGTCCTTGTTAAAGACGTAGCCCTTGCCCGCGCCGCGCCTCATCCTGCTCTCGGAACGCTGCTCCGCCATGTGCGCGAGCGTCTGCAGGAAGCGGCGGCGCGCCTTGTTCTCCTCGGCGGCGGTGTCGAAGTTCAGCGGGATCGCCGTCTTTGCCGCCGTGATGGCGCGTCCAAGCCGCTCCTTTTCCTCCATGAGCGCGTGCCACGCACGCAGCACCGTCATGGGATTGTACGCCATGCGCGACTTCTCGCTGCAGTCCACAGATTCATCCGCCTGCTCGGGGACAACCTTGCTGCGGAGGTGCTTCTCCGTCACCGTCATGATGTTGTCTGTGTCGTCCAGATACGAGGCAGCCTCCTCCATCAGGCGGTTGAGTGCCTTCTGCATCTGGAATGCTTCTTTGAGATTCATGCGCTCCTCCTTTGGACTCTTTTCACGCGATCAAATGCGCGTATACTGCATGATATTTGAGCTGTTTTTTTCCCCGGGTCTGACCGTCCGAATGACTCCATCCTTCACCATCTCGTAGAATGTCTTGCCCAGCGTCAGTTTCGTGCCGCGGCTCATTGTCCAGTCTGTACCAAAGAGTGCCTTGAGGTCGAACGGTGTTCCGGGCGCAAGTGCCTCCACGCGACGCAGTGCTTCGGCGTAGGCGGCGGAAAGTTCGTTCTCATCGCCGAGGAGACGGCTGCGGACGTACACGGGGATGGGCTGCCCCGCCTCCTTTGCCTTTGTCTCGATGACGGTGTACTCGTCCTCGTTCAAGAGTACCTGGATATTCTTCATAACGTTGGTATTCTTCATGATGCTCCTCCTAAAATAGTCCGTTGTTTGATGATGTATGCAGTTATCTGTGAACATATTAGGATTATATACCACCTGATTGACAATGTCAAGTAGCTAAAGAAAATCTTTTTAAGTGCTTGAAAGAGGGATGCTGTTTCGCTATTATATCCTTAATCAGACATGACTTTCAACAACTTTTGAAAGGTGGGAGTACAATGTATCAACGAGCGTTGGACGAAAAGATGTTCAAGGATTTCCAAGAGGGAGGGGTGCTTCACGATCTGCTTGACTATGTGCAGAGTGACGACACCCTCGATTTGGAATTTCGTGGCGAGGGACGCGCGAATATTTACTATCGCGGTGGCAGTCTCTTTCGCATTGAGCGGAGCGGCGATGGCTATACGCTCACGATTAATACGAAGTACTGTACTGCGTGTGATGAGGGGATGGAAAAAACACCTTCGGTTCGTGCGGCAGTCGAGCTTATACCTCTTTATAAGCATGCGATGGATGTCTGGTTCGCGAAGAATCGAAAATATGAGCGTGAGTTCCAGCAAGTGGTTGTGCGTGAGAACAACCGCCATGGGGAGATCTCACACGCCTCGGATTACTATATCACCGACGTGGAGTATGTCTCTGACGAGAAGAGTGCGAAGAATTCACGGTTTGATATGGTCGCTGTGAAGTGGCTGTCGACCTCATCTGCGCGCAAGAACGAGAGTGCGCCGACACTCTCTGTAATAGAGATGAAGTACGGGGATGATGCCTATGATGAGAGCGCGGGACTCGAAAAACATCTGTGTGACTTTGATACCTTTGTGCGCGGCGTAGAGATGGATGCGTTTTGTGCGGATATGGCAAAGGTGTTTCGACAGAAATGTAAGCTTGGATTGATTCCGGATATGGCAGAGAAAAAGCATGATATTCTTATCTCGAAAGAGGATATGGAGCTCATCTTTCTTATCGCGAATCACGACCCGGATAAGACGAAGCTGGGGACGGTCGTCGACCGGATTGCAGAGCTTGCGCGCGAAAGGGAGTATCCGTTTACGATCAAATTTGCCACAGCTTCTATGATGGGCTACTGTCTCTATGCCGATCAGATGAAGTCGCTTGAAGAGATGCAGGAATTCCTCAATAAAAAAGCATAAGCACATACGAAACTGCGCCCCTCCGAATCACTCGGAGGGGCGCTGTTCTATGCCATATGCAAATATCAAAATCCGAGTGCTCACTCCTCGGCATCGCCCACCCACTCGTCGTCGAAGATGGGCGCGTCCTTGACGAGGGCGACGATTTCCTGACGGATCTTTTCGATCTCCTCGGGGGCGAGGATGGCGGTGAGCGGCTTGGCGAGCAGCGAGCCGATGTAGGCGATATCCTGCTCTGCCATGCCGCGTGTGGTCGGGCTCGAGGTCGACAGGCGCAGGGCGTGCAGGAAGAGCCCCGCGTTCATCGTGGGCACGCTGTCGGGCTTGACGCGGATGCCCATGCGTCCGATTGCCTTGACTGCCTCGCGCATGTCGATGCCGGCGGCGGTGGAGGCGAGGACGAGGTGCGTATCCGTGCCGCCGCAGAGGACAGATGCTCCGTGGTCGGCGAGGGTTCGTGCGAGCACCTGTGCGTTTCGCACGACCTGTTCAGCGTAGGTGTGGTAGCTATCGCTGCCCGCCTCGCGCAGGACGACACCGAGCGCGGCGAGGTGGTTCATGTGCAGCGCCTCATGCCCCGTGTTGATGACGGCGGTATCCATGCGTGCGGCGAGTTCCTGCTTCGTGAGGAGGACGGCACCATCGGGACCGCGCAGCGAATCGCGCGTGGAGAAGGTGACGACATCGGCAAGCGGCACGGGCGAGGGAACCAGCTTTGCGGCGACGAGCCCGACACTCTGGCTGATGTCGACCCAGAAATAGGCATCGACGCTCTGCGCGATCTCAAAGAGAATCTGGTAGTCGATGGTGCGCGGGTAGCTGACGGGAGAGAAGATGATGAGACGCGGCCTTACGCGCTCCGCCTGCGCACGCACCGCGCCCCAGTCGATCTCCTGCGTCCCCGGCTCGATGCCGTAGTTCTCGAATTTGTACGAGAGGCCCGCGACGTGATCCTTTTTCCTGAGGTTGAAGGAGAGGACGGTGTCGCCCGGCTCTAGGAGTGCCTGAAAGACGACGCGCGAGGCGGCGACGATGTTACCGAGGCGGACGATGGCATGGTCGCAGCGAAAGAGATCCATGGCACGCTGACGAACAATGCCGGCGAGGTGCAGCCCACCCGTCGGGGTATCGTCTCCCCGGTCAAAGATGCTGTTCGTCAGAATGCTGCCCTCAAGATACTTCGCGAACGGCGACATGGCGTTCATGTTCGGCATGAGGGAGAGGGTATAGCGCTGGCGTTCGCGCTCCTCCTCGAGCAGGTTGTAGATCTCAGGGTCAAATGTCTTCAGGTGGCTGACGACTTCTTCACGTTTCATGGATCATTCTCCTCTTCCGTAAAATGGGGGCCGTTTCCCCAGTGTGTTGGTCTTGTTTTCTTAGTATACCATATTGTGCCACGCAGGTCACTCATTTGTTGACGTTTCAGAATATTTCACGTTGAAAAGAATGCCTCCATCCGCTCCGGTTCTCCACAGTCAAAAGCCCCCGCATGGGCACGGAGCGGTCATACGAGAGCAGAAGGATGGTTATCGAAGCAGATTTTTGAGGATGGACATGCGCTCGCCCGCGGCATGGTCATGGACGCTGTCCGGGGAGGCTGCGACGTGTGTGGAGACATCGTTCATCCACACCTCGGAGAAGATGGGCTTGTCCATGAGGAGCTTGGCGACTGCCATGCGCAGCCTATCCTCCTCGCGGTCCGTGCATTTTCCGCTGAGCACGCACGCGAGCACATCGGCGATGAGAGGCATGTCTGCCGCTGCAAGGCCGCGCGTGACTGCGCCCGCTGTCGAGAGCCGCAGTGCCGAGAGCAGAATCTCAGGCCGCATGGTCGGGATACGGTCGAGCTTCACATAGATGCCGATGCGACCGAGAGTGTGCACTGCCTCCGTGATATCAACGCCCGCCGCAGGAGCCGCAAGGAGGAGATGGGTCTCGGTACCGCCCGCGAGGAGTTCGATGCCGCGTTCCCGAAGGGCGGCGGCGAGCGCGGCAGCAGACGCGAGCACCTGCTCCCCGTAGGCGTGGAACTTCGGCTGTGCGGCCGCGTGCAGCGCAAAACCGAGGGCAGCAAGGTGATTCATGTGCAGGGAGCTGTGTCCTGTATTGGCAACGGCAGCATCGAGCCGCGCGGCAAGCTCCTTTTTGCAGAGCAGGATCGCGCCATCCGGCCCTCTGAGCGCATCGTTCGTAGGGAAACTCACAATATCCGCGCACGCCACGGGGGATGGGATGAGCCCCGCCGCAACGAGCCCGACACACTGTCCGATATCCACCCAGAGATAGGCACCCACAGCGCGCGCAACTTCGGTGAGCCGTGCGTAGTTTGGTATGCACGGATAGCTGACAGGGGAGAAGATGATGAGGCGCGGACGTACGCGCTCGGCGAGCTGCATCACCTCGTCCCAGTCCACACGCTGCGCGGCGGGATCGATGCCGAAGTTCTCAAAATGATAGCGGAGCCCCGCGCAGTGCTCCTCCTTCCTGCGGTTAAATGAGAGGACGGTATCCCCTGGCTGCAGCAACGCGAGAAAGGCAACACGTGAGGCGGCGGCAATGCCCCCAAGGCGCACGACGGCGTGCTCACTGCCAAACAGCTCCTGTGCACGCGTGCGTACCAGCTCCTCGATGGAGGAGGTATGTGCTGCGGTGCACGCCTCAAGCGTGCTGTTCGCGAGTGCGCTCCCCTCAAGGAAGGCGGCGAGCGGCGACATGGCGTTGACCGTCGGGACCAATGAGAGTGTGCAGCGTTGGCGGCGAATCTCATCCTGCAGCAGAGTGAAGATGGCGGGGTCGAGTGCCTTCAGGTGTTGGAGCATTTCTTCTTTTTTCATGATCGGTCTCTCCTCATAGATGCACAATGAAATGACAGGCATATCGGATGATACACCTGTCATCGATGAACAGTTTTACTTTTCAGTTCGATTCGTTCACGGTCGTGCACGATGCGGAGCGAGACTCCTGCCGCCGTTTATCTATTGTATATCATTTTATCAGCGATTCATTAGAACGGCCAGACAAGCGGGATGACGACCAGGCAGACGATCAGCGAGACAACGACGAGCGGAACGCCGACCTTGACATAGTCCATGAAGCGGAACTGCCCAGGGCCGAGGACGAGGGTGTTCGGCGGAGTCGCGACGGGGGTTGTAAATGCGCAGGATGCCGCGATGCCGATTGCCATAACGACAGGGTACGGCGAAACACCGATGGTCTGGGCGATGGAGATCGCAATCGGAGCGAGGAGTGCCGCCGCCGCCGTGTTCGACATGAACTGTGTGAGACCGCAGGAGAGCGCGAACATCGCAGCGACGATAACCATGGGCGCGGGGTTGTCTCCGATGAGGCCGACGACAACATCCGCGATGAGCTTGCCCGCACCGCTGTGATCCATGGCACTGGCAAGCGGGAGCATTCCCGCAAAGAGGAAGATCGTCGTCCAGTCCACGCCCTGATACGCCTGCTTCTCCGTGAGACAGCCTGTGAGGACACAGAGGAGTCCGCCGATGATGGCGGAGGTCTGCATGGGAACGTTGATCTGCTTTTCGAGCACCATGGCGATGACAACACCAATGAGGATTGCCGCGCAGATGATCATCTTGCGCGGATCCTTTGCCTCCTCCTCTTCCTTGGCAAATGCCTCACTGTCCACAAGATTGCGCGGGCAGAGCTTGCGGCCGATGGTCAGCATATAGATCATGCCGACGATCGAGAGTGGGATGCCGATCCATGCGAACTCGAAGAATCCGAACGGCGTGAGACCGCTCGCACCCAGCGTCGCACTCATGAGGATGTTCGGCGGCGTACCGATCATCGTAATCGTACCGCCAACGTTCGCCGCTACGGCGAGTGCCATGAGCTGCGGCGAGACGGGCAGACGCGCAGCAGCACAGATCTGGATGACGACGGGCATGAGGCAGGCAACCGTCGCCGTGTTTGAGGACACGGACGAGAGGATGATCGTTATGAGCATCAGTGCCGCCATCAATGCACGCTCGTCATTGCCCGATTTTTTGACGACCGCGATGCCAATTTTTTGTGCGAGCCCCGTCTGAAACATTGCCGCGCCAATGATGAACATACCGGCAAAGAGGACGACGGTGGAGTTGGATAACCCCGAGAAAACCTGTGCAGGGGTGAGCACCCCCAAGAGTCCGAGCGCGATCGCCGCGCCCATCGCCGTAACGGCGAGCGGGATGATCTCGGTCGCGAAGAGGAACGCCGCGACTCCGAGAACCGCCAGTGTCAGCATTGCTGCATCCATGAATACATCTCCTATTCATACAGTTCGTTTAAAATCGCTGCGGGTATCAGCGATCCTGTTAGTCTCCTTGAATACATCGTATCGGAGACTTTCTTTTGATGAGTTCTTATAATTCTCTCTCTCTTTGTATTTTCCTTCTGAAAATTAGGCAAAAAGTCATGAAACTTTCGCATTGGGTCCATAAATGACGGTTATCCCAGATGAGTGCTCATATATTAGGGACAGTCTCACGGGAGATAACAGGTGCGCTTATGATATCCCAAACGGCTCATAAAGAAAAGGCGACACATACACCTCAGTTGAAAATCTCGCCGTGCGCCGTTATAATGGAAACAAAACAACACACTGCAAAAAGGAGCGCTTACAATGAACGAAATCGAACTCAAATACGGCTGCAATCCGAACCAGATCCCCGCACGCGTCTATGCGGACAGAGGGCTGCCCTTCACCGTGCTGAATGGCCGCCCCGGCTACATCAACCTGCTCGATGCACTGAACAGCTGGCAGCTCGTCCGTGAGCTGCGGGCAATGTCGGGGCTGCCCGCCGCCGCCTCGTTCAAGCATGTCAGCCCCGCAGGAGCAGCACTCGGCCTCCCGCTCTCCGATACGCTCGCGCGGGCGACCCATGCGCCGAAAGGCGAGCTCTCGCCTGTGGCGTGCGCCTACGTGCGTGCACGCGGCGCAGACCGCATGAGCTCCTACGGCGACTTTGCCGCCGTCTCCGATGTCTGCGATGAGAGCCTCGCGGAGTTCCTGCGCGGCGAGGTGTCCGACGGCATCATCGCACCGGGCTATACGGAGGGCGCACTCGAAATTCTGAAATCCAAGCGCAAGGGCAGCTACCTCGTCCTCCAGATGGACGAGAACTACGCGCCGCCCGCACTGGAACGCAAGGATGTGTACGGCGTGACCTTCGAACAGCAGCGCAACGAAGTGGCGATCACAGAGGAGTGTCTGAGCGACCGCCCGACAGCGAACAAGGACATTCCCGCTGCCGCACGGCGTGATCTCCTGCTCGCGCTCATCACGCTGAAATACACGCAGTCCAACTCGGTCTGCTACGCCGTCGACGGGCAGGCGATCGGGGTCGGCGCGGGACAGCAATCGCGCGTCCACTGCACGCGCCTCGCGGGCAACAAGGCGGACATCTGGCAGCTGCGCCAGAGCCCGCAGGTGCTTGCCCTCCCGTTCAAGGACGATGTGCGCCGCCCCGACCGCGACAATGCGATCGATGTGTATACGGCAGGCGACGAGGACGACTACGCGCTCCTCACGGCAGACTGGCAGCGACTCTTTACGGAGAAGCCCGCACCGTTCACGCGTGCGGAAAAGCGTGACTTCCTCCGCACCATCAAGGGGGTCGCGCTCGGCTCGGACGCATTCTTCCCCTTCGGCGACAACGTGGAGCGTGCCCACCAGAGCGGTGTCTCCTACATCGCGCAGAGCGGCGGCTCGATCCGCGACGACAACGTCATCGAGACGTGCGACAAGTACGGTATCGCTATGGCGATGACCCACATCCGCCTCTTCCATCACTGAGCGCAGCGTCCTCTCCGCAGATCTCACGGACTGCTGCACGAAGTTTTCTATCTTCGTGCAGCAGTCCCTTTTCATTTCACTGAATCTTTTTCGCATCCTATTCTCATATATCGTTCTACTATTAAATATTTCTATTTGATTCATCTATCAGAATTGTGTTATCATTCTGCTATCTATCGTATAATAAGTCTCATTTCCACGCTACAGGAGGTATACGGAATGACCCGATCAACCCGCCTTGCTCTGCTCGGCATGGCGCTCAGCACAGCATGTTTTGGTGCGCACGCGTACGCGGCAGAGACCATGCAGACGAATATGCACAACATGACGAGCACCCCCGCCGTCGACGGGATGTATGAGTTCACCCTTGACGAGGTCATCGTCACGGGCTATCGCACGGCAACGCCGCTCACCCTCTCCACCGACCCGCAGCGTCCGCGCCAGCCCATCCCCGCCGCCGACGGTGCAGGCTACCTCAAGACCATCCCCGGCTTCTCCGTCGTCCGCAAGGGCGGGCTCGGCGGCGACCCGATGATGCGCGGCATGGGCGGCTCGCGCATGGTGATGGATATGAACGGCGGCGGTATGTCGGGCGGCTGCCCGAACCGCATGGATCCCACGTCGACCTATGCGTTCCCCGAGACGTTCAGCCGCATCATCGTGAACAAGGGTCCGCAGAGTGTCCGCTACGGCGCGAGCGTTGCGGGCAGTGTCATCTTCGAGCGCGAGACGGAGCGTTTTGAAAAGCCCGGCGTGCGCGGCAATATCTCCGTTCTCGGCGCATCGAACCACCGCTTTGACGAGCTGACCGATGTCACGGCAGGGGGAAAAGAGGGCTACGCACGCATCATCCAGACGCGGAACTATGCGCGCGACTACGCGGACGGCGATGGGCGGCGCATCCACTCGGGCTACGGTCGCCACAGCCTCACGGGCATTGTCGGTCTCACGCCCGACCCCGACACCCTCTTTGAGGTCTCCTACGACCGCAGCCGCGGCTGGGCGAAATACGCGCACGGCATGATGGACGGCAGCCAGTTTGACCGCGACAGCTACGCCGTAAAGTTCGAGCGCGCCCATCTCTCACCCGTCGTGGAGAAACTCACGCTGAATTTCAACCACAACACGATTGATCACATCATGGACAACTATACCTTCCGCCCCGGCGGCACGCGCGGAATGGAGGTAAAACGCATCCAGTACAGCATCCGCAGTGTCCTCGATCTGACATTCTCCCCGAAGGATACCGGTGCGGTCGGTATCGACATCGGTCACGAGGAGCACACGTTTACGCCCGCGATGAAGGGAATGCCGCGCGGACGGGAAAACACCGACATGACCATCGGGAATCTCGGCGTATTCATGGAGTACAACCATGACCTCACGGAGCGCAGCCGTCTCCTCAGCGGTCTGCGTTGGGATCGCGTCACGAGCCATTACCACCGCTACATGACCTTCACCCCGGGCGACACGACAGACAATGCCGTCAGTGGTTTCGTCCGCTGGGAAAACACGGCAAAGAAGCAGCCGCTGACCTTCTACGTCGGCCTCGGCCACGCAGAGCGTCCCGCCGACTACTGGGAGGCATATCACACATGGCGGGCGCATGGGGCGAGCCACCCATCCG
This sequence comes from uncultured Selenomonas sp., assembly GCA_963555475.1. Taxonomy (GTDB): domain Bacteria; phylum Bacillota; class Negativicutes; order Selenomonadales; family Selenomonadaceae; genus Centipeda. The sequence continues at coordinate 25,964 of CAUVVR010000007.1, forward strand.
CGACGCGTCCCGCCAAGGAGAAGAATACGCAGCTCGACCTCGGCTGGGTCTATACAGGCGAAAAGACGAACGCAAATCTCTCCCTCTACTATGCGAATGTCAATGACTTTATCCTGCGTAAGCCCGTCGGCGGATATGGCAACGTAGACGCGCGGCTCTACGGATTCGAGGCGGAGATCACGCGCACGGTCTCCCCGCTCTGGACGCTCGGCGCATCGCTCGCCTATACGCGCGGCGATGATCGCACGAACGATGCCCCGCTCCCGCAGATCGCCCCACTGGAGGCGAATCTCACGGCGAAGTACAGCCACAAGAAGGCAGAGGCAAATGCGGTCTGGCGACTCGTCAGCAAGCAGAACCGCTACCACAAGGGCTACGGCAGCGTCACGGGCACAGACTACGGCCCCACGGGCGGCTTTGGCATCCTCTCGCTCAGCCTTGCCTACCGTCCCGACGAGAACCTGACGTTCTCCCTCGGCGTGGACAACCTCTTTAACAAGACCTACGCCGAGTTCGTCAACTACAGCGAGGCGCCAATCCCCGCGCTCGGCATCTCCGCCGGCGGTCACATCACAGAGCCGGGACGCACGCTCTGGTTCAAGAGCAACTATAAATTTTAACGCATATTTTCAACGAAGCTGCCGCATCGTGCGGCGGCTTTTTTTCTTCCCCTTTTCGTGCCTCTGTGTTATAATGAATTATTATGAAAATGACATACGAAGCGCGGGGAGGTGATTGGTCGTGATCGAAGCGGCCAAGACATTCGAGGAATATATTAAGAAGGAAAACATCACGGGCTTTCAGATCCGTGAGGCGGGCGATGACCGCAGCACGACGATCTTCGAGAGCGAGATCGAGGTGGAGGAGCGGCGGCTGCCCATCGTCGTCATCATTGACTCCACAGCATACGCCACCATCCGCATCCGTCTCGCGCAGAACGCAGTGGACGATACGAACGCGATGCTGCTCACGGGCTGGCTCATGCGGCAGAATCAGGACAGCCGCCTCGTCAAGTTCTACCTCACCTCCGACACCGCCATCCTCGCCGATGTCGTCGTTCCGCACAACCCCGACGCATTCGATCCCGAGGTCATGGTGAGCGTCCTGCGCGTCTTTATCCGTGACATCACAAAGCTCATGCCGGATCTCGCCATGCTCCTGCCGGAGGAGTAAGGAATTTCATTGCATTGCAGCCCCCTAGGCCACTTGGCTTAGGGGGTTTTTTGCAAAAATTTTTATTGTGCCTATTGACGTTATGTTTTTTGCGTGCTATACTCCGTTTGTAATCAAGTTAATTACAAAATTTTTTACGGAGGTATGGAATATGAAAATTGCAGTTGTGGCATCCAATGGAAAGGCAAGCCAGGCAATCATTGCGGAGCTGATCGCACGCGGTCATGCAGTGACGGCATTTGCACGCAGCGAGAACAAGAGCGCGGCACAGAATTTCGTGCGAAAGGACATCATGGCACTCACAAAAGAGGATCTGGCGAGTTTTGATGCCGTCGTTGACGGATTCGGCGCGTACACCCCGGAGACGCTGCCGCTGCACACGCAGACGAGTCAGCACCTCGCGGATCTCGTGGCGGGGACGAATACGCGTCTCTATATCGTCGGTGGTGCGGGCAGTCTCTATGTCGATCCGGCACATACGGTGCAGCTGCTCGATACGCCGGAGTTCCCGGCAGAGTTCTATCCGATCGCGAAGGCGCAGACGGAGGAGCTCGCGGCACTCCGCTCCCGCACGGATGCGCAGTGGGTCTTCGTCAGCCCTGCGGCGGACTTCCGCGCGGACGGAGAAAAGACGGGCAAGTACATTCTCGGCGGCGAGGAGCTGACGCTGAGCGCAGCGGGAGAGAGCATCATCAGCTACGCGGACTATGCAATCGGGATGGTCGATCTGATTGAGAGCGGCGCACATATCGGTGAACGCGTATCGCTGGTGCAAGCGTAAATAGGAAGGGCGCCCCTTCCACCGCTTGCGCGGTCCCCCTCCCCCGTTGCCGAGCGGTCAACGTCAGCCAATCACACTTCGCTAACGCTTGTGTTCTTGGGACGTTTTCCCATACGACCTGTTGCCCAATCAGCTGCGTCCTTTCGGACTGGCTTCTTGGACAGGTCAGCAACGGGGGAGGCTTTGCATTACAGTGTATTAGCTTCCCCCGCCGAAGCGGGGGAAGTGGCGAGCCTGCGAGCCGATAGGGGCGCCTCCAGCTCGTATAGCTATTTGTCGATAGAAATCCGTTTACTCCGGAAGGAGCAGCTTTATGTCTCTTACTCTGATCCAAAAACTAATCGCCCTGCTCCTCGATGAAAGCCCTGCGTACCGTGCACAGGCGGCGCAGGTGGAGGAGACGCAGGAGGCACAGCGGGAACTGCTGCGTGCGCTGATGAATGTGCGCCCGCCGCGCCTGCTCTCGGAGGAGTTTCTGCGTATCCAAGATGAACTGCTGTCCGCCGAGCGTAAGGCACGCGGCGTGGTGGATGTGATGACACTTCCCGCCGTCCCCTCGGACGCACGCATCGTGTTATGGCAGGGCGATATCACGCGTCTGAATGCCGATGCAATCGTGAATGCGGCAAACTCTGCACTGCTCGGCTGCTTTATCCCGTGTCACCGTTGTATTGACAACGCCATTCACTCAGCGGCAGGGCTTCAGCTCCGCGCAGCGTGTGAGGAACTCATGAAGCGGCAGGGCCATCCTGAGCCGACGGGCGCGGCGAAGATCACAGCAGGGTACAACCTCCCCGCGCGACACGTCCTCCACACGGTTGGCCCGATTGTACACGGTACACTGACGGAGGAGCACCGACAGCTTCTCGCCTCCTGCTATCGCTCCTGCCTAACGCTTGCGGCGAAGAACGGGCTGAAGTCCGTCGCGTTCTGCTGCATCTCCACGGGTGAATTTCATTTTCCAAACGATGCTGCGGCAGAGATCGCCGTGCGCGAGGTACGGGACTTCCTCACCATGCCGTCCTCCATCGAGCGCGTCGTGTTCAACGTGTTCAAGGACGACGATCGGTGCATCTACGAAAGGCTCTTATTATGAAGGAACTCACGGCATTAAAAAACGCCCTCGCATCCGCCGACTGCATTCTGATCGGCGCGGGAGCGGGACTGTCGACCGCGGCGGGCTATGACTATGCGGGAGCACGTTTTCTGAAATACTTTTCGGATTTTCACACGCGCTTTGGCATCGAGGACATCTACAGTGGTGGATTTTATCCATTCCCGTCGCGTGAGATGTTCTGGGCATGGTGGAGCAGGAGCATCTGGATCAACCGCTATGCGCCGATGCCCGCGAGCGACGTTTATCCAAATCTGCTGCACCTTGTGGAGGGACGCGACTATTTCATACTGACGACGAATGTAGACCATGCCTTTCAGCGTTCGGGCGCTGCGAAGGAACGCATTTTCTATACGCAGGGGGACTACGGTCTCTTTCAGAGCAGCCGTCCCGCAGGTGCATCGGCAGGGAAAACCTATGACAACGAGGAGAGCGTGCGCGCCATGCTCACGGCACAGGACTTCGCGTTCGCAGAGGACGGGACGCTCCTGCTGCCCGAGAACGGTGCGCCCGCGATGACGATCCCGAGCGATCTCATCCCGTACTGTCCCGATGACGGCATGGAGATGATGACGAATCTACGCGCAGACACCTCCTTCGTCGAGGATGCGGGCTGGCACGCGGCGGCAGCGCGATACACAGACTACCTTGCGCACACAGAGGGTCGGCGGACGCTCCTCCTCGAACTCGGCGTGGGGATGAATACGCCCGGCATCATCAAGTACCCGTTCTGGCGCATGACGGCAGAGCGCGCGGATGTGACATTCGCCACGGTGAATCTCGGCATAGAATATGTGCCGCCCGAGATCGCTCCGCGCAGCATGATCATCAACGGAGACATTGCAAAAACATTGCGCATGCTTGCATCATGACACAAGAAGGGGCTGTTGCACGAAGCTAGAAAACTTCGTGCAACAGCCCTTGTCATTATGTCAACGGTATCGCCACAAGCGCCCCTTCCACCGCTTACGCGGTCCCCCTCCCCCGTGTCGCACGGGGGAGGCTAGGATTATGGTATCTTAGCTTCCCCCGTCGCAACGGGGGAAGTGGCGAGCGCAGCGAGTCGATAGGGGCATTCGTGCAACAGTCCCTTCTGTTATGCAATTCAAAACACGAAATATACAGACGCCTAGCGTCTTTTTTTATTTCCTTTATCCATATAAAAACGAAATATATTTTCTTTTATACGATAAATAAAAAATATATCAAAATTTTTATGGAATATAATTGCATTTTATGCTGAATTGTGTTATATTTTAGGAGATTTCAGAACAGATATACAGAGAGGAGTATCGCAATGCGTATCATTTTTACGGATACCTATAAGAAGATGAGCGAGGAGGCGGCAAAGATCATTGCGGGCCAGCTCTGGATCAAACCGGACTCGGTGCTCGGGCTCGCAACAGGAAGCACCCCCGTCGAGCTGTACCAGAACCTCGTCTGGCTGTATAAGACGGTCGGGCTCGACTTCTCGCAGGCGACCTCGTTCAATCTGGATGAGTATGTCGGGCTCGCGGAGGACGATCCGCAGAGCTACCATCACTTCATGCACGAGAACCTCTTCGATCATATGAACATCCGCAAGGATCACGTATTCTTCCCGAACGGGCTCGCCGCAGACAGCGCGGCGGAGGGCGAACGCTACGAAGCGGCGATCACAGCGGCAGGCGGCATCGATATGCAGCTGCTCGGGATCGGGCGCAACGCACACATCGGTTTCAACGAGCCGGCGGACGCATTCACACGCACGACGCATAAGGTCGCGCTCAAGGAGAGCACGATCAAGGCAAATGCGCGCTTCTTCGCATCACAAGATGAGGTTCCGCGCGAGGCAATGAGCATGGGCATCGGTACAATCTTCCGCGCACGCCACATTGTCCTCCTCGCGAGCGGCGCAGAGAAGGCGGAGGCGGTGCGCGATGCAGTGATGGGCGCGATCACACCGACGGTTCCCGCCTCCATCCTCCAGCTGCACCCGAGCGTAACCCTCATCGTCGACGAGGAGGCAGGTGCGCTCCTCAAGGCAGAAAAGAGTGATTCCTGATGAACGCCATTCAAAACGGCATTCTCATCCTGCCGGATGAACACGGACGCTTTGTCGCGCAAACCGAGCTCGTCCTCTGCTACGATGAGCGGATCACGCACATCGTCCCCGCAGCGGAGTTCACGGCGGAGGATGTGGGTGAGGTAATCAATGCGGCGGGTGCGTACGTCGCCCCCGGCTTCGTGAACGTGCACATCCACGGCTGCGACGGTGCAGACACAATGGACGAGGACGCAGATGCCCTCGGGAAAATTGCCGCATTCCAAGCGCGGACAGGCGTGACCTCCTTCCTGCCGACCACGATGACCTGTGCCTACGACGCAGTGGAGCGGGCACTCGTCCGCATCCGCCGTGCAATGACGGAGAAGCCGCACGGTGCACGCATCCTCGGTACACATATGGAGGGGCCCTTTATCAGCCCCGCAAAGAAGGGTGCACAGGACGAGCAGTACATCCTCCCTCCCACATTTGCAAAGATCGCACCGTACCGTGATGTCATCAAGATCATCACCGTTGCGCCGGAGATGCTGAGCGAGGAGAATTTTATCGAGAGCTGCCGCAAGAGCGGCATCATCGTCTCCCTCGGACATACGGCGGCGGACTATGAGACGGCGTGCGCGGCGATTGCACGCGGCGCGACGCACATCACACATCTCTGCAACGCAATGACGGGGCTGAATCACCGAAAGCCCGGTGTCCTCGGCGCTGCACTTGACACCGACGCGAACTGCGAGCTGATCGTGGACAACGTACACGTCCACCCCGCCATGCAGCGCATCATCTACGCGGCGAAGCGCGGCACGCACATCATCCCGATCACGGACTCCATGCGTGCCTGCGGCCTCTCGGACGGAGTCTCGGAGCTCGGCGGACAGAAGGTCTACGTCAACGGAACGCGCGCAACCCTCGCCGACGGCACGATCGCAGGCAGCGTCCTGCGCATGAACGACGGGCTGCGCATCCTCCGTGAGAATCTGGGGGCATCCATTCCCTCCATTGTGGAGATGGCGACGCGCACCCCCGCCGAGGAACTGAATGTATATGATAAACTCGGCTCACTCACGGTTGGAAAATATGCGGATATTGTGATTTTCGATGAGGATTTCCGGATACGGCGGACAATCGTCGGCGGTACAAGTTGTTTTGTCGAAACGTAAAGAGTGATGATACTCCAAAGTACCCCCTAGTAAAACAAGTGCGTAAAGCATACAAACACGCGGTCACTTGCGCAACTAAGCCTTCGCGTTGGGTATCATATATCGAAATCAAAACAATAAATTTAGCTATAAAATATTATGCTATAAATTACGATAAATAATAATAAATTGGAGGCGCTTTTATGGATTTTTTCTCAGCCGTGAAGGGAAAACTCATCATCTCCTGTCAGGCTCTGCCCGATGAGCCGCTGCACAGCCCGTTCATCATGGGGCGCATGGCGCGTGCGGCAAAGGAGGGCGGCGCGTGTGCGATCCGCGCGCAGAGCGTTGCGGACATCGAGGAGATCCGTGCCGTCGCGCAGCTGCCCGTCATCGGTCTCATCAAGCAGAACTACGCTGACTCCCCCATCTACATCACGCCGACCATGCGCGAGGTGGAGGCACTGATCGGAACGGGCTGCGAGATGATCGCCCTCGACATGACGGCGCGTGAACGTCCGCAGAAAACCGACGTACGCGATCTCATCGCACGCATCCACGAGGCACATCGTCTCGTCCTCGCCGACATCTCGACCTACGAGGAGGGCATGAAGGCACAGGAACTGGGCGCGGATGCCATCTCCACGACCCTCTCGGGGTACACCCCGTACAGCCCGCAGCTCACGGGACCGGACTACGAGCTCATGCGCCGTCTCGCACAGGACGCGGCCGTCCCCGTCTTTGCCGAGGGTCGCATCAACACCCCCGAGGAACTGACCGAAACAATGAAGACAGGTGTCTACGGTGCGATCGTCGGCTCCGCCATCACGCGGCCCCAGCTCATTGCGCGGCGCTTCACCGACGCGATCGCATAAAGTACACAACTAATTATGGAGCTTGCTCCCCACCCATGCATTTCTAAGGAGGAAATCATCATGAGAGAACTCAAAGGTCTTTATTCCGCACTGCTCGGCGCGTTCCACGAGGACGGCTCGATCAACGAGAAGGGTCTGCGCCAGATCATCCGCCACAACATCGACCACAACAAGATGGACGGACTCTATGTCGGCGGCAGCACGGGCGAGAATTTCATGCTCTCCACCGACGAGAAGAAGCGCATCTTCGAGATCGCAAAGGACGAGGCGAAGAACGACATCACCCTCATGGCGCAGGTCGGCTCGATCAACCTCAAGGAGTCCGTCGAGCTCGCAAAGTTTGTCGTCGATCTCGGCTACGATGCCATCAGTGCCGTCACACCGTTCTACTACAAGTTCGGCTTCGACGAGGTGCGCCACTACTACGAGACCATCGTCGCCGATGTCGATACGCGCATGGTTATCTACTTCATCCCCTTCCTCACGGGCGTGAACATCAGCGTAGATCAGTTCGCCAAGCTATTCGAGAACAAGAAGATCGTCGGTGTCAAGTTCACACAGGGCGACTTCTACCTCCTGGAGCGTATGCGCAAGGCATTCCCCGACAAGCTCATCTTCGCAGGGTTCGACGAGATGCTCCTGCCCGCAACCGTCCTCGGCATCGACGGCGCAATCGGCTCGACCTACAACGTCAACGCCGCCCGTGCGCGTCAGATCTACGACCTCACCCGCGCGAACAAGATCGCCGAGGCACTCGAGGTGCAGCACGTCACGAACGACCTCATCACCGACATCCTCGACAACGGCCTCTACGGCACGATCAAACTCCTCCTTGAGGAGCAAGGCATCGAGGCGGGCTACTGCCGCGAACCGATGAAGGGATATACGCCGGAGATGCGTGCCCGCGCCAAGGAGATCTACAAAAAGTATTTCTAAGAGCCGGAAACTGATTGATAGGATTGGTGTCCCGCAGCAAACCCTAGTGAAGCAAGTGAGGAAAGAGTGCGGTACGCCCCGACGGATTTCTTTCGTTCAAGCGAAGCGCGTTTAAGAAGTCCGTCGGTATTTAAGCGTACAAGCACGCGGTCACTTGCGTAACGAGGTGTTTGCAAGGGACACCATCCGAATCAACAATTCGAAATCATACCCCTTGACATCATCTCAGGAGGAGATAACTATGCATCAGGGATTCACCTGGATTGACACGGCAGTCCTTGTCATCTACCTGGTGGGCGTTCTGCTCGCAGGTCTCTACTACTCGAAAAAAGAAATGCAGGGCAAGGAGTTCTTTAAGGGCGACGGTACAATACCGTGGTACGTCACCTGCATCTCCATCTTTGCCACACTGCTCAGCCCGATCTCGTTCCTCGCGATCCCGGGCAACTCGTATCACGGCTCGTGGATCTTCTGGTGGGCGCAGCTCGGTATGCTGTTCGCGATCCCGCTCACCATCCGCTACTTCCTGCCGATCTACAGCAAGCTTGAGATCGACACGGCGTACCACTACCTCGAAAAGCGCTTCCAGAGCGGCAAACTCCGCATCCTCGGCGCACTCATGTTCATCATCTACCAGCTCGGCCGTATGTCCATCATCATGTACCTCCCGTCCATGGCACTCGCCGAGGTCACAGGGCTCGATGTCAACATGCTGATCGTTGTCATGGGTGTCATCGCCATCATCTACTCCTACTCCGGCGGTCTCAAGGCGGTTCTCTACACCGACTTCATCCAGGGCACGGTTCTCATCGTCGGCATTGCCCTCTCCCTCGTCGTCATGATCGGCAGCATCCACGGCGGCTGGGGCACGGTCTGGGATACCCTCACCACAGGGCATAAGTTCATGCTCGAAAACGAAGTCTGGTTCAGCCCCGACATCGTCTCCTCCAGCGTCTTCATCATCTTCATCGGCGGCGGTCTCGGCACATTTGCATCGTACATCTCCAGTCAGGACATTGTCCAGCGTTTCACCACAACCACGGACATGAAGCAGCTCAACAAGATGACACTCGGCAACGGAGTTGTCTCCATCTTCGCCGCGACAGTCTTCTTCCTCGTCGGTACGGCACTCTTCGTCTTCTATCAGCAGAATCCCGATCTTCTCACGACGGATCGCCGCGACCTCGTGCTCGCAGCCTACATCACGTACGAGCTGCCCGCAGGTCTGACGGGTATCCTCCTCGCCGCACTCTTTGCGGCGGCCCAGTCCACCCTCTCCACGGGCATCAACTCCGTTGCGACCAGCTGGGTGCTCGACATCCAGTCCGTCCTCAACCCCGCCATGCCCATGAAGCAGCAGACACGCATTGCGCAGTTCATCTCTCTTGGCATCGGCATTCTCTCCATCGTCGTCGCCATCGTCATGGCGGGCAGTGACATCCGCTCGGCATACCAGTGGTTCAACAGCTTCATCGGACTCGCACTCGGAGCACTGGCGGGCATGTTCGTCCTCGGTGCGTTCTGCCCGAAGGCAAACGCCAAGGGTGCACTCATGGGCTTCATCGTCGCGACGGCAGTCGTCCTCTACCTCAAGTACTTCGTTCCGTCCGTCTCCTTCTGGTCGTACACCCTCATCACCATCGTCATCTCGCTCGTCGTCGGCAACCTCGTCAGCCGCCTCACCGAGCCGGACTACGAAGCTCCTGCGGGCACGACGGTGCAGAGCACGCGGAGCTGAAAACAATTGCAATAGGAGGTTCTATGATCTACGGCAGCATCTACCACGAGAAAACCTACGCATTCCTCCCGCCGCGCGTACAGCAGGCACTCGCCTTTGCCCGCACGCACGACCTTGCCGCGCTCCCCAAGGGACGCAACGACATCGACGGCGAGAATGTCTACGTCAACATCGCCCACTATACCACGGGCGAGCGCAGTGAAAAGATCTGGGAGGCGCACCGCGCCTACATCGACATCCACGTCCTCGCCGAGGGCACGGAGAAAATCGACGTGAGCCTCATCGAGCGGATGCAGACGCACCCGTACGAGGAGGACAAGGACTATGTGCCCGCCGATGGCGCAGTCACCCAGACCACCATCATGCGTCCCGGCGACTTCCTCATCTGCTACCCCGAGGACGTACATCGCTCCGGAGTGAAGGTCGACGAGGCAGCCCCGCTCAAGAAAGGGATTTTCAAAATTAGGGTCGAGTAAAGGAAGCACGGATAAATGAAGGGCAAGTCTCAAATATCGCGTGAGACTTGCCCTCATTTCTATCCATCCTATATATGAACGGAGGGGAATCCATGTATATCTGCATCGACATCGGCGGCACTGCCATCAAATACGGCGTTGCAACAGCGGAGGGCACATTCCTCACGCGCGGCTCTGTGCCCACCGAGGCAAAGGAGCAGGGCGGCACTGGCATCGTGCAAAAGGTCTTTGCTATCGTGCGTGAGGCGCAGCAGACCCATGCCGTGAAGGGCGTTGCCATCTCCACTGCGGGCATGGTCGATCCGAAGGCGGGCTGTATCGTCTATGCCCTTGCGGATGCGATCCCCGACTATACGGGCACAGACTGGAAGGCCCTCATGCACGATGCGTTCGGACTTCCCGCCTCCGTCGAGAACGATGTCAACTGCGCCGCGCTCGGCGAGCTGTGGCGGGGTGCGGGGCAAGGCTGCTCCTCCCTCTTTGCCATGACCATCGGTACGAGCATCGGCGGATGCCTTATCGTGGACGGGAAGGTTGTGCACGGCGCATCGCAGAGCGCGGGCGAGATCGCCTATATGCGCGTCCCCGGCGGACGGCTGCACGAACGCTGCTCCGCCACCTGTCTCGTCGCCTCCGTCTGCCGCACAAAGGGGCTGCCCGCCGGCAGCATCGACGGACACGCCGTTTTTGACCTCCTCAGGAAAGGAGATCCCGATGCCGCCGAGGAAGTCACGGCACTCATCGACGCACTCGCGGACGCGATCACAAACGTCATCGCAGTCGCGAACCCTGAGCGCGTCGTCCTTGGCGGCGGCATCATGGCGCAGGAGGAGGTACTGCGCCCGCCCCTTGAGGAGGCACTGCGTGGCCGCCTTCCGCCCCTCGTCTACGAGGCAACCACCATTGCATTCGCCGCTACACAGAACGATGCGGGTATGCTCGGCGCACTCTACCACTTTTTGCAGGAGTACGGAGATCTCGCGTAACGATCTGCACGCAAAGGGGGCGTGTCACACCTCTGACCGAGCACCTGTCCTGATGAGGAGAAAGACCACATGATTGTTCCATCCCAAGACCACTGTGACGTGCTTGTGCTCGGCGCGGGTATTGCCGGTGTCTGTGCGGCGATTGCGGCAGCAAAAGAGAGCTGCGCCGTCGTGCTCACGAGCAGTACGGAGATCTTTTCCGGCTCCAGCTTTTTCCCGGGGACGTGGGGACTGGGGCTGATCGGTCCTGTGGACGCGGCGGACGAGGACGACCTTGCCGCAAGCATTGCACGGGTCGGGGCGGGGATGACGACACCCACGCTCGTCAAAACCTTCGTACACAAGATCAATCCCGCGATCAACGCGCTGAAAGCGCGCGGCATACGACTGCGGACGGCGGAAAAATTCGATGAAAAAGAGTTTATCCCCTGTTTTGACCACAAGCGGCGAAATTGGAACGGTCTGGAAGCCGTCCGTATGCGTACCGTCTTCCAAAAGGAGCTGGCGGCATACGGGGTGCGGCTCTGCCCCCATCATGAGGCATTGGAACTCGTTCAGCGCAGCGGACGCGTGTGCGGCGCAGTGTTCGCGGCGAAGAACCGCCTCCTCGCTATCCGCAGCAAGGCGGTCGTCCTCGCCACGGGCGGCTACAGCGGGCTGTTTCAGAACTGTCTCACGACCGCCGATGTCACGGGGACGGGGCACGCCTTGGCACTGCGGGCAGGGGCGCGGCTCATCAATATGGAGTTCATGCAGATGATGCCCGGCTTCCTCTCCCCTGCGCCAAAGACCGTATTCAACGAAAAGACCTTTCGTTTTGCCACCTTCCGCGACGCGGACGGAAACGACATCTTGGCGCATCTGCCGAACCGCGCCGCACTGTTGGCGCAGCGATCCACACACGGCCCGTTTACCTCTGCGGGCGCGGATCGCGCGGTCGATTTCGCCATTGCACGCGCGGAGCAGAGCGGCGGGGCGTATGCGAGCTATTCGGACGAGATGAAGCAAAATCCGCCCGAGTTTATCGCGACCTATTTCGACTGGCTGCGCGAGAAAAAGGGGCTGACCCCGAACGATCCCGTGCGAATCGGGATGTACGCCCATGCAGCGAACGGCGGCATCGTGATCGGCAGCGATGCCGCAACGGACGTCCCCGGCCTTTATGCCTGCGGCGAAGTGACCGGTGGAATGCACGGGGCGGATCGGATCGGCGGGCTGTCCAGTGCAAACGGGCTTGTATTCGGAGAGATCGCGGGCAAATCCGCCGCCACGGAGGCGCGCGGCACAATGGCTGCGGACGATGAGATCCTCCTGCACGCGCACAGCATCCCCGACGCACACGCCATACGCAGCCGTCTCCGCAGCCTGATGACAGAGAATGCCATGATCGCACGCAGCGCGGAGGGGCTGACGCGGGCAATCCGCTTCTGCACAGATGCACTGGAGGAAATGGAGCGTAATGCCCCCGCGACAGCTGCAGCGGATGCCGCCGCAGCCCTCCGCCTGTCCGCCCAGCTGCGGACGGCAACGGCAGTTCTGACAGCAGCTCTGCTCCGACGGGAAAGCAGGGGCGCACACTACCGCACGGATCACCCCGACACACTGAAATCGGAGCAAAAGAGGATCATCGTTACCGAAACGGACGGCACGATCACGGCGCGGCACGAAAGTTCCGAAGAACGCATGAACGATATGAAAAATATTTGAATTTTATCGTCAAACATGCTATCATTTCCTTGTGAAAATAGAAAATATTTTAAGGAATCGCTGATAAAATGAAGTCTATCGGATTGGTCCAGATTTTTCCCGTCAGAGAGATCGGTCGAACGCATAGCCAAAGCTATGGAGAGGATCGACAGCGCAGTACAGGTGGAAATATGCGCCAAGATGATGGGGACTGCGTGTATCCGCGCTTCCTATGCCCCGATACAAAAGGAGGAAATGATATGACTCGTTCATTCCGTCACGCCGCGCTCGCGGCACTCATCGCCCTTGCCCCGCTCACGGCAGCGGCTGCGCCCGCTGAGGTCGGCACACCTGCGCTCGCGTGGCAGTCGGTCGGCACACTCTCCCCCGCCGCAGGATACGCGGAGAACATCGGCGTTGCGGGTCTCGTACAGGGGACGTTCGGCGACTGCATCATCGTCGGCGGCGGCGCGAACTTCCCCGCAGGTGGACCGCTCACGGGCGGGGCAAAGGTGACCTATCCCGATGTCTACGTCCTGCGCGCCACGCCAGCAGGGCTCACCGAGACAGATCACGCGCAGATGCCGTACCCCGTCGGCTACGGCGTATCCGTGACGACACCGGACGGCGTGCTCTACTTCGGCGGCAGTACGGACGAGACGGGGGCGCGTGCAGTGACACGCCTCACCGCGCCGAACGGAAAACTCCATACAGAGACGCTGCCCGCCCTCCCCTTTTCCCTCCAGAACGGTGTCGCCGCCTATGACAAGGGCACAGTGTACCTCGGCGGCGGCAAGCAGGACGGCACACTCAGCAAGAAGTTCTACACCTATGATGTCAAGACAGGGATGCTGTCATCGCTGCCCGACTTCCTCGGCGAGGCACGCGAGCAGTCCGTTGCGGAGTTCCTCGGTGGGCGGCTCTATGTGTTCAGCGGCGGCGCGAACGTGGCGTACATGGACGGCTATGCCTACGATCCGAAGGCGCGCACGTGGACAGAGGTCAAAGGGCCGAATGTGAACGGCACGCCCGTCTCGCTTCTCGGTGCGCGTTCCGTACGTCTCAATGCGGACGAGATGCTGGTCGTCGGCGGCTTTAACCACGAGATTTACAACTGGGCAGTTTCCAATCTAAACACTCTGCAAGGCGAGGAAAAAGACGCATTCCGCGCCCACTACTTCACCATGTCCCCCGAGGACTACCGTTGGAATCGCGACATCCTCGTCTACAATGCCAAGACCGACGCATGGCGCACCGTCGGACAGCTGCCGTTCCCCGCGCCCTGCGGCGAGGCACTCGTCATGGCAAAGGGCGCACTCTACTCCATCAGCGGCGAAATCAAGCCGGGCGTGCGCAGCCCGCGCCTCTATCGCGGAATCTTCGTGAAGTGAGCGCAACGCTTGACGAACTGCGCGAATTGAAGTAAAATAAGCATAGAAAAAGGGCACTGCCGCTCAGCGGTTGCCCCTTATACACGCGAGAAGTTCCCCGTCTGCAGTTTGGAGCGCAAGGCGGGGCTTTCTCATTTATCGTTTAACGGATAAGACTAAGACGGTAAACACAACGAGAAATGTTAAAAACTCGTAGGTCTCCATACAGATCCCCCCTTTCGGGGGCTGAGTTACCACTGCGCCTATCAGTGCCTTTTCTCATTATAGCAAACAAATGTATGCAGTGCAAGAATCGAGGAAGCAGCATGATTATCTCTTGGGACGAGTACTTCATGGGCGTTGCGATCTTCTCCGCCTACCGCAGCAAGGATCCGCACACACAGGTCGGCGCGTGCATCGTCAACGAGGACAAGCACATTGTCGGTGTTGGCTACAACGGTATGCCGAACGGCTGTGATGACCGCGAGTACCCGTGGGGACGGACGGGCGAATTCGCCGAGCAGAAATACCCCTACGTCGTACACGCTGAGCTGAACGCCATTCTGAACGCAAGCACGTCACTGAAGGGCTGTCGTATCTACGTCTCCCTGTTCCCGTGCAACGAATGCTGCAAAGCGATCATCCAGAGCGGCATTCGCGAGGTCGTCTACCTCTCGGACAAGTACGCCGCGAGCGAGGCGACGAAGATCTCCAAGCGGATGTTTGACTCTGCGGGCGTTCGCTGGCGGCGGATGGAGACAGAGCTGCGCGAAGTGCCCGTGAAGTTTGAAGTAAGTGACGCAAGAGACCTGCAAAACGGCTAAGCAAACCCTAGTGAAGCAAGTGGAGCAAAGGGCACGTTCTGCCCCCTGCGGAGTTCTTTCGTTCAAGCGAAGCGCGTTTAAGAATTCCGCAGGTATTTAGGCAGATAAGTGCCCGACCACTTGCGCAACGAGGTGTTTGCGTGACGTTTTCGCAGGTCGTAGAATAATACAAAGATAACATATTTTATGTGACATAACCCAAAGGAATCCTGATGTGAATACCACTACAGATTATGATATCATCGTGATTGGAGCAGGGCACGCGGGCGTCGAGGCGGCACTTGCCGCTGCGCATCTGGGACAGCGCACCCTCATCGTCACGCTCTCGCTTGACAACATCGCCATGATGCCGTGCAATCCATCCGTCGGCGGCCCCGGCAAGAGCCACCTCGTCCGCGAGATCGATGCACTCGGCGGGGAGATGGGCATTGCGGCGGATCGTGCGAGCATTCAGCGGCGTCTCCTCAACACGGGCAAGGGTCCTGCCGTCCATTCCCTCCGTATGCAGGCGGACAAGTTCCTCTATCAGCGCATCATGAAGGAAACCGTTGAGAACACAGAGAACCTCGATGTGCGTCAGCTGCTTGTGACGGAGCTTCTCACAGAGGAAACTGCGGGGGAGAAGCGTGTCACGGGTGTCCTCTGCGAGACGGGCGAACGTCTCACCGCACGCGCCGTGATTCTCGCCACGGGGACGTACCTGCGCGGGCGCATCATCCTCGGCGAGACCATCTACGACAGCGGCCCGAACGGACAGCGCCCCGCGATGGCACTCTCGGACTCACTCAAAGCACTCGGTCTGAAGCTCATGCGCTTTAAGACCGGTACGCCTGTACGCGTTGACCGCCGCACCATCGACTTCAGCAAAACCTCCATACAGGAGGGTGACCCCACGGCACCTACATTCTCCTTTTTGACGGATGCGATGCCGGACGAGCAGACACCGTGCTACCTCACCTATACAAACGAGGCAACACATGAGGTCATCCGTGCAAACCTCCACCGCGCACCGATGGCAAACGGTGTGATTGAGGGCATCGGGCCACGCTACTGTCCCTCCGTCGAGACGAAGATCGCACGCTTCCCCGACAAGGATCGCCACCAGCTCTTTCTCGAACCCGAGGGACTACATACCAACGAGATTTATGTACAGGGTATGTCTACCAGTCTGCCAACGGACGTGCAAGAGGCATTTCTCACGACCATCGCAGGACTTGAGCACACACGCATCATGCGTCCCGGCTATGCCATTGAGTACGACTGTCTCGACCCGCTTCAACTCGCCCCAACGCTTGCCGTCATGCACATCGCAGGGCTCTACTCCGCAGGACAGTCGAACGGCACGAGCGGCTACGAGGAGGCGGCGGCACAGGGACTGATCGCCGGCATCAATGCCGTGCGCGAAATCACAGGAGAGAAGCCGCTGATCCTGCGGCGCAGTGACGGCTACATCGGCGTCCTCATCGACGACCTCGTGACAAAAGGTACGGACGAGCCGTACCGCATGATGACGAGCCGTGCCGAGTACCGCCTCATCCTCAGGCAGGACAACGCCGATCTCAGACTCACCCCGATTGGACGCGCCATCGGCCTCGTCAGCGATGCACGGTGGGCTCGCTTTACGGCAAAGCGGGATGCCATCGAGGAGAGCCTGCGCCTCCTGGAACATACAAAGCTCAACCCGAGTGCCGAGACCGAGGCACGTCTTGCGGCGGCAGGATTTGCGCCCCTGCGCGTCCCAATGACACTCCTCGCCCTCCTCTCACGCGAGGGAAGCTATGACGCGCTCACTCCGCTCTTTGACCTCCCGCCTCTTGCCGCGGATGTCAAGGAGGAGGTCGAGATCATGGCGCGGTATGACGGATATATCAAAAAGCAACGCGAACAGATTGCACGCATGGAACGACTGGAGAGCCGCCGCATCCCCGAGGGGTTGGACTACGCCGCGATCACGAGCCTGCGTCTGGAGGCAGCGGAAAAACTCGCCGCCATCCGCCCGCGCTCCATCGGACAGGCATCCCGCATCAGTGGTGTCTCCCCTGCCGACATCTCCGTCCTCCTCGTCTACCTCGAGAAGGAACGGCGCACGGAACAGGGATAACCGCTGCATCATCGGAACGTGCCAGCACAGATGCGGCAGATTTGACAAACACCGCCGAATCTGCTATCATAGGACTGTTCGCGGGCGTAGTTCATCGGTAGAATGAAAGCTTCCCAAGCTTATATTCTGCGGATTAGAGCCAGTCCCGTTATCCATAGAGCACCAAGCTTTTGCGAGATCTCCTCAGAGGCGAAAAACGAAGTCCTTACACCTTATTTACACCTTATCGGGCTTCCAAAAATTGCGGGCATAGTTCATCGGTAGAATACGAGCTTCCCAAGCTCGGGAGGTGGGTTCGATTCCCATTGCCCGCTCCATACGAGAGCAAACGCGTCATCAGAAAAGATGACGCGTTTTTCGATAACTTCGATTTGGGATAATATTTTAGACGAGATAAGGCGAGATATGATGAAAAATTGTGTTTTTTTCATTGCGATATGATATAATCTCTATAAGTAAACAGAAAGGAAGTGCGAATCATGCTGGAGCGCTTTTTTGGTAAGTCCTATGACTTTATGGGACAATATACCGCAGAAGATATCGCAAGATATGTCATTCGGAAATGCACGTTGGATGATTGCGCAATCAGTAATTTACAGCTGCAGAAAATCCTGTATTATCTGCAAGCTGCCTTCCTGCAAGAAAAGAATCGTGCTCTCTTTAGCGACGATATCGAGGCATGGCAGTTCGGCCCTGTTGTGCGCTCAGTTTATCGGAAATACTGTGGCTACGGGGCTGCTGCCATTCGCGAAGATGAAGAACCACATTGTGAAATAACGCCCGAAGATCGGAATCTGACTGACAAAATTGTCGATGAGAAGCGACGCATCAAGTCATGGGTACTTGTCAACATGACACATGAGGATGGCAAACCGTGGGATAGAGTTTATCGAAATGGTGTTGGGGAGAAAGAGGTTATCCCCAAGGCGGTGATTGCAGAGTATGCTTGACCGACAGACAAGTCTGCATAAGATTTTGACGGAACTGGCAGATCAAAGCACTCGATTGGATGAAACACAGGCAGACCAGTACTTGCTGCGCTTAAAAGGCCTCTATCAAAAAGGCTTTCGACATCACTATTCCGGAATCTACGGAGTGATTACACGGATTGACGCAGAAGATCAGCAGGATCTCGAGATTCTGCAAAGAAATATCCAGACAATCTATGACAAATCACTTGAGCTGCCTTCTGATGATGATTTTAAGGCAAGGCTAGAAAAGCTCTACGACCACATCAACTTAGATATTGCACGCATTACATACGCGAAAGAAATCAATCGTCGTCAGGAAGAACGAGATAAAACGACGCGTATAGAGCTTACCAAGCTCACTGAACGCGCGCAGGAGATGCAAAGAGACTACATCACAATCCTCGGCATTTTTGCATCTATCATTATAACTTTTGTGGCAGGAATTGGTATTTCCGGCTCAGTGCTAAACAACATTGATAAGGTATCTATCTATCGTCTGACGTTCATCATATTGCTGCTTGCTTTATTCCTGTCCAATTTGCTAAACATATTGTTGAATTTTATCAAGCAGGTGAGGGGTCACAATGAATTGGCGACCAATAAATCTCTTTCCACCATTGCTGGAGTCAACACATTGTTTCTATTTCTGATGCTGGTAGATATCCTGTTGTGGGCAATCTATTGGTATCGGGCAACAGGATATACGGTGTTTTGAAATAAATGATATTCTATGAAAAGGCAATCTGCATGACAACAGATTGCCTTTTATGATGCAAAACTTCACCCTGCCAGTGCCCGCTTCTGACAGTCCATACAAAGCATCCGATGGTATCTGCTCTCGGAGAATGCCCGTACCTTATCGGTCAGCTTTATGCCGCACTCCTCACAGTAAGATGCAGCACCCGCAGCGGGGCGTTCCTGCTTCAGTGGAATCGCAACAGCGCGACTCTTTGCCGTCGTTTTGATCAGAGTGGTTTTTCTTGAGGGGGCAACGGACGTACTCTCATCCGTGCGAGTGTCTGCCTCGGGATCGTCGCCTGTGCTGATGGAGAGACTGAGCATATAGGCATATTTGATGGCTGCTGTCTGTGCCTTCATGACAGCCTTATCACCGCTGTCCTGTCCACTGCCGATGCCCGTAATGAGCACACTCTCGTCCGAATCACGGTCGATCAGCGTGATATTCACCTTCACCGTCGCAAGGTGCTCGATGTTGCCCTTTGCCGTCTTGACCTCCTCCAAGCTGATAAGCTCAGGAATAACGAGCGAGGCAAGCCCATGCTCCACCAGTGCAGCGTTCACTTTGCTCAGAACATCAGCACTCGTCGCGTAGGTGTAACCGTGAAAACTGTTCGTCCCGTTTTTTGCGATGTGACTGCACTCGCGCATGACCGCAATCATTTTTGCCGCAATTTTCTTCATTACATATTCCTCCCAAAAGATTTCCCCTGTACCATATGCGGCACAGGGGAAGTTTATCCATCACTGAATCTGAATGTTGTTGTACTCCATCAGCGTAATCTCCGGCAGGAGCACACCCTGCCGCAGCGCATCTTTCAAGCTTTGCTTGTCCACCTTATCTGGCACAGGAATCAAATACGCCGCAGGAATGACAGCCCCTTCATCAATATGGATTCTCTGGCTCTTGCGCCAACCAATAGAGAACTCCTTGTCCTGAATCTTCTCCCCGTGGAGACAATCGGACAAGTACTGCTTGAGGCTGTCCGCCTTGTTCTTCGCCGCCGTCTTACGCGCCGCAAAGGTCTTTTCCTCCTCTTCGTAGGCACGCGCGTCGGCGAGCAGGTTCTTAATCCAACAGGCAATGTTGCGGATTTTCTGCCGCCGCTCCATCTGAAGCCCATGCAGCCGCTCCACATCAATGATTTCACCCGTTTTCAGATCAATGCAGGAAAGAATATCCTCCTGAATTTCATACAATGCACTCATATTTCCACTCCCGCCTATGCCACAGGACGCATCTCATCAAGATAAACGACCTGTTCACACGCTGCTCCTTCACGGGCACTGGTCTGAATTTCCTTCGGAAAATCAAGCGTCAAACCGCCCGCGATATTGCCGTAGGCAACATCCTCCATACGGAGCTCCTTCACAATGTTGCGCAGCCCCTTCGACAAGACAAGCGTCTGCACAGGGCTAAGGGTCAATACCGTACGGTCACAACCCGTTCCATTCGTCAGGCTCAGTACAATCGAACCTGATGATGTATAGACCTCCCCACTCAGATCAGAGAATGCCAAACAGAAATGATGATAATGTGACATAAATCCTCCATTCATAAAAACAGCACCGCCCCACAAAGAGGACGGTGTTTATCTATCCTATGCCCGCGCCAATCGCTTTCGCAGAGGCGTGACGTTATGTTCCTGTACGGCAATGCGCTGCGGCACAGGTAGGGCTAACAACTCTCCACCAATGCGCTCCAACTCTGTTGCACGCTCGTAGCTGTCTGCAAGTTTGCTCGCTGCCGTCACCGCATTGATAAGTCCATAACGGCTGTTATCTCCGCCCATAAAGAGCTGACGCAGGACATCACCGCGCTCATTCTGCGTGAGGAGGAAACGATCTGCCAGCTCCTCGACCGCCTGTACAAGATTATCCGCAAGCGGAATCTCCATCGCGTCACGCATCTTGTCTACGGTCAGATGGAATTTCGCAGCATCCACGGCACAGCGCACGGTGTCTTGCACCTTCATAAAGAATGCCTTGTCATCCTGCTCCAGTGTTTCATCGGAGTACAGTTCATAGGCGGCATCGTCCTCTGCTGCGACCTGCCGCCCGACATGATACTTCTTCTGTGCGAAGTCCTTGACGATCAGCCCGTTCTTGCAGACAAGGCGATAGATCAGCGGCTCGACCTTCAGACTGCCAAGCCCGACCTCGCTGTTGGACACGACAAAGCCTGCCTGTACCACATCGCCGACGCCGACCTCGGCTTTCAGTTTCTTATTGACGACCTTCAGATAGAGGTGCGATTCCGTGACCTCACAGCTCATAATCGCTGCGTCCTTCATCTCCTGAATCACGGGCAACACCGCCGTGCAGAGTTCCAGATTGTCCAGACGACGATAGCGGTCGGACAGGAACGCCCGCACATTGCCGTCCAGTACACGAATCATGCGACGTTCGGGCGACTGTCGAAACCATCCGTTGACATTCTCATCGAGGAGTGTCGGATATTCCCTCTGCATCTTCTGATAGTAGCGGTAGGGGATTTGCAGACGCGCAGCGATCTGTTGATGGGCAGTCTCACCAATCGTATACTCCTGCGTGTCATCGCCAAGAGCGATGAGGAAACGACCGCCCAGAGCGGACGAATCCATCGCGAGCGACCGCGTATCTGAGATAAAATCCTTCCGCGCCTCACGCTGACGTGTCA
Source organism: uncultured Selenomonas sp. (assembly GCA_963555475.1). Lineage (GTDB taxonomy): Bacteria > Bacillota > Negativicutes > Selenomonadales > Selenomonadaceae > Centipeda. The sequence goes on from CAUVVR010000007.1 coordinate 47,572, forward strand.
GCTCCTGCCCGAGTTCCTGTAATGTACGACCTTGCTTCATATTGTATACCTCCTATAAAGACAGAAAATCCCCCATAGCCGCGTGGCTATGGGGGCAGAACGTTTTCGACTATGCGATTTGCAATTTATGACGGGTTGTATTCCTTCGTGGTATTCCCCGTCACAATATAGTTGAGGATGGCGTTTATGATCGGTTTTGCATCGTAGTAAGATGGTCTAGTGCCGAACGTCTCATACTCCCATCCATTTGCTGTGCGCGTAAAGCGATACGTCAAGACACCTGTATGCTCACGCTCGAAGGTACAGGCAACGCCTCCGGCATTCCCGTCGAACCAACGTGAAGTTGTATCAGCCATCACGCCGACGCCCTTACCTTGATAGATGTAGATCGTAGCGGCATCTGCACTTTTCGGAGCAGCTGCAATCAGTGCACCCAGCAGCAAGGCAAACATGAAAGAGAGTAGCTTTTTCTCGTAGGACATTTCTTTTACCTCCATTTAGAATTTAATCGAAATAACTGAGCATAAAATTGGCAACTTGCCATTCACTCCCATCCTGTCTGCGAACTTTTCGCATGGCATTTCCATACCCCATACGAAGGTACAATCCATCACGCACCCCATCACCATTGTAGTTCTGTGCGTACCATGTGTTGGTTACACCCGAGGCACTATTGTGTACTTGGGCATGAGCCGCAATATACCACTGCCCGCCATTGCTCGGATCGAAATAGTCATAATCCTTCTCGATGCTATCCATATCGATATAGAACATGTCCCTTACGTGTTCCCATCGTTCCGCATGAGTTGTATTGCTCATGACAAACAGTGCGACTACCATAAATGCAGTCGCCATAAACGCCTTGAATATCCTCATAACAAAACAGCTCCTTTCCCTAAGAACATTCAGACTCTCCATATACATAGTATATCGTTGAAAACAAAAAGTTTATCACATTTTAATTTTTACCCCTGGAGGCGGTGCAGAAATATAACGCTTTACAGCCTTTCCTTCAGCTTCGTCAGCATCTTCTTGCGCATGAATTTCTTGTAAGCACGACGCACAATACTGCTCTTTCCCGTATTGAGTTAGTTTTCGCACTATTTTCTTACATTTTGCACATGTATGGTCTTTGATCGTTGCTTCATTTAGCCATATATAATTTCTTTTATCATCAATACCATCAAGGAATACGTAGGATATCCCTGTCCAGATGTGAGAGGTTATCGCATTCATTATGCCTTTTTGTTCACCCACATCGTTTGTTCCAAATATCTTAGCTAAATCGTCTTTCTCTATAATATCGCACCCACGAATATATTGCTGTTTTGCAGACAATACGTCCTTATTTATATACAACTTTATTGTTCGACGTTCTTTTTCTGTTTCCTCAACAAAGACACGACCTCCACTCAACATTTTGTCCATGTATTGTGTGAAGATCTTCTTTGTGAGAACTTTAACTAACACCGCTGTATCATATCCATACTGCTCCTTAATTACATTAAAACGAATATCCTCTGCTATAAATCCCCAAGAATTGATGTGCTCTGAGATGGTATTTATCGTCTTATTTAGAATTTCGGCTTGAACATCCTTCCATCGCGCTTCATTGCAATAGAATTCCGTGCCATTGTAATTGCGTAAAACGAGATTTCCCTTCTCAATTTCTTTATCCAGTACTTTTGATCCGTGTTCTTTTTCATACATGGCATCAGTTAGCCAGGGAAGAGGGGAGAACCCTGGGAGCAAACCTAGGGCTTCTTGTTTGCTGATTAAGCCCATTGTTCCTATACGATTAAGTGCCTGGTTTTCTATTTCTTTTTCTGCCACTTCTTTTGTCTTCAAGGCATATAGGACGCAATAGATCACGACAGGAATCCACATGCGATCAAAATAAAATAGACCTGCAATTAGAAGAACGAATAAGGCTGGAAAACGCCCTACAATAGAGAAAGCCTTAGATAGAAATTCTTTTATACCACTCACGACCATAGAAAGGATCGTGATTCCGACAACAATACCTACGATGATTAGAAGTATCGTCCCCATGTATATCCCGCCCTCTTTCAACTACAATTTTTGCTCATGGCTTGCAGCTTTATACATTCTGCCTCATTGAGTGCATAAAACTGCTCACGTGACATAGCAGAGGAGTATATTTCCTCATAGGAAGCGTCAACATTGCACATCAATGGGCGAGTGGCGTAGATTTTGCAACGATTTGTTGTGAGATCAAGCCATTTGCATACGCCACTTGGAAGAGCCATTCCTTTTCCCCATATGGTCATTCCCACGCGTTTACAGCACTCGCCGCATTGTGTGCAATGAAACATGCTTCCTCCTCTACTCTATCGGTGAACTCTGCTCCTCAGACTTTTCCTCCTTTGGGGCATCAATATCGTATGATATTTTCTTCTTTTCAAAGAGCTCCTTGACGGCAGTTTCCTTCAGATACTTCATATCGCGCGGGGTAACGGACTTAACCTGCCTCCACTCTCCTTCGGCATCCTGATAGTACAGTGAGATTTCGAGCGAGAAAGTTTCTTTCGTAACATATGTGACAGTAAACTGACCGCCACGATACATCCAGCCCGTCTCTTTGACTGTTTTCAGGATTTGCGCATCGATCTTCTTGGAATAAAGATGCACCATCTCATCCAAATCCATCTTGGTGAGTATGTCCATAATCGTACTGAAGATATTTTTCAGATCATTGATCGCATCCTGCAAACGATTATCCTGTCTGTCATCGTCCCGTGTTGGCATGAGATTCATCTCCTTTAGACTTCCAAACCCAGTGCTTCTTCCATTTCCTCCGTAATATCCGTTTCCTTTTTAATCCCCTTATTGCGGATAAACGGCGGAACTTCGCTTTCTGGAAGTTTTCTGCTCGTGGTTTCTTCAATCCACTGCCCGTCTTCCTGATAATAAAACTTGTGCGCTATTTTTATCAGGCGATCTGCTCCCTCGGTGATGAGATCCCCATAGATACGTGCGCCATGTGGAACGAGTTCTCTGACTTGCTTCCATGCGGCTTTCAGCTTCGGGATAAAATCGTGGAGCCAATTTACAATGTCATCCCAATTCGCGACGATCAACACGCCGCCGATTAAAACACCCAAACCAAGCAAAACTGGTAACATACAGCACTATCCTTTCAACTTTCTCTCTGCATCTGACTTTTTGCATATTCTTCCGAAACGACCCGTTTCGTGGTAACACCTGTTCTTGCTGCGTTGTCCTCCTTACTCGCCAATATACTGGCTGTGGCATCCTCAATATAACTTTGATCGACAGAGCTCACCCCGTTTCTGACCGCCTTAAACGCCGCCATCAAGACCGCTGTGGAGATGTCGCTCCCCGATAAGCCCTCGTATTTGCTTGCAAGTGCAGCAATATCAATGTTTAACCTTCCTTACATGGGACATTTTGCTATAAAAAAGTAACCCGATAAGGGATATAGGCACCCTTGCCACGGGTATCAGGAGTATCATCGAACGTAATCGAGGCAATAATGGACTTCCAAAAGCGCTGCTTGTTCTCTCGCGTGAGACTTTCATAGGTGCTGCGAAAATCCCTATCATCGGCAACCTCGCGAAGGGCGGAGGGGATAGACAGCGAACGAGCGACGAGCGCCGAAAGATCAGATATTTCCTGCGTGATCTCCTTGTATGTTTTTGTATATTTGTCCTTATCCATTAAGCCTGCGATATATATATCCTCAAGTCGTGAGAGCTTCGCCTTGAGCGCGTCTATCTTTGATTCCGGGCGTCCCCTTCCTTGCTGACCACAGAATGACTCCATCGTGATGATATGCTCTCGAATCAATGATTGAATATTATCGAGCAGATATTGCTCTATCTTATCCTCGTACATCCCGCGTGCAAAATGGCAGCCGGGCATCGAGCGGTTGACACGGTAGCCGCACTGATATTGAAAACGCCGCTCCCCGTCGCTATTCACACGTCGCCCGCGATATGCCGCTAAATTCCTACCGCAGTCAGGACACCGGAGGAGTCCGGAGAATAAATAGATCCTGCCGCTGTGCGTATACTTTGTATTACGCGAAAGAATCTCCTGCACCCGAAAGAAAACATCATGCGGAATCAGCGAAAATGTATAATCGGGAATGCCATATATCTCACCAACATAGGAACGATTACGCAGAAGATCAAACAGCCCCGTCTTGGTGATCCTGTGCCCGAACCTCTCATAGAGCACTTGCACCAAAGAGCGCGTAGATCCGCCGCTCAAAATATGATTGAACGCACATTCAACAATCGGCGCGGTTCTATCATCCCGCGCGAAATAGCCATCTGCAACCTTTAGCCCTAGGGGAATTAGCCCTGTTACAAACTGTCTGCGTGCGCGTTTTCCCTCGAACACATAGCGGATGCGCTCGCCTGTCTGATCGCTCTCATGCTGTGCGATTGAGAGCTTGAGATTCAGCATAAGAATCCCGTTCGGCGTCGTCGTATTATAGTCCTCGCGACTGCACACCCAATCGACCCCGCAAGCGTCCAGACGTTCTTTGACCTTGTAGAAATCTGCGACATTGCGAAACCAACGGTCAAGACATTTGATGATGATAATGTCGATACGTCCCGCCTCAACATCGGCAAGCATTCGCTGAAGCTCCTTGCGGCGTGACATCGCCTTGCGTGCGCTCACACCTTCATCGGCATAGATCCCAACCACCGAATAACCATGTTCCTTCGCATAGTTCAGCAGATCGGTGCGCTGCTCGCCGAGGGAAAGACCGTGCCGCGCCTGTTCCTCGGAGGAGACGCGGATATAGAGAGCCGCGCGTTTCGGCATAAAAATACACCTCCAAAATTGCGTATGGAAAATACGCCATGAAGGTGCTATAATGAAATTGCACTTTCGGAGCATCTTCATGGTGTTTCGGCAGGGCGGCGATATTGTCAGTATCATCGCCCTCAAGGATCGCTCGCGTTGTCAGCGCGGGCGATTTTTTATTTTGCGATAAACCTTCAGCGGAGAGGCGGAAGGATCTTCTCGATCTCAGCACTCTTGGTAATATCTATCGAATCGATATTCTTCCAGTTGATCTTGTCGGCAGCATCTTTCCTCACGGTCAGGCCGTAGATATTATGATTTTCTTCGCGCCCTGTGTCCTTTCGCACAACGTCCATCCAAACGGCAAAATCACAGCCATTGAGATTTACGTCTGTGGCGAATACTTCCTTCATAACATGAGCAGCAGCAATCTTATATTCTTTGAGCGTCCCTGCCTTATCTGACGTTACAATGCCGTTGCAATTCACAACAACGAAATACGTTCCATCAGGGTGTGCTGTTACCGTAACATCACGATATTTTACAAGGGAACCACCATAGGCGGAGACTGCCTTTTCCGAGGCTTTTGCGAGGATCTGTTCCGCCGACGGAGGCTGAGTAGCTTCCTGTTGTGTGACTTCCTGCTGCACGGACTTGCTGTCTTTTGCCTTTTCGATTGGCGTATGAGTGATTCCGAAGCCAATATAGGCAACTACACCGACAAGGAGGGCGATGCCAGCTTTTTTGCCATGTGTGTTTGGTACTTTCTTTGCCTTCCCGATTGCCAAAAGTATGAGGAAAACGATAGCCACAAGAAGAGACGCCAAAACTATAAGCATAAACAAGTTTTCCATAGTATACACTCCCTACAATCAACCAATCAAAACAACCGACAGCAATCATTCTTCCTACCGCCTATGGGCGGTCTTTTTTTATGCCATTTTTGCGGCGGAGCTTCCAGAGTCGGATGCTGATTGCCCCTTTTGCTCGGCATCCAACTCTACATCAAGCATCCGATGCGCCTGATCGCGCTTTTCGACCTCGGCTTTTTTGGCATCATCGTCCTGCATTGCGCGGGCAAGCCCCTCGACAACGCGGAGGATCTGTTGACGATCCTCACTGGACAAGGAAAGCAGATAGCGTGCAGCCTGTTGCTCCTTCTCGGAGAGGTCGTATTGCCGAACAAAGGCGGAAAAAAGAGTTGATTCGGATTCGCGATAAATTTCGCCTTCGCCAGATCGAAGCCAGACCTCAGAGACGCTAAATGCATTGCAAATATCAGTAGCCACGCGATCAGTGAGACCGATAGTTCCTACTTCAATATTTCCGAGATTTGAGCGGCTAATATTGATTTTACGAGCAAAATCCTCCTGCGTCATTTTCAGTATTTGTTTTCTGAAATGGCGTATTCGTTCGCCTGTCGTCATTTAATCACCTCCCTCGATTGCTTTTAGAATATCACAAAATAAAATGCTTGTAAAGGACAAAATAAACACTATAATGCTTGACAAGGACTAAAATAGATGCTAAAATGCTTGTAAATAGCAAAACAAAAACAAAAGACAAGCATTTAGAAACAACAAGGAGGAAAAACAAAATGAAAAACACAGGCGTAAACGAAAAGGCACTGAATGAGTTCATCGGGACGGTAGCGGCGCTTGAGGAGAAACTGGACGCCCTGAAAGCCCACATCGAGAACCACATGGACGTAGCACCAGAAGAAGTCAACTGGGGGCACGTCGGAAGCACGAAGCACCTGCTGACGCTGCTCAAGGAGGCAAGCGAGTTCGCAGGGATTGAGCAGCCGGAATAAGCCGAAACGCCCTACGGGGCGTCCGCAGGGAATGACCTCCCTGCGCTGATGATGGCAGGTCGATCGCCCGGATCGCGGGCAAGGAGGAACAGGAAATGTTAAAGGAAGAGTTCATCGAGCGCACGGGCTTCGCCCCGACAGATGAAGAGTATGCAGAGATCGAGCGCAGCTATTACGCCTTTAACGGGCTTAAAGATGAGTTTTGCAAGCAATTCAGCGTCGCGTCGTTCAAGGCTGAGATGGAATTCAATCGGATTGAGAAGGCGTGCAAGGACATCAAAGAGATGAAAGCCGAGACTTCGGAGCTGCGCGAACTATTGCGCGAGGCGCGGGAAGAGCTGGAACGCGAGCAGGAATGGCGACCATCCGACAGCTGCGGCACTAAGATGAATCAAAGGGGTTATGAATATCTCGCCAAGAGCGGGCGCAAGATGACGGATGATGAAGCGAAAACCATGATTTACGAGGAATTCGGCTTCGACCCCTCAATGATTGAGATCGTCCGGGAAGTGTCAACAATGGAAGTCAACCGACATCGTCGGCTTCGTACAACGGGGACATTCAAGCGCAGTCCATATTATGAGGCGTCTGACTGGAACTACATCCGATTTAACGTAAAAGCGCCGCGCGGCACATGGCAATGGGAAGTAATCAACGGGGATATTACACAGTACGAGGACTAGAGCCGAAACGCCCGCATGAGTGGGCGTCTGCCGGGGATCGCCGCCCGGTACTGACGAGGCAGGCGCATGGGAGGTGAGTGAAATGAATGAGAATACAGCAATCATGCAGGCACTCAAAAACGAGCAGGCACGCATGGAAGTCATGCGGATCATCGACAAGATTCGCGCGGTGGGCGGGACAGACACGATCCTGCGACTGGCAGGATACATCCTGACCACACCGACAGAGCCGCGCATCGAGAAGCAGAGTGCCTAGGGGCGGGAGCAACAAATTTATACGTCGCCGATGGCGGCAAAGAAAAACAGCCCGCATAAGGAGGTGAGGAGATGATAGCAATGGTGAAACGCTGGGCGATGGCTCATGTAAGAGGAAAGGAGAATAAGAGCAAGCCTGTCATGAAAATTATCATCAACGCCGGCTACGACACGAGAGTCGCGCGGGCATTTATTGATGAAATGAATAAAGCGTATGGGGAAAGCCATACGCTTTACGTTGAAGTGACCTGCTAACACTACGCAAAGAAGTAGAGATAGGAGATCATAGACCCTTGAACGACGGCGCTTTCCTCTCTGCCAATGAAGGAATATGCGCAATCCGATCGCCATGCAAAATCAGGGATTGATTCAGGAGTAATTACGTCAGAAAGTTCGCCTTGGTAAAGCACATGAATTTCTTCCAACTCATGAATCGTTATGATTTTGTCGGAGGTCAAGTTGATTGCAATGTTTTCCATGACATCACCTCCTTTCCGTACTCATTATAGCACGGTGAGGAGGAGGGTAACAAATTTATACGCCGCCGATGGCGGCAGAGAAAAAGCCCGATGGCGGGCGAGGGAGGCGAGTGCGTGAAAATAACTGGCTATCGCATCGGGAAAAGAATGAAAGTTGCGCTCATTGGCGATGCAGAGGGAATAGCCTCTTTTCTCAAACAGATGGAGGGCGACAACGGGGGAAGCCTGTCATGCTTTTGCAAAGGAAACAGCAGAGCAAATATACGCGATATACAGATCCTTTTATCGTGACTGGAACAGGATAACGCCGATGCACGGGAACAAGGCGAAAGGAGGGAGTGCATGAACGCGAATCTCATCAACGCGAACGCCGCGACAATCATGACGCGGCTCTATCAGCTCAAGGCAGAGCAGGACGGCAAGAATATCACAGTGATCGCTCACGCCGAGCGGCGCGAGCCGCCAAGCCCTCACGCGGTGAATATGGCGGGGCGGCGGCAGTCGGTCGCCGGGTGAGTATAGGAGGAGCACGCTATGAAAGAATTCAGTTACGACATTGAGGAGCGGATCGCGATTATCAGCCGGAGTGCGGATGGGAAAAATACGCTCGAACTCAACCGCATCAGCTACAGCGGCCGCCCTGCGAAACTTGACCTGCGCCGCTGGTCGCGTGAGCCGGGCGAAGAGCCGCGTATGCACAAGGGCATCACGCTCACCGACGAGGAAGCCGCCGAGCTTGGCAGTGTACTCGTTGAGAATCGTATCATCTAAGGAGGCGCGGACATGGGAATCTACAAGTGGATCGCGAACTTTCGCACGCCGCTCCTCTATCCGTGGGGATGGGCGTTCGTCATTGGCGCGGCACTCGGTGTCGGATATGCCATCGGTGTGGCACTCGAGCTGCGCCGATGTACGGGCGTATAAAGCGCGATGAAGGTCACAGTCAAGGCGGCGCTCCTCAGAGAGCGCGAGCAGATGCGCAAGCGCCGCTTCCTGCATGAGATGAGGACAATCTACGACGATAACCTATGCCCCATCTGCCGTCACAGGCACATGACTGGCGTCGTCTGCCGCCTTCATCGAGGAAGCGTCTGCGAAAGACACTGCCTCGAATGCGAGTATCATCAGTCCGTATTTTGGCGGTGCAGCTACAAGGAAACGGAGCAGATAGACATGAAGCAGTGGCGGCTGATCTACAGCCACAGTGATAAGGAGAACCTATGGCGGGGAATCTACCGCCGGGAACTCATCCGACATGACGAGACGATCAGCGCGGGCGGCTTGAAATCGGACGATCCTGCGTGGGTGGAAGCTGTCACCCGCGCAACAGAGACCGTCATGCAGCGAGCCAAGCCGAAATACATCATCGCGGACACGCAGGATGAAAACGGGGACTACGCACTGCTCGATGCCGACACAGGCGAAGCCATGCCATTCGTAGTCAAGCACCTTGCGTGCGCGGATGCGTGGGCGTGCGTCCAGTACGTCGATGTAGGGGCATAAGAAAACCCCTTCCTTTTTCCAGAAAGGAAGGGGCAGCTCCAACGAGTGGAAACTATGTAAATCGTACATAAATATTATAGCATTTCCGCTCAAAAAACACAAGAGGAAAACAAGCAAAAAGCCGCGTCATTTCGCGGTTTCGGGCTTGTTTACGGGATTATCTTTTCTGCGAAAAGAGAGAAGGTGATTTATGAGCGGAGTGCGAAAGCGCATCCGGCATTGTGGCAGATACGGAATTCAGTCAGACTTTCGGCAAGTGTCATATTACACCTACACACCGACACGAGCACCGACCGGGCGGCGGCGAAAAAGTCAAACTTCAACCCCGAAACAGAGGACACTCAACAACAAGAGATCCGCGCGATACCTTGAAGCCCTCACTCATGCAAATTTTGGGAGAGGGGATCTGCTGCTCGGACTTAGCTACGCCGAGGAACACGCCCCGAAGGATGAAACCGAGGCAAAAAAGGAGTTCGGGAATTTCATCCGTCGCCTAAACTATCGGCGGAAGAAAAAGAATATGCCGCCTGCGCGGTGGATTGCCGTCACCGAGATCGGAAAAAAAGGACGCATCCATCATCACGTCATCATGGATGCGGAACTCGACCGTGACGAGGTGGAGGAGGTATGGGGGCGGGGATATGCCAATACAAAGCGGCTAAAGCCCGACCCGAGAGAAGGACTACTGCCCGTCATCGGCTACATCGCCAAAACATTCAAGGAGGATGACCGACCGAAGGGCCGCCGAAAATGGGACTGCTCAAAGAACCTGATCCGCCCGTGGGATTCCGTCAATGACAAACCGCGCATGATGAGCAGGAAGAAAATCCGGCAGATGAAAGACCTGCCGGAGGACTCGGAGAGCATGAGGCAGATCATCGAGGCAGACAATCCGAACTATGAACTCATCAGCGTTGAGAAGGAATACCGTGAGGACACGGGGCAATGGTACTTCTTCTGCCGGATGAAGTTATCAAGCAAACAAGTGGATGATGTGGATAACGCCCGCCGCACGCGGACGAGTGAACAGGAGAATGGAAAATGCAAGATCATACGACATGGGAACGCGCGGACGAAGCCGCCGCCCGAAAATACAGAGCGACGATAAGCAACGGGCGCGGTCGACTGCATGAGCAGATGATCCTTGCCGCGTGCCGTGCCTATCACGATCAGGGGCGGGCGAATATCATCAAAGTACCTGAACCGTTCCGCGTGCTCAAAAAGAACCGCGCACAGGGAATCGCAACGGTACGATTCACCGCCCGCGCACAGCCGGACTTCATCGGCTGCATTGCCAATGATCGCATGATTGCATTTGAGGCAAAGCACACAGACACCGACCGACTGCAATTCAAAGCAGTAACGCCAACACAGGCGCAGGCACTTCAGGACTTTCACAAGATGGGGGCGTTCTCGGCGGTATGCGCAGGAATCGGAGATCAGTATTTCATGATCCCGTGGATTTTATTCGTCGGGATGAAAACGATATTCGGGAAGCAGTACATTCGCGCCGAGGATGTTCAGAAATACCGAGTGAAATTTGACGGTGTGATCTGGTTCTTGGACTACATGGCGAATCCGTATGAAGATGGCCCATTCTAACAACGGAGAGGAGCGAAAAATGAGGGTACTCAATATCTGCAACCTCAAGGGCGGCGTTGGCAAGACCATCACGAGCGTCAACCTCGCCTATGTAATCGCACACGTCCACAAAAAGCGCGTGCTCATCGTCGACAATGACAAGCAGGGCAACACGAGTAAGTTTTTCGGCGCGCACAGCTACGACCATCCGAGCGTCGCCGATCTCATGACGGGCGCAAAGTCCGTGAAAGATGTCATCCGCAAGAGCATACATGCGGGGATTGACTGCATCCCCGCCAATATGACACTGCTCAGCGCAAATAAGGCAGTCCTCATGGACACGATGCACCCGCAGCAGACGCGACTCAAAACCGCGATTACGGCAGTCGCAGAGGAATATGACTACTGTATCATTGACAACGCACCTGATGAGAACATGAGCGTGATCAACGCCCTTGCCGCAGGCGACGATGTTATCATCCCGGTCAAGGTGGATCAGTTCACCTTTGACGGCGTGGACGAGATGATTCAGTGTGTGCGGCAGGTGCGGGATAATTTCAACGAGCGATTGACCTTCCGGGGATGCGTCATCACAAGCTATCGCGGCAACGAAGTCAACGTGCAGGGCGCAGCGTATCTGAAACAGATGGAGAAATACCGCCTCATGCAGACGCATATCAGCTGGACGGCGAAAGTCGATGAGAGCACATTCGCCGCACGCCCGATTATGGCACACAGCCCGCGATGCTGGGCGGCGCGTGATTACAAACGCCTCGCGCGCGAATACCTCACCATGATCGGCGATCCGTGCGCCGCGCCCGCAGAAGGGAAGGGATGAAGATGGGCGGATTCGACATGATGGCGCTCATGAACTCTGCGTCGCAGGGGATGGCAAAGCCGAAATACGAGGCGAAAACGCTGCCGATTGACGCGATCATCACGAACCCTGCGAATCATTACAGTATGGCGAGGATTGACGAGCTTGCAGACTCCATATTGATGGCGGGGCGTGTCTTGCAGAACATCGTCGTCAAGGCGGCGGATGCAGACGGGCGCTATATGATTATCAGCGGACACCGCCGTCATCTTGCCTGTCAGAAACTCGTTGCAGAGGGACACGCAGAGTTCCGAGAGATTGCCGCCCTCGTCGAGAACGAGGCGGACGAGTGTATGCGTGAACTCATGCTGATCTACACGAACAGCACGGCGCGCGAACTCACCGACGCGGAGAAAATGAGACAGGCGCAGCGGGCGACCGACATCCTAAAGCAGATCAAGGCAGAGGGCAAACTACAAGCACCCCTGCGCGAGACCGTGGCGCGGATGCTTGGCACCGCATCGGGGCAGATTGCCCGCTACGCCGCCATCGCGAACAACCTTACGAATAAGGATTTGCAGGAGGCATTCGAGGAGGAGCGGATCGGCGTCAGCACCGCCTATGAATCCTCGCGCCTCTCGGATGAGGGACAGGCGGAGATTGCGGACAAACTCCATGCGGCGGGGACGGTCACGCTCCGAGACGTGGAGGAAGTCAAACGGCGGGAACAGGAGCACACGCCCGCCGCCGACGCACCGCCGCCAGCAACGCCGCCGTGCGCAGAGACGCAGACGGCGAATCCGTGTACGCCCCCACAGGAGCCGGAGAATCCTGCGGATTTTCCGTATGCTACGGACAGCCCGAAAGCATACGCCATTATGGCGGTCTACGGCGAGCTCAAGGCACTCATGGAGAGCTACAGGGGCGCAGCGCAGCGGGCAATCGCCATCGCAGAGGACGGGAAGGGGGCGGCGAATCTAAGTGCCGCCGCCGAATACGTGCAGACCCTCATGGAGATTGTAGAACAGGAAATGGCGGATATTGCACCGGAGGAGGGATAATATGACGCCGAAAAAGAAGCGCATCACGAAGATCAAAGTCAAAAAGGGAGAGTATTTCTTCGGGTGGGAGGTCTATCAGGAGGCGACAAAAAGCTGGGATGCGTACACGATGACCTGCAAAGACCCGCCGCGCGAAGAGCTGAAAGAGCGGCTGCTTGCAATAGTCGCGCACGTCATCAACATCTGCGAATTTGACAAGCGGGACGAAAAGCGAATCATCGTCAGCGGAATCACCGAATCGCACACAGACGATAACAGGTACATCACCATCACCGCGCAGAAATTACTCGAGCACAGCAAGGCACCGCTCATCATCAACACGCCCGCGCGTCCGGAGATGCCGCAAAACGAAGCGGACAGCGAGGATTACTGCATCAGCCTTGACCTTGCGAACGACCTCAAGGCACTTGAGAGCGAGGCGTGGCGGTACATCGACGGCGAACGCGCACAGCAGAGCCTTGACTTTGACGGCGGTGATGGCGGCGGTGATGGCGGCGGGGACGATGGCGGAGATGATGCCGATGAGCCGGAGCGGATGGGAGCGTGACGGATGTGGCAAAAGGGAACTATCACCCAAAGAGAAACTGCAACATCTACGCCGCCTATCGCGGAGATGATTACATCGGCGGGGGAACATTGGACGATATCGCTGCGCTTGCAAGCGTGAGCAGAAAAACCGCGCAATGGTGCGCCCGTCCCGCCGCACTTCGCAGAATTGAGGAGCGTAATAAAGCATGGAGCAAGGGGGGACGGTGACTAAAAACGCGCGGATCGCTCGTGCTTGTATTGGTGGAAGATTTGAATGATAACGCTCGGTAGGAGGAGAAAAAGAATGACGGCGCAAGAGTTGAATGAGATTTTAGAAAGACATGCAAAATACCTGCGTGATATGAAAGACGAGGATCGCGCTGATTTGAGTGGCGTTGACTTAACTGGATTTGACCTGCACGATGTTGACTTGACTAGCGCAAATCTGAGTGGCGCAATCATGCGCAGAGCCGACTTGACTAATGCAACCATGATGGAGGCAAATATGGAAGGCGCTGATATGATGGGCGCTGTGCTTAGGTCTGCTGACCTGTATAGCGCTAATTTATATGGTGCTAATCTAAGCAAAACAGACTTGCGCGGAGCTTATATGAATCGTGCTGAGATGTCATGCGCCAATCTGCACGGAAGTGATTTGAGAGAGGCCGACCTTAGCGATACGAGTTTATATGATGCCGATTTACGCGGCGCGAGAATTGCCGGGGTAAACCTTAAAGGTGCCCGTCTTACGGCAAGAATACTGCAAATTGGACCAATCGGAATCAGAAAGGAATATGTTTTCTACAACGCCAGTGAAAATAGAGTCGAATATGGACACTGGAATAGCGGGGAAGGCGGGACATTAGAAGAGTTCGAGGAATACGTAGAAACGGAAAATCCAAAAGAAAACGAGGGGAGATTGGAGTATCGTCATGAGTGTTTGGCGGCGATTGATTACCTTAAAGCGATGCGAGCGATTGAACTCGAAGGCGACTGAAAACACGCGGATCGCTTGTGCTCGTATTGGTGGAGGAAGTGGATGAGAGTCGGACTGGTTGACGTAGATGGGCATAACTTCCCGAATCTCGTCTTGATGAAGCTGTCTGCATGGCACAAACATCAAGGAGATTGCGTCCACTTGCTACGCCCTGACGATGTGCTTCTCGGCGGCGATCTGTTTGGCGGCCATGACAAGCTCTATGCGGCGTGCGTATTCACGGAAAACCGCCATGTTGCCCGCCGCTTGGAGGAAATCGGTGCGCAGATCGGCGGCACGGGGACAGGTCGGCCTCAAACGCTCCCTCCTGAGATTGAGCACATCTATCCCGACTATGCGTTATACGGGGATACAAAGACCGCCTATGGATTCCTTACGCGCGGCTGTCCGCGTGCCTGTCCGTTTTGCATCGTCGCGAGCAAGGAGGGGCGTATCAGTCGCAAGGTGGCAGACCTCGGAGAGTTTTGGAGCGGGGAGCGGTATATCAAGCTGCTTGATCCAAATCTGCTTGCGGCAGCAGAACACATGGAACTGTTGCAGCAGATCGTAGCAAGCGGGGCGTGGGTGGATTTTACACAGGGACTGGATGCGCGGCTGCTGACGGCGGAGAATATCGACCTCATCAACGCGTGCAAAGTCAAGATGCTCCATTTCGCGTGGGACAATCCGCGTGATGAGATTGTTCCGAAGATGCTGGAGATGTTTGCAGAGCGCTCGGCAGTCACGGACTATCGCAAGCGCAAGGTATATGTGCTCACGAACTACTGGAGCACGCACGAGGAGGATTTGCGGCGCGTCTGCTGGCTGCGTGAGCATGGATATGACGCATATGTCATGATCTACGACAAGCAGAGAGCACCCAAAGAGACGCGGCGACTGCAACGGTGGACGAACAACAAGATCATCTTTCGGAGTTGTGAACGGTTTGAGGATTACCGGGGGTGAAGGACATGGACGAATACACGCCCTGCAAGAAGAAAGACCCGACGGCGCGGGAGGCAATCGGGAATGTGATGCGCGAGATCAAGCGCGAGACCAGAGATGCGCGAAAGCGGAAAGCCTTGTCGAAGGATGTGCGGGCGCGGGTCTACGCGATGTACGACGGTCATTGCGCTTACTGCGGCAAGAAAATCGAAATAAGGGAGATGCAAGTGGATCATATACACCCGATCCACCGTGGAGGCGTGAACGAAACCTCAAACTATCGCCCTGCATGTCGGCAGTGTAATTTCTACAAATCGACACTGACCATCGAGGATTTTCGCGAGCAGTTGAGCACTATCCCCAAAAGACTGGAGAAACAGTTCATTCTTCGGCTTGCCCTTGCGTATGGACTGATAGAGTTCACGGGGGAGCCAGTCAAATTCTATTTTGAGGGCAAAGACAGATGATGACGCTCGGTAGCCTGTTTGATGGGATCGGCGGGTGGTTGCTGGCGGCGCGTCATGCGGGCGTTACGCCGCTGTGGGCAAGCGAGATCGAGCCGTTCCCGCAATCCGTGACGGCGCGGCACTTCCCCGATGTGAAGCAGCTCGGGGACATCACGAAGATCAATCCGGATGAGATAGAACCCGTGGATATTATCTGCGCGGGAAGCCCGTGTCAAGATTTGAGCATTGCAGGGAAAAGAAAGGGGCTGGACGGTGAACGCAGCGGCTTATTCCGCACAGCAGTTGACATTGTTCGGAGAATACGAGCGTCCACGGGGGGGAGATATCCGCGATATTTCGTATGGGAGAACGTCCCCGGGGCATTCTCAAGCAACAAAGGGGCTGATTTTAGAGCCGTGCTTGAGGAAATCGGACAGACCGAAATTCCAACACCTGATGGCGGGAAGTGGGCAAACGCAGGGATGGTTGAATGCGATGAGTGTCAAATCGCGTGGCGCGTCATCGACGCTCAATATTGGGGAGTGCCCCAGCGTCGCCGTAGAATCTTTCTTGTCGCGGATTTTGCAGCCCATGACCGACGTGCCGGAGAAATACTATTTGAGCGCGAAAGCGTGTCTGGGAATCCTCAGAAGGGCGAAGGAGCGAGGAAAGGAACTACCAGAGGAGTTGAAAATTGCGCTCGAACGTCAGGCGCGTATATACCAAAATACGCAAGAACACTGACCGCACGGATGGATGGAAGCCCGTGCATTGACCGTGGTCCGAAGATCGTCGCGACAAGCGCGTTGACACCGTGGGACGTGCAAAGCAGACGAATCTATGATGAGAACGGAACAATGGCGGCGCTCTATAGCGGTGAAGGGCGAGGAACGAATAACGGGGCGGTTTTTGTCAGAGCTGCAGGATTTATCGGGAAAGCAGCGCCGACCGCAGGAGGCATCGGATACGCCGAAGAGGTTGCACCAACACTCATCGCAGAGAAAGAGATGCACGTCGCGATCTATGACATGACACATGCCGATGAAGTCATGCGACACGTGACAGGCGGAATCGTCCCAACCCTCAACGCCCGTATGGGCACAGGTGGGAATCAAGTGCCCGTAGTACACAGCTACTGCATCGCGGGCAATACGATTGATCGCAAAATCAAGAATGGCGGCAACGGGAAAGGCGTACTCGAGGAAACATCCTATACGCTGAACACGATTGACCGCCATGCGGTCGCAGAGATATACGGCGCGAAGTCGTTCAGCGAATACGAGAAAGGGCAGGTTGCGACACTCAGAGCATCGGGCGGCAATCACGGCGGAGGCAGTGAGAATCTAGCAGTCATGCACTCCATCGTTCGCCGACTCACCCCGACCGAGTGCGAGCGACTGCAAGGATTGCCTGATGGCTACACTGAGGGCGGCAGCGACACCGCCCGCTACAAGGCTCTCGGTAACGGAATGGCGCAGCCCTGCGCAGACTATGTGATTCGGCGGATTGTGGAGACCACGCAAACAGAGAGGACAAATTATCATGACGGATAATTACGAGGAGTTCCTGCGACGGAAAGAGATCACCGTGCCCGCCGCAGGAATCAACGTCGAGAACATCACCATAAGTGACAAGCTATTTGATTTTCAGCGCGACATCGTACTCTGGGCGCTGAAAAAGGGGAAAGCGGCGATATTTGCGGGCACGGGACTCGGGAAAACACTCATGCAGCTTGAATGGGCGCGTCACATCGGCGGCACAGTTCTCATCCTTGCGCCGCTCGCCGTGAGCAAGCAGACCATATCCGAGGGGGGAAGTTCGGGATCACCGTCCATCATTGCCGCTCACAGGAAGATGTCATAGATGGAGGGATCAACATCACGAACTATGAGCGCATGGATCGTTTCGACTTCTCTAAATTTCGGGGGATCGTTCTGGACGAATCCTCCATCCTCAAAGCACAGGCGGGGAAAATCCGCGCACAGCTGATCGCGTCCTGTCAAAAGATACCGTACCGCCTCGCCTGTACAGCGACACCTGCACCGAACGACCTCATGGAGCTATGCAATCACAGTGAGTTCTTGGGTGTCATGTCATCGGGTGAGATGCTTGCGACGTTCTTCGTTCACGATGGCGGAGAAATGAGAAAATGGCGGCTGAAAGGTCACGCAGCACAGGATTTTTGGCAGTGGGTGGCGAGTTGGAGTGTCATGCTCACGAATCCAAAAGACCTCGGATATGACGGCACGCGCTACAACCTGCCACCGCTGCACATATCACAACATACCGTACATACGGAGCGACAACCGGAAACGCTTTTTGCCGTCGAGGCGCTTACATTGCAGGAGCGTCAACAGGCGCGGCGGGACAGCGTGCAGGATCGGGCACAGGCGTGCGCCGAAATCGTGAATGCGGATGCGGATCAGTGGCTTGTATGGTGCAATCTCAACAGCGAAGCCGATGCACTAAAAGCGCTCATCCCCGATGCGGTCGAGATCAGCGGAAGCGACCACCCGGACGTAAAAGAGCGGGCGGCGGTAGACTTTGCCGCTGGAAGGATTCGCGTACTGATCAGTAAGCCTCTTATTTTCGGCATGGGACTCAACTTTCAGCGTTGCCATAAAATGGCGTTCGTCGGACTCTCGGACAGCTTCGAGCAATACTATCAGTCCGTTCGCCGCTGTTGGCGATTCGGACAGGAGCATCCCGTAGACGTTCGGATCATTACCGCCGACACAGAGGGGGCGGTCGTCGAGAACATCCAGCGCAAGGAAAGACAGTTCGAAGAGATGCTGCGCGGCATGATCGCAGTGACGCAGAACATCACGAAGGACAATATCAGATCGACCGCACGGCAGACCAAAGAATATGACCCGCAGGAGGACATGACCCTGCCGGATTGGCTCAAGCCGTCGGCGGCGTAAGGAGGACACGAAATGGAAAGCGTCAAGGTATTAGGTCAGGATGCAGGGGCGATGTGGCACATCTACCATGGGGACTGCGTAGAGGTTGCGCGGGGGCTTCCGGAGTCGAGCGTTGATTTCATCATCTTCTCGCCGCCGTTTGAAAGCCTGTATGTATTCAGCAACAGCAATCGCGACATCGGCAACTGCCGCACAAGCATGGAGTTCGCCCGTCACTTCCGATTCTTGGCAAAGGAGCTTTACAGAATCCTCACGCCGGGGCGCTGCATGAGCGTCCACTGCATTGATCTCCCCCTTACAAAGAATCGGGACGGTGTGATCGGACTGCGTGACTTTTCGGGGGCACTTGTACGTATCTTCGAGCGGGCGGGATTCGTCATGCACACGCCGCGCGTCACCATCCGCAAAGACCCAGTGACAGCCATGCAACGGACAAAGGCAATCGGGCTTTTGTGGAAGCAGGTCAAGAAAGATTCGTGCCTCTCACGTATGGCAATCCCCGACTACCTCCTGACATTCCGCAAGCCGGGCGACAATCCGAAGCCCGTACACCACACCGACGAAGAATTCCCCGTGAAGCAGTGGCAGCAGTGGGCGGAGTGCGTATGGCACGACATCAATCCGTCAAACACATTGCAGCGCGAGAGTGCACGAGACGAGGAGGACGAGCGTCACATTGCCCCCCTCCAACTGCAAGTCATCGAGCGTGCCGTCACGATGTGGACGAATCCCGGGGATGTTGTATTCACTCCGTTCATGGGCATCGGCTCGGAGGCGTATCAGGCGGTCAAGATGGGGCGGCGCGCCATCGGGATCGAGTTGAAAGACTCCTATTACGCGCAGAGCGTAAAGAATCTGCAGCGCGCCGAGGCACAACAGTTTTCAGAGCAGACTTTATTTGCATGAGGAGGCGGCATCATGAAAAAACTTGTTTGGGTGTACGTATCCCATCCCTACACGGGGGATGAGGAGCGCAACAGGGCGGAGGCGGCAGAGATTCAGCGATTCTTACAGGAACGCTATCCGGATATGCTGTTTTTGAACCCGATTGCGATGTTCGCGGCGGTTGCAGACATGGAATATGAGCAGGTGATGGAATACTGCCTCGAAGTGCTGCGAGACTGCGATATGATCGTTATGAGTGGGGAATTCATGGACAGCCGTGGTTGCACGATGGAGCATACAACGGCGCGCGAACTCGGAATACCAATTCGTTACTATCTGAGCAAAGAAGAGCCACTTGAAAACTACTGGGCGTAGAGGAGGAGACGATGAATACGGGACTAACGAACGATGAATTCCGCCGACTGATCAACAGCGGACGCAAAAGCCGCATGGCGAGCGTCATTGTGACAGTGTACGACCACCCGCAGGATTTCCCGCATGGATACGTCGCTCGAGCGCACATCATCGCGCATGGTGGGAAATCGGCGTATGTGTCGCCGATGATCTACATCGGACGGGAGACGCTTGACGAAGTGCGCGCGGCGATTCCGCCAGATATGGTCAAAATGATTCGTCATCCGCAGGATGATCCTGCCATTCTCGAGACGTATGTGTAGGGAGATCGAACATGGCGAAGAATCAAACAATGTCCGAATCGGACAAATTCGTAGACTTCGTTGAGGGAATGCTTAAAGCGACAGAAAATGCGAGAGACATTGCAAAACAGCTAATAAGCATAACTCGCGCTAAATTCAAGGAAAGACATGGAGGGAATTTGGAACGATGGATCAAGTATATCCGGCGCATGAAATACTACAAGCAATATCACCGACGGAATCACCGCCGTCCAACACACAAAAGACGCAGGATACGGAGGAGGTTAAAGCATGGGGTTGAGTAAAAAAGATTTGCAGGAGATCCGAAGTGTTTTCAGCGATGAGATTCAAAAACTGAAGCCGCTCGCGCGTTATCGCGCAAAGGATCTCGTCAAACTCACAAAAAAACGCCTATACGCATATCCGCTTCTCAAAATCAACATTGAGCGTTATAAGGCGGACATCGAGGATATCAAAAAAGAGGACATGGGAAAGTCAAAGAGTATTGTCATGTTCTCGCCGTCATCCAAAGGCGGGGAGCGTCCGACATTGGAGGAGCTGCGCGAGGCGAAGATCATGATCGTGGAGCGTAAAATCGCCCGCGACGAAAACGAGATCAGAGAAATCGATGCGGCACTATCGGCAATCCGAGATGACGAATACTTTCCGATCATCGAAATGAGCTTCTTCCAGAAAATGAGCGAGGATGAAATCTGCAATGCTCTCAAATGTGCGAATGCGACGGTATGGCGGAACAAGGGGCGGCTGATCGACATCATGAATACAGCCCTCTACGGGGCGGACTGCAATGAAATTTTAGGGTGAAAAAAAGATGAAGTTTACAGGGTGAAGTTTTAGTGCTATACTATGCGCATGGGAAAAGTACGCCCAAAAGACATCGCTATAACGGCGGTGTCTTTTTCTATGCGCAAAAAGGAGGCTCTGCTATGGAGAATATCAAGGTGCATTGCTCCTATACGGAGCTTATTGATCCAGAAATGCTCGTGCCGAATCCGAGGAATCCAAATCAGCACCCGAAGCGGCAGATTGAGCTACTGGCGAAAATCATCCAGACGCAAGGATGGCGAGCACCAGTCACAGTGTCGAATCGGTCGGGATTTATCGTGCGTGGTCACGGTCGCCTTGCCGCTGCTATGCTTCTTGGGTGCAAAGTACCCGTTGAGCGGCAGGATTATGCAAGCGAGGCAGAGGAATGGGCGGATCTGGTTGCAGACAACCGCATCGCAGAACTTGCCTCAATCGACACAGAGGAGATGGCGAGGCTGTTATCCGATCTGAGTGGGCTTGATATTGACATAGAGCTGACAGGCTATGCCGGGAAAGCACTGGATAATCTGCTTGCGGACGTTCGCGCACAGGAAGTCAGAGAAGATGATTTCGACCCAGCGAGCACAGCCGCATCAATCAAAGAACCAATTTCAAAGCGTGGCGATGTTTGGATTCTTGGGCGGCATCGACTTATGTGCGGAGACAGCACGATGGCGGCGGACGTGACAAAACTCATGGACACACAGAGCGCGGCACTGATCTTCACAGACCCGCCCTACAACGTCGATTATGAGGGACACACAAAGGAAAAGCTCAAGATCAAAAACGACAAGATGGACACGGACACATTCCGCGCATTCCTTATCGACACATTCCGCAATTTTTACAACGTGGCTTCGCCCGGAGCGGCGATCTATATCTGCCATGCAGACAGCGCAGGAAATGAATTTCGCGAGGCGATGGCGTCGGCGAACTGGACATTAAAACAGTGCTTGATCTGGGTGAAGAATCAGTTCGTCATTGGGCGGCAGGATTATCAGTGGCAGCATGAGCCGATCCTGTACGGATGGCGTACCGATGGGCGGCACAGCTTTTTCGGAGGACGAAAGCAGGGGACGGTGTTAGAGGACTTGCCTATCGTCATACAGGAACAAGAAGATCATGCGTTGATATGCGTTGCCGTCGGACTAGAACAGGTCGTAATTCGTGCGCGGGACGTGGAGGTTGTATCTCGCGCGGATGATTCCATCATGACGGCGTGGCGATTCGAGAAGCCGATTCGCAACGGCGAGCACCCGACGATGAAGCCAATCGCGCTCTGTGCGCGAGCCATTCAGAACAGCAGCCGCCCGGGCGATATCGTACTTGACGGATTCGGAGGGAGCGGATCAACACTCATCGCCGCCGAGCAGACGGGGCGCAGGTGTTTTTCAATGGAGTGCGATCCCGTCTACGCCGATGTCATTGTTCGGCGGTGGGAGGAGTTCACGGGACAAAGGGCAGAGCGGATCAAGGACGGGGGAGTCAATGCAGAAGAAGGGGAAGAAAAGGATTGTAATTCCTGAGAATCAAGAGGAATTGAAAGCGCGGCGGGAAGCCGACAAGCAGATGCAAATTACGCAATCCCGTGAGGATTATCGAAAAATAACACAGGCGGGCATCGGTCAGTGGGTGAACGATTTCAAGGCAGGAAAGATTACATTCTCATCCGTTGCAGACTTGCGGCAGCTTATTGAACTGGATCTTGCCTTGCAGGAAAAACAATAAGGAGGCGGTGATAGTACATGGCGAGTCGGCGCAGTGAAGAACGTGACCGCGCCTACGAGTTATGGAGGGCGAGCGGCGGAACAATGAAGCTCGTAGACATTGCGAATGAACTATCCGTGACTGCCTCCAAAGTCAGAAAGTGGAAAACACTCGACCAGTGGAGCATGATTGGGAAAACGCTCCCATACGAAAACAACACATCCGACGGAATAATTTTGAGTAAGGGGCGGGGTGCTCCATTAGGAAATAAAAATTCTGTTGGACATAAATCATCATCGCCGCAAAAGAACGCGAACGCCGTCACAACTGGCGAATACCAAACAATATGGGAAGATGCCATAAGCGACGAAGAGAAAGCAATACTGCGATCGGCAGATACGAATCCATTTACCGTGATTGATGAGACGATTCGACTGCTGACACTGCGAGAGCGCCGAATGCTTATCTATCTGAACGAGCTGAATGCGGCGCAAGAACCATGCGAGACGAAGGACATCTTCGAACTGCAATCAAAACCGATGATTGCGAACGTCTACGACGAGATCACAGGAGAAGTGAGCGAGATTGAAGTCTTGCAGGAGCAAAAGACGATGATCGGCAAAGTTGAGAAGCGTCAACCGCTCATCGACAGGATACTCAACATCGAGGAGGCACTGACACGCGTGCAGGAACGCAAGATCAGAGCCATCGAAACCAAGAGCCGAATGATGATGAGATGGGAAGAGGCGCGGCGCAAGGCACGACGACCACGGAGGCAATAGGTACTTCTGGCGTTTTGAACTTGTGCGCTCCCGCTTTCGAGCCCACCGTTTGTTTAGCTGCAAATTTTTTCATGGGGTTAATAAATTTTTTCGAGCCGCCGGAACGGAAAACAACCAACTAACTAGCGACTTGAGAAAAAAGTGAGAAAAAGATTTACCAAATCGGAGGTGATTACGCATGAAAGTCAAAGGGGATGTCAAGAAAATCACGGTCACACAGCGACAGCTTGCATCTGCTTTTGGCGTAACACCTGCGCGTGTCAATCATCTCATCAAGGATGAGATCGTCGTCCGAGATGAGGATAATCCGGGCGGTGCCGTTCTGCTCTATGAGAGCGTGAAGCGTTATTGGTCAGGTCAGAAAAACGAAGAAGTCAGCATTGAGGCGGAACTGGATTTAACACGGGAACGTGCCAAGCACGAAAAGACAAAGCGCGAGATCGCAGAGTTGCGGCTTGCCAAAATGGAGAACCGCGCCTATTCTGCAAGAACCGTTGAACTTGTCCTAACAGAGATGCTATCCAACCTGCGCACGCAGCTTCTCGGGATGCCATCGAAACTCGCGCCGCAACTGGAAGGGAAGCCGAGGGGGCAGATTTATGAGCTTATGACACGCGAACTGGAAGAACGGCTTTCGGAGTTATCCGAATATACACCGGAGCTATTCACGGAAGAGGAGATCGAGGCGGACGATGAGGACAGCGATTGATCTATGGCAGTACATTTCCCGCAAGGGACTCAAGCCACTGCCGAAAACAAGCGTATCCGAATGGGCGGACGAATACCGCGTAATCTCGCAAGGAAATGCAGAGCCGGGGAGATGGCGGACGTCGCGCGCAGAATATCAGCGGGAGATAATGAATGCATTCACGCAGACAGGTATTCATCGCGTTGTAGTGAAATCGGCGGCGCAGATCGGCAAGTCGGATATTATGAATAATGTCATCGGGCGATTCGCCCATCTTGACCCTGCGGCAATCATGATGATTCAGCCGACTATCGAGATGGCGCAGGACTACTCCAAGACACGCATCGCGCCGATGCTGCGCGATACGAAAGTCTTGAACAATCTCTTTTTCACCGTCAAGGGAAAGGAGGATTTCGGCACAGCGAAAACGCGTGACGGCAACAATACGATTCTCTCAAAGATTTTCCCCGGCGGCAGACTTATCATGTGCGGCTCGAACTCCCCGGCGGGGCTTGCGTCGCGTCCCGTGCGCGTCTTGCTCGCCGACGAGGTCGATCGATTCGCGCAGACGGCGGGCACGGAGGGCGATCCTGTTGACCTCGCGTCAAAGCGTATGACGACGTTCTGGAATCATGTGTCAGGACTGTTCTCCACGCCAACAACCGAGGGCGCGAGCCGCATTGAGACGGAATATCTCGCAGGGACACAGGAGGAATGGCGGCATCAGTGCCCGAATTGTGGTGAGTACCATGTACTCAGGCACACGGAGATGGAATGCGACCACGAGGAGAGCCGCGACAAGGACGGCAACGTCACCTACATCATGAAAAAGGTGGAATGGCGGTGTCCCGACTGCGGATTCAAATTCTCCGAGCGGCAGATAAAGGACGCGCCGCAGCGGTACGAGATGCAGAATCCAATCGCTCTTGAAAACGGCACGCGCTCCTTTTTCGTCAACGGTTTTTCGTCCCCGTGGCTGACGTGGAACGGCATCATGAAGGAGTGGTATGAGGCGAAGGGCGACCCACTGAGGGAGCAGGTCGTCGTCAACACACGATTCGGCGAGACGTACCGACTGATCGGCGCGTACGACGACGAGATGCAGTTCCTACGCCGCCGCGAGAAGTACGAGGCAGAACTGCCGCGCGGCGTGCTCCTGTTGACCGCCGCCGTTGACGTGCAGGGAAACCGCCTTGAATATGAGATATGCGGATGGGGATTCGGCGAGGAGTGCTGGGGCATCCAGAAGGGAATCATCCCCGGCGATCCTGACCGACAACGTGTATGGCAGCTCCTCGACGGCGTGCTTGATCGTCCGTATCACTTCGCCGACGGAAACAGCCTCAAAGTCTCGCGCACGTTCATCGACACGGGCGGACTTTCGACGCAGAATGTATATCTCTACTGCCGCAAGAATCTTCACAAGCAGCGCATCGGCATCAAGGGACGCGGCGGATCGGGTCTGCCGCTGATATGGCGGTACAGCAAGCCGTCGAAAGAATATGGCATACCGCTCGTTATTCTCGGTGTCAACGACGGCAAGCAGCAAGTCATGACGCGGCTCGGACTTGAGCAGAAAGGACAGCAGTATTTTCATTTTCCTATGGATGACAGCCATATCGGGCAGCGCGGCTATGATCAGGCATATTTCAAGGGGATTATCGCAGAGCAGCGCAAAGTTACGCGCAAGGGCGGCATGATCCAAGTCGTATGGGAGCCGATCAGCAAGGATGTCCGCAATGAGCCTCTGGATCTGCGCGTCTACAACCTTGCGTGCATGAAATCGCTGCTGCCGCATATCAACTGGGTAAAAATCGCGGAAATGCTCGGCGTGAATGTGCCAGAGGAGGCACGTAAGAAAAAAGTAAAGCCGAAAGCGGCGGAGCGACCGAAACGACCACCGCAGGCGAAATCGCGCAGCATGAATCTATATTGACAATACAGGACGGTGGGAGCCGTCCTTTTTGATTGGGAGGGTGACGGCGTGGCAACATCGGAGACAATCCTGATTGAGCGACTGGAACTTTACTACGATGCAGAACGGAAAGTCCTGCGCGGGCAATCCTACACGCTCGGGAACAGACAGCTGACACGGGCGAATCTCGCCGAGATCCGAAAGGCGATCAAGGAGCTTGAGAGCGAATTGGAGCAGACGAAAGGGCGTTCACGTGGCTTCTCGAAGCGCGTTGTATTTCACGATTAGGAGACAGACAGTATGAGAAAACGAAAGCACAGACCTGCAAAGGCACGTATGCCGACGGTGCGCGAGGAGACGAGAATCAAGAACACGGGATATTCTGAGGGCGGGGCGTCACATACAAGCGGCATTTTGAAAGCCTATCATCCCGTCCGCGCGTCCGCGAAGTCGGACATTGATGCGAATCTCTATACACTGCGCAATCGTTCGGCGGATCAGGCGATCAATACGCCGATCGGCGCAGCGGCGATTCAGACAAGCTCGATGCACACCGTCGGCGCAGGACTCAAGGTTTTCCCAAAAATTCACTATTTGGACTTGGGGCTGACGCATGAGGAGGCGCGGGCGTGGAATCGCAAGACGCGCCGCGAGTTTGACCTATGGGCAGCATCAAAACACTGCGATCTCTATCGCCGTAACAGCTTCTACGACTTGCAGGATCTTGCGTATGTGGCGTATCTCGTAGACGGGGACTCCTTCGCCCTCTTTCGGAGGAAGCCGCCAACGCAGTTTATGCCGTATAGCCTGCGCCTACAGATCATCGAGGGGAATCGCATATCGAATCCGTATGGCGGAAGCCTTACGGGCGGCTATGGTGTGTTTTCCGTTGAGGCGAAGAATCAGAGCAACGGGAATCGGATTGTCAGCGGCGTGGAGATCGACGCAGAGGGCGCAATCGAGGCTTACTGGATCTCCAACAAAGTGCCGGGCGATCTCGTAGAAGTGGCACAGATGGACGAATGGGTGCGGGTCAAGGCGTTTGGCGAACTCTCGGGAATGCCGAATATCGTGCAAATCTGTCATGATGTGCGCTCGGAGCAATATCGCGGCGTTCCATACCTCGCACCCGTCATTGAGACGCTAAAGCAGGTGAGCCGTTACACGAATGCGGAACTCACAGCGGCGATCATCAAGAGTTTCTTTGCCCTGTTTTTCACCAATTCGCCCGCAGGGGCGGCAGGACTTGAGGGGATTGCCCCGTCTGCCATCTATGGCGATGAAGACGAGAGCGTTGACCCACGCGCCCCAGTCGTCGATGTGTCGGACTACGGACTCGGCCCCGGAACGCTGAATGCCCTTCCCGCAGGTGTGGATGTCAAGGCAGTGGATGCGGGGCGGAGCATGAGCACATTCGATCCGTTTGTGACACAGCTCATCAAGCACATCGGCGCGGCAATCAACATCCCATACGAAGTCCTCATGAAGAATTTCACGAGTTCGTACAGTGCATCCAGAGCGGCGATGCTGCAGGCATGGGAGGAGTTCAAGCTACGCCGGACGTGGTTCGCGCGTGACTTTTGTCAACCCGTCTATGAAACATGGCTTGCGGAGGCGGTCGCCGTTGGGCGCATTGACGCGCCGGGCTTTTTCGACGATCCTGCCATTCGTGCGGCGTGGGTGAGTGCGGATTGGTACGGTCCGACCATGTCCATCCTTGACCCCGTGAAGGACATCAAGGGGAGCGCCCTGCGTGTGCAGTATGGGCTTTCGACCCGTGAGCGTGAGGCGGCGGAGATGACGGGGACGGACTTCGAGGAGAATCTGGATCAGCTTGCATGGGAACTGAAGATGATTGAGTCCAAGGGACTGACGCTTGGAACGCCCGAAGTGCTCGCCGGGAAAAACACGGAGAGCGAAGACAAACAGAAGGGAGGTGAGGATGATGGAGGAGTTTTGGAAGTTCAAAAATAACGCCGACGGTGAGGCGGAGCTTTTGCTTTACGGCGAAATCTCGGATGCGTCATGGTACGGCGATGAGGTAACGCCGAAAAAGTTCGCCGATGATCTCGCAGCGTGCGGCGGGAAGAATTTGACCGTGCGCGTGAACAGTCCCGGCGGCGACGTGTTCGCGGCACAGGCAATCTACAATCAGCTGAAAGCCTATACGGGCAAAGTCACCGTCAAAATCGATGGGATGTGCGCGAGCGCCGCGACGGTGATTGCGTGCGCAGGTGAAACGGTCATCATGCCGAGTAATACGATCTACATGATCCACAATCCGAAATCCGCGATGCTCGGTTACTACGATGCCGTCCAACTTGGAAAAGTGTCTGACCGCCTCACGACTGTCAAGCAGACCATCGTCAACGTCTACATGGGGCGCGTCGGAAATGCCCTCTCTGAGGTGCAAGTCAAGCACAAGATGGATTCTGAGGAGTGGATGACCGCCGACAAGGCGAAGGAATACGGATTTGTGGATGAGATCACAGATGAGATTCCCATTGAAAACCGATGGGAGGATAATCTTCTGATCGTCAATTCCGTATCATGCAAACTGGACAGATTCGAGAATGTGGCAGACCTCAAGGCAATTTTGCCGGAAAAGAAGAAAAGGAGTGATACCATTATGGGAATGACAGCAACCGAGGCACTCGCGGCGATCAAGAATCTTTTGATGGGCGAGAACAAGGAGGTGCAGACGCAGGAAGCGCAGCAGGACACGTCGGCGCAGAATGCGGAGGATGTTCGCGCGGCGGCAGTCGCACAGGAGCGGGCACGCATGGCGGCACTTGATGCGCTGAAGAACGGGAATCCTGCTGTTGATGGCATCGTTGAAGCGGCGAAGGCAAACGGGGCAACCGCCGAGAGCGTGAAGCCATACGTCGATGCCGCCGCGAATGCGCCCGTCGCAGGTACGGACACGAAGCACGAAGAGAAGATGCTTGCGTCGATTCGCGCAATCCTGCAGGACAGCAAGGAATCCAACGCGGACGGCGTGCTGTCGACGCCGCAACCCTCGAATGGCAGCGAAGCGGCGGAGAAGGAACGCAATATCGCTGATATTGCAAGCTACGCCAATCGGATGAGAGGAGTGGAATAACATGAGCTACCATGACACAATCAAGGATGCAACGAGCTTTGACGAGTTGCTGGGCGGCCCCGAGGTTACGGTGCTGACGAAGAACGTCACATTGAAGCAGGGGGAGGTCTATCAGCGCGGGATGCTGCTCACCGCGAAAAAGGACGGCGGGACGGATGCAATCAAGGCGGAGCAGACCATCAAGGGCGCGGCGGCGGACTACATCCTGCGCACGGACGTGGACGCAACGAAAGCCGATACCGTCGGAACGGTCTACGTATCGGGGCGGTTCAACCGCGAGAAGCTGATTGCCGCCGCCGGGGACACGGTCAATGCACACGAGGAGGAACTGCGCACGAAGGGCATTTTCCTCACGTCGCTGAAGTAAGGAGGAACTGAACATGCCGATGATTGAATACAACGATACGATCTCGCTCATGAAGGCGATGGAGCGCATCAAGCCGCCTGCGAGCTTCCTGCTCGACACTTTTTTCCCGAACACACCGCCGACAGTGCCGACGCGCGTTATTGAGACGGAATACCGCAAGGGCGGGCGCAAGCTCGCGCCGTTCATCGTCAGCGGCGCAAAGGGGATTAACATGAAGCGTGATACCTCGTGGATCGAGCGCTATACGCCGCCGATGGTCGGGCCGCGTCGGACACTCTCCCCCGAGGATCTTGAGCAGCGCGCCTTCGGTGAGACGGTATACAGCACCATGACACCCGCACAGCGTGCAGCGCAGATTCAGGCGCGTGACCTCGTGGAACTGCAGAACATGATCATCAACCGCAAGAACAAGATGGCGGCGGACATCCTCACGACGGGGCAGTGCGAAATCAAGGGCTTTGCCGACGACGGAGAAACGCACGTCCTTGACGTTCTGAAATTTGACGGATGGACGCAGAAGATCACGCCGAGCGTGACATGGGACAACCCGTCCGCGACCATCTATGACGACATCAAGAACGCCTCCATGATGATTCAGGAGAGCACGGGAATCATCCCGACGCTCATGCTTTGCGGCAAGAACATCGAGAAATACCTCATCAAGAATGGAGAAATCCGCGAATGGCTCGCCATTCCGAATCGCGAGAACCTCGCGATACTCTCCCTCGCACCGCGTTTCACCAGCCCGCAGATTCGCCGCATCGGCCTTTTGCAGTCGCTGAACCTCGAAGTGTATAGCTACACGGAGACGTACACTGACGATGACGGCGTGGTGAAGTCTTTCCTTGGCGATAATGACGTTATTATTGCAATCCCGGGACGCGGCAGACAGCTCCACGGCGCGGTCACACTGCTCAATGACGGCGGAACGGGCTATAACACGTTCATCGGGCAGTATGTACCGTATTACAACGGCAACAAGGACACACAGGAGATGGCACTCACGATGTACAGCCGTTTCCTGCTCGCACCGGAATGGGCGGATGACTGGGCACTTATCAAAGCAAAGGGGTGAGAAGGATGAAGATTATCGTCAAGCGGTTCTGCCTGTCACATAACGGCGAGATTTACAAGGCGGGCGACGTGGTAGAGATTGAGGATCCTAAGACGGCAAAGCGGCTCGTTGCGCGTTCGGGCGGTACACTCGAAATCTATAACAGTGATGAGGTCGAAGATGTCGAGGACAGCGACAACGGCGACAACGAGGACAGCGACAACGAGGACGGTGACAACGGCGACGACGATGCCGGAGATGGAGGGGTATCAGATGATGTGTCCGATTCGGACAGCGAGGATGGCGCGGGTGGAATTCCCGCTGTTGACCCTGCCGCCGCTGTTCGGACGGACAACACGTCACCAAAAGGAAAGGGCAGAGGCAAGGGAAAATGAACACGTTCAAGGAGGATCTCACCGAGGATCTGAGGGGCGTGTTTTTTGATGCAGACGAATTCGCGAAGGAGCATGACCTCAACGGGACAGTCTGCCTGTGCGTTGTAGAAAAACCGCGCACCGAGGAGAAATATCTGCGCGGCGCGACGTATGACGCATACGAGGGGATCCACGGCGCGAGTGTGACCATACACGTTGGGTCGCGCCTACTCCCGGAGATCCCCGTTGAGGGAATGCGGTTCGACCTTGACGGAGAAGTCATGCTTGTGGATTCGTGTACGCATGAGGCGGGGCTACTATCCATCGTACTCAAGGGGCATGACAGCTGACGAGAGGAGGAATGCCTCGATGATAAAAGTGGACGTGTCGAAGGATGACGCAGAGAAAATCAGACAGGCACTCTCATCGCTCTCAGGGCGCGAACTACACGCTGCACTTGGCGCATCGGGGAAACGCGCAGCGCGCCATGGTATGACCGTAGGCGCAAAGAAAATGCGCGAAGTCTACACAATCAAGACGGGCGTTGCAAAATCCCGCATGAAAGTCGAGAATCCGAGCACGCTTGATACCGTCATACGCATTGAGGGCGGCACAGAACCCGTCAAGAACTTTCGCGGGACGCGGAGGTGCAAGGACGGCGTTTTCGTATCCATCAAGCAGGACAGCGGCGGAGTTGTCCCACGCTCCTTTATGCACGGAGATGCCCCGCTCATGCGCGAGGGCGCGGAACGCTATCCGCTCAAGGGCATCTATGGACCATCCGTCCCGCAGATGTTCGACGAGGACAGCGTGATTGAAGAAACAACCGATGCCATGTTGGAGAAGTACGAAGAGCGCATGATTCATGAACTTGAACGGCGTATAGGAGGGAAAACATGACACCATGGCGATGCGCGGAGGAGATCGCGGATTTTCTGGGCGAGGAAATCAAAAGATATGACGAAAAGTCAGGCACGGGAGAAGCCCATGCGGGGTTTCTGCCGATTGCCGATGTGCGGACGATGAAGAAGGAGCAGTGCCCGCACATCGTGATTCGTCCCCACAAGGTAAAGGACGAGAAGAAAGAACGCCTTGCAAGTATGGCGGTCTATGTCGTTGTATGTCCCGAGGCGGAGAAGTGCGGCGCAGAAAGTCTCTATCACGTTTTAGAGTTTCTGCGCTTCTCGCTGCTCTCTAAAAACCCGATCAAGAATCGTTGGCAGATTGCGGGCGGGGAACTCGAAACAAGCATTCCCGATGAGCAACCCTATCCGAAATACTGGGGGCGCATTGATTTTGACGTAATCCTGCCAATCGTCAAGAACACGCGGAATGATATTCTCGGCAGGGTGTGAAAGGAGAAACCATGGAAGAGACAGAAACGGCGGAGCAGAAAACACCGCCCAAAAAGAAGGAGAAGGAAACTCCTGTCGAAGTGGTCGCACAGCCGATGATCTACATCGGCCCGAGCATTCGGAGCAGCGATCTTTCAACGTATAAGGTATTTGCGGACGGGATTCCGGAGGCGTTCAAAGACGATCCGATCCACGCTCCGCTTTTTGTTTCCCCAGAGAACCTTGACGCGGCACGCGCAGAAGTCGGGGAGACGGGATCGCGCCTCAATGTCCTGTACCAGAAAGCTGTGCAGGAGCATGAGGAAGAAGAAAGGCGGTAAAGAATATGGCATTTTTTCACGGCGTACGGGTGAAGGAAGTACCGACTTCCATTCTTCCCCCCGTAAATACAACGGCGGGCTTGCCCGTCGTATTTGGGACGGCACCCGTCCATCTGACGGCTGACCCCGCGAAGAACGTCAATCGACCTGTCATTTGCTACAGCTGGAATGAGGCGGTGGCGGCGCTTGGATATTCGGAGAACTGGGACGAATACACGCTTTCCGAGGTCATGTATGCGCAGTTCAAACTCTATGGAGTCAAGCCGATTATCTTTGTCAACGTCCTTGACCCTGCAAAACACAAAGCAGAGATCAAAGACACTGACGGGCGTACGGTCACAGAAGGGCGCATCGTGCTCGATGAACCCGTCCTCATTGACTCACTCAAGGTTAAGTCCGCCCCCGCAGCAGAACCCGCAAAGAATCTTGAGGACTACACAGCGGCGTACGACGATGAAGGGCGGCTCGTTATCTCGGTTACGCCGACGGGCGCACTCAAGAACGCCGACAAACTCTATCTTGAGTACACGAAGATTGACCCGTCGAAAGTAAAGGATGCGGACATTATCGGCGGTGCAAGCAAGACGGGAACGACGGGGCTTGAGTGGCTCGACTCCATCTATACGCTCTTTTCGCTTGTTCCGGGGATTGTCGCTGCGCCGGGGTGGTCGGACCATCCGAGCGTTGCCGCTGTCATGAAGGCAAAGGCAATGAACATCTCAGGACTTTTCCGTTGCATCTGCCTGACCGACGTGGACACGGGCGCAGTGAAACACTACTCTGACGTGAACGAGTGGAAGAACAAGAACAGTTATACGGGCGTGAATCAGGTCGTATGCTGGCCGTGTGTCAGGAGTGGTGACATGGTTTTCCGTATGTCGACACACATCCTCGGCATCATCGGCGTGATGGATGCGGCGAATGAGGATGTGCCGTATCAGAGTCCGTCAAACCTCTCCATGCAGGCGACGGGGATCTGCCTCAAGGACGGCACGGAAGTCGCGCTCTCGCTTGATCAGGCAAACCTCCTCAACAGTCAGGGCATTATGACAGCGCTCAACTTTAGCGGCGGATGGAAGAGCTGGGGGAACTACACGGGAGCATACCCGTCCGTAACGGACGTGAAGGACACGTTCATCTGCGTTCGCCGCATGTTCGACTGGCAGTACCAGACATTCATCCTGACCTATTGGCAGACGGTTGATCGCCCACTCATGCCGCGTCTTATTCGGACGATCATCGACTCTGAGAAAATCCGGCTGAACGGATTGGTATCGCGTGGCTTCCTGCTCGGCGCAGACGTGAAATTCCTTGAAGAGGAGAATCCGACGACCGATCTCCTGCAAGGGATTATTCGTGTACACAGCTACATCACGCCGCCCGTCCCGGCACAGGAGATCAACGACATCCTTGAGTACGATGTCAACAACTTCAAGACGCTGTTCGCGTAAGGAAGAGGTGAGAATACATGACAAT
Organism: uncultured Selenomonas sp.; assembly: GCA_963555475.1. Classification (GTDB taxonomy): domain Bacteria; phylum Bacillota; class Negativicutes; order Selenomonadales; family Selenomonadaceae; genus Centipeda. The sequence goes on from CAUVVR010000007.1 coordinate 81,896, forward strand.
TCCAGAAGTTATCAACGATATGCGCTGCTACATCGACGGAAACGACGACTGCATCAGCGCATCCAGTATAGACCTTCCTGATCTTTCGTCCATGACGACGGACGTGAAGGGCATCGGCATTGCAGGAACGATCTCTGCGCCGATTCACGGGCATTTTGAAAGCCTCGAAGTCAAGGTAAACTGGCAGGTGCCGACGAAAACGGCGATGCGCTATCATGGCGGCAAGGCAATCAAGTTCGAGGCATATTCTGATGTGCAGGGATTCGATTCCGGCGCGGAAGAGTACACACATGACCGCTATCGCGTGGTTGTGCGCGGGCGCGTCAAGAACTACTCTGGCGGAAACCTCGAGGCGGGAAACACGTCGGGGAGCAGCACCACGATCGAGGTACACTACTTAAAGCTCGAATATGGCGGCGAAACACTCGCGGAGATTGACAAGTACGGCTACAAGGCCATTATCGGCGGGGTTGACATCCTCGCTCCGATCCGCAAGAACATTGGCATGAACTAAGGAGGACACGACATGGCAGACGACAAAAAGAACGAACTGGACATTATACAAGAAGCGGAAGCAGAGAGCGTTGAAGTATACGACGCTGAACCCGTTGACGAGGCGAACGTGATCCACCTCAAGAAGCCGATGCGCAGTGGCGCAGCGGAGATTCACCTTGACTTCGACCGTGTGACAGGGTACATCCTCCTCAAATGCGAGAAAGAAGCAAAGAAGGATGATCCTCTGATCAGTGTCATGGCGCTCTCGCAGTCGTATCAGGCACGTGTTGCAGCGGCGGCGGCAAAGGTGAAATATGATGAGATTTTGGAACTTTCGGGCGCGGACTTCACGGCTGTCTGCCTCAAGGTACAGAATTTTTTAATGGGATCGCGCTAGGGGAAAACCTCCGGCGCTCTGCTCTGCGCATGGCAAAATACAGCAATTCCCCCATCGGCGTGTTCCTTGAAATGCCGACGGGGGAATTTGGCTGTTGGATGAAAATCATGAACGCGGAGATCGACATTGAAAATGAGGCGGCGAAGAAGGCCGTAAATAAAAAATAGCCGCCTTGCGGGCGGCTCTATGGAATTATGGAAGATAGCGGGCGAGATTTTGAGAAGCAGGAAGCGGCGCATCTGATTTGCCGCGATAAAAACGATCATGGAACCATTCAAGGAGATCCGCACACCCGCTGACCATCAAGGCGATGGCGTTTGTCGCGAACATCAAGAAGAACAGGACGGGGATAACTACGAGAAGAATCGCAAGAAATACGCTCATCGTTACGCCCTCCATTCAATAAAATCTAGGAATATCGACATCTTTAGCATAAACGGGAGGTGATACTTTGTCAACTGGAAAAACATTCGCACTTGCCATCGCGCTCAAGGCAACAATAGACAGCAGTATTGCGGCGGGGATTGCAAAAGCGGCGCAGTCGATCCAGAACGTCGCACAGACGGCGAACACAGTAAACGCTCAGATGGATAAAGGAACGGCGGCGCTGCGCGGATATGAAAGCGAGCTTGCGAATATCGGCGCAAAGTCGGCGCAGTTTATGACCCTCAAGCGCGCCATTCAAGACAATTCAAACAGCCTTACCGAGGCACGCGCCCGCGCGTCGGCACTCGCGAGTCAATTCAAGGCATCCGAGCAGGAGACAGCGGCACTCAAGGCGCGTGTCGATCAGGCAAAGGAAAGCCTCGAACGCATGAAGGGGACACTCACCCCTGCGACGTATAAAGCTGCGAAAGCGGAGATCAAGAGTCTGAGCGCTGCATATAGAGAAAGCGAAGAGCGAACAAAGGCACTCGGCAATGACTTTGAGGAGGCGAAAAACAAAGCGGCGAAGCTGAAAGACACGCTGTCAAATCAGCAGACTGCACTTCAAGGCGTGCGTTCATCACTTTCCGAAGCGGGAATATCGACAAAGAATTTTGCAGAGAGTCAGCGCACGGCGCAGGAAGCCCTTCAAAAGACCATTGCCAAGGAGAAAGAGGCAATCGCTCACCGTGAGAGAATGGCGGGTCTGCGTGAGAAAAAGCAGGGCGCAAGTGAAAAATTCAGCGCGGCAAAAGGGAACTTCATCGAGGCTACGCTTATGGCGGGTGCGATTGCCGCTCCGCTGATCGAGTCAACGCAGGAAGCAATCAAATTTGAGTCTGTTATGGCAGACGTGCGGAAGGTCGTTGACTTCGACACGCCAGAACAGTTTAAGGCAATGTCCGGGGACATCCTCAAGCTATCGACGGAGCTGCCGATGGCGGCGGAGGGCATCGCCAAGATCGTTGCGGCGGGCGGTCAGTCCGGCATTGCGCGTGAGGATCTGCTTGCATTTGCGGAATCCGCAACGAAGATGGGCATCGCCTTTGACATCACCGCCGATCAGGCGGGCGACATGATGGCGAAATGGCGCACGGCGTTCAAGATGAATCAAGAGGAAGTCGTCGCGCTTGCGGATAAGATCAACTACCTCGGAAATACGACAGCGGCATCCGCGCCGCTCATCTCGGACGTTGTGACGCGCATCGGTCCGCTTGGTGAAGTAGGCGGCGTTGCTTCGGGCGAGATCGCCGCTCTTGGCGCGTCGATGGTCGGCGTTGGTATTCCGTCAGAAGTCGCGGCGACGGGCATCAAGAATCTCATCCTTGGCATGGCGGCGGGCGAGGGTGCGACGAAGTCACAAGCCGCCGCATTTGCCGCGCTCGGCATGACAGCCGAGGATGTGGCAAGCAGGATGCAGGTGGATGCAAAGGGCGCAATTATCGACGTAATGAAAGCCCTGCAGGAGCTTGACGCAGATAAGCGAGCGGCGACACTGCAAGACCTATTCGGCAAAGAATCCATCGGAGCAATCGCACCGCTCCTCGGAAATCTTGAGAACTTGCAGGAGAACTTTGACAAAGTTGCGGATGCGGCGCAGTATGCGGGGTCAATGGAGCAGGAGTATGCGGCGCGTAGTCAGACGACGGAAAATCAGATTCAGCTTGCAAAGAACGCACTGGACGCTACGCAAATATCCATCGGCAATGCACTCCTCCCGACCATCGGGAATTTGTTCGCGGCGGTTGCGCCTGTGCTCACGTCCTTTGGCGAGTGGGCATCGAAGAATCAGGAACTTGTTGCAATCATCGCAGGAGTAGCGGCGGTGATTGCTGCTCTGATCGTGACAATCGCAGGAATGACATTGATTGTACAAGGCGCAGCCCTCGCATATGCGTCCTTCCAACTTGCCGCCGAATTCGTCAAGGGGCTTCACCTTGCGACGAAAATAGCAACAGCGGCACAGTGGGCATGGAATGCGGCGATGACAGCGAATCCGATAGGGATTGTCATCATGGCAATCGCAGCACTTATCGGAATCCTATACGTTCTATATACCCACTTTGAAGAAGTGCAGGAGTTTTGCGTAAGCGTATGGGAAAGCCCCGCCGCTGCCGTGATTGCATTTATCACAGGGCCAATTGGAATGCTGATTTACTGCGTTGCGGGGATTATTGCAAACTGGGAGACCGTGAAGGAATGGTTCTCTCTACTTTGGGAAAACCCTAGCGCAGCGATCGAGCAATTCGTTTCCTTCTTGCAGTCGAAACTTGGAGAGGGAATCACATGGGCACAGGAAAAATGGGAAGCCTTGCGCGAGGTACTATCACATCCGATCGACGCTGTTGTCAATTTTATTCGAGGCGGAGACAGTGCTGCATCGGATGCCGCAGGCATTGATATTTCTGAAAACGCCATCGGCGGAATTTATAAAAAAGGGGCATTCCTGACAACTTTCGCGGAGAATTCGCCTGAGGCAGCAATCCCAATCGACGGAAGCACACGGGCGGCAAGCCTATGGAGGCAGACGGGCGAGATGATGGGTCTATTGCCAAAAGAAACGGCAGAGATCATACCACAGGCAACGGAAATACAGGAGAGCACGACGCAAGCGCCGCCGCCGATGCTGACGCTTGTGCCGCCGCTACCGAGAGTCGCACAGGAAGCCACACAGAAGGCGACGGAGATGCAAGAGCGTACGGCAAAGACACAGCCGCCGATGCTGAGTCTTGTACCGCCGATCACCCGAACCATACAGAATGCCGCGCCCCAGTTGGAGGCATCCGCACCAATATTGCAGATGCAAGCACCGACCTCGATGCAGAGTCCGACCGCTATGGCAATGCCGCCGCCGAGCGGGGGAGTGAACATCACCTTCAATCCAACCATCCACATTGACGGAGCTGCGGATGCAGGCGTTGTAGAGCAGCTGCGTGCAGAACTTGAGCGGCAGAAACAGGAACTTATCGCTATGTTCCCGACGCTCCTCAAGCGGCAGAACGCGCATGAGAGGAGGCTTTCCTATGCCTGATACCTACACAAGCATACAGGGTGATACATGGGACATGATCGCCTACAAGGTGTACGGCAAGGAATCCGCAATGGTGCAGCTGATTGAAGCAAACAGTGACCTTGCGAATATCGCCATATTCCCGTCGGGCATGCAGGTAATTTGTCCGACCATCGCGCCAGAGGCATCACACATCCTGCCGCCGTGGAGGAGGTAGACGATGGCGGAGTATAAGAACCCACTGGACGATTGGCTGAAAGAGTTGCCGAGCGGATCGGAACTCTCACGCCGCGCATGGCTTGAAATCAAGTACACCCCGGCGGGCGAAACGGAGGGAAAGGACATTTCAGAGGATGTGAGCAAATACCTCATCTCCATGGACTACACGGACAATCTATCCGAGGCAGCGGACGATGTGACGATCACGCTCGAGGATCGGGCGCAACTTTGGACGGAGGATTGGTTTCCCGAGGGCGAGGGCAATATGCTCGACATCACCATCCACACCTACAACCGCATCACATTGAAGGACGGCGAGACAGTTTTTCACGCGGGGAAATTCGAGATTGACGAAGTGGAGATTGTCGGCTTCCCCTCCACCGTGCAGATCAAGGGCGTGTCGGTCGTCGGTGCGTCCACCCTGCGCGGCACACGACGCAATCAAACATGGGAGAAAATATCCGTCTGGAAATGCGCCTCTGATATATGCGAGCGGAACAATCTTTCACTCATCTGGGACTGCGCAGAGAATCCGAATCTTGACCATGTGGAGCAGGCGGATAAGTCGGACTTGGAGTTTCTTCTGGAAATCTGCAAAGACAACGGCATGAGCCTCAAGATCATGGCGGAGCAGATTGTCATTTTCGATGATGAGAAATATGAGGCGCAAGTGCCGATTATCACCATCTACAAGCCCGGCGTAAAAGCAGAACTCGACGACAAGACAATGCCGCTGCGTTGGTTGCTCTCCTACAATATGCGCGCAAAGACACGAGATACCTATGGGAGCTGCCACGTCAAGTACCAGAAGGGAAAGAAAAAAGAGGTCATTGAGGGGGCGTTCACCATCCCCGGAAAGGAAAAGGGACGCGTCCTTTTCGTGCGTGAGCAGGTGGAAAATACTGCCGAAGCCGAGCGCCTCGCGAAGAAAAAACTGCGCGAGGCAAACAAGGAGGAAGTGACGGGGAGCTTTTCGACCATTGGAAACACGAATTTCGCGGCAGGGACGACGCTCCTGCTCAAGAATTTCGGGAAATTTGACGGGAAATACCTCGTGACGAAAGTGTCGCACAGTGTCACAACGTCATACACAACAAGCGTTGATATAAGGAGGTGTCTGGATGGCTACTGATTCGGGTGGTGCGTCGCTCTCGGAATGTATTTTCATTGGTCAGGTGTCATCCTATGGAAACACACCGGGGACGGTAATCGTACGCCGCCCCGACAAGGACGACCGTACGACCGCCGAACTCGCCGTTATGAGTCGGTGCACGAAGGACACTAAGGATTATTGGATGCCTGCGATTGATGAGCAAGTCCTATGCGTACTTTTGCCGAATACGTCAGGGAAAGGGCCCGGCGAGGGATTTGTCATCGGCGCATTTTATAGCGAGACTGATGCGCCCGTTGAGAGCGATCCGAATGTGCGCAGTATCCGTTACAAAGACGGCAGCTACATCGTAAATAAAAACGGGGAGATGGAGATTCACGCGTCAAAGTCGCTGAAGCTCACCGCTCCGCGCATTGATTTGAACTGAGGAGGAATAGAAATGCCAGCAGCAACAAGACAGGGAGACAACGACACAGGCCATGATGCGTGCCCGCCGCGCGGACTTGCATCCCACAGCGACGACGTATACATCAACGGGAAGGGCGCAGGGCGCGTCGGTGACAGCTATCCGGCGCATGGATGCCCCGTACACCCGCCTCACAGCGGAAACATTGCCGCCGGAAGCGGAACGGTATACATCAACGGCCGTGCTGCGGGGCGCATCGGCGATCCTGTGTCATGCGGCGGGAGCGTCGCAGTAGGGAGCGGAAACGTATTCATCGGCGGATGAAACGGTGACAGCGGGAGGAGGTGACAGTTCGTGTATATCGGCTACATGGGCGATATTATCTTTGTTGTGTCGCCAAACTATATGCTCACGCCGATGGATTATGAGCGGGAAAGTACGGGGCGCTGGACAGAGCATGACCTGCTCATGCGAAAGCCCGTCAGCCAATTTGGAGGCCCGGGGCTTGAAAAACTGACTTTTAGCATCATTCTTGACGCAGCACATAACATCGATGTCGCCAAACAGCTCGAAAAACTGCGTAAGATGCGCGACACGGGCGCAGTGTTCCCGCTCATCATCGGAGGAAAGCCAGTGTCACAGTGCTATTGGCGGCTGGACAGCATTAAGGAGGCGGGGCATTACTGGACGGCGGACGGGCGACTGCTCCAATGCACGCCATCGCTCACCCTCACGGAATACGATGACAGCAACTACAAAGAAGAGAAGAGCCTCGTGAATAAATACGGGAAAGCGTACAACATCGCGAGCACCGTTTTCGGAGGGCTGTGATATGACATACGAGATCAACGGCGGAGAAATGCCGCCGCTCAATCTTGCCCCTGTGACGCTCGCCGAGGAAGTCCTGCAAAACGTCCGCATGATTATCTCGACCGTCAAATATTCCGTCCCGATGGATCGAGAATTTGGCATTGACGGCGCAGTCGTTGACCGTCCGATCAACATCGCAAAGGCGCACCTATCAAATGAGATATTTAATGCCGTGCGCCGATATGAGCCGCGCGCGGTCATCGAGTCCATCGACTTTGACGGAGATGAGAGCGGGCAACTGACCCCGAAGATAAAAGTACAGATCAATGAATAGCGCAGGGAGGTGAAAACATGGGACTCAAGAATTTAGAGAATCTGAAATTCGTGGATGCAAATCCAGAGGAGATGGAGATCCACATATTGGATATCGTGGAGGGATTGCTTGAACGGAAACTCGCACGAGCAGACCCATTGCGATTATTCCTTCTTGGAGTTGAGGCGCTGCTGATTCAGCAGCGCCTTTTGTTTGACCAGATGGCGAAAATGAACCTGCTCGCGTGCTCAAGGGGCAGCTATCTCGACCATATCGGCGCACTTGTCGGAACGGAGAGGCTGCCCGCCACCCCTGCCACAACAACCATGAAACTCACGCTTTCGGCAGCACGGGAGCAGGCCGTCATCATTCCCAAGGGAGCGCGGATCACGGCGGGGGACAGCGTCTATTTTGCGATCAACGAAAACGCCATCATCCCGGCGGGTGAATTATATGTCTTGACGGCGGCAACTTGCACCGAAAACGGCGCACGCGGGAATGGATATCTGCCGGGCGAAATCAGCAGGATTGTCGACCCCGTGCCATTTTGGACGGCGGCGGAGAACACGACAAAGAGCGAGGGCGGTGCAGATGTAGAGGATGATGAATCCTATCGCGTGCGCATCCACGAAGCGCCGGAGAGATTTTCAACGGCGGGGCCGACACTCGCATACGAGTATCACGCAAAGGCTGCATCCGCACTCATCGCGGATCTGTACCCGGACAGCCCTACGCCGGGCGAGGTTGTCATCTATCCGCTCCTCAAAGGAGGAATTATCCCCGGCGAAGAAATCCTATCGATTGTGCGCGAAAAGCTGAACGATAGACGCATCCGCCCTTTGACAGATAAAGTGAGCGTAAAAGCCCCGGAAAGCGTCAAGTATGACGTGGATGCCGTCTACTACATTGACCGCAGCGATGCGACCGAAGCGACCGCGATACAGATACAAGCAGGACTTGCCGTGCAGGAATTTGTCGCGTGGCAGAAAGAGAAACTCGGAAGGGATATCAACCCGACCGAGCTTTATTATCGACTACGAGCGGCGGGGGTGAAGCGGGTAGAGATCAAATCACCTGTATTCACAAAAACGGAAAAGAATCAAGTCGCCATCGCCGATCATGTCAAAGTGCTGTTCGGAGGGCTGGAAGATGAGTAAAGACCTGCAAAGCGTTTCACTCCTTGATATCCTGCCACCGAATCTCCTTGCAGACAAGAAAATCAATGCGGCGGCACGGGCGCTCGATGATGAACTGCAAAAAATCACGGCAGCGACAAGGAACGCCCTACTCCTGCCGCGCCTTGACGAACTGTCAGAGGAAGTCATCGACCTTCTCGCATGGCAGTGGCACGTCGATTTTTATGAGCCGATCGGGATGGACATCGAAACGAAACGAAGGCTCATCAAAAACTCCATTGCTTGGCACAGAATCAAAGGCACTCCCGCAGCAGTGGAGCAGGTCGTTTCCGCTGTGTTTGATACGTCCCATGTGCAGGAATGGTTTGAATATGGTGGAAAGCCGTATCATTTTAAGGTCATCACGGAGGACGTGACAACTGATCCGAATGTCTTAGCACGGATGCGCCGCGCAATCAACGCGGCGAAGAATACGCGCTCATGGCTTGAGACCATCGAATTCATCCTACACCTACAGGATGAGGAAAAAGCAGAGGACGCGCACGGACTCGAAGTACATAAAACAATGATTGAGCGCTACCCGTGGAGGGGGCGCTATTTTGATGGTTCATGGTGCTTCACAGACTCGCTGCGCATGGATGGTGGGCGTGTGTTCGACGGTTCGTGGCAGCTGGGCGGCGTGTCGCCGGGCGATGAGGATGCGATCTCGCGGGGCAGAATCTTCGATGGGACGTGGAAGTTCGACGGTCAGCAGGATTTTAACCTCAATTCGGCATCAAGAAAAATCCTGTTTAATTCGCTTGAGGTGGATGCGCTGCACCTTGCGCAGGAGTTGTCCGTCGTAGACAGACACGGCGTAACATTCCAGTTCGACGGGCGGCGATTCGACGGATCGTGGCTGCTCGGTCCGAATGAGCACGCGCAGGATGTGACACTTGAGACGATGGCGGCGCTCACGCTCGCCGACACCGAGCGAGCGATGGACACGGCACAGATTGCACCGCAGATTGAGACGACGGAGATATACCCATTCGTACACCTGCGCCACTTCGATGGACGTTGGTCGTTCGGCAGGGCTGCACCGCTCGATGGCGCATGGCGTTTTGACGGCGTGCGCATCTTCGACGGAGCATCCGGCGCGCCGGACATCGCGCCTCTCGCAGGGGTGTTTGACGGGACGTGGCAGCTTGACGGAACGGGAAGTTTTGCCGCGCCGCCCTCAGATGCGCGATTTGACAGCGACGAGGATGTGGATGAGCAAACAAGTCTTTCCGCGACACTAACGAAACTTGAAGATCGCGTGACCGTCCAAGACGAGAAATGCGAATTGACCGTGACCGTTGGGCGCGTTTTCAATGGCGCGTGGAATTTCGACGCGGGCAACGCATCCTTTATGGACGGAGCATGGCGGCTCGATGGCGGGCGGTTCTTCACCGTTCGCCGCGCCGTACAGAATCGCTTCGACGGCGCGTTTGACATGGGCGGCATCGTCCGCTTCGAGAGGGGAGGTGAGACCTTTGAGCAATACAGATACACAGCATGAGGAGGATGATTTCATGGCGACAGCAATCAGAGAACAGGACACTCTCGCTGCCCTGCGCGGGGTGGTACACCTTGCCGTCTACAAAAACGGGAAGCTCCTATTCGAGGAGACCGACCACAATCTCATCGTCACAACGGGACGTGAGAAACTGGCACGCCTCATAGGCGGAGACTACACGGGCCGCATCACGAAAGTCGGCGTTGGTACGGGAAGCACACCTGCAAGCGACACGGATACAGGATTGACGGATGCCGTTCTTATTCTTGTGCAGTCCACGGAATACGCAGGGACGAAGGTGCGATTCAACTTCACACTCGGCAACGCGGACGCGAACGGCCTTTTGATTCGTGAGCTTGGGCTTTTCTTCGCCGATGACGTGATGTTCTCGCGCCGTGTGCGCAAGAGCGTCATCGGCAAAGAGGATGACATCAGTATCACGGGATACTGGGAAATCTATTTCTAAAGGAGGAAATCATGGGAAAGATAAAAGAGACTTCCGCTTGGGTAGAGGACATCTATCAGATCGAAGTTACAGACCCCGCACTCGGCGGGGAGAACGGCCCCGTCAACAGAGCAGCACAACAGCTTGCCGCGCGGACGCGATACCTGAAAGACAAGGCGGATAGCGTAGAGGGAGAACTTGCACAGGCACGCGGCGGCAAGGGATCACTCGCTGAGCGCATCAATGCGCTTGAGGGTACGACCGCGCAGGGGGATCTCACCTTTGCGGGCACACGCGGGCAGACCGTCACGCACAACCTCGGCAATACGAACTACGTTGTCAATGTGTCGGCGACCGCAGACACAGGCGGCGATATGGGCGACGTGTATATCTCTCGTGCGGCGAACGCATTCACTGTATACAACACGGGCGGCTACCGTGGCGGCGGACGTTACCAGATCATGAACTGAGCAAAGGAGGAGAACAATGGAGCAGAATAAAGTCATCATTTCGGTGGATGAGGCAAAGCCGAGCATCCTGCGCATCGCGGCATTTACTGCAAACGGCATCCGCGTCCCCGCACAGAGATATGATCTGACCGAATATCAGGGCGAGACGTTCCGCCTCTACATGGAGGAAAACGGCGACCTCTCGACCTGCAAGCACTGCGATCACTACTGGCTGCTCGCAGAGGCGGACATCCCGCCGAAGCAGACGGAGACGATCCAGACGGGAGAGAAAGACGAAAAGGGGCAGGAGAAAACGACGACCGTCGAAGTGCCGCTTGATCTCGGCGGCGTGACATTCCGCACCTACGACCTGCCGACGAAGGAGAAAAACAATGATTAAACATCTCAGCCTCAAAGCCTTGCGCGAGCAGATCAATGCGCAGACGCGCGAAGTCCACTTTCTGACGGATGACGGCGCAATCACGCAGATGGTATTCATCCCGAAATTCACCGTCCCCGCAGGACTGTTCGAGGGCGGCAAGTTCCCGGCACAGCCGATGAACCTCGGCGGCTTTTTTGTTGACAAGTACGCGTGCAGTCACAAGAAGGCGACGAACACCGCGCGCGGCATCGGCGAGAATCCGACCATCAACAGCAGCAACACGACGGACATCCCCGTGTCACTGCCGGGTAAGGTCGCATGGACGCACATCGGTTTTTACAGCGCGCGGCAAGCGTGCGCGAATCGCAAGATCAACGGGCAGGCTTGCCACCTCGTAACCATGAAGGAGTACGCGACGATGATCTATCTCGTCAAAATACTCGGGCATGACCTGCGCGGCAACAACAATCAGGGGCGCGACTACCGCGAAGCCGACACTTGGGCGAATCGCGGCATCCGCGACGTTACCAACGACCGCCCCGAGTACAATCGCGTACTGACGGGGACAGGGCCCGTGTCGTGGAGTCACAACGGCACCGCGAACGGCATCTATGATATCCTCGGCAACGTCTGGGAGTGGACGGACTTTGTCGTTGACTGCGGCGTCTACACACATGAAAAGCGCGCCTACATCAACGACAACGACGGCATCACCGACAAGGACGCGACCATTACACTTGACGGTATGGAGAGCGGTGAGACGTGGCCGAATAACGGCGTCATCAAAATCGAGAACGAATACATCTTGTACAGCGGCATCAACTATCAGGGCGATGGCAAGGCGATCCTCTCAGGCTGCGCCCGCGCGCAGAAGGGGAGCGCTGCCGCCGCGCACGCGAATGACGTGATCGTCTATCAGCTCACAGATTACTGCGTAACGCCGGGGAGCTGCACGGCGTACATCGCAAACGGCAGCGGAATCAGCGCATCGGACACCTCGATCACTTACACGGGACTCATCAACGGCTCCGGCAATAACGGCTTTGCCGCAGGTGACATCCTCCAGATTGAGAATGAGCAGGTCAAGATTACCGCTGTGACATCAAACACGCTGACCATCGAGCGCGCGCAGAACGGCAGCGCGGCAGGAACGCACGCAAAGGGAATCGGATTTGCAAAGGTTACGATCCAGATGACAAACTATCGCCCCGAAAACGACGCATATCAGCAGGGACGACTCAACAGCCTGCGCACGGAGATTGACCTTGCGCCGCTCATGCTCCCCGCGACCTCAAGCGCAAATACAGAGTCGGAGGAGTGGAGAGACGGATACTGGATTCGCACGCACGGCAAGCGTGCGGCGCTGCGTGGCGGCAGCTGGGGCGATGGCGGCTGGGCGCAGCTCGGGTCGGCTTTGAACTTGGACGCACTTCCGTCGCATTGGGGTTCCAACGTGGGCTTTCGCGCCGCTTTGTCCCTTGAGACACTGTAATCTGGACGACTGGAATCTGACCGCCCGCGCGATAGCGCGGGCACTGCTCCAACAATATGACAGACCTAAAAATCAAACTGAAATGCGAGGACATGATCAAGTACGGACTGCTTGCGCTGAACCAGTATCCACGATCCGAGAAATACGGCATGGGCGCTGTGACAAAATCGGCGATGTACGAGCTGCTGCGGCTGATCATTTCCTGCAATCACAAGTATTACAAGAAAACAACCCTGCAAGACATGGACGTGCAGCTTGACATTCTGCGGACGTTTATCCGACTCGCCGCAGAGCTTGGCTATCTGCCGTTCAAGAAATACGAAGTTTGGAGCGCGAAGGTGGACGAAATCGGCCGCATGATCGGCGGATGGAGAAAAACCATCGTGCTGCAACAAAAATAAATTGAGGGGGTGTCCTGAAAGCGTGCGGCGCTGCGTGGCGGCAACTGGGACAATGGCGACTGGGCGCAGCTCGGGTCGGCTTTGAACTTGAACGAACTTCCGTCGAATTGGAGTTCCAACGTGGGCTTTCGCGCCGCTCTGTCTAGTAGTGAGAAGCCGTAAACTCACGGGTTTGCGGATAGTACGTTAGACAAAGGAGGACGCATCCTTCTTGTTCTGCGGAACAGGAGAAATACAGAAAGGAGCGCGCCGGGCTGGTAGGCGATATGCCGAACGCTCGGCGTTTGCTATGCACTCATACAATCATCTTTTTGACCCAGGCATTGCGAGTTTTGAGAGTCTGTACCGCGCTGCAAAGCGCGCAGAGAAAAACAAGCGCATGAAGCCGGAAGTATTGGAGTTCAACCACCATTTAGAGAGAAACCTATTCGACCTTGAACGCGAGCTCAAGGATAAGACATACGCGCAGGGCGAGTATCGACTGTTCTACGTCCACGATCCGAAAACGAGGCTCATCTCTGCCGCGCCGTTTCGTGATCGCGTTGTCCATCAAAGCTACCACGGCGTACTAGAGCCGATATTCGAGGCGCAGTTCATCGACACGTCGTTTGCGTGTCGTCTCGGGAAAGGAGTTGATGCAGGTGTCAGGCAAGTAGAGACCTACCTACGAAAGACCCGCAATATGTACGGGAAGATGTACTGTCTGAAAGGAGATGTGAAGAAGTATTTCCAATCCGTGAACCACAGAATCCTGCGCGAGATCCTATTTCGCCGCATCCGCTGCAAGGACACGCGATGGCTGACCGACGTCATTTTATCGTCGGCGGCAGACCCGAACGACCCCGACCCGGTCGGAATCCCCGTCGGGAATCTGCCGAGCCAGCTCTACGGGAACGTATATCTCAATGAGCTGGATCACTTTGTCAAAGAGAGTTTGCGCATGAAATACTACGTCCGCTATATGGATGATTTCGTCATCCTCCACCACGACAAGCGACTGCTTCATGTGGCGTGGAACGAGATTGCGGCGTTCTTGAGGAATCGCCTTGCGCTTGAGCTCAACCACAAAACGGCAGTATTTCCCGTGTCGCAGGGCATCGACTTTCTGGGTTATCGGATTTGGACATATCGGAGAATCCTGCGTAAAGCCTACGTCAAACGGATAAAGCGGATGATGCGGCGCTTCGAGCGGGACTATGCAGTGGGACGCATCACGCAGGAAGAAATCCGTCGCGTGATGTCATCGTGGAACGGGCGCGCAATGAATGCAGACGTTCCACAGCTCAAAGAAACCATAGCGGCACGCGCGGCGGCTATGGGAATCGTATTCTAGGAGGCAAGATATGAAACGTATATTTTTGGCGGTGCTTGTCGCCGCATTGATGTTTGCACCTGTGCCTTGCGGGGCAAATCACCGCATCGTCGATGACGTTGGCGTTGACCGCATCGCCCATGCGGGCGTTAGTTATCTCATCTGCGACCAGCTCAAGAGAAACGCCAAAATGAATGACTTCTGGGCGGCGACGACCACCATCGCCATCGGCGCGCTCAAAGAGTGGGCAGACGGCGACTGGGACGGCGGCGATTTTGCGGCTGATTGCGCGGGCGTATTGCTCTATCAGGTGCGGTTTTAAGGGGAGGGCAGTATGCAGGATGTATTGATTTTTTTGAAAGGGATGATCCCGACGGAAGTGCAGATGGTATGGGGAGCGGGGTGTTCCGTCGCAGGGGGGCTGACGGGGTATCTGCTCGGGTGGAATGATCTCGTTGAGACGCTGATCGTCGCGATGGTGATCGACTATATCACAGGCGTGCTTGCAGCGTACCGCTACAAGCGCAAGCACCCGAACAGCAAGAAGGGACCCAGCAGCAGAGTCGGTGCACTCGGAATTATTCGCAAGGTGTCGATTCTGTGCATCGTCGCGCTCGCGCACTACCTCGACACCGCAATGGGCATCTCAGCCGTCCATACGATGATCGTCTGGTTCTACATCGGCAACGAGGGGCTTTCCATCATTGAGAATACGGCAAAAGCGGGCGCGCCAATCCCGAAGCGACTCACCGACACACTGGAACAGCTCGCCAAAGAAAAAGACACGCAGAGCGCAGAATCTACGCAAAGCGCACAAGGAGGGAGGAAGGATGTATGACAAGAAAAATATGCTGCTCATTGGTGCTCTTATCCTCGTTGCTCTTGGCGTCGCTGCCCTCCTATGGAGTCTGCGCAGCGACCCCGAACCCGCAGGAGAGCACCGTGTCAATGTCGAGCGAGGATTTGACGAGACTCAGCGAAATCAGCAGAGCGCAGGAGAAAGCCTTGCGCGAATCCGCGCAGGACTTGATGACAGCACGCGCAGCCTTGAACGAATCGAACGAAGCACTGACCAAAGCGAAGCAGGAGCTCGCCGCATCGCAGGAGACCTTGACACACTCACGGCAGGAAACAGCACAGCTCTTGAACGAATTGAGCGCGCAGAGGCAGGAAATCGCGGCGCTGAAACAGCGATTGAACGCGCTCAGCAGCGAATCGCAGAATGCCGAGAGCGCACTGCAGAGGGCGAACGAATCCTTGCAAAATACGCGCCTTGAGTTCCGCAAAAACGAGGAGGAGCACGCGCGCAGGGAAAGACACCTCAAAAATAAAATCATTGTTTGGCAGGTCGTCGCCGTCATTCTTGGCGGCGTTGCCCTGAGCAAATAAAAAGCCCGCTATCCGGCGGGCAGCAGGAGAAAGGAGAATGTGAACACCGTGCAAAGAGTTGACATCAAAGAGACGAATTTAGACTTTAGCGGACTCACCGAACGCACGACAACGGACATGATCGTTATCCATCACACCGGAGCGAACATGGACGCATCGGCAGAGCAAATCCATCAGTGGCATCTCGGGAACGGCTGGGCGGGCATCGGGTACCATTTCGTCGTCCGCAAAGACGGCACCGTCGAGCGCGGCCGCCCTGTATGGGCAGTCGGATCGCACGCTTACGGGGAGAACTCTCATACCATCGGCATCCACCTGTCGGGGGAGTTCTCGAACACACGACCGACACAGGCGCAGATCGAGCGGGCGGCGATGCTGATCGCGAACCTCTGCGAGGACTACGACATTCCGACCGACCGTGCGCATATCGTCGGACATGGCGAGCTCATGGAGACCGCCTGCCCCGGTGCGAACCTGCAAGCACTCCTTGACGATGGAACACTCACGGGAAAGGCGAATTTCTACCGCTACGGCGCACCGAAAGAGGGGAAGGGCGAGGAAGAAGTGCAGCGGATTCGGCAGGAGCTGGATCAGGACGACATCAAAAAAATCTCCGTCCTTGCGCGCAAGTACGAGAGCAACGGCGATCCTGCGTGCGTGTCCTCGGGCACGGGCGACCTTGGCGGCGTGAGCTATGGACTCTATCAGCTCTCAAGCGCTGCGGGGAGCGTGAAGGAGTTCCTTGCGTGGCTCTGCGACTATCCCGTTCCGGAGCTTGCAAACTACGGGCGCGTACTCTCAGGGGCTGAGATCAACAGCGAGGAATTTCAGCGACAGTGGCAGGAGATCGGGGAGATTGACCCCGGAAACTTTGGAATGCTCCAAGACGCATACATCAAGGAGCGGTACTATGGCCGCGCCTCCGATCTGCTCTGCAAGGAGAACTACTGCGCCGACAAGCACACGACGGCGATGCGTGCCGTCATCTTGTCGCGGGCAGTGCAAAACGGCGCGCGTGGGTGTGTCGAGCTCATGCAGGAAGCGTGCAAACGACTGGGGCATCCGAACCTGTCCTATGTCGATGATGCATATTTCGACCATGATCTCATCGCAACGATCTATGATTTCCTCATTGCCGAGTGTGATTCCGTACGGCTCCACGGCGGCGTATGGAGGAGCGCAAACGGATTCTGCAATGGGGGCGCCGGAGTTATTGGCGGGCTGAGAAGCCGCTTCGTCAAAGAAAAAGCGGACGCGCTCGCCATGTTGACAGTAGGAGGAATGAACAAATGAAGAACATCACCATCATTAGTGCCGAGGCGATCACCGAGGACATCGTCCGCAAGATTCGGGACATCTTCGCCGAGTCGGAGTGCCCGAACGAGTCTATGTTGGCGTCTATCCCTGATTTCACATCGTTTGATGAGCGCGCGGGAATCGTCCGACTCAAAGACGGGCAGTACATGCATGAGATGGTCATCGCGGTGGATGACACGGAGTAACCCGCATTAACAGCGACAAACAACACAGCCCCGGAGCTTCGGCTCTGGGGCTTATTTTTGTTGCGTAATATTATAAAAATAATTACGTAAAAAATATAAAAAAGTTACGTAAAAAACTTGACAAAGTTGCATACAG
>CAUVVR010000008.1:0-96482 GCA_963555475.1 uncultured Selenomonas sp.
CGCGGGAAAACTGTCGGCATCATCGCCGTCGACCCCACAAGCCCCTTT
The DNA here is from genome assembly GCA_963555475.1 of uncultured Selenomonas sp. Lineage (GTDB taxonomy): Bacteria > Bacillota > Negativicutes > Selenomonadales > Selenomonadaceae > Centipeda. The sequence continues at coordinate 49 of CAUVVR010000008.1, forward strand.
TCCGGCGGTGCCATTCTGGGCGACCGCATCCGCATGAACGACCTGACGCTCGACGAGGGCGTTTTTATCCGCAGCATGGGAACGCGCGGCAGCCTCGGCGGTCTCTCGCACAAGACGGCTGACGCGGTAAAGGTCATGGATGCATTCGGCAAGGACATCATCTTTGTCGAGACCGTCGGTGTCGGGCAGTCCGAGGTGGATATTGTGCGGGCGGCGGACACAACCATGGTTGTACTGATCCCGGGCATGGGCGACGACATCCAGGCGATCAAGGCGGGTATCCTTGAGATTGGCGACGTGTTCGCCATCAACAAGTCCGATCTTGACGGCGCGGATAAGCTCGTCCGTGAGATCAACATGATGCTGGATCTGGACGATCACATGAGCGACTGGCGGCCACCGATCCGCAAGGTCGTCGCGAATCGCGGCGATGGGATCGCGGAGCTGGTTGACACCATCGAGGAACATCGCAGCCACATCGAGGACAGCGGTGTCCTCACCGAGCGGCGTACGCGCCGCACACGCGATGAGATGCTGGACATCCTGCACGCAGGTGTACGGCGCAGCATCGAACGCCGCATTGTCGATACGGGCAGGCTCGATGACTATGTGGCGAAAATCAAGGCGCATGAGACCGACCCCTACACTGTGGTGGGCGATGTCATGGCCGAAATGTTATCTTAAAAAGTGGAAATTGACAGCAATTTCCCAAGGAGGAAGCACCTATGTTCAAGGTTCTGGCAGTAGATCACATCGGCATTGCCGTGAAGGATCTCGAAGAGGGGAAGAATTTCTGGTCGGACGTGATCGGCATTCCCTGCACGGCTGAGGAGACGGTTGCCGAGCAGAAGGTCACGACGACCTTCCACCCGACCCCGAACAAGAGCGAGATCGAGCTGCTGATCGGTACGGCTGAGGACAGCCCGATCACGAAATACATCGAGAAGAAGGGCGAGGGCATCCAGCACATCGCTCTGCGCGTCGACAACATCGAGAACGCAATTGCCGACCTCATGGCGAAGGGTGTCAAGATGATCGATGAGAAGCCGCGCATCGGCGCGGGCGGCGCGAAGATCGCGTTCCTGCATCCGAAGTCGACGAAGGGCGTTCTCCTCGAGATTTGCGAGCATGAGGATCGCTGACAGCATCCAACATTGTGACGCATAATCCCTGCGGGGAGTTTCATTCCGGTTTCCCGCAGGCAGACATACAGGAGGGATATGATGTCCACAGTCCAGGAAAAAATAGAGCTCATGCTGGAGAAGAAAGAGCATCTCATGCAGGGCGGCGGCGCGAAGGCGATCGAAAAGCAGCACGGCAAGGGCAAACTCACCGCACGTGAGCGCCTGAACCTGCTCTTCGATGAAGACACCTTCGTCGAGCTGGATATGTTCGTCCGCCATCGCTGCACGAACTTCGGGCAGGATAAGAAGGAGCTGCCGGGTGAGGGCGTTGTGACGGGCTACGGCACGGTCAACGGCCGTCTTGTCTATGCATTTGCGCAGGACTTCACGGTCGAGGGCGGCTCGCTCGGTGAGAAGCACGCACACAAGATCTGGAAGGTCATGGATCTCGCGATGAAGATGGGCGCACCCTGCATCGGCATCAACGATTCGGGCGGCGCGCGCATCCAGGAGGCGGTTGACGCACTCTCGGGCTATGGCGGCATCTTCTACCGCAACACGAAGTCCTCGGGTGTCATTCCGCAGATCTCCGTCATCATGGGACCCTGCGCGGGCGGTGCGGTTTACAGCCCCGCACTCACAGACTTTATCTTCATGGTGAAGAACACGAGCCAGATGTTCATCACGGGTCCTGCTGTCATCAAGTCCGTTACGGCAGAGGAGGTCACGGCGGAGGAACTCGGCGGTGCGATGACGCACAACAGCCGCTCCGGTGTCGCGCATTTTGCGGCTGAGAACGATGAGGACTGCATTGACCAGATCCGCTATCTGCTCTCCTTCCTCCCGAGCAACAACATGGAGGAGACCCCGCGCGTCGAGACGGGCGATGACCCGAACCGTCAGGATGAGAGTCTCAACACGCTCATCCCCGACAACCCGAATGCGCCATACGATATGAAGGATGTCATCCGTGCGCTCGTCGACAACGGCGAGTTCTACGAGGTGCACCAGCATTTTGCGACGAACATCATCTGCTGCTTCGCACGCTTTGACGGCCGTACGGTTGGTATCATTGCGAACGAGCCGAACGTCATGGCGGGCTGTCTCGATGTCGATGCGTCCAACAAGTCGGCGCGCTTCATCCGCTTCTGCGATGCGTTCAACATTCCGCTCGTCAACCTCGTCGACGTGCCGGGCTTCCTGCCGGGTGTCGATCAGGAGTACAGCGGCATCATCCGTCACGGAGCAAAGATGCTCTACGCGTACAGCGAGGCGACAGTGCCGAAGGTCACGGTCATCACGCGCAAGGCGTACGGCGGCTCTTACATCGCAATGTGCAACCGCGAACTCGGTGCGGATCAGGTCATGGCATGGCCGACCTCCGAGATTGCCGTTATGGGACCTGCGGGTGCTGCAAACATCATCTTCCGCAAGGATCCGGACAAGGATGCGCGCACAGCCGAATACATCGAGGAGTTTGCGACCCCGTACAAGGCGGCGGAGCGCGGCTACATCGACATGGTCATCACGCCGAGCGAGACGCGCCCCTACATCATCACGGCACTCAACGCGCTCTCAAGCAAGCGTGAGGACAATCCGGCGAAGAAGCACGGGAACATTCCGCTCTAAGGGAGGAAAAACATGGCTGCAAACACTGTTGCACCGGAAATCATCGCTGCCATCACCGCCGCTGTTCAGTCGGCGATGGGGAGCAAGGTTGTTGCCGTGCGCATCAAACCCGCAGAGGTTTGGACGCTTGCCAACCGCAGTAATCTTTGATTCCGTAATCCTGTTCATCCAAGAAGTCTGTCGCGGGGGGAGCATCAATGAAACGGCGTGCTTCCCTTGGAAATATAAATGTTGGAGGAATAACACATGAAGAAGTTCAACATCACGGTTAACGGCACTGCTTACGAAGTCGAGGTCGAGGAGGTACGCGCAGCGGGTGCTGCTGCACCGGCTGCCGCTCCGCGCGCTGCTGCACCGGCACCGGCACCGGCTGCTGCACCGGCACCGGCTGCTCCCGCAGCACCTGCTGCACCGGCGGCAACGGCTGGCGCGGGCGAGAGCTCCGTGGACGCTCCGATGCCGGGCAAGATCATCGAGGTCAAGGTTGCGGTCGGTCAGGCAGTCAAGGCAGGCGACACGCTCCTCATCCTCGAGGCGATGAAGATGCAGAACGAGATCGCTGCACCGGCAGACGGCACGGTCAAGGCGGTCAACGTCTCCGCAGGTCAGTCGGTCAAGGTACGCGAGTCGCTCGTCATCCTCGGCTAATCGCTCGAACAAGATACATTCGGGAGTCCCACAAGGGACTCCTTTTTATTGCACGTATAATCGTTCTTTGTTATAATGAAAGCATTGTACACAGAAGAGGGGGGACGGGATGATACGGCTGATCTTTTCGGATATGGACGGAACGCTGCTCGATGAGAACGGGAACTTGCCCGCGGAGTTCGGAGCAATGTACGAACGGCTGCGTGCACGCGGCATTCGCTTTGCACCTGCCTCGGGACGGCAGTATGCCTCACTCGTGCGGACGTTCACACCATGGAAGGACGAGATGCTCTTTCTCGCCGAGAACGGGACAATGGTGATGGAGGGGGACAGGGAACTCTTCACGAGCCCTGTGGACCTTGCGATGGCACTTGAGGTCATGCGTACGGGCGAGGAACTGATCGGTGTGCAGTCCCTTTTCTGCGGGAAGCGACAGGCGTATCTGTATGCTGCGGATGATGTGCCGAACTTTCGTACAGAACTTGTGAAATACGTTTCGCAGTCGACGGTGGTGGAGGACTTTGCCGCTGTGGACGATGAACCGATTAAAATGGCGTTCTGTGACCTCACGGGGCATGCAGAGCGGACAATTCTGCCCGCGATGCAGCAGTATGCAGATCGCATGCAGGTGACGCTCTCAAGCGCGGTGTGGGTGGATGTATACGCGCAGGGCGTGAGCAAGGGCGTCGCCGCGCGGCGGATTCAGGAGCGGCTCGGGCTGACTCCCGATGAATGCGCTGCGTTCGGTGACTATGAGAACGATCTTGAGCTCATGGATGCCGTGACGTACAGCTTTGCGATGGAGAACGCGATCCCTGCGGTACAGGAACGCGCACGCTATCGTGCACCGAGCAATCGGGAGCACGGTGTTATGGCGGTCTGTGAACGTATTCTCGCGGGCGAATTTGACTGAGGTGTGCCATGCGTTTTGACTATCATATGCACCTTGAATACGGCTCGTATGACGAAGCCTATGCAGAGGGATTCGTCCGCGCGGCGGCGGAGCGCGGCGTTCATGAGATCGGCTTTTCCGAGCACTCACATACCTTTCCGGAGTTCGAGCAGCTCTATTACGATGATCTCATCCTCGACGACAGCTTTGTCGGCAGCTTTCAGCGCAAATGGCTGAAGACGAACAAGTTCAAGTACACACTTGACGAATACTTTACATTCATTGAAAAGTTGCAAAAAAAGCATAAGGTACGCGCGGGCATCGAGGTCTGCAACTTCCAAAATCAGGAAGCAGTCGCAAAGATCCTCAAAGCGTACCCCTTTGACTATGTGATCGGATCCGTGCACTTTCTGCGCGGGTGGGCGTATGACACGGGGGCGATCGTGGCGGAGTGGGACAACCACCCGCTCACGGACATTTACGAATGGTACACGCAGGAGGTGGAAAAGCTCGCGGCAGCGGGGCTTTACGATGCGCTCGGGCATCCGTTCAACATCCGCCTCTATCGTCACTTCCCGGATTTCGATGTCACGCCGTATTTGGAGCGTGTGGCACGGGCGATGAAGGCGGCGGACATGATCGTTGACCTCAACACGGGAACGTACTACCGCTATCCCGTGGAGGAATTCTCGCCGTACCCCGCCTTTATGCGCGTGGCAAAGGCGCATGATCTGCCGATCATCACAACCTCGGACGCGCACAAGCAGGAGGACTGTGCGCGATATAACGAGGAGGCGGTGCAGTACGCACGCTCCTTTGGATTCACGGAGCAGATTCATTTTACAGGCGCACGCGGGAGAGAGCGCGTCGCACTGGTGTAGGGAAGCCGCTGTGAGACAAGGAATGTTACCCTGAGAGAGGAGAGCATGAGATGAGCACAACGATACGCAGCAGCGCAGGGCTGCTGCTGACCTTCCTGTTCCTGTTTGCCGTATGTCCCGCCGCGCTCGCTGCGGATGCGCGTGCGTGGACGTGGTTGAGTTCGGACGACAAGTATTCCAAATACTATGCCCCCGCCTCTGTGCGTGTGACGCAGAGTGTGACCCCGTCGGGGCAGACGCAGACCGTGGCGACGGAAATCACGGGCGAGATCAAGACCACGTTCACCTATGAGGGGGCGGAGGAGACCATCCGCAACTATAACATCGGGCATGTGATCCAGAATCCCAGTCAGCTGTCCTATGCCGTTGCCGAGGTGCGCGTCGTCCCGCAGAGCCGCATCGTGCAGTACCTCAGTGAGACGTTCTATGACGCTGCGGGCAATGTCCTCTGGTCAAAGGGGGAGGGCAAGGAGAAGGAGATGAACTCCCAGCAGTTCGATGAGGAGTTCTACGCCGCGCTCGTTGACATGGTGTTCCATCAGGGGGAGATGGCACGTCTGCGTGCGGATGACCGTTGGATTCTCCTCTGGTCGGACGAGTCTTCGACCGGTATCAAGACGCAGGTGACGGCGGACACGTCGACCATGCGCCGCGCAGGGGATAATCTGATCTTTTGGGCGTGGACAGAGGTGCGCGACACAAATGGCAAGGCCGTCGAGATCAAATTTGACAAGCGTGCCGTCAACCTGCCGCAGGGGACGGAGCGCATTGTCACGGGGAAATACTGGTCGCCGACGGATGGCTGGCAGCCGCTTGACGATGGCTATGAGGGCGCATACCGCATGATTGCGCGCGAGACTCCCGAGGAGCGCGGGCTGATCCGTCTGCGAGCCTTTGCGAACGGCTACAGCACATGGGTCGGACGCTATCGGATTCAGTGATTTGCGGCACGAAAACGGAGTTGCGTGTTCATAGGAAAGGGAACGGGGCATAATGCCAATCAAGATACCGAACAATCTGCCTGCGACGAACGTCCTTGAGGGCGAAAACGTATTCGTCATGAATGCGGCGCGCGCGTACGGGCAGGACATACGCCCGCTGCGCATCCTCATTCTGAATCTCATGCCGATCAAGGATGTGACGGAGACGCAGCTCCTGCGTCTGCTCGGCAACACACCCTTGCAGGTGGAGGTGGACTTCATCTACACGGAGTCCTACATCCCCACGCACACCTCGCGTGACTATCTCACAGAGTTCTATGGGACGTTCGCCGAGGTGCGCCATAAAAAATACGACGGGTTCATCATCACGGGCGCACCGATCGAGCAGCTGCCGTTCGAGCGCGTCGCCTACTGGGACGAGGTCGCCGAGATCATGCAGTGGAGCCGCAAGCACGCCTACTCCACGTTCCACATCTGCTGGGGCGCACAGGCGGGGCTTTACTACCATTACGGCATCCCAAAGCACTGGACGGAGAAGAAGATCTTCGGCGTCTATGAGCACCGTCGCTGCGTGCAGCATGAGCCGCTCCTGCGCGGCTTTGACGACGTATTCTATGTACCTCACTCGCGGCATACGGAGACGCAGCGTGCAGATGTCGCGCGCGTGCCCGAGCTGACCGTCCTTGCCGAGGGCGATGCGGGTGTTTATATCATTGCGAATCGGCGCCGCCGCCAGTTCTTCATCACGGGGCACGCCGAGTACGATCCGATGACGCTCAAGGCGGAGTATGATCGTGACCTCGCGGCGGGACTCAATCCGGACATCCCGTGCAACTACTACCCCGAGGACGATCCGAATCGTGCGCCCGTCGTACGTTGGCGCAGCGTTGCCCACCTCCTCTTTGCGAACTGGCTCAACTACTACGTCTATCAGGGAACGCCGTACGAGCTGGACAGCCTCGACAACGCGGATGACTGGGAGCTGCATTCGGGGCTCTGAGTGCGCCCTCTATTCAGCAAAAATTCAGTTTTTTGGTCTAGCATAGAAACTAGGGAAGCACTGATAAATTCAGCACCGCCATCTTGACGCATCTTTTTTGCCCGCACTGTGTCGGCAAATCCTCCACATAGCTTTGGCTATGCGTCCGGTTTGCCTCCTTGTTCGGACGAAAAATCTACGCCAATCTGACGGACTTCATTTTATCAGCGATTCCCTACCAAATCATTTGATGGGAGCGATGATGCGTGCGAAAAAAATTGGGGGCGGCACTCCTCCTCTGCGGCTTTCTGTTGATGGGAACACGTCCCGCCGCCGCCGAAGAGATTCCAAAGTACATCTACGAATGGGTGCAGTCAACGGCACGGCAGGGATATTACTTTAATAAAGAGCAGATTCAGTACGCGGTGGATGCACACGGCTACATCGATCTCACAAAGATCGTTGTTCCGACCCTCCGCATCTACGACGATATCCAGATCCAGGATGTTGTCTCAAAGCGGCGTTGGCGGATGCTGCCGCTCGACGGCTACAGCGATCTCTCGGGTGCGGCGGAGTATCTGATGATCGACCTCTCGGCGGGCGTTGTGCACATTACGGTGCATGAGGATCTCGACAGCGCATGGGGCACACTCTCACGCGAGGAGAATGCGAAGGAGATCAAACTCTCCGCACTCTCGGATAAGGATGTCGAGAAGAAGTTCTTCGATGCCATCATCCACTACGCCGCCGCAAATCAGGATGCGCTCATCCATCGTTCGCGCGGTATACTTAGCGACGCGGATCGCAGGGCACTTGAGGCGAAGACGCAGAACCTTGCAGAATCCGCCGATAAAGCCCATGAAAAGCCTGAGAAAAAGGACAAGAAAGAGAAAAAGAAGAAGAAAGAATCGTAAAAGGACGGTCGCCCGCACTGCAAGGGGGGACCGTTCTTTTTTGTAGCTTTTTCTTGAAAAACAAGGTATAATAGGGCTAGGGAAGGACTGATGAATTCAGCCGCGCCGTTTTGGCGCACTTCATTTTATCAGCGATTCTCTCGGAACTGCCAGCAAAGGAAGGGACACCGCATGACAGATAAGGAATGGATGCAGCTTGAACTGAATCGCATGGTAAAGGCTGAGGGAGGGAAGGTCAGCGTTGAACGCATGACCGAGATCGTTTCGGAGCTGAATCAGCGACTGCGCGAGAATCCGAATCTGCCGCGTGAGGTGAATACGCTCACTGCGGACGAACTGATCGCACGCGCACGCAAAAAGACAGGGGAGGAGCGCTACCGCATCATCAAGCGGGTTCTGCGCGTCGAACCGGAGAATATCACAGCGGCGTGCATGGAGATCGAGTATCTTGCAAAGAACGCAGATGACCGTGTCCATCACTACGAGGACCTCACGCGCAAGGCAACGGCACGGCTGATGGAGGCGGGGATGTTCTCGGAAGAGAATATCGGTAAGTTCTGGTCGATGCCTGCCACGAAGCCTTATATGTTCCTGCGTCTGTCCTACCTGGAGTCACTCGTCGCCGCGCGCAAGCTGCGCCTTGCGGCGAAGGAGTGCGAGGAGATGCTCCGCCTCTCGGAGCACGACGCACTCGGACGACGCTACCAGCTCATGTTTATCTACTCGGCGATTGAGGAAGGCGATGCGGCGATTGAGCTCTATCAGCGCTACGAGGAGGGCGTGGCGATGATGTACCTGCCGCTCACGATGCTGTTCTACCGTCTCGGCAAAATGAAGATGGCGCGCAACTTCCTCAAGGAACTCACATCCGTCAATGTGGATACGGAGGCATTCTTCGAGCGTGGGGTAAATGGGGACTTGCCCACGCGTGCACCGGGACGTTACGCAGGCTCATTCGCCATCGGTACGATGGAGGAGTTCGGGGAGGCGGTGACGGATAACGGGTTTGCCTTCGTCGGTATGGATGCTTTCTTTGCATGGGGGCTGAGCGAGCTGCGCGGAGAGCAGGAGAGTGCCTGAGAACCGTTGCTGCTTCGCTTGGATGGTGTCTTGGCTGTCTTCGTCTGCCGTGTGGAATGTCGGGGGGCATTCTGCATGTGATCTATGACCTCAGCAGTTCCTGCGAAGACGGCGAAAAATACAGCAGGAGATCGTCTCAACACGTAATTTTCAAAACATACGCGGCACTGCTGCGATCGATACGCTTGACAGTATCGGCTTCATTGCTCCGGCGCCATAAATATGGGGACATATGCTCTGTGGACAGAACAGGGCAGATATGGAGGGGACAAATGGGACTTTTTGATGGATTCCGGGGCGGTGAAAATGCTGCCGTAATGGGAATCAGAGACGCAATCAAGGAAGAACTTGATCGCAACGAATGGAACTATGAAATCAGTGATGAGAGCGAAGATGGTCATCAGGAAACCTATTTCTACATGAGAAACGAACTTGAGAACGACGAGCCAATCACGGCGGTCATCGTCGTTCGCGAATACGATCATGCCGATGGCTTCATCAAGCTGAAACTCTATGACATTGCCTATCTTGAGGAGAATGGACAGCGTGCCGAGCTCCTCACGAAGATCAACCTGTGGAACAGTGAGTTCCGTTACGCGAAATTCTGTCTCGACCGCGATCAGGATGTCGTGCTCGACATCGATCTGCCGCTTGACCTGCACAAGGGGACGTTTCAGCCGAACAGCGTTATGGCGATGATGGGGGTCGGTATGCAGATCGTGGAGAAGGTCTACGACGATCTGATGGAACTGTGCGTGCGCGGGCACAAGCCGCGTTCGCAGGAGTAATACGCACGTTGAACGGAGGAATCCCATGGGACTTTTTGACGGCTTCAGCGGAAGTGATGAAGGCCTTAAGAACAGCGCATTTGAAGCAATCAAAGCGGAACTTGACAAGCAGGATATGAAATACGGCGAGGACGTAACCGAGGATGGCGAGGAGCAGATCATCCGCATGCGTCAGCAGCTCGACAACGGCAGTGTTGTGAGTATCGCGGTTGTCGTTACAGAGAAGGGCGACACGAACGACTTCATCAAGATCAAGTATTTCGGTCTCGTGCGTCTCGATGAAAACTCGGATGAGAAAGTATTCCACGAGAAACTCAACGAGTGGAACAGTCAGTACCGCTATGTGAAGTTCGTCGTGGACGATGAGCGTGATGTCGTTATCGACATCGACCTGCCGCTCGATCTGCACGTCGGCGTGTTCCAGGCGGACAGCTTCATGGCGATGGTCGGTGTCGGTCTGCAGGTGCTTGAGGAGGTCTATCCCGAGCTGATGAAACTGCGCTGGGCGTGAGTTTGCACGGAAAAGGGCTGCTGCACATTGTGCAGCAGCCCTTTCGTATGTCCTCAGCTCCGTTTTGTGTGATCGATCTGCGGCACCTTCAGCCCCTTGCGCAGATAGCTCTGCTGCAGCTGATAGATGCTCTGCACGAGCCGCTCGCGCTCGCGATTCGAGAGCGCGTCGCCAAAGAAGACACCGATGTGATAGGTCATACCGAGCGTAGTATCAATTGGTGTTGCCCGACGGATCGTCCCCTCCGCTTCGAGTGTCCCGATATGCGGCAGATCGGGCACGCGCACGGCGAGCGGCGCGTCGAGGATAAGCGGCTCGTCGTGAACGAAGCACAGTCCGCCGCCGCTGATGTCGATGAGCGCAACCTCACGGAAGTCCTTGAGACTGCCGTGATCGCCCGGCAGCTTCACCTCGATCGACATCGGGATGGGCACGCGGACGAAGTCGCGCAGCTGGATGCGCTCCGCACTCGCGGGGATGTCGAGATACCAGATCGTATCCGGCAGCGGCGAGGCGGAGCGGTAGGGCACGGCAAAGTGATAGACGCAGCCCGCCCCCGTAAGATGGCACTGAAAGACCTGTCCCGGCGCGGGCGTGTTGACAAACTTTCCGACGGGGATGTCCAGCCGCACGGCGAGTGCACCCGAAGGATGCCCCGCCACCTGCTCCTCCTCGCTGAGCTCAAGCGTGCCGTAGTAGTCGATCTCGAGTGACTCCTCGATGATGTGAATGGCGGAACCGTGCCGCAGCAGTGCGGTCAGTTTATCCCCCTCAAGCGTCATAATGTCATATCCTTTCCGCGTATTGTATTTCTAAGAGAAGCATAACAAAGTACTGCGGCAAAGTCAATTTTCATGTGGCACAGATAACAGCTTTGACTTTAGTATTTGTTCAAGCTATAATAACAATCGGTGGATTATACCATTCTATTAAGGAAAAGGGATCGGTGGACGCAATGGCGATGAAAATAGACAGCAGCATTTCCAGAAGCACGTCTCTTGCAATGCCGCGTACAGAGACCGAGGCGGGCGTGCGCGGAGCGACGGCGGATTTCAGTATGGAGCTTGCAGATCAGGAGTCGTCCATGTCGCGTGAGGCGATGGATCGGCTGCTTGAGCAGATCGACAAGCAGGGGGCGCGGCTCTCGAAGTCGCCGACGTTTGACGAACTGCGCTCGTATCGTTCGCTCATCCAGAACTTCATCGGCGAGGCGGTCGGGACGATGTACGAGCTGCACACGCAGGCGGGCTGGGACCGTCTCGGGCGGCAAAAGGTCTACACATCCGTCCGCAAGATCGACCGCAAACTCGAGGAGATGGCAGAGAAAATCCGTCTCGGACAGGCAGACCAGCTCGACATCATCGCGAGCCATGATGCCATTCGCGGGCTGCTTGTCGACCTCTATATGTAATGGCGCGTCCAAAGAAAAATGTACCTGCACCCGCTCCACTCTCTGACGATGTCGTGCGGGAGGAGTTCCCACACGACTGGGCGGACGTGCGCGGACACGCGGAGATCATCCGCCGTCTGCGTGTGCTTGCTGCCGCGCAGCGTCTTCCCCATGCCCTGCTCTTTTGCGGGATGGAGGGCGTGGGGAAACGGCGCACGGCACGCGTACTCGCGCGGACGCTGCTCTGCACGGGGGGCGGAGATGCGCCCTGCGGGTGCTGCGATGCCTGCCGCACGATGGCGGCGGGCGTGCATCCCGACTACTTTGAGACTGCGCCTGAGGTGCGCGGCAAGAGTGCGGCGATGATTCGCACAGAGGCAGTGCGCGACATCCTGATTGCGGCATCGGGTGCGCCCGTCGCGGGGCGGCGGCGCATCATCCTCATCGATGGTGCGGACGCGATGAACGAGACGGCGGCGAATCGTCTCCTCAAGACCATTGAGGAACCGACGGGCGAGGTGCTCTTTATCCTCGTGACCAGTGCCTACGATGCCATCCTGCCGACCATCCGTTCGCGTGCCGTACGCATCGCGTTTGGTGCACTGCCCCGTGCGGAGATCGCGGCGGCACTCGCGGAGCGCGGTGCGGAGAATGCGGCGGCAATCGCCGCGCTCGCAGACGGCAGCCTCGGTAGGGCGTATGAGCTCGAAGCGGAGGGTCTCGCACTGCGTGACGAGGTAATTGTACTCCTTACACAGCTCAGAGATCTCAGCATCGAGGAAATTTGGGCGCGTGCGGAGACCATTGGCGCACGCACCCATGCGGAGCGCATGGCGTGGATCGGCTTTTTGCAGATGGCACTGCGCGATCTCCTCGTCCTGTATGAGGACGGGGCGGCATCGGAACTCTACCATATCGATCGCCGAGCAGAACTCACCGCACTGCTCACGCAGCTGACACGCGCGGACCTCTTTGCACTCATGGAGGCGACCCGACAGCTCACGCGCCGCTTCGCGGCGAACGTGAACCCCGCCCTGCAGGTAGAGGCATTTTTGCTGCGGGCGCGGGAAAAATAAGAACGCCCCTATCGGCTCGCAGGCTCGCCACTTCCCCCGTTGTGACGGGGGAAGCTAATATAGTGAAATTGTCGTCTCACCAGCCTCCCCCGTTATAACGGGGGAGCGCTTGCGGTGGTGGGGCACATATATATAATCTCAGGAGGAAGTTTTGCAAACGATTGTAGGTGTCCGCTTCAAGTCGGCGGGCAAGATATATTCCTTTGGGCAGGGGCGGCTGTCTATCGTCGAAGGCGATTACGTCATCGTCGAGACTACGCGCGGCATGGAGTGCGGTAAGGTCGTCGTCGCGCCGCGCGAAGTGCCGGACGAATCCGTTCCACCGAATTTGCGCATTGTGCACCGCATCGCGGATGCCTCCGATCTCACGCGCATCGAGGAGAATCGCGCGCGCGAGCGCGAGGCACGCACCGTCTGTGAGGAGAAAATCCGCGAGCTCGACCTCAAGATGAAGCTCGTCGACGTCGAGCTCACCTTTGATCTCTCGAAGATGCTCTTCTACTTCACCGCAGATGGGCGTGTCGACTTTCGCCAGCTCGTGCGCGAACTCGCGGGCGTGTTCCGTACGCGTATCGAGCTGCGCCAGATTGGCGTGCGCGACGAGGCGAAGATGATGGGCGGCATGGGCTGCTGCGGGCGGCCGCTGTGCTGTGCGACCTTCCTCGGCGACTTTGTGCCCGTCTCCATCCGCATGGCAAAGGAGCAGAACCTCTCCCTCAACCCGACGAAGATCTCGGGCATCTGCGGGCGGCTCATGTGCTGCCTGAAGTACGAGAGCGAGGGGTATGGCTGCGGCGGCTGTATGCGTACGAAAAAGGTGGAGTACATCCCCGCACAAAATGACCGCGTGATCGCCGAGGATGGCGAGGGGCGTGTCGTGGCGGTGCACGAACAGCGTCGTACGGCGACCATCCTGATGGATGACGGCAAGACTGTTGTCGCCGCATGGGAGGATGTCGCACGCGCCGAGAGCGAGGAGGGCGCACCGTGCCCACAGGCACAGCACAGGGAACGTGCCCCGCGTGAGCGCACCCACAGAGAGCCGCGCGAGGGCCGTGGGCGGCACGAGCGTCCCGCCGGCGGGAAAACTCGCAATGAACACGGTGAACGCAGCGAGCGCGAACCGCGCAGTGCGAAGAATGCAGGGGACCGCCGCCGTCCCCAGAGCGGGCGGCGACAGCCGCGCCGTATACCCCGCGAGAGTAATGAATCTCATGAGTGACACTGTACAGCTGCGCCCGAACGAGCGGATGGACGACCTCTGCATGGGTGGGCGGCGCATCATTCAGCGCACGGATGAATTCTGTTTCTCCATGGATGCCGTTCTGCTCGCACATTTCCCAACGCTCACGGGGCGTGAGCGCGTGCTCGACCTCGGCACGGGTACGGGAGTGATCCCACTCCTCGTCGCTGATTTTGCGGCGCATATCACGGCAGTGGAGCTCAGCCCCGTGCAGGCGGAACTTGCCGTGCGCAGCGTACGGCTGAACCATCTCACAGACAAAATAACGGTGCGGGAGGGCGACTATCGCGACCCTCCCGCCCTTTTTGCGTGCGGAGAATATGACCTCGTATTCAGCAATCCTCCGTACCGTCCCGTCACGAGCGGCGCGGTCAGCGTGGGCGCACGCGCGGCGGCACGGCACGAGCTGACGGCGACCCTCGCCGACACCGTACACGCCGCATCGTACGCCCTTCGTCACGGCGGACGGCTCGCTATGGTGCACCTGCCCGAACGCCTCGGCGAGATCGTCCTTGCCCTCCACGCGGAGCACCTTGCTGTCAAGCGTCTGCGCATGGTACAGCCGTGTACGGACAAAGCACCGAACCTCATGCTCATCGAGGCGGTCAAGGGCGCGGCACTCACGGGAATGCGTCACGAGCCCGTCCTCATCGTGCGCGATGAGGCGGGACGCTATACAGACGAAATCCGCCGCATTTATGCTCAGACGATGTGAAGGTTCTATGATAAATATTACGGAACGCAGCCGTGCGCACTCCACGCAAACGCCTCGTTACGCAAGCGGTCGCGTTCTCGTTCGCTGAGGGAATCACGGACTCATTCAGCCATTCATCTTGGCACATCTTTTCCGCCCTCTCTGCGTCGATAAATCCTCAGCATAGCCACCGCTATGCCTCCGGTTTATCTTCTTGACAGGACGAAAAATCTGCACCAATCTGAACGGCATCATTGAGTTCGTGATTCCCTAATACCTGCGGACTTCTTAAACGCGCTACGCTTGAACGAAAGAAATCCGCAGGGGGCGAGTCGAACGCTTTTCTCCGCTTGCTCCACTAGGGTTTGCTTTGGAGCATCGCACGGGGCGGTTTCTGCTTTTCCGTAACATATGACAAAGAGCCGATGTGAACTTACGATTGACGTTTGTAGACGTGCGTAATATAATAGAAAGATGAGAAAATGCGGCGCGCAGCGCTGCAAGGATGGATTCTTTCCAACGTATTGTGAAGGGGAGAGAGTAATGCTCAAAGGAATGAAAGCAAAGCGGCAGCTCGCCGCATTCGTAGCGATTGCCCTCGGCGGCACGTTTGCCGCTGCGCCTGCGGCGTATGCGGCAGAGAGTGCGACTGTCGGAACGGGCGGAGCACAGACGGGAATCAATGGAGTGGGGACGACGGCAAATCCCTACGGTGACATTGTCGGTACGAAACTGATGAACGGTTCGGTGACGGACAACACGCTCACCATCGGCACGGCAGGGACAACGAACCTTCCCGTCGTCGTTGGCGATATCTCGGCGGGCGGAACGAGTACGACGACCACCGCTGTGACAGGCAATAAGCTCGTCATCAACAGCCTTAACCTCATGGGAAATGCGTACGGCGGCATCGGTCTGAACATCGCGCAGATCTCGGGGGCTTCGCAGACAAATCCAAACACGGTCAATATGAATGACGGCATTGTCGAAGGTGCTGTCATTGGTGTGCGCTCGACGGCGGGTGGCGTGGCGAACGGCGGGGTGGAACTCGCGGGCGGTAGGCTGACTGCAAGGACCGGCACCGGGACCGCAACGGATGGAATTGCGATTGCGGGCGGCATGGGCAAGACCTCTGCCATCAACAACACGGTTACGATAGCAAATGGAACGGTCGCGGGCAAGGTCTACGGCGGCTATGCTGAGAATGCGGCCGGCGGAACGACGGGCAACCGCGTTATCCTCGGCGATGTGAACGGGAGTGCCACACCGAACCTCAGCAATGCGTCCCTCTACGGAGGCAGCAACTCCACGGGCGTTTCGGGCGGCAGCCTCGATGCCATTCGGAACAACCACCTGATTGTGCAGACCAAGGGCATTACGGCAAACTCCGCGCAAAACTTCCACACGTACGAATTCCATCTGAACACGGGTGTTGCAGCGGGCAACACCATGCTCACGCTCACCCATAACAACGACGCATTCGGGCGCACGGTTGCGTGGGAGGACATCAAAGTCGACGCGACAGGTTGGAGCGGCAAGGGGGTCAATGCACAGGGAAAGAGTGTGCAGGACTACTTCGGCGATGTCGGCACGGTCACGCTGATGGCGGATGGCAACACAGCGACCAATCGCACATCGAATCTGAGATTTTCCAACTATACATCGCCCGGTACGACGGATTGGAGCGGCGACTACGAGTACCGCATCAAGTTGCGCACAGAGACGGATACGGCGACCTCGACGACGCGCAACTACGTTGACGCAGAGCTCCATCGCTACCAGAACGCGAACCATACGCATACGGGCGCACTCAGTGGACGGAATACGATCTACGGCGGCTATTCCATCTGGGAAAACCTCGGCGGTCAGACCGGCAATAAAAAAGTCGTCCAGGACAATACCCTCGTACTCAACAACGCGACGGGCCTCGTTTCGGGCTACGGCGGCTACACCTCCACGGGTGCGGATGCCGTGCGGAACAAGCTGACGCTGAACTCCGGCACGATCGAAAATCTCTTTGGCGGTGTTGCAACGGGGACGGGACTGGTTGATCACAATGAGGTCACGGTCGCGGATGGCACGGTGACATGGGACATTTTCGGCGGCAAATCGGACAATTTGACCTCGGGCAATGGCGTTGCCTACAGCGGCACAGGGATGGTCACGAGCAACAGCGTCACCGTCAACAAGGGAACGGTCAACCGCATCACGGGCGGCTACGGCACAACCACCGTCAGCTCGAACAGTGTTGCGATTAACGGCGGAGCAAATGCCTCGCGTACCACGGTCTACCCCGTTGTGCATGGAGAGGTCAAGGGCGGCGCGATTCGCGGCGATAACAGCGTGGACCGCAAAGCTGAGCAGAATACGGTCACGATCACCGAGGGCGACATTCAGGCTACCGTCTACGGTGTATTCGGTGAGCTCTTCGGCGCAGGCAGCTCCAGCAGCGCACAGGTTCAGCTGGTCAACGATAACCATGTCAAGATCAGCGGCGGCTCCGCGCACAAGATCTACGGTGCATATCTGACGGGTTACGGCACTGCGGCGGGCACCGGCACAGCGACGAACAACTCCGTCGAAATCTCAGATACCGCAAAGGTCTCTGAAACGGCATACGGTGCAGCGGCAAATGGCAATGCGAGCCTTACCGCGAACGGCGTCACCGTTAAGGGCGGTGCTGTGCATGATGTCTACGGCGCAACGGCGAACGGCACGGGGGCGGTGAAGGGCAATAGCGTCACCATCGAGAACGGCAGGGTGGATGACAACGTCGTCGGCGGTGAGAACACCTCAACGAGCACGAAGGCGGGCTCTGTTACGGGCAATACGGTCACGGTCAAGGGCGGCGAAATCGTCGGCGACATCTATGGCGGCGTGACCTATGCGACGAGGTCTTCCAGCTCGGGCGGCACTGGAAGTACGCCGACCTCCGGCGGCAATACCGTCACCATTACGGGCGGTACGCTCACGGGCGGTACGCGTCCCGACGGCACGCTGCGCGGCAATGTCTACGGCGGCTACGCGCGTGGGACGGATCCATCGGTCGAGCAGAACAATGTGGTCAACCTCGGGGCAGACGACGGCAGCTATGGGGCGGACCTCACACGGGCGACCATCTATGGCGGGCACAGCACAGCGACGGGCAACACGCTGAATGTCAAAGGGCAGAACATTACCGTCAAAGGTGTTCACAATTTCACAAACTATAACTTCTACCTCACGGACAAGATCGACAAGAACGCAACGATGCTGAAGGTGACCGATCACAACGGCTTTGAGAACCAGTATTCGGGAACCACGCCCGTGAACTTCTCGAATGTCAAGATCAACCTTCAGAATATGTCGGCGAAGCAGATTGCGGGGCGTGTTACCCTTCTTGAGGGCAATGACGACTACGCGCTGAAATTCCAAAACTACACCCCGACGGCAGCGTGGCTGATCTCCCCGACACACAGCGACTACGAGTACGCACTGCGCCTCGAGCGTTCCGACGGTACCGAGGCTCCCACCGGCACGACGACGGGCAGACGTGTTCTGTTGGACTACAACCGTTTCCAGAACGGCAACGTCGCATACGATACGACGAGCGACGATGCAGACTGGTTCGCGGGGCGCTCCTACGGGGGGCATACGACCGAGCACAATATCCTCACGATTGACAAACCACTCAGCCGCGATATCACAGCATACGGCGCGAAGACGATGGGAGCGTCCGGCGGCTCCGGCGGTACGCGGGGGAATACTCTTGAGATCAAGTCGACGGGCAGCAATGCCTACCAGGTGACAGCAGGCTACGGCGGCTATATCCACGAGGCTGGCAACAGCGGCAAGGTGGAGAACAACGTCCTGCGCATGTCGGGCGGCAAGGCGGGCACGCTCTACGGCGGCTACTCAGCGGGCACGGGCGAGGTCAGCGGCAACAACGTCTACGTCACGGGCGGTACAGTGTCGGGCAATATCTATGCGGGCTATGCTGCAACGGCAGGACAGGCGAAGGGCAATACGCTCACACTTGGTGCGGACGACGGCAGCTACGGTGCGACCATCGCAGGAAATATCTATGGTGCGAACGATAGCGGCGCGGGCACGGGCAATACGCTCGTCGTACAGGCGGGCAATGTCTCCGTGCAGCAGGTGAAAAACTTCGACACCTTCAAGTTCGTCCTTCACAACGACACGCTCATCGACCATACCATGCTCAAGATTAAGCAGACAGGCGGTCTGGGCGGTACGATTAACATGGCGAATATCACGGAGGATGTCAGCAAATTCCACCTGAACCCGACATGGACGGGCTCGCATTCCGTAAAGCTCATCGAGAGCAACGGACAGATGACATTCTCGAACTATGCGAAGAACCAGGATCGTACGTCCAAGTACGCGAATACGAACTATGAGGTCTACCTGCATACGGAGAACGATCAGACGCAGGGTTCCGACCTCCTGCTGACCTTCAACCGTCTGCGCGACGGCGACCGCAGCTATGACAGCACCAACGCATCGGCGGCAGACAGCAGGGTGTTCACGGGCATCTCCGCGATGAATCACGATGTGGAGAACAACAAGCTCCGTATTACGGGCGTACACGCAAGCGGCATTGACAACTACGCCGCAGCAGGTGTCACCACGGGCACCTCCGGAAGCCTGAAGAACAATATGCTCACGATTGACAGTGCAAATGCGCTCAAGATCCGCGATGTCTACGGTGCATACGCAGCGAACACGAGCACCTCGGGCAGTTCGGGCGGCAGCGGATCGGGCAGCAGTGGATCCGGCAGCGGATCGAGTACGATGAGCGGCAACGGGGTTATCCTCACGCGCGGTGCGCTGACCGGCAACATCTACGGTGCCAAGAGCGAGAGCAAGGTAAAGGCGGACAGCAACTATGTCACCGTATCTGGTGGCTCGGTCTCGGGCTCTGTCTATGGCGGCTGGTCGAAGAACGACGATGCACAGAATAACAGCGTCGTCCTCTCCGCCGTCCACATCGGCGGAGATGTCGTCGGCGGCTATGGAGAGAAGAATGCCAAGAACAACAGCGTCACGCTGCGCGGCACCGAGGTTGTGGGCAGTGTCTACGGCGGTCAGATTGGGAACGGCGTATCGGCGGCTGTCAAGGACGGCAACACGCTGAATGTCTACGACATGGGGGCAAAGGTCGGATATTTCGAGGATTTCCAGAACCTCAATTTCTACCTCTCCCCGCGTGCTGACCTCTCGAAGTCCATGCTGACCACGACACAGGCAAAGAATAAGGATATCAGCGGCAGCACGATCACCATGGAGCTGGACGGCGGATACGCGCCGGTCGGCGTGGGCGATGATATCAGTCTCGTCAGACTGCCCGACGCGCAGAACATTGCGACGGCAAACAACCTCTCGGGCACAACCTATCAGACGACGAAGGGCGTTACCCTTGACTATGAGTACACACTGAATACGCGTGGTACGGCATCGACGGGCACGAAGAACGAGCTCTTTGCACATGTCACGAATATCAAGGTGAAGGACGAGACGAAATCCCTCGTCGAGACACAGGCAGCGTCGATTGCCTTCCTTGCGAGCGGCTCCGATCTCCTCACGGATGTCGGTATCCCCGCAGCCGAGACGGCGGCGACCCAGATTGCGGACATTGTGGATGCACCGCTCGCGACAGGGGACAGCACGAAGATCGACGGCGCAGCAGCGGCACCGCTCTCGACCCTCGGCAGCTATCAGCTGTTTGCGGCGCAGAGCTTCGGCAGTATGCGTCTGAAGTCCGGCTCCTACGTCGATACGAAGGGCTGGAATCTCAACGTCGGCTATGCACGCCGCAACGAGCTTCTGGACAGATCGCTCACCTTCGGCCCCTTCATCGAGTACGGCAGGGGCAACTACGACTCCTACCTCGACGACGGCACGCACGGCAGCGGCAAGACCAGCTACCTCGGCATCGGTGTCATGGCAAAGTCGGAGAGCGAGAGCGGTACCTATCTTGAGGGCAGCCTGCGCGTTGGTCGCGCAAAGAGCGACTACAGCGGCATCATCGGCGCGAAGGGCACCGGCTACGATCTGTCGAGCAGCTACTTCGCCGGCCACATCGGTGTCGGACAGAAGCGCGAACTCGCGAATGGCAACAAGATCGACACCTATGCGAAATACTTCTATGCACACCAGGCGGGCGGGAGCGCAACCCTCTCGACCGGAGAGCCGTATGACTTCGGCGCATCCACCTCGAGCCGCATCCGCTTCGGCACACGCTTCACCATGAAGAACGACATGGACGGCGAATTCTACGCAGGGCTTGCGTGGGAGTACGAGTTCGATGGCAAGGGTACGGCATCCTATCAGGGCTACAGCCTCCCGAGCACCAGCCTCAAGGGCAGCACCACGCTCCTTGAGCTCGGGTACCGCTACGCTCCCGTGGACAGCACCGTCAGCTACGGGCTGAGCCTCACGGGCTTCAAGGGCAAGCGCAAAGGCTTCACGGGTGGATTCAACATCGCGTGGGCATTCTAAAAACATTTCCCCAAGCCTTCCCCGTATGACGGGGAAGGGGAACCGCGAAGCGGTGGAAGGGGCACATAACAAAACGCAAGAGAGCGGCACAATCGCGTGCCGCTCTCTTGCGTTTTGTCAAATATGAGACTGCGTTAGCGTTTCCCATCTGCCTTTGCCATGAATTTGTCCACGGCGACAGCAAAGCGCGTGTGCGTGCCGCCGCCGATCTCCTCGCGCTCGTCATACGCCGTCACCTTGAGCGAAATGGCGCGTCCGTCCACCGCCGTCACCTCGGCAATGGCGCGTACCGTCAGCCCCGTCGGGGTCGCCGCGCGGTGCGCGATGTTCAGCGAGGTCCCGACCGTCGTCCAACCCTCGGGACACTCCTGCTGACAAAGCTCTGCTGCCGCACGCTCCATCAGTGCCGCCATCGCGGGTGTTGCGTACACCGCGAGCGAACCACTGCCGACCGTCAGCGCCGTATTTGCATCCGTCACCGTGTCCACCGCCTCATGCGTCATGCCGACGGTGATCTTACTTGTGTAGTCCATGTGAAAATCCTTTCTGTTGTTCAAAGCGTTCTCACTACCGCAAACGATCTTCCTTTCCCACTGTGGCAGGAGAGACTTTAGGGCTCATACTGCCGCTTCTTTTTGGTAGAGTTCCGTAAGTGCGTCCTGCAGCACCTTTGAGACATTCAGACGCTTCTTTTCGGCGAAGGTGTTCAGCCATGCCGGGATGGTGAGATTCTTGCGGATGGACTTGCTGCCGTACTTCGCGGCGTATGCATCCATATCGAGCGAGAGCAGACTGACGAAACCTTCGCCCATCTCGGGATCGGGGTGAATGTCCTCGATGCGGCTTGCGGGCGGTGCAGCTTTACCGTCCTCCAGTTCGCCGAGCACCCAGCCCGATGCCGCATCCTCGCCCATGGCAATTGCCTCGGGGAGAGTAGCACCGCCCGAAACACAGCCGGGAAGATCAGGGACAACGACGGCAAATGCTTCATCATCGGTGTAAAAAATAGCAGGATATACGAGCTTCATAGACACGTTCTCCTTTCACACGAATGAGCGGTTGATTCCCGCGCCTCTTAGTATGTTCTTCACAATAATATTTGCTATGTCACCGGGATGGTTTGGAACAGTGAGTGTTTTATTTACCCCATCTTTTTGGTATTGGTAATGTGACCCCTTCGTTCGTACCACATACCAACCATTCTTTCTTAAAAGGCGATCCAACTCAATAAAACGCATCCCACCACCTCCACTCATATTATAAGCACAATGCGCACACCTGTCCAGAAGAATCCGAATTGTAGCGTTTTGTGCAGGAGAGTGTTGCAGTACGCACAAATATGAAAGATGATTCATATATAAAAGTAAAGCGACATTCTTTTATTCACGTTTTGTTAAGTTTTATTCAAAAAGAAAGGTAATAAATTAGAAATAGCGTTGACAACGACAATAGCTCTCATGTATTATACACTTTGTATATAATGAATCTCAGTATACAACTGAGACCGACGGAAGAATCTCGGTGACAAAGTAAATGTTCTTCGAGAAAACATTGGAGGAGGAGCACATGTTCAATGGATTGAAAGCACGGCGGCAGTTGGCCGTCTATGTTGCATTGGGACTGTCCACGGGGGGGGGACTGTTGTTCTCTGTACCGTCGGCGTATGCGGCGGATACGCATGACTACACAGAAACGGCTGCAAGCATCAATGGTCTTGAGGGCACGGACAAGACCAACTCAATGAGCGATAACAGAATCACCCTCGGAACGGAAGGCGGAGCGACGGACAAGCCGTTCAGTACGTGGGGGACGATCTCCGGCGGCGGCAAGAAGAATGCCACGGCGGATGTCAGCAATAATACACTGACGATTCATGGGCTCAAGGTCAGCAACGGCGGCGGGCAGAGCATGATCTACGGCGGTGTCAGCGGAACAGGCGCGGTCACGGGGAATAAAGTGTTCTTCAATAACGGGCTGTCGAAGGATCCTATCTATGGCGGCTTTAATGGCGCGTCTGCCACAAAGGCAGTCACGGGCAACTCTGTCACCGTCGCAGACGGCACTGTGGAGGGTGACGTCCAGGGCGGCGGCACGGAAGGAACGGGTGCTGTCACGGGGAACACCGTTACGCTCAAGGGCGGCACGTTCGGTGACGAGGCAATGGGCGGCATTATCCGCAACGCTTCGAGCAGTGCCGATGTCACGGGCAATACGGTGACGATTTCAGGCGGAAAATTCACGCGGACGAACACTTATGTCCATGGCGGCTATACGCAGGGCACGGGCAAGACGATAAACAACACGGTCAACCTCGGCGACGGTGAGAATCCCATGGCGACGGGGTTCGATCTCACGGGCGTAAAGATCTACGGCGGCAACAAGACGAACAATGTCACGGGCAATACGCTCAACGTCAATGCCTCAGGCATCGTAGTCAGGACGGCGCAGAACTTCGAGAAGTATAACTTCAATCTCACAAAGGGTGTTGCGGCAGGTTCGACCATGCTCAAGATGACGGACAGCGGCGGCTTCGGTTCTACGCCCGATGTGCAGTGGGGCAAGATCACGATGAACGCCGAGGGCTGGAATGCCGATACGACGAAGTATGGCCGCCTCGGTACGATGGAACTGCTGCGCGCGGGAGGCGGTGCTGATCTGAAGATATTCAACACCGCGGCGCTCGACCGCAAGGCAACGAGTGGCGACTTCGAGTACCACATGTATACGGATGTGACAACTCCTCCGATGTCGTACTTCGGATATAATATGGTGAACTATGTGCGTGCCGACATCGACCGCTTTAAAAACGCCGACGCAACGGCAGATAATGTCACAGGCACAGCTGTCTATGGCGGCTATTCGAGTCTCGGCAACACGACGACGAACAACAAGATCAAGATCACGAATACGAACAACACGAATCTGAATGTCTACGGTGGCTATACGGCGGGCGCAGGCGATTCGACGAAGAATACGGTCACGATAGCGGGCGCGAGCAAGGTCAAAAACGTCTATGGCGGCTATGTGACGGCGGCGAACGCCAAGGCGGATGGCAATACCGTCAATATTGAATCGGGCAGCACGGTCAGCGGGCATATTTATGGCGGCTATGCAACAGCAGCGAGCGGCACAACGAAGAACAACACCGTCAACCTCGGCGATGCCGACCATACGGATTTCGCAGGCACGACGCTCACGAACAGCGAAATCCACGGCGGAAATAAGTCGAATGTGACAGGCAATACGCTCAATGTAAATGCGAAGAATATCGCGGCGAAGTCCGTCAACAATTTCGAGAACTACAAGTTCAAGCTGAACAGTGCGACTGCGTTCGACGATACAATGCTGACCGTCACCAATGCGGGCGACTTTGCGGGAACAGGCGTTGACATGAATAAAATCACCGTCGACCGCACGGGGCTGACGACGGACTACCTTGCAACGCAGCACGGCATCAAGCGCATGACACTCATGAAACGCAGCAACACGGCTGATACGCTGAAGTTCCGGAATTATGCGGCGAAGAAGGCTGCGGATGCGACCGAGACACATGAGTTCAGGTTTGTTACGAATAGTGGTACAGGTACGGCGAACGCCCTCATGCTGGAGGCGAGTCGATTCAAGGGCAGCCGCGTCACCTATGACGGCTCGACAGCATCGTATAATGGTGAGATCTACGGCGGTATTTCCCGCGAGGGACACACGACAACGGACAATCAGCTGACGGTCACGGCTATCCATGGAACGGATGATCCGAAGTATGCTTTCGGCGGCAAAAATGAGGGCACAACGGGCGATGTCACGAACAGCCACGCGACCATCAATCTGCAAAATGCAGCGGATGAGATTGCTGAAGTCTATGGCGGTATACTCTCGAATGAGGATAACGCAGGTGAGGTCTCGGGCAACAGCGTTACCATGCAGAAGGGAACTGTGCAGAAAGTTTTCGGAGGATATACTGTCGGAACGGGCACGGTCAAGAATAATGCCGTCAATTTCAGCGGCAGCGAATCGGTGGATCACATTGCGGGTGCTTATGTTGAAAATGTTGCGAACGCCAGCGAAGTTACAGGAAACAAGGTTGTCTTTACGGGCGGTACAGCGGATAATATCAACGGCGCGGTGAGCGAGGGCACGGGGGCGCTGAAGACCAATACGATTGCGTTCAGCGGCACGGGCAGCATGGCGAATGCGCTGCGCGGCGCGTTCTCCAAGACGCAGGGGCTCGTTGAGGCGAACGGCGTCACCATCTCGGGCGGCATGGTCGATAGTGCTTTCGGTGCGGTTACGGACGGTACAGGCATTGCGACGAAGAACTATGTCACAGTTTCGGGCGGCACGGTGAATACTGAGATTGCGGGCGGTGTCGGCTATAATGTGACAGCGAACACTGTCACGATCTCGGGCGGGACGGTCAGCGGCGACGTTTACGGCGGCAAGTCCTCAGGACCCAGCAGCAGTACGTCGGGGAACATCGTCAACCTCGGCGCAGAGGACGGCACCTATACGGCGAACCTCACGAATGCAGCGCTCCACGGCGACAATAATTCGGGCACGGGGGCGACGCTCAATGTCCGTGCGAAGAACATCACGGCGAAGTCCGCTGACAAATTCGAGAACTACACGTTCCATCTCAATGACGACATCGCGCGAAATGGCGGCTCGATGCTGACGCTGACCGAGAACAACGGCTTTAACGACGGCAATCTGTTCGACTGGACGAAGCTCGATGTCGATACGTCGAGGCTCTCGGGCAACACGGTTATCGGTAACGCAACCCTCCTTACGGGCACGACAAACAGGCTGAAGTTCTCGAACTATGCGGGCAAGGATCGCACGCATGGTGTTGTGAACGGCGACTACGAGACGGCACTCCGTACGGATACGAATACGGGCACAGCGTCGAAGGTCATACTCGACTACAACCGCTTCCAAAACAATACCAATGCAACGTATGATGGTTCTGTCGCGCCGACACAACTTACGGACGGCACGACCGAAATCTACGGCGGTATTTCCTATGCGGGAAATACGACAAAGAACAACCATCTGACGGTGACGGGCGTGCAGGGCAATCTGACCTCTGCGTACGGCGGCAAGACCGCAGGCGCGAAGGGCGACGCTGTGAAGAACAGTGTAACGGTCGAGCAGACGAATCGCGGCGGCAATGCGGGCGCGATCTCCAATGTCTTTGGCGGCTACACTTCCTCCACGGAAGCGACGGCAAAGGCGGAGGACAATACGGTCACGATCAAGGACGGTACGGTCGGCGCAGTCTACGGCGGCTATGCTGAGAACGCGGCGAGTGCAGCGGGCAACCACGTCTTTATCCAGGGCGGTACGGTGCAGAATGCCGTTGTCGGCGGCGGCGGCAAAAACACGGCGACGGGCAATATGTCGGGCAACGACATCACGATCACAGGCGGCACGGTCTCGGGCATGATCATCGGCGGTGACTCACGTGTACTGACGAGCACATCGAACAAGAACATCATCAACCTTGGCGACGATACGGGCGCGTATGCGGCGCATCTTTCGAGTGCGCAGATCTGGGGAACGAGCTACGGCGGCAACGTCCTCGCGAATGATAACGCGAAGATTGCGGGCAATACGCTGAACGTCAAGGCGAAGAACGGCGCAGAGGTCGCAAAGGTACGCAACGTGCAGAAGTTCAGCTTCCAGCTGCATGACGATACCACGAAGACTGCGCCGCTGCTGAAAATGGCGGATGCGGACGGATTCGGCGCGAATGCTGCGGTGAAGTGGGAGAATGTCACGGTCGATCTCTCGAAGGTCACAACGGCGACAGATGCGGCGAAGATCCAAGGGAAGAATACCTATACTCTGATGCGCGGCGCAAATAACAAGCTGAAGTTCAGCGACTATGCCGCACGCTATGGGACGTATGCCGGTGTCTACGAGACGGGGCTGCGTACGGACGCGACGGCGAATTCCGGTACGGTCACGGCGACGAATGTCCTCTACGATATCAACCGCTTCAAGGACGGCCGCGTCACCTACACGTCGGCCTCGACGGGCGAGGCGCTCGGCGGCTACTCCGCGTTCGGCAATACGACGACGGGCAATCAGCTGACGGTATCGGGCGTGACAGGGACGCTCGCTGCGGCGTATGGCGCACAGACCGCAGGACCTGCGGGCGGGTCGGTGAACAACAAGGTCACGGTCGCGGGGACGGGTACAGGCTCTGTCACGAATGTCTACGGCGGCGCGATTACGAACGCGGCGAATGGCGGCAACGTGACGGGCAATACGGTGACGCTCACGGGCGGCACGGTGACGGGCAAGATCTATGGCGGCTATACTGCTGGAAACGGCAAGACCACGGTCAACACGGTCAACCTCGGCGCGGATCCGACGACACTGCGTCAGGGCGATGCCTCGACGCTCGCGACGGGGACGAATTTTACGGCTGCCGAGCTCTATGGCGGCAACAAGTCCGATGTTGTGACGGGCAATACGCTGAATGTCACGGTAAAGGATGCTGCGGCGAAGAAAGCGCAGAACTTCGATAAGTATACGTTCTATCTGACGAACTCCGTTGCGGCGGACAAGCCGTCGAGCGGCACGATTGACGATACCTATACCACGAGCCGCGGCACGATGCTGACGCTCACAAATGGATTCGACGGGCAGACGGCGGACTGGGACAAGGTCACGGTCGATACGTCGAAGCTCTCCGCCGACAAGACGCTCGGGGCGATCACGCTGATGAAGAGTACGGCGGCGAACAAGCTGAAGTTCTCGAACTACGCGGCAAAGAATCATGCGGTGAGCGGCGACTACGAAGTCGTTCAGCGTACGGATACAAATACGGGCGATGCGAACGCTGTCCTCATTGACGTGAACCGTTTCAAGAATGGCGATGTCATTTATGACGGCGTGAATCCAAACGCCAAGACCTATGCCGGTGTTTCCTACGGCGGCAATACGGCAGAGAAAAATATAATGACGCTTACGGGCATTGCCTCGGGTAATACCGTTGATTACCTCTCGGGTGGACGTTCGGAGGGCACGGCGGGCGGTGCGGTCAACAACACCGTGAACCTCCTCGGCACGGGCGCGGGTACGCTCAAGAGTGTGTATGGCGGCTACATCGGCAAGGCGACGAACGCGGCGGATGCGACAGGCAACACGGTCAACATCGCAGGCGGCACGGCGCAGAATGTCTACGGCGGCTACACGAACGGCACGGGCAAGACCACGGGCAATATCGTGAATATCGGCTATACCGACAAGAACGGTGCATTCCATGCAGTCGCAGACGGCACGAAGGTTACGGGCACGATCTACGGCGGCAGCCAGTCCGACGATGTGACGGGCAATACGCTGAATGTACGCGGCGCGATTACGGCGGGGCAGATTGCAAACTTTGAGAAGCTGAACTTCGCCGTAAACAAGGATACGGCAGGTAAGACACTCCTCTCCATCAACGGTACTGCGGCAACTACGGGGCTTGACTGGAAGAAACTGACAGCGGACATTGCGACGGCAGACCTGCCGACGAAGAGTTACAGTGCGACGCGTGTCACGCTGATGGCGAATGATAAGGGCATTGGCTTTACGAACTATGACAGGGCGAAAGAACTCGTTGCAGACGATGTCTATGAGTTCTCCGTTGACAGGGCATCCGACGGCAAGTCTGTCTATGCGGACGGCTATCGGTTCAAGGACAACAAGTTGGCGACGTTTGCGGAAACGGACGGCACTCATGCTGAGGCATGGGGCGGAAAATCCGTCCTCGGTAAGACGGTGGAGGGCAATGTTCTCACCATCACGGGCGGCACGATCACGGATACGGCGTACGGCGGTACGTCGAGCAAGGGTAAGGCGCAGAATAACAAGCTGGTCATGCACGGCGGCGATGTGCAGACGCTGAAGGGCGGCTTTGGCAAGACGGCAACGGACAACACCGTCGATATCTTCGGCGGCACGGTGCGCGGCGATGTCTACGGCGGTCACGCGACAAACGGCGCAGCGTCGAACAATACGGTGAATCTCTATCACGGTGTCACAATCGGCGGCGTGATCCACGGCGGTGCAGGGAACACGGACAGCACGAACAACACGCTTGCGGTGCGCTCGTTCGGCACGACGGCGAAGGATTTTGACGGCGTGCAGAACCTCCATTTCTATCTGCCGGCGGGAACAACGTCCTCGGAGACGCGGACGATGCTGACACTTACCAATGCCCCCGCAGTCAAGGACATCAGCACGCTGAACCTCGGTGTGGCTGCGGTTGCGGCAGATGCGCGTGCGTTCCGTCGGGGCGATGCGGTGAGCCTGCTCAAGACGAACGGCACGCTGACGACGGCGGCACAGCTGCGGAATACGGGCGATGCACAGACGATGAAGGCGACGCAGAGCGGCATTCTCGACTATACGATGCGCCTTGAAAAGCGCGGGGAGAATGAGCTGATTGCGACAGTCGACCGCGTTGATGTGAATGATCGGAGCAAGTCGCCGGTCGAGACGCGCGTGGCGGCGAGCGCACTGCTGAACGCAGGTGCAGACCTCCTCTCGAATGTCGGATATACGGCTGCGGCTGAGGCGGCGGCTGTGATCTCGGCGGGGACTGCTCCCGCTTCTTCCTCCGCCGAGGGAACGCGGAACACGGATGCAGGACTTGTGGCTGCGGGTACCGCGGCATCTGCCGGTGCTAATGCGACGGCGGCGGTCAGCGGGGCGTTCCAGCCATGGGCGGCGCAGGGCGGCTCATCTGTGCGGCTCAATTCCGGCTCCTATGTGGATGCGAAGGGGTGGAATCTCAACGTCGGTTTTGCCCGTACGAACGAGATGAAGGATGCGAAGCTGACCTACGGTCCGTTTGTCGAATACGGGCGCGGTACGTACGACTCCTATCTGGACGACGGTACGCACGGCAGCGGTGCGATGCACTACGTCGGCGGCGGCGTGATGGCGAAGATGTCGCAGAACAGCGGTCTGTATGTCGAGGGAAGCCTGCGTGCGGGACGCGTCTCAAGCGACTATACGGGCAGCGACGATGCGGCGGAGCTGAGCTACGATAATGCGAGCACGTACTTCGCAGGACACGTCGGTGTCGGTCAGGAGTGGAAGCTCGCGGGCGGCGATAAGATTGAAGGCTATGCGAAGTACTTCTACTCGCATCAGGCCGGCAATACAACGAAGCTGCGCTCGGGCGGAACCCTCGAATTCGGCGATGTGGACTCGCATCGTCTGCGCGTCGGCGCACGCTATACGCATGCGGTCGGCGGCGGCAGCGAGCTCTATGCGGGACTTGCGTACGAGCACGAGTTTGGCGGTGATGCAACGGCGACGTATCAGGGCTACTCCACGCCGAGCCCCTCGCTCGGCGGCGGCACTGGAATCCTCGAACTCGGCTACCGTTTCGCCCCGAAGGACGGCCGCGTCAGCTATGGTGTGAACCTCATGGGCATGACCGGTCAGCGCGAGGGTATCGCGGGCGGTGCGCAGGTAACGTGGGCGTTCTAAGGGTATATTGATTTTTGGGAGAGGGCTGTTGCACGAAGTCATTTTGACTCCGCATAACAGCCCTTGTTCGTCCGAGCGTTCAAAGCGCCCCTTCCACCGCTTCGCGGTCCCCCTCCCCCGTACCGCACGGGGGAGGCTTTGCATTATGGCATATTAGCTTCCCCCGTCGAAACGGGGGAGCGGTCAACCTCTTCCAATCACACTGCGCCTTTCGGCTTGTGTTCTTGGGAGGTTTTCCCATACGACCTGTTACCCGCTCAGCTGCACCCTTCGGGCTTGCTTCTCGGACAGGTCAGTAAGTGGCGAGTGAAACGAGCCGATAGGGGCGCTCTTGCAACAGCTTCTTTCTGTATACAGAATTATTTTCGTTGGGCGGTTGCGTGTGTACGAGAATCGTTCTATAATAAAGAACGCCCACAGGGGCAGGATATATCCAGAGGGGCTGGCGATAAAAGAAACTTATCGCTAGCGCGTATAAGAGGTGATACGAGTGAGTGATACGTACAGTGTCGCCATCAGCTATGGCGACGTACTCGGTTGGATTGATTACGATGCGGCTTCGCGCTCCGCGACGGTGAATCTCTCGGATGAGAAGGGGCGCACGGCGGTGGAGGAGTTCCTCGCCGCAGATCATGAGGTCGAGGTGCCGCATGAGACGCTGATGGACTTCACGAAGGAGACCGTCACTCCGCTCGCGGATCGCGGGAGCTTTGAGCTGGCGCTTACGCGTCTGTGGAACGAGACGAATGTCCAGGTGGACTGGTCGCGTCCCGTCGACTATGTGAAGGCGCACCCGCATTACTGAGGAAACGTATTTCCTCGCAGGTTTTACGCTGTCCTTGGAGGGATGGCGGGAGGAGTTTTTATGATTCGTATTGGTATTCTTGGCTATGGTAATCTCGGCCGCGGTGTGGAGTACGCCGTCGAGGCAAATGAGGATATGGAACTGGTCGCCGTCTTTACACGGCGTGACCCTGCGTCGGTGAAGCCGCGCACGAACGTGCCGGTTGTCCACGCGGACAAGGCGGCGGAGTGGAAGGACAAGGTTGATGTTCTGATTCTCTGCGGCGGTTCTGCGACCGATCTGCCGGAGCAGACCCCTGCATTTGCAAAGCTGTTCAACGTCGTGGATAGCTTCGACACGCACGCAAACATTCCCGCGCACTTCGCGGCGGTGGATGCGGCGGCAAAGGCGGCGGGGCACATCGGTGTGATCTCGGTCGGCTGGGATCCGGGGATGTTCTCGCTCGCGCGTGTCTACAGCAATGCGGTGCTGACGAACGGAACGGATTATACGTTCTGGGGACGTGGGGTCAGTCAGGGGCACTCGGATGCGATCCGCCGCGTGCCGGGGGTCAAGGATGCCAAGCAGTATACCGTTCCCGTGCCCTCCGCGCTTGAGGCGGTGCGCAGCGGTGCAAATCCGACGCTCTCGACGCGCGAGAAGCATACGCGCGAGTGCTATGTTGTGCTCGAGGAGGGCGCAGATGCGGCTGCGGTGGAGAAGGCAATCGTGACGATGCCGAACTACTTCTCGGACTATGATACGACGGTGCACTTCATCAGCGAGGAGGAGCTGCAGCGTGACCATGCGGGGCTGCCCCATGCGGGCTTTGTCGTTCGCTCGGGCGCGACGGGCAAGGATGGCGAGCATAAGCACGTCATTGAGTTCAACCTGAAGCTCGACTCGAACCCTGAGTTTACGGCGTGTGTCCTCGCGGCGTATGCACGCGCGGCGCATCGCCTCGCGTCCGAGGGCGCGAAGGGCTGCAAGACCGTCCTCGACATCGCCCCTGCCTATCTCTCGGCGCGGAGCGGTGAGGAGCTTCGTGCGGCTTTGTTGTAAAATCCAGTGCCTCCTGCATTTTTGCACGGGGCACTTTTGTATTGGTGCTGCGGCATTCGCAGAAAGGAGGAGCAGCATGGGCTTGCTTCGTAAATTTTTCAGCAATACGGGGAAACCGGAGGGCACGATGGGGAAGGTCGTCGTCGCCATGATGAATCGCGGTCATGCGGGCATTGCGGCGTGGGGCTTTTCGCATCTCGACCTGCAAGGGAATGAGCAGGTGCTTGACTGCGGCTGCGGCGGTGGTGCGAACGTCTCCGTGTTCCTGCGGATGGTGGACGAGGGGCATGTGACGGGGCTGGACTATTCAACGGTCTCCGTAGCGAAGGCGCGTGAGGTGAATCGTGCGGCGATTGATGCGGGACGCTGTGAAATCGTGCAGGGGAATGTACTGGAGCTGCCCTTTGAGAATGAACAGTTTGACGTTGTGACGGCGTTCGAAACGGTGTATTTCTGGCCGGAGATTGCACGCTGCTTTACCGAAATTCATCGCGTTCTGAAAGCGGGCGGCGTGTTCATGATTACGAACGAAACAAGCGGAAAGACGGGCGCACATGAGAAGTGGATGAAGATCGTCGATGGAATGTCCGTCTATACGGGCGAGGAACTTGAGGCACTGCTCACGGATGCAGGCTTTGCGCGTGTGGAGATTGACGAGGATTTGAAGGCAGACCGCCTGAACGTTCGAGCGTATAAAGCGTAGCAGCCTTCTTGACGTGATAAAAGAGACTGTTGCACGAAGTTTTTTAACTGCGTGCAACAGTCTCTTTTGCTATTTCGCCGAACGACATTTTCTGCTATAGTAAGGGCATAGACTGGATGAGAAAGGAGTGCTGCTATGGCGATCACACCGCCGACACCGCCTACGCCCCCGTCGCCGCCGAAAATCACGCTCGGTGATGCGGCGCGGGACGCACAGGCGAATCAGACGCATACAACGGGCGACGCACAGGCGGAGCAGCAGGCACGCGACTCGGTGGCGCAGGGAAACGGCGCGCTCTCCAAGACAACGCACGAAAAGCCGAAGTCGCAGAACTCTGCGGAACACCCGAACGCTGCTGCGCGTACGGATGCGGCGAAGGGCGATTCTGTCAGCACGTCCGCGTCGAAGGTGGATCGCGGAACGAAGGTCGAGGGGCAGACTGGTGCGGATGTCGCGAACGGTCTCGACATGGCACAGGAGAATGCGGTGCTCAAGCAGCAGCTTGCGGGGACGGAGCAGAAAACGCCGGAGGCTCCGCACTCCTACACGGCAACGAGCGGGTTGTACTATGCAGGGATGATCGTCGCTGCACTTGTGCTCGGGATGATCCTCTTTCGTCGTTTCTTCCAAAAGAAGCCTGAGACTGCCGCGATGGAAGAGCGGTCTCTCGGGGAGCGCATTCTCGCGCATGATCGGGAGCGTACGGCACGCGCAGACGAATCACACGCGCGAGATACGGAGCGCGGCGTACACGACGATCTCCTTGCGGCAGCAGAGCAGACGCGGCGTGCGCGTGACACGCGCAGCGAACTCCTGCCCGAGTTCACGGGGCTGACGGCGGGCGAGGCACTGGCGCGTCTGGCGGAGGAGGAGACGACTGCGCCGCATTCGCTGCCACCTGTGGAGGCACCGCCGCACCCCACACGCACGCGCTCCGCTGCGCCGAAGTCCGCTGCCGCACCACCGCGCACAGCAGCGACGAAAGTACCGCCTGTCATACCGTCACCAATCACGTCCTCAGTGCAGAAAACATCTGTAAAAAGCACAGAGAAGCGGGATGATGCGGAGGAGAAGCCGCGCTTCGAGGTGCGTGTCTGATGCGTATACACGCACGCAGCGCCTAAAACATATTGACAAATGCTCACGTGTGGGAGATAATGAAGAAGTTTTCACGAAATCACTTACAATGCGGCGGGGAGGAGATTGCTTCTATGAAACATGTGCTGTCCGTCTTTGTGGAGAACCAGACCGGAGTTCTGGTGCGCGTTGTGAGTATGTTTTCGCGGCGTGAGTTCAACATCGACAGCCTGTCTGTCGGCGTGACGGAGTCGCCGGATTTCTCGCGCATTACGGTGGTGATGCAGGGGGATGGAAATCTCGTCGAGCAGATGATCAAGCAGTTGGAAAAGATGCCCGTGGTGCGGGCGGTCCAGCGACTGGACGAAAAAAGTGCGGCGTGCCGCGGCATGACGCTTATCAAGGTGCGGGCGGACGACAATAATCGTCTTGACGTACTCAAGATGGGCGAACTGTTCCGTGCACACGTTGTCGATGTGGAGTCCGCCTCGATCATCTTTGAGATCACGGGCAGCGATGACAAGGTGACGGCATTCCTGAAGGTAATCAAACCCTACGGCATCGTCGAAGTCATCCGCACGGGGCTCATTGCGCTTGAACGAGGGGAACACACAATTTATGAGCATTGTGAGGAGCGGGAGTACTATGGCAAAAACTTACTATGATCAGGATGTCAACTGGAGTGCGATTGAGGGCAAGACGGTCGCCATCATCGGCTACGGCAGCCAGGGACACGCACACGCGCTGAACCTCAAGGAGAGCGGCGTGAATGTCGTTGTCGGTCTTTATGCCGGCTCGAAGTCCAAGGCAAAGGCGGAGGCACACGGGCTGAAGGTTGCGACGGTTGCCGAGGCGGTCAAGCAGGCGGACATCACGATGGTGCTCATCCCCGATGAGAAACAGGCGGATGTCTACAAAGAGGAGATCGGCCCGAACCTGAAGAAGGGCAGTGCACTCGCGTTCGCACACGGCTTCAACATTCACTTCAAGCAGATTGTCCCGCCCGAGGGTGTCGATGTGTTCATGGTTGCCCCGAAGGGCCCCGGCCATCTCGTTCGCCGTACGTTTACGGAGGGGTCGGGCGTTCCGGCGGTGTTCGCGGTCGAGAAGGATGAGACGGGCAAGTGCTTTGAGATTGCGCTCGCCTATGCGCGTGGTGTTGGTTCGACGCGCTCCGGCGTGCTCCAGACGACGTTCCGTGACGAGACGGAGGAGGATCTCTTCGGTGAGCAGTGCGTGCTCATGGGTGGTGTCTGCCAGCTCATGCAGACGGGCTTCGAGGTGCTTGTCGAGGCGGGCTATCCGCCCGAGATGGCATACTTCGAGTGCTTCCATGAGATGAAGCTCATCGTCGATCTCTGCTACGAGGGCGGCATGACGAAGATGCGCCAGTCCTGCTCTGATACAGCGGAGTACGGTGACTACATGATCGGACCACGTATCATCACGGAAGAGACGAAGAAGGAGATGAAGAAGGTTCTCAAGGAGATCCAGGATGGCACATTCGCCCGCAACTGGCTGCTCGAGAACCGCGCCGCCGGTCGTGCGAACTTCCTCGCACAGCGCCGCCTTCACAAGGAGCATCAGATCGAGCAGGTTGGTGCACAGCTGCGCAATATGATGCCGTGGCTGCGTGACAAGAAAGAACTCGAATTCTGATCTGAGCGCACGGGTCATTTCATACGACAAGAAGAAGTCTTTCCACGCGGAGAGACTTCTTTTTTCAAAGGCTTCGGAGATGGGAAAATCTGCCATTTCGGAGGGGTTTAGGAGGGCTATATGGGCATGAATATGAGCGAGAAGATTCTCGCACGCCATGCGGGACTGGAGCACGTCGAGCCGGGGCAGCTCGTGACGTGCCGTCTCGATATGGTACTCGCAAACGATGTGACGGGGCCGCCGTCCATCAAGGAGTTTGAAAAGACGGGTCGCCCCGTCTTTGACCGCACGAAGATCGCGCTGATCCCCGATCATTTTCAGCCGGCAAAGGACATCAAGTCCTCGGAGCTGGCGAAGATCATGCGCGACTTTGCACGCAAACACGACATCCTGCACTACTACGAGCAGGGACGCGTCGGCATCGAGCACGTCATTCTCCCCGAAAAGGGCATCGTCGGTCCCGGTATGCTGACGATTGGCGCGGACTCGCACACCTGCACCTACGGGGCGGTCAACGGCTTTTCGACGGGGGTCGGCACGACCGATCTCGCGGTCGGCATGGCGACAGGCGAAGCGTGGTTCAAAGTGCCCGAGGCGATCAACGTGCATCTGACGGGCAAAAAGCCCGCCGACATCAGCGGCAAGGATGTCATTCTGACGCTCATCGGCATGATCGGTGTGGACGGTGCACTCTATCAGAGCCTTGAGTTCACGGGCGAGGGCGTGGCGGATCTCACGATGACCGACCGTCTGACGATTGCCAACATGGCAATCGAGGCGGGGGCGAAGAACGGCATTTTCCCATACGATGATGTGTGCAAGGAATACGTCGAGGGGCGCATGACGGGCGTGTTTGAGCCCGTGAACCCCGACCCCGACGCGCAGTATGCACGCACGGTGGAGATCAACCTCAGCGAGCTGCGTCCCGTCGTTTCGTTCCCGCATCTGCCGGAGAATACGAAGCGCGTGATGGATATCCCAGAACCGATTGCAATCGATCAGGTCGTCATCGGCTCGTGTACGAACGGGCGGCTTGAGGATATGGAGATTGCGGCGCAGATTCTCAAGGGACATGAGGTGCACCCGCATGTCCGCTGTATCATCATCCCCGGCTCGCCGTGGGTCTATCAGGAGGCGATGCGGCGCGGCTACCTCGATATCTTTATGGATGCGGGCGCGGCTGTCTCGACACCGACCTGCGGGCCGTGCCTCGGCGGCTATATGGGCATCCTCGCGGCGGGCGAGCGGTGCGTCTCGACAACGAACCGCAATTTCCGCGGGCGTATGGGACACGTTGACAGCGAGGTCTATCTCGCAGGGCCGCACGTTGCGGCGGCGAGTGCAATACTGGGGCGGATTGCGGCTCCCGAGGAGGTGGCGTGATGTTCGAGGGAAAGGTCTGGCGGTACGGCGACAACATCGACACGGACGTTATCATTCCTGCGCGATATCTCAATACGTTCGAGCCAAAGGCACTTGCGGCGCACTGCATGGAGGATATCGACACAACGTTCGCCGGAAATGTGGCGGAGGGCGACATCATGGTCGGCGGGCGCAACTTCGGCTGTGGCTCCTCGCGTGAGCATGCACCCATTTCGATCGCGGCATCGGGTGTGCCCGTGGTGATTGCGGCGAGCTTTGCGCGCATCTTCTACCGCAACGGTATCAACATCGGTCTGCCGCTCCTTGAGATCGGCGACGATGTGGAGAAGATCAGCGCGGGCGACCGTCTGCGTGTGGACACGGCGACGGGGGCAATCGAGAATCTGACGACGGGCGACACGTTCCATGCGCATCCGCTGCCGGGCTTCGTGCAGGACATCGCGCGTGCGGGCGGGCTCCTGAACTACATCCGCGAGAATGGAGGTTTCCGTCATGGCGTATAAGCTTGCAGTCGTCCCCGGGGACGGTATCGGACAGGAGATTACGAGCGAAGCTGTGCGCGTCCTCAAAGCCGTCGATGCAAAATTTGCGCTCGGGCTGACGTACGAGACACGCGACGCGGGCGGTACGGCATACGATAAATTTGGCACGCCGCTGCCCGAGGACACGCTCGCGGTCTGTAAGGCATCGGACGGCGTTCTCTTCGGCGCGGTCGGCGGGACGAAGTGGGACAGTGTGGAGCCTGCCCTGCGCCCCGAGCGTGCGATTTTGGGGCTCCGCAAAGGACTTGGGCTGTATGCAAATCTGCGCCCTGTGAAGGTCGCGGACGCACTGATTGAGCACTCGCCGCTGAAGCCGGAACTCGTGCGCGGTGTCGACCTCGTCATCGTGCGCGAGCTGATCGGCGGCATCTACTTCGGGGAGAAGTGCGAGTCCGAGCAGGTGGACGGTGCAGAGCGTGCGTGGGACATGGAGAACTACTCCGTGCCCGAGGTGGAGCGCATCGCGCGTCTCGCGTTCGAGACAGCGCGTCTCAGACGTGGCAAGGTCACGTCCGTGGACAAGGCGAACGTGCTCGCGACCTCACGGCTCTGGCGGCGTACGGTGACGGCACTTGCACCGGAGTATGGCGATGTCGCACTCGATCATCTCTATGTGGACAACTGTGCCATGCAGCTTGCCGTGCGTCCGACGCAGTTCGATGTGATCGTGACGGGCAACCTCTTTGGCGACATCCTCTCCGATGAGGCGGCGGTCATCGGCGGCTCGATCGGACTGATGCCGTCCGCGTCCATCGGCACGGGGACGAGCCTCTTTGAGCCGATTCACGGCAGTGCGCCCGACATCGCGGGTAAGGGCATCGCGAACCCGCTCGGGACGATCCTCTCTGCGGCGATGCTCCTACGCTATGCCCTTCATGAGGAGGAGGCTGCTGCTGCGGTCGAGGCGGCGGTGGACGCGGCACTCGCGGACGGCAAGCGCACGGCGGACCTCTACATCGCGGACACGGGCTGCACGAAGGTCGGCACAACAGAAATGACCGACGCTGTGCTTGAGCATTTGTAAGGAGTGGCTCTAAAGCCTTGATTGCGCCAACGAAAAATGGGACTGCTGCACGAAGCTAGAAAACTTCATGCAACAGTCCCTTGTTATTATGTCAGCGGTATCGCTACAAGCGCCCCTTCCACCGCTACGCGGTCCCCCTCCCCCGTGACGCACGGGGGAGGCTGGAATTATGGCATCTTAGCTTCCCCCGTCGCAACGGGGGAAGTGGCGAGCGCAGCGAGCCGATAGGGGCGTTCATGCAACAGCCCCATTTTTATATTTCTGCACTTCTTTTGTGTATATACCTCCACCAAACGAACAGTGCAAGGATGAGCAGCAGAACACCTACCGTGGGAAAGAGATAGTGCATGCCGAGATAGGTCGCGACCACACCGCCGAGGAGCGGCCCCGTGAACCCGCCGACCTGCTGCGCGGCGAAGAGCATACCAAACACGCTTCCCTTGAGCTGCGCGGGTGTGTGCTGTGCGATGACCGCATTCAGCGAGGGCTGGATGCCAGCGAAGAAGAGCCCGACACCAAACTGCATTGCGGCAAACGGCACAAGTGTATCGGGGATCCCTTGCAGTGTGAGCATCGTCCCCGCGCAGGACAGCGCAAGACACATCGCGCGGAAGTAGCTGCGCCGCGCCCCGAAGATGCCCCAAAGAGGAGCCGCAAGCGCGCCCGCGATCCCGCCGAGCGAGAAAACAATCCCCGCGACAAGCACAATGTTCTCCAGATCGCCCGCAAGATACTTGATGTAGGTCGTGAGGACGGGCATCAGGACGAACGTCGTCATCTGTGCAAGCGTGCTCACAATCATCATCGTCCGTAGGATGGGAATGTGCCAGAGATGCCACGGGTTTTTCTCCTCCGCAGTGAGCGGCGCGGCATCCGGCGGAATCGGCGGTTCCTTGATGATGAAGGTGAACGCGAGGAAATTGATGAAGAGTGCCAGACCTCCGATGTAGAAGCTCGCACGCATCCCGAACGCCTCTGCGAGCACTCCTCCGAGGAGAGGTCCGATGACCCCGCCCGCTGTCAGCGTGCCTTGCATGATGCCGAGAGAGAAACCGAGGCGTTCGCGTGGCGCGTAGAGGGTCATGATCGCGAGATCCATTGGCCAGAGCCCCGCAGCGAACCCCTGAAAAACGCGGACGAGCACCAGTTGCTCAGGCGATGTGACAATGCCGCCAAGCAGGTAACTG
The DNA here is from genome assembly GCA_963555475.1 of uncultured Selenomonas sp. Lineage (GTDB taxonomy): Bacteria > Bacillota > Negativicutes > Selenomonadales > Selenomonadaceae > Centipeda. The sequence goes on from CAUVVR010000008.1 coordinate 40,253, forward strand.
ATCGAGATGAGGAGGCTTGCACGCATCGCCATGAGGCGCTTCCCACGGCGATCCGCCATGCGTCCCCAGATCGGTGCCATCACTGCCGAGACGAGGAACGTCACGGAGAATGTGAGCCCCGCCCAGAGATTGACCGAGGCCTCGTCCACGCCGAGCTCGTGCGTCAGATACATCGGCAGGAACGGAATAATCATCGTATAGCTCGCCGACATAAAGAGCACGTTGCACGTCAGCAGTGCGAGGATCACTTTCCAATTCATCCGCTGCCCCCTTCTTTTTCCCCTACATCTGTATTCTACCACTTTTTTCAGAAAAGAAAACTGGGGTGGGACAAAATACCTAAATATTGATTTTCTGAAAACTTTATGCTATGATAATACAAACACGAAACATTTTACGTTGAAAATGCGTGCCTGTTTGGCAGCGTCATAAAACACCGCAACACCCTCTGCCGTGCGTCATTTGCGGCAGAATTTTTTGAAAGTAAGGATTGCTCATGAAACACATCGTCGTAGACCTTGAGATGAACCCCGTCGCGAAAGAACAAAGGGAGATCCGTAGAAAGCTCAACGGGGAGATCATCGAGATCGGCGCGGTGCGCCTGAATGAGAATTTTGAACAGGAGGACGAGTTCCAGTGTTATGTCTGTCCCGAGTACGGGATGGTGAAGAAGCACATCACTGAGCTCACAGGCATCACACAGGAGAAAGTTGCGGGGCGACCTGCATTCTCCGAAAGTTTTCATGCATTCGTCGCGTGGATTGGTGAGGCAGAGACGAAGATCTATTCGTGGAGCATGTCGGACATCAAGCAGCTGCGCAAGGAATGCCGTCTGAAGCTGCCCGACTTCGATGTGAGCTGGCTCGATACGCGCTGGGTCGATCTGCAGCAGGCGTTTGACGATCGCCTCGGGCTCCACAACAGCCTCGCGCTGAAGCACGCGCTCGGCGCAATGGGACGCAGCTTCGAGGGCAGTCAGCACTCCGCACTCGCCGATGCACTCAATACGAGTGCCGTCCTCACGCTTATGCAGGACGATGCTCGATTCCGCGAGACCATGCGTCCCGTCCTCGAGATCCTAGAGCCCAGCGAGGGGCTGTCGAACTCCATCGGTGACCTTTTCCCCGATCTGGAAAAACTGAAGAATAATCTGTAAGGAAGAGAGCACCTGTGAAGATATCGGTGCTCTTTTTTCATGCGCAACAAAAAACCGCCCGCATGGGCGGCTCTACGAATCGAATTGGTGGAGATGAGGAGAATCGAACTCCTGTCCGAAGATAATACTACATGGATTTCTCCGAGCGCAGTCTGTGTTTTGATTTAGGTGCAGTGCCGCCCGCAGACAGGCTGTCCTGCACCGATCACGATGGTGTTCCCGTGAGAGTTATCGTGCGATGGCTCTCAGGTATCCCGCGTTTGACCCCTGTCTCCATCCGTGCGGGAGGCAGACGGAAAGGGGCTGGCTTAAGCCGCCAGAGCGTAGTCTTCGTTTGCTTTTATGTTTAATAAAAGTGTTCACCTTACTAACGGGGTGATGACCCCCCGGCTCGCTGTCCATATACTACCCATCCCCGTCGAGACCATTACATCCCCGATAATGGAAGCATATGCGCTTAACGCTATAATAGCAGGTATGACGAATCGTGTCAAATCGTGTTTTTTCTTGCAACTTCTAAAAAATTTTAGTATCATGTAGAATGGTTAGAATATGACCGTGTTATAGGGACGTACGGATAACTTCAGTTTATCAGCGATTCCCTAGGAGGATAACGCTTGCAAAAAGAAAGAACGCTGGCATCGCGTGTGGTCTACGATGGCATTGGGCTGCACTCGGGTAAGCCGGTACATATGGAACTCGCTCCGGCAGCACCTGGGACGGGGATACAGTTCGCACGCTCAGATCTTCCTGAGGCGCTGCCTGTTCCGGCAACGGCGGCGCATGTGACGGCGACGCTCCGCGCGACAACGATCGCTGCGGGGACGCTGAAATTTTTTACGATTGAGCATTTGATGAGTGCGCTCCATGTGCATGGCATTGACAACTGTCTTGTCCTGCTCGATGCGGAGGAGCCGCCCGTGGTGGACGGCAGTGCACGTACGTTCTTTCGTTTGATCGCAGAGGCGGGAACGGTGGAACAGGATGCCGAGCGGCACACAACGGTCATTGACCGCATCTATCGCGTGGATAATGGCAGCCACTTCGTTATGGCAGTGCCATACGATGGGCTGCGTGTCTCGTTTACGTCGCTGAATGAGCATCCGCTCATCGGTGTGCAGTACTACGATCTTGAGGTGACACCCGAGGCGTACGAGCGCGAGATCGCGCCCGCGCGGACGATTGCCTACGAGAAGGAGGTCAAGGCTCTGCAGGCAAACGGCCTCGGCCTCGGTGGATCGCTTGAGACGGTGATTGTCTACAACGATGATGGGTGGATGAATCCATTGAACTTCCCGAACGAGCTCGTGCGGCACAAGATTCTCGATGTGCTCGGGGATCTGCGCCTCGCGGGGATGATTCGGGGGCACATTATCGCGGTTGCGTCGGGGCATGCGCTGAATACGGCGCTGGCGAAACAGATTGCAGAGGAGAGGAAATAGCATGACTTTGGACATCAATGAGATTCAGCAGATTCTGCCGCATCGCCCACCGATGCTGCTTGTGGATCGGATTACGGAACTCGTGCCGTTCAAATCGGCGACGGGCATCAAGTGTGTGACGATGAACGAGCCGTTCTTCCTCGGGCACTTCCCGGGCCATCCGATCATGCCCGGTGTCCTGCTCCTCGAAGGGATGGCACAGGTGGGCGGCGTGACGATGCTCTATCCCGAGGAACATCGCGGCAAGATCGCGCTCTTTGGCGGGATGGAGAATGTGAAGTTCAAGCGTCCCGTTGTGCCCGGCGATGTCGTTGTGACGAAGGCGGAACTCGTACGTGTGCGCGGTGTGTTCGGTGTGCTCCATGCGGATGCGTATGTCGCGGACGAACTTGTCGCCTCGGCGGATTTTAAATTCGCGTTGAAAAACGGGGATGAACTCTAAAACACCGTGATAAATGCAGTAAAACTGGACATAACCCACCAATAAACAGGATTATTCGGCGATAATGGCTGATTTCCAAAGGTGAAAAAACAGCTCTTCTGTCGGATTCTATAAAAGGAGCACTATATCCGTGCTTATCTCAGAGAGTGGAATATGTCCGTCCCGATTTTGTTTGGGACTGAAGGAGTTGAAATAGATGACAGGCAGCAACAAGGTACTTGCCTACATCCATGAGACGGCGGTGGTTGCGCCGACGGCGCGCATCGCGAAGAATGTGGAGATCGGTCCCTACGCGGTCATCTCGGATCATGTCCAGATCGGCGAGGGGACGAAGATCGGCCCGCACGTCGTCATCAAGGAGTGGACGCAGATCGGTCGTGACTGCCATATCTTCCAAGGTGCTTCGATTGGCGAGGTGCCACAGGATCTGAAGTTCAAGGGTGAAAAGAGCTATACGTTCATCGGCGACCGCACGACGATCCGCGAGTGTGCGACGGTGCACCGCGCGACGGGCGAGGGCGAGGAGACGCGCATCGGCGATGACTGTCTGCTGATGGCATACACGCACATCGCGCACAACTGCGTGCTCGGCAACCGCATCATCATGAGCAACGCGGCGATGCTTGCCGGGCATGCGATCGTCGAGGACGGCGTTGTGATCGGCGGCATGGCGGGTGTACATCAGTTTGTAAAGATTGGCCGCAACGCCATGATCGGCGGTACGTCGAAGCTTGTGCAGGATGTTGTACCGTTCACGATGGTGGACGGGCATCCTGCGCGTGCCGTGGGACTGAACAGTGTCGGCATCTCGCGTGCGGGCATCCCGATCGACGTGCGCCGCCGCATCAAACAGGCATACAAGATTCTCTATCGTTCGGGGCTGAATCTCACGCAGGCAATTGCGGTCATTGAGCAGGAGGTGGACTCCTGCGAGGAGATCGATCATCTCCTGCGTTTCCTCCGCAACGCAGAGCGCGGGATCTGCCGCGAACGTCATGAGGATGAGTGAGGGATAATGATGGAAAAACTGGGTCTGCTCGCTGGTGTCGGACATCTGCCCGCCGCGTGTGCGCGTGCGGCGCGTGCACTCGGCTATGAGGTCCACGCAATCGCACTCCTGCCGGACTGTGATCCGGAGCTGAAGGAGGCTGCGTCGGTCTATCGTGAGATCAGCATTGGTTCGATTGCCTCCATTCTGGCGTATTTGCAGCAGGAGGAGATCAAGAAGGTCACGATGATCGGCAAGGTCACGAAAGAACTGCTCTTTACGGGGCAGATTCAGCCGGACGAGATGCTGCGCGGGATGCTCATGCAGCTGCCGAACCAGAACGACGATACAATCATGATGATGTTCGTCGGTGCTCTCATGAAGGTCGGCGTGACACCGCTCGACCAGACGGCACTCATCCGTCCGCTGATGCCTTCGACGGGCGTGCTGACGAGCCGAGAGCCAAGCGATGCGGAGCGTGCGGATATGGAGTATGGTCTCCAGATGGCACGCGAGATCGGGCGGCTCGATGTCGGTCAGACCGCTGTGGTGAAAGACCGTGCGGTGATGGCTCTTGAGGCGATCGAGGGCACGGACGCGTGCATTCGGCGCGGCGGACAGCTCGCGGGCGGCGGCGCGGTCGTTGCAAAGGCAGCAAAGCCGCAGCAGGACAGTCGTTTCGATGTGCCGGCGGTCGGACTTGATACGATTGAGTCGCTCGTCGCGGCAAAGGCATCCGCACTCGTGATTGAGGCGGGCAAGACGCTCTTCATCGACAAGGAGCGTGCGATTGCCCTCGCTGAGGCGAACGGTATTACGATTGCGGCGATGTGAGGGAGTTCCCTTTTGAAAATCATGCTTTCGGCGGGGGAGACCTCCGGCGATCTTCATGGGGCGGCACTTGCGCGTGAGCTGCGTGCGCTTGATCCCACGGTTTCGCTCATTGGCTTCGGCGGCGCAGAGATGGAGGCGGCGGGTGTCGTGCTCCGTCAGAACTACGTCGACTACAACGTTATGGGCATCTCGGCGGTTCTGTTGAACCTCCGACGCATTTTTGCCCTCCTCGATGATCTCACGCGGCTCATGGAGGAGGAGCGTCCGGATGTGCTCGTCATCATCGACTATCCGGACTTTAACTGGCGGCTCGCGGCGCGGGCGAAAGAGCGGGGGATCCCCGTTTTTTCTTATATTCCGCCTTCTGCATGGGCGTGGCGCAAGGGGCGGGCAAAGTCCTGCGTAGCACTCGCAGATGAGATCGTTGCAATCTTTCCACATGAGCTGCCACCCTATGAGGCGGCGGGGGCGAACATCTCCTTTGTCGGCAATCCGCTGATCGACGCGGTGCACGCGGAGATGAGAGCAGAGGAGGCGCGGGATCATTTCGGCATCGGTGCGGTCGACATTCCGATCCTGCTCATGCCGGGCAGCCGCCGTGAGGAGATCGAGCGTCTGCTTCCGTCCATGCTCGGAGCGGCAGAGATCTTGGCGGCGTGCGACTCCGCGCGACGATTCTTCCTGCCCGTGGCGGGCGGCGTGGATGTCGCGCAGATCGAGAAACATCTTGCGAACTCCACCGTGGAGGTCACGCTCACCCAAGACGCACGCTATGCGCTTATGGGCATTGCACGCGCGGCAATTGCGGCATCGGGGACGGTCGTCATGGAGGCGGCAATCATGGGGCTTCCTGCTGTCGTTCTCTATCGGATGTCTGCGCTTTCCTACCTCGTCGGGCGGCTGCTCGTCGACGTGCCGCGCTTCTCGCTGCCGAACATCCTCGTCGGAGAGACATTCGAGACGGAGCTTTTACAGGATGCGGTGCAGCCGGAACGCATCGCGGAGGCGATGGAGCGGATCATCATGGACGGTGCACCGCGCGACTATGTGACGGAGCGACTTGCACGCGCCGTTGCCCTGCTCGGCGAGCCGCATGCCGCGCGTCGCGTCGCAGAGAAGATTCTCGCGTTGGGGAAGCACGCATAATACATTTTCCACTAGGAGAACTATGAAGAATTATACGAGACTGCTCGCCTACATGCGCCCGTATGTGAACAAACTCGGGCTTGCCATCGTGTTTATCATCCTCGCCTCGGCGGCGAACCTCTACGTCCCGTGGATCATCAAGGACATGATCGACGACGTGCTTGCCGATAAGAACATGGCACTCCTCAACGCCATCTGCATCGGCATCGTCGTGATCTTTTTCCTGCGCGGGATTTTTTACTTTGGGCAGTCCTACCTCGTCTCCTACATCGGTCAGAAGGTCATCATCGACGTGCGCGAAGTCATGTTCCGCAAATTCCAGCGGATGCCGCTCGCGTACTATGACCGCCACCAGACGGGTGAGATCATGAGCTTCGTCACGAACGACGTCGCTGCGATCCAGTCCGCGCTCGTGGACAACCTCATCGACCTTGTCACCGAGGGCTGCATCCTCATCGGCTCGCTCGTCCTCATGTTCTACCTCGACTGGAAACTCTCACTCCTGACCCTCATCGTCATCCCAATGGTCGGACAGGCGATGAAAATCTTCGGACGTAAGATCAAGAAGTCGAGCAACGTCATTCAGGAGCGTCTTGCCGAGATCACCGCACTCCTGCAGGAGTCTTTCTCAGCGACGCGCGTGGTGAAATCGTTTGTGCGCGAGGACTATGAAATTGACCGCTTTGTGCACAGCAACCAGCGCAATTTTGAAGCGGTGATGAAGAACGTTCAGCAGACGAGTATGCTCACGCCGACGGTCGAATTCCTTGCGGCGATTGCCGTCACGCTCATTGTCTGGTTCGGCGGCTACGAGGTCGTCAACGGTGAGATTACGGCGGGTGCGTTCGTCGCGTTCCTGACCTACGCCGTCAACCTCGCGAACCCCGTCAAGCGCCTCTCGCGCATCTACGGCAATCTGCAAAAGGCGATGGCGGCTGTTGACCGCGTATTTGCCGTGGTCGATCTTGAGGAAAGCATTACAGACAGCCCCAATGCAAAGCCTCTTCCCCCCGTGGAGGGACGCGTGCGCTTCGACAATGTTGTATTCTCCTACAAGGAGGGGCGGCGTGCGCTTGACGGTGTGTCACTTGAGGCTGCGCCGGGCGAGATGATCGCCTTTGTCGGTCCCTCGGGTGCAGGCAAATCGACGATCGCAAACCTCATCCCGCGTTTCTACGAGGTGGACAGCGGTACGATCACCGTGGATGGACAAGATATCCGCGACGTGACGCTCGCGTCCCTGCGCGGGCAGATCGGGCTTGTACCGCAGGAGACCATGCTGTTCTCTACGACCATCCGCGAGAACATCCGCTACGGGCGGCTTGATGCGACGGATGCGGAGATCGAGGAGGCGGCGCGTGCGGCGAACGCGCACAATTTCATCATGGAGTTGGAGCACGGCTATGATACGCAGATCGGCGAGCGCGGTGTCAGCATCTCGGGCGGACAGCGGCAGCGCATTGCGATAGCGCGCGCGATTCTCAAGGATCCGCGCATCCTCATCCTCGATGAAGCGACCTCCGCACTCGATACGGAGAGCGAGAAGATCGTGCAGGCGGCACTCGACAACCTCATGGTCGGGCGTACGAGCTTCGTCATCGCACACCGTCTCTCGACAGTCTTTAACGCCGACCGCATCTATGTCATTGATGGCGGGCACATTGTGGAGCAGGGGACGCATGAGGAGCTGCTCGCAAAGGGCGGACTCTATCAGCATCTCTATGACATTCAGTTTCGGGGAGAGTGATTATGAGATTTCTCTACAATCTAGCGGCAATCCTCATCGTCACCATCATCATACCGATTTTCATGCTGCGCGCGACACGCGAGCGCGGCTTTGTCGAGCGCATCAAGCAGAGCTTCGGATTCTATCCGCAGGACACGATCGACAAGGTGGCGGGGAAAAATGCGATCTGGGTGCACGCGGCATCCGTGGGCGAGATTGTGGCGACGAGTCCGCTCGTCCGCGAGTTCCGCAAAAAGTTCCCCGATAGCCCGATTCTCGTCTCGGTTGTCACGACGGGCGGCTATGAGATGGCGCACCGCATCATCAAGGACGCGGACGCGATTATCTACTTCCCGCTCGACCTGCCCTTCCTCGCCTCGCGCGTTGTCGGGCGCATCCGTCCGCGCGTGTTCCTGCCCGTGGAGACGGAGCTGTGGCCGAACTTTCTCAAAAAGGCGAAGCAGCTTGATGTCCCCGTCATGATGGTCAACGGACGCATCAGCGACCGCAGTGTGAAGCAGTACAAGTACCTGCTTGGGATGCTGCGCGAGATGATCGGGACGGTGAAATGCTTCGCCATGCAGTCGAGCATCGACGCAGACTACATCATGCGCCTCGGTGCGCCGCGCGAGCTCGTCACGGTCACGGGCAATACGAAGTTCGATCAGGCGTATACGAGCGTCAGCCCCGAGGAGCGGGCGGCGCTCATTCAGGAGCTTGGGCTCTCGGGCGCGAGCCATATCATGATTGCCGGCTCGACTCATCGCGGCGAGGAGGAGCTGGTGCTTGCGGCGTTTGCCGCCGTACGTGAGCATGACCCAAAGGTGCGGCTCATCATTGCACCGCGTGAGGTGCTGCGTACGATGGAGGTCGAGCACCTTTGCCGCAAGGCGGGCTTCACCGTCAATACGCGCAAAAATCTCCAAAAGGGTGCAGAGGGGGGCGAGGATATTGTCATCCTTGATACGGTTGGCGAGCTCGGGCGCGTCTATGGTCTCGGCGATGTCATCTACATCGGCGGCAGTCTCATCCCGCATGGCGGGCACAACATCCTTGAACCTGCGGCACACGGCAAGGCGATTATCGTCGGCAACCAGATGTTCAACTTCAAGGACATCCATGCACTCTTCCGCAACCGAAACGCCGTCGTGACTGTTGCGAACGGTGAGGAACTGACGCGCGAGACGCTGCGTCTCTTTGGGAATGCGGCGGAGCGGGAGCGGCTCGAGCGAGAGACGCTTGCCATCATCAACGAGAACAAGGGCGCGTCTGCAAAGTCCGCGCAGATCCTTGTGGATATGCTCGCGGCATATGAGGCACGGCGTGCGCTGCGTGCGCAGGAGCGTATCAGTGCCCATCGTGTGCGTGCGACGCAGAAGGTCGCAAATTTCCAGACGTACTTCATCGATCTCGTACATGACAAGGACGTACGCGGTGTTTCGCGCCGTCTTATCATGGGGATTTTCTACGCATTTTCGCTCATCTATGAGCAGCTTGTCAATCTGAAGCTCACGATGTATCGTCTTGGGTGGGCGAAGAAGGAGCAGCTGCCCTGCTTCGTCATCAGTCTCGGAAACGTCACGGTCGGCGGTACGGGCAAGACACCGACAGCACAACACCTTGCGCGTGCGATTCACGCGATGGGCTACCGCGTTGCGATTCTTAACCGCGGCTACCGTGCGAAGTGGCGCGGCGATGTCGGCATCGTGTCCGACGGCTGCACGCTTAAGATGGACGCAGAGACGGCGGGCGATGAGGCGTTTATGTTGGCAAAGCACCTGCCAAATGTGCCCGTACTCATTGGCCCGCAGCGTGCGGTGACGGGACGTTACGCCATCGAGCATTTCGGTGCAGAGGTGGCAATCCTCGATGACGGCTATCAGCACTGGCAGCTTGCGCGCGACATGGATATACTGCTCGTGGATGCGGTGAACGTCTTCGGCAACGGCTATCTCCTGCCGCGCGGCACACTGCGTGAACCCCTTTCGCACATCGACCGTGCGGATGTCTGTCTGATGACGAAGGTCGATCAAGCGGCACCGGGCGCGATTCAGCACATCTGGGAGACGTTTCGCAGCTACAACCAGGACGGGCTCATCATCGAGAGTATCCATCAGCCGCGCCAGTTCGTGCGGCTCTCGGACTGGTACGAGGACATCGCGGCGGGCGGCGTACCTGTCACCGAGATGGAGGGGAAGAAGGTACTCGCCGTCTCAGCGATCGGCAACCCCGCTTCGTTCGAGCAGACACTTGCTGATCTCGGGGTCGAGATGGTAGAGAGTATGCGCTATCCCGATCACCACGACTACGGTGAGCGCGATATGGCAGAGGTGCTGTACCGCGCGGAGACGTTGGGGGTCGAGGCGATCATCATCACGGAGAAGGACGCGGTGAAGGTGCCGGCAGATGTCGTGCGCGCGAAGTGGCGGATCCCGATGTATGTCATCTCCGTCGAAGTGACGTTCCAGAAGGGGCAGGAAAAGTTCTTCCGCGCGCTTGAGGAGCAGCTCGCGGCGAAGCTGAGACCTGCATCTTAGGCTCAGAGCGCGAACACCACGCGAACACAGAGTTGCGCAAGTGATCGTGCGCTTGTACGCTCAAATACCGTCGGACTTCTTAAACGCGCTTCGCTTGAACGAAAGAAATCCGACGGGGCGTACCGCGCTCTTTACTCACTTGCTCCACTAAGGTTCGCTTAGGTGTATCGCGCTGCTTCTCATCGAGGCGGTTGGGGACTCACAGATAAGGATTGAAACTTGAGGTGATCGCATGAAAGTTCTCTGCATTATCCCCGCGCGCTACGCATCCACGCGTCTGCCGGGCAAACCCCTGCGTGACATCGCGGGGAAGCCCATGATCGTACGCGTGTATGAGCGTGCCGTGCGGGCAAAGCTCGTACAGGATGTTGTCGTTGCAACGGACGATGAGCGCATTCGCGCCGCTGTCGAGGAGTACGGCGGACATGCCGTCATGACACGCGTCGATCATGCGACAGGGACGGATCGTCTCGCCGAGGTCGCGGAGAAAATGACGGACTATGACCTCATCATCAACGTGCAGGGTGACGAACCACTCATTGATCCTGCCGTCATCGATGCACTCGTTGAGCCTTTCCTCGCAGATGAAACACTGCCGATGGCAACGGCAAAGACACTGCTCACGGACGAGGAGGAGATCGTGAACCCGAACAACGTCAAAGTAATTACAGACCTTTCGGGCAACGCCCTCTACTTCTCCCGTGCCCGCATCCCGTACGCGCGGAATGAAGGTGCTAAAGTTTATAAACATATCGGCATCTATGCGTATCGTCGAGATTTCTTGCTCAGTTATGCACGCATGGCACAGACTCCGCTTGAGCTTTCCGAGTCCCTCGAACAGCTGCGTGCGCTCGAGAACGGGCACACGATCCGCGTTATCGAGACAGATGCGGTCTTTATCGGTGTCGACACCGAGGCGGATCTTGCCGCAGTCAATGAGGAATACATAAGACGTGGGATTCATTGACCTTTTCGCGTGAAAATTCTATAATAAATGCAGAACGGGATGGAGCATGAATATAACTCCTGAGAATATACGACACCTCTGTCAAGCGAATGCAATGTATTGGACGGAGCATGTAGGAAAGCGTCTGATTAAAAGGAGCATTTCGCCCGATGAGGTCATACAAGTGCTGCTTCATGGGCAGATGATTGAGCATTATGAGGATGACTATCCGTTTCCGAGCTGTTTGATCTTTTCGATGATCGGGGCTCGTCCATTGCACGTTGTGTGCAGTATAGGGAACGGTCAGCTGTTCATTATTACTGCGTATGAGCCTGATTCGACCGAGTGGGATACGACGTTCACAAAACGCAGAAAGGAAGGTGGATTGTCATGAAAAAGTGCACATTCTGTAAGGGGACAGCACAGGAAGGGCTGTCCACGTTCACGGCAGATCTGGGAGACTGCATTGTCATCATTCGTAATGTTCCTTCCCATATCTGTGAACAGTGTGGGGAGACTTACTACACGACGGAGGTCATGCAGCAGGTGTATCGCATTGTCCAATCAGTTCGCGAAACGATGAGTGAGATCACTGTTGTGAATTATCGTCCTGCCGCTTAGGCGGATGCATTTGTTGAAAGGAGCCATGAAGATGAACAAAGTGAAGCTGGCGAATTTTGAGATCGGCGGCGGCGAGCCGCTGGTGCTTCTCGCGGGACCGTGTGTCCTTGAGGGGCTTGAGCGCTCCCTCCTGATCGGGCGTGGCATCAAGGAGATCACGGATCGTCTTGGTATTCCCTATGTGTTCAAGGCATCCTTTGACAAGGCGAACCGCTCCGCCTACCACAGCTTCCGCGGACCGGGGCTCGAGGAGGGGCTGAAGATCCTGAAGGCAATCCGCGATGAGCTCCATGTGCCTGTCGTAACGGATATCCATGAGACATCGCAGGCGGAGCCTGTGGCAAAGGTCGCGGATATCCTTCAGATCCCCGCCTTTCTCTCGCGCCAGACCGACCTCCTGCACGCGGCGGCACAGACGGGCGCGATCGTCAATGTGAAGAAGGGGCAGTTCCTCTCGCCGAACGATATGCGCAACGTTGTCGACAAGATTCACGAGAGCGGCAGCGACCGCATCCTCCTTACGGAGCGCGGCGAGAGCTTCGGCTACAACAACCTCGTTGTGGATATGCGCTCCTTCCCCATCATGCGCGGCTTTGGCTATCCCGTCATCTTCGACGGCACGCACAGCGTTCAGCTGCCGGGCGGCGCGGGCACGAGCTCGGGCGGTCAGCGCGAGTATGTCGAGTACCTCGTCCGTGCGGCAGTTGGCGCAGGCATCGACGGTCTCTTCCTCGAGGTGCATGACAACCCGCCCGAGGCACTGTCGGACGGCGCGAATATGGTCTATCTGGACAAGCTCGAGGAACTCCTGCGGGATGCCCTCTCCATCTATGAAGTTGTGCGGAAAAAGCTGAACTAGGAGAACTACATGGCACAGAGTATTCGCGAAAAAGCCATAGAGACACTGAAACTCGAAGCGCAGGCAGTTGCGAACCTCGCAGAGCGCATCGACGATGATTTTGAGGCGGCGGTGCACGCGATTTTGGACTGCAAGGCGCGTGTTGTCGTCACGGGCATGGGCAAATCCGGTCACGTCGGGCGCAAGATTGCAGCGACGCTTGCAAGCACCGGCACGCCCTCGTTCTTTATGCATCCGGCGGAGGCATTTCACGGTGACCTTGGCATGGTGACGGCGGATGACATCGTTATCGCCATCTCGAACAGCGGCGAGTCGAACGAGGTCGTGAACATCCTCTCGATCATCCACCGCATCGGCGCCCGCATCATTGCCATGTGTGGCAGACGCAAGTCCCAGCTTGGACGCAGCGCAGATTTCTACATCGACATCGGCGTGGAGCGCGAGGCGTGTCCGCTGGGACTTGCACCGACGAGCTCGACGACGGCGACGCTTGCGATGGGCGATGCCATTGCGATGGCACTCATGGAGGCGCGTGACTTCAAAAAGGAGGACTATGCCCTGTTCCATCCGGGCGGCGCGCTCGGGCGCAAACTGCTCCTCACCGTCGCAAACGTCATGCACACGGGCGAGGAGAACCCCGTTGTCTCGTACCATACGACGGCAAAGGATGCGCTCTTCGTCATGACGGACAAGGGGCTTGGTGCGGTCTCCGTCGTCAACGCAGAGGGCAAGTTTATCGGGCTTGTCACGGACGGGATCATTCGCCGGGCGCTTGCGAAAGACTATACCTTTTTGGATAAGGACGTGGAGAGTATCATGTTTGCAACGCCGCTCACGATCTCTCCGGACAAGATGGCGGCGGCAGCACTCTCCGTCATGGAGAAACACCAGCCGCGCCCCGTCACCGTTCTGCCTGTCGTCGATGATGCGGGTGTGCCCGTCGGCATCGTACATCTGACCGATCTTCTGCGGCAGGGGGTTGTGTGATGCCGATTCGGCAGGACGCGATTGCGCGTGCGAAGAAAATCAAATGCGTCATCCTCGATGTGGACGGCGTGCTCACCGACGGGGGCATCTGCGTCGCGCCCGACGGGAGCGAGCTGTATAAGCCGTTTTTTGCGCGGGACGGACTTGTGATTACCCTCGCGCACAAGGTGGGGATCGTGTCCGCCATCATCACGGGGCGTGCATCGTCCATCGTGGAGAACCGTGCGCGCGAACTGCATATCGACCTTGTCTATCAGGGCAAGCTGGACAAGCGTGCCGCCTATGCGGACATCAAGGCGAAAACGGGGCTGACGGATGAGGAAATCGCCTACATCGGCGATGACCTTATCGACCTGCCGATCCTGCGCATGGTCGGGCTTCCGTGCGCGGTGGGCGATGCCGTGCCCGAGGTGAAGGAAGCCGCGCAGATCATTGCGGACGCGCATGGTGGACGCGGGGCAGTGCGCGAGATCTACGAGATCATTTTGAAAACGCAGGGACTGTGGGATGAGGTTCTCACGGTCTTTCAGACGGATACCGAAGGTGCTGCGCAGTAGTGCAGAAAGGAGGTGCGGCAGTGCTCTATAATACACTCATGTTTCTCAGTTATCTTGCGTGCCGCACGCCGCGTCCCATTCTGCTCGGCGCAGGGTGGGTGCTCGGCAACCTCTACTATCTGCTGATCCCGAAGATGCGCCGCCGCGCGGTGGAGCACATGATGCCCGCACTCGGCATCTCCGAGGGGGAGGCGAAAAGCCTTGTCCGCGCGTCCTTTATCAATATGGCACGCAACGTCCTCGACATTCTCGCGATGCCCATGCTGAACGAGAGCAATCTCAATGAGTACATCGAGATCGACCATTTCGAGCGGATGCAGGAGGCACTCGCCGAGGGGCGCGGTGTCGTCGTGCTCACAGGTCATGTCGGCTGCTGGGAGTGGCTGTCGGCGGCGTTCACGCTGAACGGAATCCCCGTCAGTGCGATTGCAAAGCCGCAGCCGAACATCGAATACACGCGCGTGCTTGACGATCTGCGCGCAACCATCCACGTCGAGATCTTCTCGCGCGGGACGAGCGAACTCATTGCGGCGGCACGTGCCTTGAAGCGCGGACGCCTCCTCGGCTTCCTCGCCGATCAGGACGGCGGTCCCGGCGGTGCGTTCATCGAATTTCTCGGGCGCACGGCATCGACTCCGCTCGGCCCCGCTGTCTTTTCGCGCAAGTTCAAAGCACCCGTCGTGCCCGCATTTATCCTGCGTCAGCCAAACGGGAAGCACAAGGTCGTTGTCGGCGAGATCATGCGCTGTCCCGATACGGGGGACAGTGACCGCGATCTCCATGAATTCACCGTGCAGATGACGGCGATTGTCGAGTGGATCATTCGCGAGAACCCGACGCAGTGGATCTGGTTTCAAAAGCGGTGGAACACGCCGCCCGAGCAGCAGAAGACGGGCAAGCATCACGTATCTGCGAAGGAGGGGGATTGATGGCGCAGAGCAAGTGGATCTATGGCGGCGGTGCCGTCCTCCTCGCAGGTTTGATCGTCTGGGCGGTTACAAGTGTGCCCGAGATCCCGCAGCAAACGAATGAGCCAACAGGCCCGCGTATCATGTCCTATATGGACAACACCCTTCACGAGGAGCGCGACGGGCGTACGATCTGGCAGATGACGGCAGAGCAGATGAACGTCGACATCGACACGAATGACACCGGCATGGTCAAAATTGATGGGACATTCTACAGTGATGACGGACGTACTCTCACGCTGAAGGCGGACGAGGGGCGCATGGACAGCAAGACGCGCGACATCGTGCTCACGGGCACGATCGAGGCGACGACGAGCGACGGCACAAGCCTGAGGGCAAAGCAGATCAAGTGGACGGCGGCGGAGGGCAGCCTTACAGCCGAGGGGGATGCTGAACTCATTCGCGACAATATGCGTGCGACGGGCGACCGCATTGTGAGCACGGACGGTTTTCAGAAATTCAGCATCCTCGGCAATGCGCGTATAGAAAAGGGTGGGGCGAAATGACGAAAAAGAAACTCTATCGGGGCGTTCTCACACTCCTCGCGGCGGGAGCGGTCTGCACGGCAGCGGCTGCGCCGCAGCAGGGAAATGAGCCGACGAATCTCACGGCGGACAGTCTTACCTACGACACGCGCACAGGGCTCATCACGGCGGAGACGAACGTCCGTATGGAGCAGGGAACGGGCTACGTTGAGGGAGCGCGTGCGACTTACAACACAAAGACCGAGGAGGGGACCGTTGAGGGCGGTGTCCGTGCCATGCGCGACGATATGCAGCTCTCCTGTGATCGCCTTTCGGGAATCGGTCAGGACCATTGGCAGGCGACAGGCAGCGTCCACATGGTAAAGGCGGGGCGTACGTTCACAGGTCCTGTCGTCGACTACTACCCGTCGCAGAATGAATATGTCCTTGCCGCGAACGGTGGGACAATGACGAGCGCAGACGGAACATTCAGCGCAGATCACCTTGAGGGCTGGCTGAAGGAGAATCGTTTCATCGGTACGGGCAATGCCCACCTCGTCAGCCCGCCGCGCGATCTCGAGGGCGGCGGCGACCGCGTGGAGTATTTCGGCATGGCGGAGAGGCCGTATGCTGTGCTCGACGGAAACGCATGGGTATATCAGGGGAACAACATGGCGCGCAGCAATCACATGACCGTCTACCTCGCGGATGACGGCAGTGCCGTGACCGAGTGAGGGGGCATCATCTTGCATCTCGAATCCCGCAACCTCATCAAGAAATTCGGCAGCCGCACCGTTGTTGACCGCATCTCCGTCCGCATCGACAAGGGCGAGATCGTCGGTCTCCTAGGTCCAAACGGCGCGGGCAAGACAACCACGTTCTACATGATCGTGGGACTTGAAAAGCCGACGCACGGCGATGTCTATCTCTCCGACATCTGCATCACAGACTATCCCATGTATCGGCGTGCGGAGCTGGGTATCAGCTACCTCACGCAGGAGCCGTCGATCTTCCGCAAGCTCACCGTCACCGAGAACATCGCTGCGATTCTCGAGACGACGAAGCTCTCAAAGGCGGAGCAGAAGCACAAGCTCGACGGATTGCTCGAGGAGTTCCACATCGGGCACGTCCGCGACCGTCGCGGTACGGAACTCTCGGGCGGTGAGCGCCGTCGCGTCGAGATCGCGCGCTGCCTTGCGCTCGAACCGCAGTTCATCCTGCTTGACGAGCCGTTCGCGGGGGTCGACCCGCTTGCCGTCGCGGATATCCAAGAGATCATTGAGTACCTGCGCCAGCGCGGCATGGGCATCCTCATCACCGACCACAACGTCCGCGAGACCCTGCACATCGTCGACCGCGTCTACCTCCTCAGCGAGGGGAAACTTCTCCTCGAGGGCGACAGCAAAACCATCGCCGAGAGCCCCATTGCGCGGAAATTTTATCTGGGGGAGAATTTTAGTCTTTGAACGAACAGGGGCTGTTGCACGAAGTCTTTAGCTTCGTGCAACAGCCCCTGTGTCTTTGTCCCAAGTTCTATATGGCTATACTGTCATAGGCATAGCTGTGTTTGTATACATATTCCGGCGCAATATCAATCTCTCCATTGTTCCACGTAATCACCCCATGAAAAAGTACGGGATGGCTAAATATTTCGACGTTGGCAAGCGGCTGAAATACTGTGCCTTCGAGGAGTGTTGTGTCAAATAGTCGTTTTTCACCCGTGGAGAATGTGACAAGCATCATACCGCCGCGCAGAGGCTCTGCCTCTGTCACCTTGATGTCTGACTGCAATTCGCCGGCATAGCATACATCGTCCTTGATATACATAGGAGACACCTCATTTCATCGGGGGAATTTTATCAAAATGTTCGCCTTGTACGGCAAGATTCCATGCTTTGTAGGCTTCATCCTCGTGAAAGGCAAGCCATCCTGTGATAATTTTTAATTGCTTTCGAGGAAGAGCACCTGCCAGCATTTCACCGTCGATTGCAATAACGGCTTCGTATTCTCCATAGTAAACATGAACATGAGGCTTATGATGCTGTCCAATATCCTTGAAAAACATATATATAATCATTCCGCCAAAGCGACTAAGTTCCGGCATAAGCACACCTATATTCCCGATTTTCAGTAGGATTCTTTACGCCATAAAGCGCCGATACGCATCGAAGAGGAAGAGTGCGCCCGCCATGCCGATGGTAACGAAGCTGGCGCGCGTCACAATCATCATCTGGAACTCGGAGAGACGCTCAACCGCTTGGCGGCGTATGTAGGTCAGTCCGAGTGAAGCCGTCAGCAGCACATACATCGTAAGCGTGAGGCTGTCCAGCTCCTCCCATGCCGCAAGTACGACTATGACGGTGAATGCCATGAGGATGAGAAGCATATAGTCCTTCCCCGGAGGGCGCACCGGTTTCGGCTTTTCCGGCGGCGTGACCTTTTGTTGCAGTTTTTTTAACATTTTTGCCATGGATATCCATCCTTTTGTTTATTTGTTGTAGTAATAATGTAAGTATATCATAGAAAAATATTTGCTGCCATATGGTTTTTCGCAGTAGAGAATGGTATAATCAAAAGACATTAAGGGAAGATTTTTTCTTTTGAGAAATTGGAAAGTTTTGGAGGGAACTTAAAATGTCGGTAGCAAAGAAAATTGTTCTGAGCATCGGATTCCTGGTCGTCATGTTTGCCGCCTATGGGTTCTATGCGAATCATGCGAGCAGCGTGCTCAACCACAACACGGTGAGCGTGTTCAGCTGGGCGCACGTTCTCAACGTGGGTGGTCAGGTGCAGTCACTCACGGCAGAGGGACGTGAGTTTGAGCTCATGCGCATCTCGGCACCGAACGAGGAGGAACGTCAACGTGCGGCAGGGCTGATCTCGCAGCTCACACCGCAGCTGAACAAGGCGTACGAGGAGTATGAAAAGGCGATTCAGGAAGCACCGTTCCAGAACGAGCCGGACCGCACACAGAAGCTCGCGCGTCTCGAGAAGCTCAAGCAGGAGCGTAAGGCGTATGCCGAGGCACGTCAGCATGCGACGGATCTCATCAATGCGGGCGATCAGGCGGGGGCGGTGCTCCTCGCGTTCAACGAGCAGGCGGATGTCTACAAGCGAATGACGGACATCCTCGAGGAGGATAAGGCGGACAGTGTCCGCCTTGCGCGCGCAGAGATGGCGTACAGCGAGGATGTTTTCTCGGGTGTTTGGATGACGACGATCATCGCACTCACTATCGTGGTCATCCTCTCGATTATCATCCTCGTTTTGCTGCTCAAGAACATCAAGAACTCGGTGGATACAATTCTCGATGGTGCGCGGCATATCGCGAGCGGAGATCTCCGCTCGAAGATCATGCTCGACGGCGACGACGAGTTCGCGCACATCGCCCACCAGTTCAACACGATGGTCGAGAGTATGCAGAAGATGATCCGCAAGATCAAGACGACAGCGACGGATGTTGCAGGGTCCTCCGAGGAGCTCACAGCGAACGCGAACCAGTCGGCGCAGGTGACGCAGAACGTCGCCCAGTCCATCACCGAGGTTGCGGAGGCAGCGGAGAAGCAGCTGCAGATCATCGATACGAGCCGCATGACCGTGCAGGAGTTCCAACGAGGACTCGAGGAGGCCATCACGAACCAGCGCCGTGCACGTGAGCAGACGCAGGCGACGGCGGAGAAGGCGGCAGAGGGCAACGCTTTCGTGCAGACGACGGTCGAGCAGATGAACTCGATTGCGCGTACGGTTCAGCAGACAGGCGATATTGTCAGCAAGCTCGGCGAGCGTTCAAAGGAGATCGGCAACATCGTCGAGATCATCTCGAGCATCTCGGGACAGACGAACCTCCTCGCACTCAATGCGGCGATCGAGGCGGCGCGTGCGGGTGAACACGGACGCGGCTTCGCAGTCGTCGCCGAGGAAGTGCGAAAGCTCGCAGAGGAGTCGCAGAACGCCTCTCAGCAGATCTCCGAGCTTATTCGCAGTATTCAGGAGGAGACAGATCGTGCGGTCGCCTCGATGGAGGAAGGACTGCGCGAGGCGGAGACGGGCAAGGAGAACGTTACCGCAACGGGCGAAACCTTCTCGCTCATCCTGAGCATGGTCGAGGATGTCAAGACAGCATCGCTCGCGGTCAGCAAGCGCGTCCTCGAACTGCGCGAGAATATGAACTCGATCATCGAGGGCATGGGTGCTGTGGATACCTCGGCGAAGGGCATCGGCAGCGAGTCGCAGAACGTATCTGCGGCTACCGAGGAACAGGCGGCAGGCATGGAGGAGATCGCCTCCTCGAGCCGCAGCCTTGCCGACATGGCAACCGATCTGCAGAGTGAGACGGACAAGTTCAAGGTGTAAGCAATATTTTGGAGGGGCGCGCATGGTGAACGTGCCCCTTTTTGATTGAAAAATACTCCTTGACAGAAATCCCTTCTCTTGCTAAAATATCTCTTGTTGATTGACAGAGATGTCAGTGACGGATGCGGAAGTAGCTCAGTGGTAGAGCACCACCTTGCCAAGGTGGGGGTCGCGAGTTCGAGCCTCGTTTTCCGCTCCATCGCTTATCTGACCTGCGCACTGCGCAGGTTTTTTTGAAAGTGAGAGCCTTGCGTGCTCTCTACTTTGTTTGGGGCCTATAGCTCAGTTGGTTAGAGCAACCGGCTCATAACCGGTCGGTCCTTGGTTCAAGTCCAAGTGGGCCCACCAATCGAAATGAGAGCATCACGCAGAAGCAGTGATGCTTTTTTATTTAGGGGAGGTGAGCAGATGACGGAGGCTGTCTTTGTTGAGCACATACGAGGCGCGGGTGCGCGTGTCTTTCGCGTGGGCGGCTGTGTGCGCGACCGCTTTCGCGGTGTGCGGGCAAAGGATGTCGACTATGTCTTGACAGGCATGACGGAGGAACAGCTCTGCACGCTCTTTCCGTATGCGGAGAAGATCGGGAAAGCCTTTCCTGTCTATCATGTGCGCGTGGACGGGGCGCGGCGCGAGGTCGCCTTTGCGCGCAGGGAGCGCAAGACGGGCATGGGGTATCGCGGCTTTGCGGTTGCGTACGATCCGTCCGTGACGATCGGGGAGGATCTCTATCGGCGCGATACCACGATGAATGCGATGGCGATGGAGCTCCCCACGGAGGAGTTTTTTGACCCCTATGGCGGGCGAGCAGACATCGCAGCCGGCGTGATCCGTGCCGTCTCACCGCATTTCACGGACGATCCCGTGCGTGCGCTGCGTGCGGCACGGCAGGCGGCGGAGTTCGGTTTTGCGGTGGAGGAGGAGACGCTCCGCTACATGAACGCGTGTGCAGCAGAGCTCAAAAACGAGCCGACGGAGCGACTGATGGGCGAGCTGCGGCGTGCGCTCGCCGCGCCGCGTCCGTCCGTATTCTTCCGCGTGCTGCGTGCGGCGGATCTCCTTGCCGTCACGTTTCCCGAGATCGCCGCGCTTGCGGGGCAGACACAGCCGACAGAGTTTCATCCCGAGGGCGATGCCCTCGCGCACACATTCGCGATGGTTGATGCGGTTGCGCGTGAGACGGAGGAGCTCAAAACGCGCTTTGCCGCGCTCGTGCATGACCTCGGCAAGGGGTTGACCCCACGGGAGATGCTGCCGCATCACTATGGACACGAGTGCACGGGGCTGGATGCGCTCGCTGCGTGGAATCGACGCATGACACTTCCGCACGACTGGCGCAAGGCGGCGGCGTTCGTCATCCGCGAGCATATGCGTGCGCCGCGCCTGACACGTATCGGAAAGATTGCGGATCTCCTGCTCGGCATCGGAGGCTCGGGTCTTTCCATCGCAGAGTTCAACGTCATCATCCGTGCCGACCACGGCTCTCTGCCGGACTATCTCACACGAGGCGCGGAGTATCTCGCGGCGATGCGGACGGTTACGGGGCGTTCCGCACCGCCGGAGCTCTCGGGTGAGGAGATTGGCAGGTGGCTGCGTGAGCAGCGTGTGCGAATATTGAAAAACTCCTTGTTGGAGATGTAATTGACGTGGTATAATACACCTGAGTGGAAAAGAATACGAAGGAGGCAGCGTAGATGGACAAGATTATCCTGCCCTATCGGGGGAAGTCACCTGTGATACATCCGTCTGCATTCATTGCTCCGACGGCTGCGGTCGTCGGCGATGTGGAGATCGGAGCCGGATCAAGTGTATGGTTTGGTGCGGTGGTGCGTGGCGATTTTCAACCGATTACCATTGGGCGGAATACGAATATCCAAGAAAACGCGACGATTCACGTCATGCGTGACGTGCCTGTCCACATTGGGGACAATGTGCTCATCGGACACAATGCCGTCGTGCATTGCAGCCGTATCGGGGACAATACCCTCATTGGCATGGGCTCCATCGTGATGGGCTACTCCGAGATCGGCGAGAACGTCGTCATCGGCGCGGGCACCTTCCTTCCCCAGCACAAGAGGATTCCATCGAACTCGCTTGTGTTCGGCAACCCCGCTCAGATCGTACGCGCACTGCGCGACGATGAGATTGAGGCGCTTCGTGCGGCGGCGGAGAACTATGCCGGCCTCGGAGCAGAGTACAAACAGATCATTGAGGAGATGAAGTAATGGAACAAACTCTGGTTCTCATTAAGCCGGACGCCGTCGGGGCGCACCACATCGGAGACATTACGAAGGCATACGAGGATGCGGGGCTCGAGATCCGCGCGATGAAGATGATGCAGATGACAGACCGCATCGCACGCATCCACTATGCGGAGCATCTTGCGAAGCCGTTCTACGGCGAGCTCTCTGCGTTTATGACCTCCGCGCCGCTCGTGGCGATGGTGCTCGCAGGTGAGAATGCGATTGCACGCGTGCGTGAACTGCACGGTGCGACGAATCCGGCAAATGCGGCAGAGGGTACGATCCGCAAGCGCTTCGCCAAGAACGGGAGCGAGAACGCGGTGCACGCGTCCGACAGTCCCGAGAGCGCGGCGCGCGAGGTGCATATCTTCTTCAGTGAGACGGAGATTTTCTAAAATTTTTTTGATTATGACCACCCGGCTCTGCACCTTTGCAAAGTCGGGTGCAGTTGTCAGAGACAAGGGAGGAATCTACGATGAGTGTTGTGACGAAAACGGGCGATCAGGGACAGACGAGTCTTTTCACGGGCGAGCGCATCGCGAAGGACGACGCACGCGTCGAGGTCTACGGCAAGGTCGACAGCCTCGGCTCTGCGCTCGGTATGGCGCGCGCCTTTGCAACGAATAAGCGCGTGAAGGATGACATCCTCGCTGTGCAGAAGCAGCTGGGTATGCTCATGGCGGACTTTGCGAGCCGCAACAAGCCGCCCCGCGTTACGGCGGAGATGGTTGCAGGGCTCGAGGCGGAGATTGCGGACATCGAGGAAAGCCTGCCCGCACTCAAGGAGTTTGTCATCCCGGGCGAGAAGAAGTCGAGCGCGATGCTCGATCTGGCGCGTACGATGGCACGCGAGGCGGAGCGTCGCGCATGGACACTCGCACGGCGCGGCAGCGTAGCGGAGGTTGACCTGCAGTACCTCAACCGCATCTCTGATTACTGTTTCGTCCTCATGCGCCTTGAGGACGAGGACAAGCCGACCCTGTGAGTGGGGAGAGATTTGCCGTTCTCGATGGGAGCAGCCTTTTCTTTCGCGCGTTCTACGCGCTGCAGCTCCCGCCGAATGCACGCGGCATCCACACGAACGCGGTGCACGGCTTTGCGATGATGCTCGTAAAGCTGCTCAAAGAACTCGCACCGACGCAGATTGTCATTGCGTTTGACAAGAGCCGTACGACATTCCGCACGGCACTCTATCCCGACTACAAGGGGACGCGTGACAAGACCCCCGAGGAGCTGATCGCGCAGATCCCCCTCCTGAAGGAGCTCGCGCAGAGCCTCGGTATCCCCTTTCTCGAACTGGACGACTACGAGGCGGACGACATCATCGGCACGCTCGCAACACAGGCGGCAGAGGGCGGTACGGAGACCGTCGTCGTGACGGGCGACCGTGACGCGCTGCAGCTGATCCGTGACGATCTCATCGTCGTCCTGACGAAAAAGGGCATCAGCGACACGCGTGCCTACGATGCGGCGGCATTCGAGGAGGAGTACGGCTTCCCGCCGATCCGCCTCATCGACATGAAGGGGCTGATGGGGGACAGCTCGGACAATATTCCGGGCGTGCCCGGCGTGGGGCTCAAGACCGCGACGAAGCTGCTGCTTGCATACGGTACGATCGAGAACGTGCTCGATCATGCCGCCGAGGTCAGCGGGAAGAAGCTCAGTGCCTCGCTCATGGAGTACCGCGACCAGGCACTCCTGTCGAAGCGGCTCGCGACGATTGAATGCAGTGTGCCCGAACTCCGCTATGCAGCGGAGGGCTTTCGTATGCAGCCCGACCGTGCGGCGCTCGAAGCGTTTTGTCAGGAGTACGAGCTGCGGACGGTGCATCGTGCGCTCTCGGACTATCTGGGTGCAGCAGCATCTATGGGGGCGGTGGAGCAGTCGCTCTTTGCCGTAGGGGCGGACGATGAGCAGTCGGATCTCAATGCGGCAGAACTCATCGCCGCCGACCTCGATGCGCTGCGTGCGGCGGAGGAGATTGCTGTCGGCGCACGCTTTCACGGAGATGCGCCCTTTGTGCAGGTGGAGTTGCTTGCCCTTGCCTATGGGGCAGAGCAGCGCACTGTTCGTGCGGATTCCGCACTGTTTGGCACGCTGCGGGACATCCTCGCGGCGCGTCCCGTCGTGCTCTGGAACGCAAAACGCTATGCACAGGCGGGGCTTTCCGTCGGTGCAAATATGTTCGACCTCGAACTTGCGGACTACCTCCTCCATCCCGAGGAGAGCAAGCGTGACATCGAGCGCACGGCATTCGCTCATCTGGGACAGCTCCCCGCTGCGCCCGACCATCTGAGCGAAGAGCAGCGCGCCGTGCGCGAGACGCAGATCGCCGCGCGGCTCTCAGCTCCCCTGCGGACAGCACTTACAGAAGCGCATTTGATGCGTCTCTATCAGGACGTGGAATTGCCGCTTGTACCCGTGCTGGCAGCGATGGAGCAGACGGGCATCTACGTGAACCGCGCCGCGCTTGAGCGTGAACTTGCAGCGGTAAATGCGCGTATTGATGCGCTCGTCACGGAGATTCATGCACTCGCGGGCACGGAGTTCAACATCAGTTCGCCAAAACAGCTTGGCGAAGTCCTCTTTGAGCGGCTTGATCTCGCGGCGGGGAGCAAGGTCAAAAAGACCAAGACAGGCTACTCGACGAACGCCGAGACCCTTGAGGAGCTGCGTGACCGCCATCCCATCGTGGACAAGGTGCTCACCTACCGCATGTGGACGAAGCTGCGTTCCACCTATCTTGAGGGCATCGGCGCACTCATCCGCCCCGCAACGGAGCGCGTGCATACGAGCTTCAACCAGACGGTAACGGCGACGGGGCGGCTCTCAAGCTCCGACCCGAACCTCCAGAACATCCCCGTGCGTACGGAGGAGGGGCGAGCCGTACGTGCGCTCTTCGAGCCAGGCGAGGGCTATGACCTGCTGCTCTCGGCGGACTACTCGCAGATCGAGCTGCGCATCCTCGCGCATATGTCGGGGGACGCGACGCTCATCGACGCATTCCGCCATGGGCAGGACGTGCATGCCCGTACTGCGTCGGAGGTGTTCGATGTGCCGCTCGCGGAGGTCACAGTCGAGCAGCGGCGCAGGGCAAAGGCGGTCAACTTCGGCATCGTCTACGGGCTCAGCGACTTCGGCCTTGCGCGTGACCTTGGCATCGGGCGCAAGGAGGCGGCGGGCTACATCGCGCGGTACTTTGAACGCTATCACGGTGTCCGCGAATTTCTCGACAAGACGGTTGCGGATGCGCATACGAACGGCTTTGTGACAACGCTCTACGGGCGTCGGCGCGACCTGCCCGCCATCCATAGCCGCAACTTTATGCAGCGTTCCTTTGCCGAGCGCATGGCAATGAATACGCCGATCCAGGGGACGGCAGCCGACCTCATCAAGATCGCTATGATCCGGGCTGATGCGGCACTGCGTAAGGCAAAGGTCAAGAGCCGTATCCTCCTTCAGGTGCACGATGAACTCGTGCTTGAGGTGACAACGGATGAGATCGAATGCGTCAGTGAGATCCTGCGCACGGCGATGAGCGGGGCGGCGGAGCTCGCCGTGCCACTTGCCGTGGATGTGCACATGGGGAAGAACTGGGCGGAGGCGAAGTAGGTGAAGATCATCGGTCTGACGGGCGGCATCGCCTGCGGCAAGTCCACCGTCAGCACAGAGCTGCGTGCGCACGGCGCGACAATCATCGACGCGGATGCGCTCGCACACGAGCTGTCACAGCCGCATCAGCCGCTCTACAATGCCTATGTAGAGCGTTTCGGCAGGGAGATCGTGACGGCGGACGGCACGCTCGACCGTGCGGCGATTGCACGCCGTGTCTTTGCCGATCCAGCTGTGCGTGCCGAGGTGGATGCCATCGCACACCCGCTGATTCGCATGGCGGCAGAGGAGCGGCTGCGTGCGGCAAGAGACGAAAACAAAAGAGCAGCGGTACTGGATGTGCCGCTGCTCTTTGAGGCGGGATGGGACGCGCTCGCCGATGAGACGTGGGTAGTCGCGCTCCCGCGAGAAGAGCAGCTGGCGCGTCTTTTGGCACGCGATACGTCCATGGACGAGGGCGAGGCGCGGGCACGCATCGCCGCACAGATGCCGCTTGCAGAGAAATGTGCACGTGCGGATGTCATCATTGACAACAGTGGAACGAAGGAAGAAATACGGGAATACATTGGGAAACTTTGGAAGGAACGGATTCTTGAACGTGCGTAAAATGCGGCGCAGATTCTGGTGGGGACTGCGCACTCTTGTCGTTGCCGTCATTGCCTTTGCGATCGTCGGCGGCTGGGGCTGGGTGGAGCGCAGCTACATCTACCCCTATGACTACCGCAGCTACATTGAGACGAGTGCCGTGCACCACCATGTCGATCCCTGCCTCGTCGCCGCCGTCATCAAGCACGAGAGCAAATTTCAGCCGCGTGCACAGTCCGACGGCGGTGCGCTCGGCCTCATGCAGCTCATGCCGCAGACGGCGGCGTGGATTGCGCGGCAGATGGACGAGCCGTTTACCGAGGACTACCTCTACGACCCCGCGCTCAACATTCGTTACGGCGTATGGTACCTCGCGGAGCTTGAGCAGGAGTTCGGCAGCAACGACATCCTCGCGCTCGCCGCGTACAATGCGGGACGCGGCAATGTGCGCGAGTGGATGGAACGCTGGCACTGGACGGATCAGTTTGACGAAATCGAGGCGATTCCCTACCCCGAGACGCGGCTCTACGTGCGCCGCGTGCTTGAGGACAGGGAGCAGTATAAGAGGCTCTACGACGAATGAACAAGACCTATCGGATTCTGCCAAGCGCGGAGGATATGCTCCTCCGCCTCCTGCGCGGGCTCGCCCTCACGGATGAGGAGCGGGCGCTTTTGCGTGCCTGCGTGCTGCGTCACGTCGAAGTCTCTGCGGCGGAAAACACGTGGGAGCTGGTCATTGGATGCTCTGAGGTGCTCGACGAGGGGCTGATCGTGCGCATGAAAGAGCAGATTGCGGCGAACTATCAGCTCGCATCGGCACACATTCAGCAGAACGCCGTATCTCTCGCCTTTGAAGTGAAACCTCATTGGGAGCGCATTGTGAGCGCGGCGGCGGGGGGAGATGCCGTGCTCTTTCACACGCTGCTGCAGGCGGAGTACGCCGTCGATGGCAACGTGATCCGCCTTTCTGCCCCCGGTACATTCGGTGTGGAGCTGTTCGCGCAGAGTGCCGTCGCAAAGCGCATCGAGACAGCGGTGCGCACGCACATCGGCTGTGCCTGTCGGGTTGTCTGCATGGAAACAGAACTCGGGGAAGTGCACGCACCTGCGTGGACACCGCCCGTGATGCCCGTCGCTGTCAAAAAGGAAGCCCCCGCCGCCGCCGCTCCCGCACGCGCAGCACGGGGCGCAAAGCCGAAGGAACTGCCCGCAAACGTCATCTTGGGGCGCGGGGTTTCGGGTGAGGCGCGTGACCTCGGCGTGATCGAGGACGAAGTGAAGAACGTCGTTCTTGAGGGTGAGGTCTTTGCCCCGCAGGCGAACCAGCTCAAGTCTGGTGCGTACATCCTCCTGCTCAAATTTGCGGATCGAACGAACGGCATCGCATGTAAGAAATTCTTCGGTGCACGCGGCAAGACCACACAGGAGGATGTCGACGCGGAGGTTGCGCGTATCCTCAAGGCAATCGGCAAGGGTTGCTCCGTCCGCATCCAAGGGAAAATCGAATACGATAAATTCATCAGTGACTACGTTCTCTTTATCGACAGCATGGAGAAGCGGAGCGTTCCACAGCGTGAGGACACGGCAGAGGTCAAGCGTGTCGAGCTGCACGCACATACAAAGATGAGTGCGCTCGATGCCGTTGTTCCGCCGAAGGTACTCGTCGAGACCGCTGCGCGCTGGGGCTGGCCCGCCGTCGCTATCACCGATCACGGCGTTGTGCAGGCGTTTCCCGAGGCGATGAACACCGCGCGTGCTCTGAAGAAAAAAGGCACGGACATCAAGATCATCTACGGGATGGAGGGCTACCTCCTCGACAAACCAGAGGATCGGCGTGCCCACCACATTATCTTCCTCGCGCAGAACAAGACAGGCCTGTATAACCTCTACCGCCTCGTCTCCCTCTCGCACATCCGTTATTTCCGCGGAACGAAGAAGCGCGGCCGTCCGTGTATCCCGCGTGCCGTCCTGCAGCAGTACCGCGCGGGCATCATCGTCGGCTCGGCGTGCGAGGCGGGCGAGCTCATTCGCGGCATTGTCGCGGGGCGGCCAGACGAGGAACTGGAGGAGATTGCGAAGTTCTACGACTTCCTTGAGATCCAGCCCATCCACAACAACGACTTTTTGAAGTTCGATCAGCGTTTTCCGATGCAGACGGACGAGGATCTCAGGGACATCAACCGCAAGGTCGATGCACTCGCGCGAAAACTGGATAAAATGCTGATCGCGACCTGTGACGTGCACTTCCTCAATCCCGAGGATGCCGTCTACCGCGCCATGATTCAAAAGGCGAACGGATACAACGACGCGGATCGCCAGCCGCCGCTCTACCTGCGTACGACAGATGAGATGCTCGCCGAGTTCGACTACCTCGGCGCGGAGCGCGCCTACGAGTGCGTCGTTACGAACCCGCGGAAGATCGCCGACATGGTCGAGCACTTCCTCCCGATTCCCGACGAACTCTATGCGCCGACCGTCCCGGGCGCGGATCGCGAGATTCAGGAGATGTCCTATGCGCGTGCACGCAAGCTGTATGGCGAGAACCTGCCGAAGGTCGTCTCCGACCGCCTCGAACTCGAATTGAAGCCAATCCTAAAACATGGCTTTTCCGCGCTCTACATCATCGCGCAGCGTCTCGTGAAAAAATCCAACGACGACGGCTATCTGGTTGGCTCACGCGGCTCGGTTGGCTCGTCCTTTGTCGCGACCATGATCGGTGTCACCGAGGTTAACCCGCTGCCGCCGCACTATCGCTGCCGCCACTGCCAGTACAACGAGTTTAGGGACGACGGCTCCGTCGGGAGTGGCTTTGACTTGCCGTCCATGGATTGTCCCGTCTGCGGCACGCCGCTCACGAAGGACGGGCACAACATCCCGTTCGCCGTCTTTCTCGGCTTCGACGGTGACAAAGTCCCCGATATTGACCTCAACTTCTCGGGCGACTATCAGCCGACTGCGCACAAGTACACCGAGGTGTTGTTTGGCAAGATGAACGTGTTCCGCGCGGGCACGATTTCAGGACTGCAGGACAAGAACGCCTTCGGCTATGCGATGCGCTACTATGAGGACATGGGTGAGACGAAGGGACGTGCCTACATCGAGCACATGATGCGCGGCTGCATGGGAGTCAAGGCGACCACGGGGCAGCACGCGGGCGGCATCATGGTCGTGCCGCGTGACATGGACGTACACTACTTCACACCCATCCAGCGCCCTGCGAACAACATGGAGTCGGACACGCTGACGACCCACTTCGACTACCACTCGATCAGTGAGCGTCTGGTCAAGCTCGACATCCTCGGACACGATGATCCGACCGTCATCAAGATGCTTGAGGAGCTGACGCACCGCGACCCCGAGACCATCCCCTTTGACGATCCCGCCACCATGTCCATCTTCACCTCGACCGAGGCACTCGGCATCACCCCTGAGGAACTCGGCGCGAACATGGGCACGTACGGCATCCCTGAGTTCCGCACCTCGTTCACACAGAAGATGATCGACGACTCAAACCCCGACTGCTTCGCCGACCTCGTGCGTATCTCGGGCTTTTCCCACGGCACGAACGTCTGGCTCGGCAACGCGCAGGACCTCATCAAGGCGGGTACAAGCACGCTGAAGGACGCGATCTCCGCGCGTGATGACATCATGAACTACCTCATGCAGAACGGCATCGAGCCGCTGCTCTCGTTCAAGACCATGGAAAACGTGCGAAAGGGCAAGGGCATCGCGCCCGATGTTGTCGAGAAACTGCGCACGGGCGGCATTCCCGAGTGGTACATCGATTCCTGCCAGAAGATCAAGTATCTTTTCCCGCGTGCGCACGCGACCGCATACGTCATGATGGGCTACCGCATCGCCTTCTGCAAGGTGCACTATCCGCTCGCGTACTACGCCGCGTACTTTTCCATCCGCGCCGATGAGTTCGATGCGAACATTATCTCCAAGGGGAAGGATGCGATTAAGGCGGCGATCGATGGGCTGAATGCCGAGGCGCGTGAGCACCGCGGCAAGCTCGACAACAAGAAACAGGACATCCTTATCGTGTTACAGCTAGCGTGGGAAATGTATCTGCGCGGCTTCTCCTGCGAGCCCGTCGACCTCTACACGTCCGACGCGGAGAAATTCATCCTCCACGACACCTCGCTCCTCCCGCCGTTGACTGCACTCCCCGGCATGGGGCAGAAGGCGGCACAGGCAATTGTCGAGGCGCGGCAGTATGGACGATTCATCTCCATCGAGGACCTCGCTACTCGCGCCCACATCCCCACTCCCGCTGTCGAACTCCTGCGTGAGCACGGTTGTTTGGATGGGATGATGGAGAGCAACCAGGTGGAACTGTTTGCATAGAATATGAAAACTTCATTTCTTTTATATACAATATTTATGCAGTATTATTGATTTTTACACGATTGTGTTTGCGATATGCAAAAAAATCTTGCGTGTTCTTCTGGAAAAGTGTATCCTATATCTATAGGAAGGGCGGCAGAAAAATTATAACTAGTTTTCAAAAAGAAAAAGAGAAGGAGCGTACATGTTATGAAACTCTTAAGGGTAACAGTAGGAGGGTTTCGCAATATCCGTAGAACGACATTACAAATGCAGGATTTCATGGCGTTGATTTCCTGTAATAGCTATGGAAAATCCAACGTCATTACTGCAATTGAATTCGGCCTTGATTTTATTCATAACAGGCGAGAGTTGCGGCAATCTATGATGGGCTATGTTCCCTATGTTCCATTGAACAAAGAGACGGCAAAGCTGGATTACTACATTTCATTTGAATTTCAGGATGTAATTTATGACCGACCGGTGATTGTTTCGTATGAACTTGGATTCGTTTGGAAGAAGGATGATAAAACCGGCTGCAGGATTACAGTGGAATCACTCAGAGTGAAAGCGGATCGCCCAAAGCAGAAATTTATGCAGCTGATTCGACGCGAGGGGGACAGTGCTCTTTACAAAGCCTCTCGGGAAGGGCGCTGCAGTTCCAAGATTAAAGTTTTTGAGGATGAACTTGTTGTTGATAAAATTCTGAATCGCGACGAGTGGTATTATATGAGTCTGCTGCAAAGTCTCTTTTCGTTCCAGATTTATATTGACCGTCATCTCGATACGTCAGCATTGTATCGACCGGATCCCCTTATCCGAAAAGGAGAAAGCTGCTTCGATTTGGATAGTACGAATCTTCCCAGAACGATTTATCATCTGCAAAACGATCACCCTGATAAATTTCACCTGCTTATGGATGCCTATCATCAGCTGTTCCCGCAGTTTTCCGAAATTACTGTGCGTGAATTTAGAATCAATGGAGAGGAGTCGAAGTCTCTTCCTGCCGATCTCCCATTTACCTTGTCAGAAACAGTCTATCGGCTCTCTGTTCAAGATGTGAATTTGAATCAGCCGATTGATTTTAATTTCCTTTCAGATGGCGCGAAGCGGATCTTTCATGTTCTACTGACGGTGATTCTTTCAGATATTCAGCCAGTCAGCATATTAGCTCTTGAGGAACCGGAGAACTCCATTCACCCTGCGTTGTTTGGCAGTTATATACAGCTTATATCCCAACTTGTCGCAGATGATGTCTGCATCATTTTGACGAGCCATTCCCCCTATTTGCTGCAATATATGCCACTGCAGTCGATCTATATTGGCCTCCCGAGGACGGACGCAACGGCTTCTTTCGTACGTGTTGCAGAGACGGAGACAGTGCGTCTGCAGACGGATGTTGCAACCAGCGAGATGAACCTTGGTGAATATATCTTCGACCTCATGAATGGAGATGAAGAAGATCACGGATTTTTGGAAACCTATCTGGAGATGGATCGCCATGGCTAAAGCTGTAATTTTTTTCGTTGAGGGGGATACAGAGGCAGCGTTTTATAAAAAGTTATGCGAAACGTTTAAGCAATATCATTGTAACAGTGGTCAATTTGCAGTTCGTTATGTCGACATCAAGAATCTGAAGGGGATTGCTAACTTTGGGCGTAAAGTTGTTTCTACGATTGAGTACAACCGGCTTAGAAAATATCGGGGCTGTACCCTGTATCCTATCCTCTGTTATGATACAGACGTTTTTGAGTTAGGAAAAAAGCCTCCTGTGGACTTGGATCGCGTTGAGGCTCAATTGAAGTCGATTCGCGAAGTGGGGAGTGTTTACCGACTTGGAGCGCAACGGACAATAGAAGACTGGCTTCTTCTTGATGCGGCGGGAATACGCAATTTTTTGGGGTTACCTAGAGGAAAAACGACTGGGATGCGGTGCGGGCTGGATGAAATACGCACACTGTTCAAACAAGCCAATAAGACATATGTTAAGGGGAAGGCTGAAGCGTTGATTGATAAACTCGATATGAAATCGATTATCGCCAAAAATAATCCGATCTTTAACGATGTGATTCAGTTGTTGAATACACCGTGAGAACAATCAAGCAGGAGATGGGCGTTTCGCGATACATGGGCAGAGTATGCGTGAAAATATTGTGGAGGATGTTTAAGTCCCCTCCTCATTTCGACGATATATTTTTCAGGACGGGCTATCTATGCTCTTTTATACAGTTATTTTCGGAACAAAACCATAGATTACAGTCAGGGAGGCAGTCTTTATGGCAATGGTGGTCAAGAATAATATGTCGGCGGTGAACACGCTCAATACGCTCAACAAGAATCAGAGTGAGCTGTCGAAGAGTCTGCAGAAGGTCTCCTCGGGCATGAAGATCAACAGTGCCGGAGACGATGCCTCGGGGATGGCGATCTCGGAGCGGATGCGCGTGCAGGTACGTGCGCTCGATCAGGACGATGTGAACACGAATAACGGCTCTGCTCTGCTGCGGACGGCAGAGGGGGCGGTACAGTCCACCATTGAGATTCTGAAGACCCTCAAGGATAAGGCAATCAACGCGGCAAACGACACAAATACGGATGAGGATCGTGCGCTCATCCAGAAGGAAGTCGACCGCCTCATCGACCAGATCGATGACAATGCGCTGACGACGTACAATGGGAAGTATCTCGTGGACGGCTCAAAAAATGGGTTGGTTGTCGGACCTACAGGAAAGGGAACGCATACATGCTATACGAATACTAGCCTTTCCGAGGATACGTTTGGTGGAACTCTTTTAACAAGATTGAAGCGGCGTGATGGAAATGATGTGGGGATTCATTCTTCTGATACACTCACCGCTTCGTGGGTGAAGAATGGTGTTACATATACACGATCCATTAGTCCAATTGCCACAACCAACTTGACTTCTGCTATTCGTCTAATTACAGAGAGCCATGCAAAACTTACCAATACAGATGCACTTATTGGACTTGATGAGTATGGCAGAGCCGTATACACTCCTGACAATAAACCAGGTGTTACTATTCAAGCAAACGATCCAGGAGTTGATGGGCAAGTTTCTGGCCTTACTTTTGCGGTAACAGACAATAGTGGAAAAATGCGCAACGAGGTCAATGCCGTTCTTGATGCCTTTAAGGAAACAATCAGGGCACAGAATCCTTCTCCAGATAATTCCATGATCTTTCAGACTGGGACAAAGGCAAATCAGGCAGTTAAAGTAGGTTTCACGGATATGCGATCTGTGGCACTGGGGCTTCAGTCTGCTACTGGAGAAGGTTGGAATCATCTTCCACTACCCCCACCACTCACACCCCTTCCGCCTCGTTTTGGAGATGTTCATGTTGTTGGTGGTGGTCCGAAAGTCCAGGTTACGACAAAGGATGCCGCCAATGCCGCGATCAATGTCTTTGAGAATGCGCTCATCAAGGCAACTGATCAGGCGGTCGCGATTGGTGCGGCACAGAACCGTCTCGGCTATACGAGCAGCAACCTCGTTGTCGCATCCGAGAACGTGCAGGCATCGGAGTCCACGATTCGTGATTCGGATATGGCGAAGGAAATGACGGCGTACACGAAGCACAACGTGCTCACGCAGTCGGCACAGGCGATGCTCGCACAGGCAAATCAGAACTCGAGCGCAGTGCTGAGCCTGTTGCAGTAGAATATCTTTGAGCGCCCCTACCGGCTCGATGCGCTCGCCACTTACTGACCTATCCAAGAAGCAAGTCCGTAGGACGAAGCTGATTGGGAAACAGGTCGTATGGGAAAACGTTCCCTAAGCCTCCCCCCTATTTGCGCGGAGATGGATCGCAAAGCGGTGGAAAGGGGGACTTATCATCCTCCAATTGTCCTAGGACGATTGGAGGATTTTGTTGTTTTCATCCTGTGTTTATGCTATTATCAAATAACGTATGATATCCGATATATAGTATAAGAAACAATGGGACTATGGGAGTACAGACATGAAAAAACATCGGATGGATTTGTCGCAGCGTGTGCGTTATGCATTGCTCGCAGGTATGGCGGGTGCTTTTTTGATTCCACAGGTCGCGTTTGCCGCGCCGACGGGAGAGACCATTGTCAGCGGCGGAGCAACGGTCACGCGCAGCGGTAATGATACGAACATCAATTCCTCGAATGTGAACAACGTCATCAAGTGGAGTGACTATTCCATTGTGCATGGGGAACGCGTTGTGCATGACGGCGGCGCGAAGACGAACAACTATCTGAACATCGTTACGGGTGCGAACACCTCGAATATCGACGGTAAGATCGAGGGCGGCAAGAACGTCTACATCGTCAATCCGAACGGCGTGATCTTTGGAAAGAATGCCGAGGTCAACGTCGGTCATCTCCATGTCTCCACACAGGATACGAGTACGGTAAACACTGCTGCTGATATGGCGAACAACGTATCGCCACTTAGTACGACCGCCGCAGGTATCTCCGATGTCGTCAATATGGGCAAGATCACGGCGGATACGGTCGAGGTGCACGGCAAGAATATCCGCTTCCTCAATGCAGCAAATGTGCACACGACGGCAAGCCCTGTTGTGCTTCACACGGATACGGCAAACGGCGGCTATGCTCATATCGGATACAAGAGCGGAAATGTGCCCGCTGTGACGGCGTATCAAGTCAATGGCGCAAATGCGACGGCGGCAGATAACTACTATCAGCTTGTCAAGGATAAGGCCGAGCTGGATGCAATCAACACGACAAACCTCGCGGGCAATTATATGCTCGAGAACGATATTGACCTTGGTGGAGCGGCGCATACGCCCATTGGTGGGAACTCGTACGGGGAATTTAAAGGAAAGTTCGACGGTAATTTCTATAGGGTTTCGAATTTTATTGTACCCGATAACTCTAGTTGGTCGTACAATGGTTTTTTTGGTGTAGCTAAGGGCGCACGAATTGAGAACCTGGGTATTAGTCATGCGAGTATTGTACTCCCGAATGGTACGTCAAACTATATTGGTGGGCTTGCGGGGTATACTACTGGCGGAACTGTACTAAAAAACGTATATGTGACCAATACAAGGGTAGAAGGGACTGAGGCTCAGACTGGTGGAATCGTTGGTCAGACAGAGAACACAACCATTAGTGGTGCATATAGTAAAGCGACTACAAATGGTGGTGGTGTCATTGGATATGCCAAAGGATCAGGAACTACCCGTGCGAGTACCGTAATTAATGATACATATAGTGATATAGATCTTATCCCAGGATCAACAGGAACGTATCTTGTATATATGATACAAAGTCCGTCAAGTATCAGTAAGGGAATTGAGATCAACAATTCATATGCATATGGAGAGATCAGTAATACTGGAACAACGTCGCCACCTGTAAACAACACATACATCCTCGACAAGTCAACTGGGAAGGCAACTCTCTTTGGGACTTCTACAAGTAGTGACATGAAGTCTGTTGCCTCCTATTCAGCATGGGGCAGTGCCATCAACAACACAGGTGCGCCCGGTGCGACATGGCGTATCTACGAGGGACGTACCACGCCGATGCTGACGGCATTTATGAGCGGGACAGCGACGGCGACATACAACTACCGCTACTTCAAGCCAGACGGAACACCCAAGGACGATACGGGCAACACGGTCAAGAGTAATGATGGCAAGGATATCACGGCGGCGTACAACAGCTACTATATGAAGGTTGTGGACGGCTCTACGGCGAATCCGACCGCCGCAGGGACAAAGGCGAATGTCAGCTTTGGTGCGGGTGTGGATACGAGCCGTGTCATTGACTACGTCAACAGCAGTACGAAGGACTACGACCGCACGAACGGCATCCGCAACGCAGGGACGAAAGCAATGCTCTGGTCGGATCAGGACGGCCCGAATCTGAGTGGGGTCAATGTCACAATCACGCAGCGTAAAGTCGGCCTCGACAGCGGTAATATCAATCCGAAACGCATGTATAACGGCAAGAGCGACGTGACCAAGGCATTCCGTGATGCGCTCACGAGCGGCCGTATCACCTCCTCGGGATTTACCGAAGAGGATATTGCTGCGGGCTCGGTTCAACTTGATTTTAATAAACCGGGAAAAATTTTCAAGGCCCGTATGGTTGACGGTAGTGGAAATGCTACCAGAAATGTCGGTACGCACGATGTTAAGTTTTCGGGGGAGATCGGTTTCAGCGGCGCGGATGCAGGGAACTATGAGTTTGATGGATCATCTCTTTCGAACCTGACGGGCACGGCTACCATTACCAAGGCACCGCTCTATCTCACGATCCAAAAGAAGACGGCAGACGACAAAATCTATGACGGCACATCCGTCGTGAAAGACAGTGCGATGTTCCAGACCAGCGGCTCTGAGAATATCAAACTGGATAAAACGAAGACAGGTCTGACCCTCGCACAGATCAACGCAGGTACGCCGACGATGCCCGACGGCGCGATCATGACGGGCGACGATGATAACACGCGGGATGACGTTGCACTCACGAATGTAGGTGGTCCGAAGTATACGAACGAAGCGGGTGTGGAGCAGCTCCATGCGGGGCCCCACAAGCTCCAGTATACGAATGTCGGGCTTACGGGCAATGACGCGGGCAACTATGAGCTGTACTATACCCCTGCGAGTGGGACAAAGACAGCGGTCACGGGCGGCAACGTCTACCTCGATGGCAAGATCATCCCGCGCCAGATCCTCAGGGACAACTTCAACGTCTATAACAAGATGAACCATGCAAAGGTCGATGCAAAAAAGGTCTACGACGGCAACGACGAGTACACGCCGACCTCCGATGTCTATCTCTCCTCGAATGCCGCGACCGGCGACACAACGGGGCTGGTTGAACGCGACCGCAACCATATCACATTTGCACTCACAGGCGGCAAGGGACATTTCGCGCAGAGCGACGGCACCACCTACAGCAAGAATGTGCGGGATGTCGAAAAGCTCGCCTATGAGGTGACGGGGCATACGGATGATGCGACCAACTACCGCCTCTCCGACTACTACATCATGGACGGTACGACCAAGAAGGATCTGGGCAGTACGTTCCATGCGACGGGCGCGGGCAAGATCACGCCAAAGGCTCTCACGGCGACTGTTGTGAATCAGCACATCACGAAGGTCTACGACGCAATGGATGACCAGACCGACGGCAAGCGTCACATCATCAAGGGTGATGATCTCGTCACGCTCTCGGGGTGGGTCGCAGGAGATACGGCGCGCACAAATACCTCGACGGCGAAGTATGCGACAAAGAACGTTGTTCTCGACGGCAGCGGCAATCCGACGACGCAGAGTGTCACCTACACGGCGTCCTTTGACGCAGGGACGGGCGTGGAGGCGGATAACTATACCCTTGGCACAGAGGGCGTAACGCCGATCGCGACCACAAAAACGCTCACGGGCGGCTATACAGGCACGATCACGCCGCGAGGTGTCACGGTGAAGTTCGCCGATGTGACGAAGGTCTATGACGGTACGGTGACGAACACGCAGATCACGGCAAGCGATCTCGACGATGGACTGAACAAGGCGGTTCTGAATGCGGACGGTCTCGGTGTCGGCAGTCTGGGCATGGCGGGCGTGACCAGCCGCTACGGCGACAATAAGACGGCGGCGACATTCGCCGAGAACCGCAATGCAGGCAGCCGCAGCGTGGAATACGCGGGCCTGACGAACGCGCTCGGCAGGAACTACAAGCTCGATGCAAAGCAGTACGGCAACGGTACGATCACGCGTCGGCGCATCGACCCCTCGGGCTTCAAGGTGCGCAAATCGGACGGCACGCTCGCCGATGCAACGAAAGTCTATGACGGTACGGATACCTACAATCTCCCGTCCGGTGCATATCTGACGGGATCGACGGCATCCGGCGATACGGGCATTGTCAGCCACGATTTTGGCAAGGTTGTATTCGAGCTCAAGACGAATTCGCCGGGGCATTTCACGAAGGATGCGGCAGGTGCAAACCGTACGTCGCACAAGTCTGAGGCGCGCTATATCGCCTACGATGTCAAGGCGAAGACACTGGATCCGACGAACAATCCGCTCAGCAACTATACCTTTGGTGTTGCCGGCTCCCCGCGCAACCTTGAGACGGTCACGGATGCGAACCCTGCGCAGGTAACTGCGGGAGGGTCTATTACCCCTGCCTCGCTGCGTGCGGCAACGCAGGAGATCTCAAAGGTCTACGATGGTCTCACCGCGCATACGGACGGCAACCGCAATCCTGTCAAGGGCGATACGGTCGTCAGCTTTACAGGCTGGGCGGTGCATGACGGCACGACGGAGAAGCGTACGAACAGCTCCACGGCGGAGTATGAGACCAAGGATGTCGCGTACGACGGCAGCGGCAACGTTATCAAGAAGTCGGTCACCTATACGGGGCAGCTGACGGGACAGTATGCAGACGACTATCAGATCGTTGATGCGGGGAACCATGTCATCAGCACGGCGAGCGGCTCGGGTGCGACGAAGACCGTGACGATGAATGCACCCATTACGGTAGCCAACGCGGGCAAGATCACACCGCGCAAGCTGAACATCAAGATGGGAGATGTGTCGAAGACCTATGACGGCACGGCGGGAAACACCTCCGCGACAGTCACGGGTTTTACGGATGATCCTGCAAGCTCTGTGCTCGCGGCTGTCCTCGGTGTCGACAATGTCACGGCGACCCGTCTCACGAACCGCTATCAGGGGATGGTCAGCCCTGCCAATACGACGACGACCAGTACATACGGGCGCGGGGATACGGATGCCACATTTGGCGAAAATGTGAATGCAAGCAACGGTACGCCGCATGATGTGCAGTATACGAATATGCGAAATGCGTTCAAGGATGAGTTTGGGTCGACCACGGCGGGCAACTATACGGTCGATGATACGGTGTACGGCAAGGGAACGATCAACCGCCGCGAGATCACACCGAACAATTTCCAAGTGAAGGATGCCAATGGAAATGTCGCCAATGCGACAAAGGTCTATGACGGCACGACGAAATACACGTTGGAAAATGGATGGCATCTCACGCCCGCAGCGGGGCCGGGGACGGGGGTGATTCCTGCGGACTACGGCAAGGTGGTATTCCGCCTCAACGGGGATGCACAGTTTGCGGATAGCTCCGACAACCCGACGGCGAATGTCGCGAGTGCGACAAAGGTGCTCTACAATGTAAAAGCGGAGGGCGATGCCACAAAGATCAAGAACTATACGCTGAATGGCGTGAACCTTGAGAGCGGTGCGGGCAAGGTCTCGGGCGGCGGCTCGATCACGCGCCGCGTGCTCGAACTGGACCTCGTGCAGAACTCCGGCATCGACAAGGTCTATGACGGTGCGACCACGCTCAAGAACACGGCGACAAAGAATTGGAATGCGCTGCGGGACAGCGACAGCACGGGAAATGTGCGCTATGCGACAGGGTCAACGGCCAAGGATAAACTTGTTACTACGGACGGGACGAGTTTCAATATCACGTCGAACTATATGGAAAGCGGCTCTGCAGACAAGAATGTCAAGCGCAGCGGCGCCAATATTGTAGACAAGGATATCCGTTATAAGGTCGCGATCAACGGCAACGCGACGAACTACTCCTTTAAGAAGGGCGGCACGGTTACAAACGCAGAGTCAGGACTCGAACTTTCGGCGACGGGCAAGATCACGCCGAAGGATCTTTCGGGTGCATTCAAAAAGATCACGAAGGTCTATGACGGGACGAAGAATGTCGACCCGACAAAGGTCGGCTTCAAGACGGGCACGGACGGTGTCATCTCAGGCGATATCGTCAATCTCGCCACGCATACGGAGACTTTCCAGAGTGAGAACGTCAACGGTGACGGCACAACGCAGATGATTGGCGGTACTCCACAGAAGAACTGGATCAACTATTCGAACCTCAGTCTTGGCGGCGCACAGGCGGGGAACTATACGATCGCCTCGACGGCGAAGGGGCTTGGCGAGATTACGCCGTACGTGCTGAATCCGACTTCGGTGGACTTTAGCATCGGGCCGGCATCGAAGACCTATGACGGCACAAAGACGGTCAAGTGGACGGACGGCTCAAGTGCACCGAGCGATCAGAAGAAGTACATCACAAGCGCGACCGTGAACATCAACGGCAATCACGTCAATGTTCTGGATGATCTGAAGGTGTCCTCCGCCGAATACGATACGAAGGATGTCGATAACGGCAGATCGGCCAACCGCGTGACCTACAATCTGAGCTACACGGGGCAGAGCGGGAACTTCTCGCTCGGCGGAGCATCGACCTTTGCAAAGACGGGCAACGGCGTTATCACGAAGAAGGATGTCACGGTTACGGTCAAGAGCCCGCTGACAAAGACCTACGACGCGACGACGGGTGTACTCGGCGTGGCAAAGAACTCCGCGAACGCAGTCGTCAATACGGCGAACGACATCATCGGCATGACGGGGCTGGTCTCCGGTGACGGTGCGACGAACGAGTCGACGGCAGCGTACGTGGACAAGCACGCCGGTACGGGCAAGGTTGTCAAATATGATGTCAAGCTCGACACGGCAAACGCGGGCAACTACAATCTGAAATACAACGGCGCAGTGATTAACGTGCCGATCTCGACGAATAACAACACAATCACGAAGCGCAAGGTGGATGTCACCTTTGCGTCTGTGTCCAAAAGCTATGACGGTACACCGACGAATACGTCGATCACACCGTCTGTTTCGGCTGCCGATGCGGCGGTGCTTCAACGCGACAGCTCCGCCCATGTCAGCGGCACGAACCTTACGGGCCTGACGGGAATCACCAGTCAGTATGGGACGGGTACGACCGACGGAACGTTCACCCCCGATGCGAATGCGGGAACGAACAAGTCTGTTCAGTATGCAGGCATCGGCACGGCGATGGGCACGGCGTTCGGTGCGAACAACTACGAGTTTGCGACGAACGGCTACGGTAAGGGAACGATCACGAAGGCGAACATCAATGCGGGTGATGTGACCTTTGCCGCGTCCAATGCAGCGAAGGTCTATGACGGCACGAAGACGGTGAAGTATAACGGTTCGAGTGCGTCCAATGATGTGAAGAACTATATCACGACGGCGAGTGTTGTACTGAACGGGAATACGGTCGACCTGCGCAACGACCTTGTCATGGATACGACGGGGACGCAGTACAGCAGTGCGAACGCGACAAATGGAACACCGGCGACGGTCACGTATAAATTCCACCTGAACAACAGCAACATCAATATTTCGGGGGACAATAACTTTACCAAGACGGCACAGGGGACGATTGACCGCCGTGTGCTGACGCTTGACCTTGCCCAGAAAACGGGCATCAACAAAATCTACGATGCGAATGCAAATCTCGTGGATACGGATACGCGGCACTACGACAAGTTCATTGACGACGATGCAAAGGGCAATGTTACCTATGCATCCGGCACGACGAATGACAACAAGCTCGTACGCACGGCAAACGGCGCTGCGGTCGATGACGGTGCGTCGATGACGATCACGGCGAACTATGCAAATGCGGGTGTCGTGGATAA
The DNA here is from genome assembly GCA_963555475.1 of uncultured Selenomonas sp. Classification (GTDB taxonomy): domain Bacteria; phylum Bacillota; class Negativicutes; order Selenomonadales; family Selenomonadaceae; genus Centipeda. The sequence continues at coordinate 82,576 of CAUVVR010000008.1, forward strand.
GAATGCCGGTGTCAACAAGGATATTGCATACAATGTTAGGATTGGTGGGGCGCAGGGGCAGAACTATACCCTTTCGTACAACGGCACGACGGCAAATGCCGAAACAGGCCTTGATCTCACGGGTGCATCGGGCACAATCGCAAAGCGTAAGATCACGCTTGGATTTGGCGATGTGTCGAAGCCGTATGATACGACCCCGAACAACAACACGAAGAACATCACCTCGGTGACGGCGGGCAATACCGATGGACGCGGTGCCGCCACGCTTACGGCAGATGGGATCACGAGTGCGTCGTTTGATACGACCGGCATCGTGAGCTATTATGGTGCAGGCACGACGGATGCGACCTTCCAGCGCAATCCGAACGTTGTGACGGATGCAAACGGAAATGTCATCCCGAACGGTAAGGACGTACAGTACTCGAATCTCGCGAATACGCTTGCGGCACAGCCCTATGCGGCCAACTATGAGATCACAAATACGGCGTATGGCAAGGGCACGATTCGCAAGCGTACGGTCACGGCGAACGACTTTACCTTTAACATCAACAATGCCACGAAGATGTATGACGGCACGCGGGATGTCTACTGGAAAGATACCGTGACGGGCAAGTCCTACAAGGACATGGATCATGTCAAGAACTATTTCAGCACGAGCAAGCTCGACCTCGGCGGTGGCAATCTCGTCGATATCAATCTCAATGACATCCAGCTGAATTCGGCGAAGTACAATGACTATCGTGTTGCACACGCTGCGGGTGTCGACTATGATGTGACGATCAATACGCAGAACTTTGAGTTCTCGGGCACTCGGAACCGCATAATCAATCATACGGGTGACAAGATCGAAAAACGCGACCTCGCGACGAAGCTCCCGCCGCATCTCATCAAGGAGTACGATGGCGAGGACACGTTTACCGAGACAAATGAGATATTTGCCAATGCAATGGCACGCGCAAATCTGACGGGTGTTGTCGACCGTGACAAGAACAAGATCCAGCTGAAGGTTCAGGGGACGTACAGCAGCCCCGATGCCTCGGTGGAGACCCGCGCGGATGCGGAGGTGCGTACACCTGCGACAGCGGGACGAAACGTCGCCTACGAGTTGACGCTCTCGGGTGATGCCGATACACTCTCGAACTACAAGATCGGCACGGTGGAAACCCTTGACAGCAATGGCGAGATGAAGGGCAACGGCTCCGGCAAGGCGGATATCTATAAGAAAACGCTGACGGTCAGTGCAGATCCGATTGATAAGGTCTACGACGGCACACGGACGGTTGTTCGCCCCAATGGATCGACGACGGCACCGCATCCGGCGGCGAATAAGCTGAAACTCAATGGATTCGCGAAGTCGGCGGATCACTTTGTCTTCGACCAGACGGCGGCGGATAAGATCGACGGGCTTTACTCCGATCCGAACGTCAGCCGTGCGGCGGACGGTACGATCCTCGACAAGGATATCGCATACAGCGGAGTGAAGGCGGCGTTTAAGAACTACGCCGACAACCATGCGGGCAGCGCGGCGAGAAACTATCGCGTGGACAGTGACACGGTGTCGGGCAGGGGTAAGATCACACCGCGTACGATCACGCCGAATGATATTGCAAATGGACTGACGCTCGCGGATGCGACAAAGGTCTATGACGGTACGACGAAGGTCAAGTACAACGGGCAGAACACGCCGGACGCGCTCAAAAACTATCTCACGAGCGCGACGGTGAACATCAACGGTACGCCGATTGACATCAAGAAGGAGCTCACGATCCGCGCCGACGAGGCATCAACCCACTACGATACCGCAAACGTGGCGGGCGGTGCACAGCCGCGCGTGACGTACACGCTGAACTATACGGGGCACAATTTCGACATCACGGGTCCGATCACGAAGCAGGCGAACGGTGTCATCACGAAGCGGCAGGTCACGGCGTATGCGCCGGGGCAGCTGACGAAGGAGTATGACGGAACGCCCAAGGTCTATGACAGCGGCGACCCGACGATCAAGACGTACTATCGTGGAAATCAGGTTACGTCGGGTGCGGACATTGTGCAGCTGGAGGAAGAGAACGGCGATCGCGGGCTTCTCACGAATGACGGCGTGCAGAATATCTCGACGGCGACATTTGAGGATAAGAAGGCGGGACGCAATAAGAAAGTCAACTATAATATTGCTGTCGATGCTGCGCACGCGGGCAACTATGAGCTTGTCGACCAAGGCGGAAATGTGATCTCTCAGACCTCGACGAACAACAATACGATTACACCGCGCCGCCTCGATATCACGTTCGGTGATGTGTCGCGTGCATACGACGGGACGAGCACGAACACGGATGTGACTGCGCTCGTAAAGGATTCGGATGCGCGTGCGACGCTGCGCCGCGATGGTGTGAATCCCAGCGGCGAGCAGCTGATCTTGCGTGATGCGGCAAATAACGATATTACCTTGCCGAGCGACTACGGCTACGGAAGAACCGACAGTGCCTTTACGAAAAACGCCGACGCAAATCAGACCGGCGAGCCGCCGAAGGATGTGCAGTACCGCAAGCTGGGTGACGCGATGCGTACGCTGCTCGGCAATGATGCGGGCAACTATGACTTCGATGAAACGGGCTACGGCAAGGGCCGGATTACGAAGGCAAGCGTGAGCGAGAGCGATTTCCGCATGAAGTTCAAGGATTCGGTAAAGGAGTACGATGGCACGGATGCCGTAAACGATGCACGGTCGCGCCTCAATCCAACGGATAGCCGTATGCGTCTGCCCCGCGCGGAGGGATGGAAGCCCTTCGCCCTGCAGGACAAGGATATCGCGGACATTAAGGGGACGTATCAGCCGACGGGTGGAAAACGCAGCAAGGATGCGAGCGAGAACAGCCGCGGTGTGCAATACGAGGTGCAGCTGAATGATAGAAATTTTGATTTTGAGAACGGTTGGAATGGGAAAATCCATGGCGATGGCGCGGGCAAGATCAACCGCCGAGCGATCATGGCGGAGACACTGCCGTACCTGACGAAGGAATATGACGGCACGCGCGGCGTTCTGAATACGGCGCGGGATGCCGACGGCAATCTCATCACGCGGAGCGGCGACGGGCTCATGCGGTTCCGTCATGCCAATGATACGGCGAAGCGTGCCCTCATCACGGGCGATGATGTGTCGAATGCAACTACGGCAACGTATGACACAGAGAATGTTGCGTGGAAGGACGGTGTCTGGAACCAAGGGAACGGCACGGCTGCTGATGTCGGTGTTACCTATGCACTTGCTCTCTCGGGAGCGGATGCCGCGAACTATAAGATCGTGGACAGCAAGGGCGATGAGGTGACAAATGCCAAGGGACTGGGCAAGATCACGCCGAAGGACATTCGTCTGAAAGCCGACCCGCAGACACGCTGGATCAACGAGGGGTTGCCAAAGAGCTATACGGGCAAACCGATGGGCAGCAATCTGGGACATAATGATATCCCCGAGCTCCTTCCGAATGAGGTTCTGCCCGGCTCGATCGGCTATTCTTCGCCGAATGCGCGTCTGCGCTGGGGCGACTATATGATCCGTGGGGACTATCACGCACTGAACGGCACGGACGGCGATGCCGTCTCGCGCAACTATCGCTTTGTGCAGGATCCCGCGAACGCCACCGCGCTCCACATCGGCCCCTATATCCCGGACTATGAGTACTACAAGGCACTCACTCAGACGAGCAAGATGATCCCCGATGAGTATGCCTATGAAAATGCCTCGCTCGACCGCCGCAGCAATTTCGGCCGCGATCCCGAGGCGGAGGTAACCTACACACCGCCCTCCATCAATACGATCAAGGACGGTGTCGATATCAGCAAAACGGACATCCGCATCACAGACGAGACGGTGTTCTCTCTCGTGAATGAAGTGTTCGGTGCGTGATTCTTGAAGAATGTAAAATAGAGTGAATGAAGAGCACCCCTATGACCTTGTGATTGGCCGTTGGGGTGCTTTTCTTGAAAAAGAAGTTTTATAATGGAAAAATATATTTGCTATGCTATAATAATATGTTAGAAATAGTGTATTGGTAATATGAAAATACAAAGTAAAGGACTGGAGTTTGTGAAAACGAGTAACGCTTGTATATATTGCGGAAAAACAGAGGGGTTATCAAAATCTGATATTATCCCTGATGCATTAACGAGCAAGAAAATAATAAATCATAACGTATGTCAAATAGATCATAATAATAAGTTCAGTGAAGCATTTGAATCTAAAGTTATTGAAGGTCTTGCGTATATAACGAATAAACTAGACATTAAATCGAGTAAAGCAAAAAAGTATATGTCATATGAGGCCGATATTATTGTGGGAGATACAACATACCTAACAAAAATATCATCAGATGCGGATCTTTTTCATAAGAAAATGTCCACTGAAGACGGAAAAACAATCATTGGACCCCAAGATCAGATACAAGGAATAGCGCAGAACATAAAACCTGACAAGGTAATAGATTATAGTGATGTGGATGTCAATCAACAAATCATTGAGAAAATGGTTCGCATTGTAGCGGATATCTTTATTTGTTCAGAAATGCATAGGCTGATCGCTAAGATTACCTATGAATGGTACTGCTTACACAATGATATTCGCGAGAAGCTGAGTGCATTTAACTCGATTATTGATTATATTGTCAGTGAGGTAGGTGAGTCGCCGGTAACTTTCATTTGTGATCAGAAAATTTACGAGGAGTTTCATAAACACACTGGTTTTGGCAGCCATACTATCATGTCGTATATTGCAGGGGATGGTTCTGTCAATGTTCTTGTTTCTTTATTTGGCATAGCAATCTACAATATCCGACTTTTGCCTAAAAGAATACCTGAATGTAATTATAATGCAATATATGAAGAATTGGATATTGAGGGCGGAAAGAAAAGTTTTCGTCACGAAACAATAAATGAAGTTATGGACGGCTGGCTGGCACCCCTCATTGCTCTACAAGATGTCCCTGACAATGGGGCACAGATTCCATTCGGCGACGAGAGCAGACTAAGGCTGTTGTATAGTGATGTTTATATGGATATTGCATGTCAATCATTTTCTGTAGGATCTGAAGATGTGATCTACAATCTTTTAACAGAACGTATAAAGCATATAATCACCACTGTGTTTCTTACACATAAGAAATTAAAGCGATTTATCAAAGAACATAGTACACTTTTGAATGATGAAATCAAACTAAATCCAGCAGGAACGAAAGAAGACGATGTTCTTTGTTATTATGCGCTGTTTGTTTGTGGGAAATATGGCGATGAAATACAAACAATGAATGATCTTCATTCACATATATGTAAGATGCCAACGATTCATGCAATGAGAGATGAGATGTTGAAAACAGAGGGATATTCTGATGTGCTCAAAAAGGGACGGGATGTTATTGAGAAGAAAAAATTTGGTAAAGTCATAGATGACAATGTATATGTTTTTAGTATTTCTATAGGTGGTGATATGAGATGAACTATGCAGCATATATTGCAAACAAGATTCAACGGTGGAGTCCAAAATCTGTGATTGAGGCAGATCATCTCTATCGCTCACTTCCGTATGAAATTCCTAGGTGTGTGTATGATAAAATCATGACTCAAATGGTGCATGATGGGATTCTTGTACGGCTCGCGGAGGGGGTGTATTGCCGTCCGCGACAGTCACGCACAGGGGGCGTTGTTCCTCTGAGTGAGCAGGAGATCATTTCACATTATACCAAAGAAAACCGCGGGCTTTGCATCGGATATTCTCTCTACCGCGCCAAAGGGCTGACAACACAGGTTGCGAAGATGACACAGGTGTTATCGGCTGTGACTGGTGAGGAACATGTGCGTGTTCGGAGCGTTTTGCTGGAAAAACTTTCCCAAAGACTTACGCCCGGCATTGTTCGTGCTATTGAGGTCTTGGAGATACTGCAACATCGTGAGCAGGTCGAGGACTTTAATCAACGGGCATTTATCGGATATATGACGAATTTTGCAAGAGCGTATTCGGAGGAAGATATTCGGTCTGCACTATCGCTTCGTTCTTATAAGGCTTCGACCATCGCGTCCTTGAAGGAATTTTTGGATCATCTTGATGTTTCAAATCATTTAGAGGAGCTTATATCGGCAACAAGCAATGTGCCGGAGGAAATCTATGAATTTGCATGAGCATCCGAATGATTTTCGGGATCTGATTACGAAAACGGCGTCCTATATTCACATTCCTGAGGACGCTGTGCGTCGCGATTATTTTATCGTTATGCTGATGCAGCAACTTGAGGCAAGTAAGTTTGCGGATCAGTGCGTTTTCAAGGGCGGTACATCTCTTAGCAAATGCTACCCGGAAACAATAAAGCGTTTTTCTGAGGATATCGACATCACGTTTCTTATGGATGAATGTGCTACTGATAAGCAGTGTGATAAGCTATTAAAGCTTGTGGAGAAAACTATTGCCGGAAAATTTTGCATCGAGAAAATTGTCGACGAGAGAAACAAACGGAATAAGAGTTCATATGTCTACTTCGATGAAGAAAAAATAGACTCGAACAGAATCAAACTTGAGATTGGCTCGAACGTTCGCCCTGATCCGTATGTCAAGAGGTCTTTACAGACGTATATTCAAGAATATCTGGAAAACTGCGGGCATGGTGATTTAATCCGAGAATTTGAGCTGAAGACGGTTTCGATCAATACGCTTGCGATTGAACGGACGTTTCTGGATAAAGTGATGGCGGTTAAGCGTCATGCCATGTGTGGAAACCTATTGCAGAAAATGCGGCATGTCTACGATGTTACAATGTTGTTTCCACAGGATGAAATTCAAGTGTTTTTATCAGATCAGGACGAATTGAAACGGTTACTTCAACTGACCAAAGACAGTGATAGTTTCTATCTACAGAAGCGGAATATAGCAGGAGACTATAATCCCTGTGCCGCATATGATTTTCCGTCGTGGAGAGCATACCTTGATGAGAATGCTCGTGACGCATATGAATCTTTGCATGAGACTCTGCTCTATACGGATGAGGTTCAGAATTTTCAGCGTGCGGTTGAGACGTTTGAGGAAATCAATCGTATTTTTGCAGTGATTGGCGAATAAAGTGATGCAAATGTGGAAAATATGATACGCGCCCGATTGGCTGCATATGTGGTCAATCGGGCGCGTATCATATTTACTTGCTTTTTGTCAATTTCCGCAGCAGCCCGCGACACCCCGCATCGACATCACGGTAGGTGATGTCGAAGTTGCCGGTGTACCACGGGTCTGCAACGTCACGTTCCTCGCCGATGTAGGAGAGGAGTCGGCGAACCTTGCCGTCGGGATCGCCGCCTGTGAGGCGGTCGAGGTCGTTCATGTTCTCGGTATCCATGCCGATGATAATGTCGAATGCGCTGTAGTCGGCGGCGGTCATGAGCGTTGCACGTCGCTTGCTGAATGGGATGCCATGTGCGCGCAGTACTTCGCGCGTGCCGCGATGGGTGTCGCTGCCGATCTCGTCGCGATGGAGTGCCTTGGACTCCACAAGGATTTTGTCGGCAAGCCCCGCCTCGCGCACGAGGTGTTTCATGACGAATTCCGCCATGGGCGAGCGGCAGATGTTGCCGTGGCAGACGAATAGTATTTTCTTCATGGTGTATACTCCTCTATGTTTGTTCTTCTTTGGAAAGTCTACCGTAAATATGCTCCGATTGCAACCGCCGCGTGTGCGCTTCCCTTGTCTTTTCTCCTTGAAAATGCTAGAATGTATACGAAATAATGTCAGCATAATAGGGGTTGAGAGACGATCGTGTGTGATGGGATGAATTGTATGAAAAAGTATGCTGTTGTGCGTGCGGGTGTTGCCGCGTGTATTTGTGCGGGGGCTGCGTGCGTGGGGAGTGTGGGGGATGCTGCACCGTCGCTGGCGCGGCCGGGCGCGGAGGTCGCGAGTGAGCAGCCAAGACCTGAGATTGGCGTGGAGGATCAGACCCCGCGCTATCAGCAGGCGGGCGACGATGCGCAGTTCACGATTGAAAATTTTATTTTGGAGGCCCCCGATCTCGATCTCGATAAGAAAGAGCTGACGCGCATCCTCGAGGAGGGGATGGGCGAGTATCGGACGATGGCACAGCTGCGCCGTACGGTGGACGCACTGACCTCGTACTGCCGCAGCCATGGCTATCCTGCTGCTGCGGTGTATCTGCCGCCGCAGGAGAGTGCAGACGGCATTGTTGTGCTCCGCGTACTGCCGGGGCGCTATGGGGAGATCGCGATTGAGAACAACAGCCGACTAAAAACTCCTGTTGCACGTCGGATCATTGCAGGGCTGAAGGCGGATGACATCATCACGACGGAGAAGCTGGAGACGGCGCTCTACTCGGTGTCGGATGCCACGGGCGCACGCGCGGTCGGTGTGCTGAGCCCCGGCACGGCGTTCGGTACGAGCAAGCTGACGGTGCGCATCGAGGACTCGAAGGAGTCGAATACGGTGTTCTATGTGGAGAACTACGGCAGCCCGTCGACGGGACGCTACCGCTACGGCTTGCAGGAGACGATCTACAATGCCTCGGGGGCGGGCGACAAGGTGAGCCTCGGTACGCTGATCTCGAACGGGAGCCTCCGAAACTTCTACGCAAACTATGAGACGGTGGTCGGGCACGGCGGATCGACGCTGGGATTTGGCATCTCGCGCATGAATTATAAGATCGGACAGACCCTTTCTGCCATTGGCGCGGAGGGGAATTCGCTGACGGTCTCGCTCTTTGGGCAGGTGCCGCTCTATCATCTGACGAATCGCAGCCTGATTTTCCGCTATGGCTACAACTACCGCGATCTGAACGATGATATCACAGCGTTTGAGCTCACGGGCAAAAAGCATACGCACAGCGTCTATGCGGGCCTGGTCGGTATGCATCGCGTGCAGGGGCTGACGCTGAACTACAATTCGAATCTGACGCTTGGAACGCTGGGGCTGGACTCGGAGTACAGCCGTATTCTGGGGGAGCTCAACCGCACGGAGGATGGGTCGTATGCAAAGCTTGAGGCAGAAGCTACAGCGGTGCAGCAGCTCGGGCACACGACGGATTTCCTCGTCAAGGTTGCGGGGCAGAAGGCAAGCCGCAATCTCGACAGCTCGGAGGAGTTCTACCTCGGCGGCCCGAACGGTGTACGCGCCTACGCGCAGGGCGAGGGTGCGGGCGATGAGGGAGTGCTCGGCACGGCGGAGCTGCGCTGGCATACACCGGTGCGCGGACTGACGATGAGCACGTTCTACGATATGGGAACGGTGCGTGTGAGCAAAACGGCGGTTGCGCCGGACAACCGCGTGACCCTGCGCGGCTGGGGGATCGGCGCGGCATACAGCAATCCGGGCGACTGGTTCGCGCGTGTAGACTATGCGCGGCGCATCGGTCTTGACTCGTCGGTGTCGGCGAAAAACAATGCGGCGGGGCGCGTCTGGTTCATGGCGGGGAAGATCTGGTAATGATAGAACGGGGCTGAACGGGAACGGGCTATGAGACTGAGACGAAAGCCGTGGATTGATACGGCGATTCTGGACTATGCGGATTTTGTGACACCGCTTGGGGGCGATTGGTCGCAGTGCGCCGGTGCATGGACGGAGGCGTTCGGGCGTATAGCACCGCTTTATGTGGAGATCGGCGTGGGCAAGGGGGACTTCCTGACGGAGCTTGCGGCGCGGAATCCCAATGTGAACTATGTGGGGATCGAGGCACAGCAGGGGGTTCTCTACTTTGCGGCGCGCAAGGCGGCGGCGCGGCAGCTGTCGAATCTGCGGCTGCTCGTCTTTGATGCGGCGCACCTCACGGAGCTCTTTGCTCCCGCCGAGGTCGACCGCATCTATCTGAATTTCTCCGATCCGTGGCCGAAGAAACGCCATGCAAAGCGGCGGCTGACAAGTGAGCTCTTTCTTGAACGCTATCGTGCCGTGCTGAAGGAAGACGGAGAACTTCACTTTAAGACGGACAATATGGGGCTGTTTGACTACTCGCTTGAGACAATGGCGGCGGAGGGGTGGCAGCTCTCGCGTGTGACGCACGATCTCCACGCGCTCGGCGAGACGGACAATATCATGACAGAGTACGAGCGCAAATTCAGTGCACGCGGGGCGAAGATCGGTCGTCTCGTGGCGCGTCCGCCAGAGGGGCGGGCGTGATGCGTACGCGCTATACGCTCTTCAAGAGTGAGACGGAGCCGATTGTCATCATCATGGCGATCCTCCTTGTGGCGGGAACGATCAATGTGTTTAGCTCAAGCTATGTGCTTGCGGCGATGAATTTCGAGAATCCATACTACTTCCTCCAGCGGCATCTCCAATGGCTGCTGCTCGGCATTGCCGCCTGTTGGATCTGCCGAAGGATCAACTATCAGCGGCTGCGTGGGCTCATGTTCATCGGACTTGGTATCAATCTCTTTCTTTTGGTTGCGGTGCTCTTTGTGGGCACAACGATCAACGGGGCACAGCGCTGGATTGCACTCGGCCCTCTGAGTTTTCAGCCGGCGGAGTTCGCAAAGCTGATGGCGGTGCTGATGGGGGCGTTCTCAATCTCGGCGGTGCTCGGCAAGGAGCACTTCCGCATGGATCGAGACTGGCCGCGTGTGGTGATCCCGTTCGGAGCGATTCTCGTGATGGCGTTCCTCGTCTACCGTGAGCCGGACTTTGGTACGGCGTGCATTGTGTTTGGTGTTCCGCTCCTCATGGCGCTTGTCCTGCTCGTCAAGCCGCGCTACTGGCTGTGGATTGTGCCGCTTACGCTGGTGACGGCATTTGCCATTGGGACGCTGCAGCCCTACCGCATGAAGCGCATTGAGGTGTGGTTCGATCCGTGGTCGGATGCACGCGATGCGGGCTATCAGATGGTGCAGTCGCTCTCGACGATCGGCTCGGGCGGGATCTTCGGCATGGGGTTCGGCGACGGTGTGAGCAAATATGAGTATCTGCCGGAGGCACATACGGACTTTGCGTTTGCTATCTTTAGTCAGGAGCACGGGTTCTTCGGCGTGGTGCTGATCTTCTTTCTGCTGGGGGTGCTGCTCATCACCTGTATGCGTGTGGCGGTGCGTGCGAAGGACACGTTTGGGCAGGTACTGGCGCTCGGCATCATCTTTCTCGTACTCGGGCAGGCGCTTGCAAATCTCGCGATGGTCGCGGGGCTGCTCCCCGTGGTCGGCGTGCCGCTGCCGTTCATCAGCTACGGCGGCTCGTCACTGATCGTGACGATGGCGGGGATGGGTATGCTGCTCGGCATTGCCGACCGCAGCGGTGATGTGCCTGTACAGAAGAAAAATATGGAGCCGCCGGAGAAACGGCGGGAGCACATTCATGTAGTGCGATGAAGTTGGGGATTTGCATGAGAAACAATTCCATGCAGATCCCTCTCTTGTTTGTGAGGTTGTTTGATGTTCAGTGATTTCTTTCTCGGGATGCAGCAAGATTTTAAGATTTTCCTTCTGCCACCGCTGATCTGTGCCGTGTTTCGTCTCATCTTTATCCTCGTCTACCGGCCAAAGAGGTCGCCCCGCGATGCGTGGGGGAAGTGGATTTCCTGTTTCCGCTACGGATTCTGGTGGGGGATGGACTTCAACGCGTATGCTTTTTTGATTCCTCTCGTTTTCGTCTCGGTGCCTGCGGCGTTCCTTCCCGCATACTTTGCCGTCGGTGATGCCGTTCGTCTGTCACTGCTCCTTATCTATGCAGCGGTGCTCTATACGGCGTTTATCGGTAAGATGATTTTCTATGCGCATTTTCACGATACGTTCAATCAGACACTCTGGCTTGGGAAAAATGCAGACAAGCGCAACTTCGCCGATATCTTCTTTCATCAGAATCACGGTGTGTGGCTGCTGCTTGGGTATCTGCCCTATCTCGCACTCTGCTATGCAGCAGGGAATGCTCTGCTTTCCCTGCCGTCTGTGTCCTATCCCACGATGACGGAGGGCGCGGGACAATATGCCCTCAACACACTGGTATTCATTGCTGCCATTGTCCTCTTTTATTGGCTGCGTTATGGAGGGACACTGCGTCACCGACTGAAGCCCGAGTGGGATGAGGTACCTGCTGCCGTCAAGGAGGATGCGATACTCGGCAAGGCGGCGATCGATGATCTCATCGCGCTCAAGATGGTGTGGAAACGTCCTGTGCGGGAGTGCCTGAATCATACCGATGCGGAGAGTCGTGCGATTATGACGGCGATCATGCCGACATCCTTCGCGGGGGCTCCGCTGGAAGTGTTTCGGCGAACGGCGCAGGGGGCTCGCATCACACCGCCGCGTCATATTTTCTTTCTGCTGGCGGAGAGTTATGGGCAGGTTTTTTTCGATGAGCCGTACGCGGCACTGAATCTCATGGAGGCGGGGGCTCGTTTTCGTGCCGAGAAACATACGGTCAGCATCAACAATTTTCTTTCGGGTGGGATGATCTCGCAGCCGTCTATTGTCAGTCTGCTTCTCGGTATCTATGACGCGGATATGGAGCTGAACGAGAATGTGCTCTTTTGGGATCATACGCTGCCCACTGCACTGCCGCGCCAGCTCAAGGAACTTGGATACCGTACCTCCTTCTGGTACGGCGGCGGGCTGAACTGGGGCAGTCTCGTTCACTTTGTGCCTGCGCTCGGGTTTGATGCGGCATATGGTGGCATGGACATCTGCGGAGATGATGCGCCGCGTACGTGGCTCGGTGTCTACGATCATATCTTTCTGGACGAAGCGGTGCGGCGCATTCGCACAGAGGGGGCTGATGTGCCGTCCTTTCATTTCCTCTATACGACCTCGAACCATGGCCCCTACCGTATTCCGTTTGAGGAGTGCGGCTTTGATGCAGCACGTCTGAATCCCCAAATGGGTGCTGCGCTGCGAAAAAACTCGCTGAAGTATCGCGGTCTTGGTTGTGCGTGGTATGCGGACTGGGCCCTCTTCCGTTTCATCACACAGATGCGGGAAGCGTTTCCGGACAGCCTCTTTATCGTGACGGGAGATCACATGGGCGGTGAGGCTCCGCTTATTCGGGGAGTGGCAGCGCGGGAGGAGATGCTGCTGCGTGAACGCATTCTCACGTCGTTTTCGATGCACCATGCGGAGCTGACGGGAGCGCATCTTGCACACAATGTGATTGGCGGACACCTCAACATCCTGCCGACACTCATTGAACTTATTGCACCGCAGGGATTCTCCTACTATGCTGTCGAAAAGCCGCTGACAGAGCCGATTGATTGTGTCGTGACACCATATGCGTGGCTCACGCGTGAGGAGATTGGCTGCTATCGTGAGCGTGCCGCGCAGGAGCTGACTGTGACGGCGGGGCAGCTGCCGTGGCACTTCGATACGGAGCGGTTCACGGCGGAGCGCGATGCGTACTGTGAGTTGACAGCGTACTATGTGCGTCACCCCGAACTTTTGATGAAGAGTAATATTTGATGAGTGCGGACAGAAATGTCCGCATTTTCTACAAAAATATCTAAACGAAAAAGAAAGATACGCTAGGAGAGGTGTAAATAAAAAACTTTGTAAAATATGCGTTGACAAGCGTTTTGACGGATGATATTATGTGACAGTCCCCTTTTTGGAGGTGCACTATGTCTTTGGAAAAATTGCGTACAGCGCGCACGGTCGCCGGCATTCATCAGGTGTGCAAGGCGGTGCAGAGCGGTACGGCGGAGATGGTGTTCATCGCGAGTGATGTGGACGGCCGTGTGCTCGATCCGCTTTTTGCCGCGTGTGGGGACGCGGGAATCATCCCTGACCGCTCCGCGACGAAGGCGGAGCTCGGCGCTGCAGTGCACCTTGATGTGGGTGCGGCGGCGGTCGCCAAACTACGGTAAAAACGCAGTTCTCTGCGTTTTCATACAAAAGAAATGATATGACGACAAAGGAAGGAGGTGCAGTATGCCAACGATCAATCAGCTCATTCGCAAGA
>CAUVVR010000009.1:0-93603 GCA_963555475.1 uncultured Selenomonas sp.
ACATGCCCTATATGCGTGACGGCGGCAAGAAGTACACCTCGCACTGGATGACGAGTCCCTTGAAGACGACGAAGGAATCCTGTCTGAAGTGTCATGACGAGAGCGAGGAGACCCTCGTGGCACGCGTCAAGACCATTCATGACAATACGTTCAAGATCCAGCGCATCGCAGGCCAGACGGTCGCACGCGCACATCGCACGGTCAAGGCTGCGATGGATGCAGGTGTACCCGATGCAGCACTCGAGGATGCACGCGCGAAGATTCGCGAAGCACAGTGGTACTGGGATTGGGTTGCCGCCGAGAACGGCATGGGCTTCCATAACCCCGACAAGATCATGCGTACCCTTGGGCTTTCGATTGATCTCGCACATCAGGCAATCGAGTCCGCCGAGGGAGCACGCCACGGCTTCCAGCCGCTCTGATCGGAGCACGACGAGACCAAAAAAGAATCGCCTCATGTTGGGGCGATTCTTTTTTACGTTCGTTTTGTGGTTTACAACATCCCGCTCATCCAGATCAGGCGTATGCCAAGAGCGAACATAGCGAGTGAGAGAAGGACGAGGATGACCTTGGATTTCGTCTTCTGTGAGATGACAGCGCCGATCTGGGCACCAATCGCGGCGCCGATGGAGATGCAGATGGCAGGTGTCCAGATGATGTGATTGAGCAGGAAGTGACTGACGACACCGAACGCCGCCGAGCAGGCAAGGACGAAATGCGAGGTCGCCGTCGCCATGTGTACGGGGAAGCCGAGCAGGTAGACCATGAGCGGCACATGGATCACGCCGCCGCCGATACCGAAGATGCTCGAGATGAAGCCTACACCTGCACTTACTCCAATGCCGAGCGAGCGGTTGAACGTAAAATATGCGGGCAGTGTGTGAATATCCGAGTGGTTCTTGTGTGTAGCGTTCCAGTACATCATCAGTGCCATCACGAGTAGGAATGAACCGTATGAGACGTACAGCATCGGTCCCGTGAAGTCGTCGACGATATACGACCCGAGAAATGCACCAGGCAAGGTTGCGAGGGCAAAAGGAACAGCAGCGGGGAAGAATACGCGCTGCTGACGGATGTAGGCGAGCGTCCCCGAGAGGGCGTTTGCAAGCACAATGACGAGCGATGTGCCTGTGATCTGTGCAGCTGTGTGGAAATACGGATAGATGCCTCCGTCGGACAGGAAGAAGATGAAGATCGGTACGCAGATCAGCCCGCCGCCGATGCCAACAAGTGTCCCAAACGTGCCGACAAAGAGCCCGAGCATAAGGAAGAGAAGAATATCAAGTCCCATAGGTATAAACCTCCTAAAATTTCTCAAATACATTGCCCATTATAGCACAAAGGAACTATTAGACAAGGGGGGCGCAGTTGTGATATGATGAGCGCAAAGAAGCCGATTTGCTGCTTTAGGAACTTGTTTTAGGAGAGCTTCTTTGATTTCATTAGGAAGGGAGGGCAGAATGCGGATGTCGGAAATCCGGTATAATATTTAGTATATAAAGAAAGAAGTGACAACGTATGGTTACATTTCTTGGTGCGCTTGCCACACTCATCATAGGCTACATAGTTTATGGTGCACTCGTGGATCGGGCATTTGGCCGTACGGGGGAGGTCGCGCCTGCGGTACGGCTCGAGGATGGAGTGGATTACATCCCGTTGCCGACGTGGAAGGTGTTCCTCATCCAGCTGCTGAACATCGCGGGGCTCGGACCGATCTTCGGTGCGCTTGCGGGTGCGCTCTGGGGACCGAGTGTCTATCTTTGGATCGTCTTCGGTACCATCTTCGCCGGAGGTGTGCACGACTATCTTTCGGGTATGATCTCGTTTCGTGAGGACGGCAAGAGCCTCTCGGAGATTGTCGGAAAGAATCTGGGGCATATCATGCTGCAGATCATGCGTATCTTTTCAATTGTTCTGCTTGTCCTCGTCGGTGTCGTCTTTATGACGGGACCCGCGATGCTGCTTGCAAAGCTCACGGGGCAGGAAATGCTCATGTGGCTCGGCGTGATCTTCATCTATTACACAATGGCGACGCTCCTGCCGATCGACAAGATTATCGCACGTTTCTATCCTCTCTTTGGTGTCTGTCTCATTGTTATGGCACTCGGCATCATGGGCGGTATGCTCTTCGGTGTC
The DNA here is from genome assembly GCA_963555475.1 of uncultured Selenomonas sp. GTDB lineage: Bacteria > Bacillota > Negativicutes > Selenomonadales > Selenomonadaceae > Centipeda. The sequence goes on from CAUVVR010000009.1 coordinate 2,137, forward strand.
GGCGGGCACGTTATGCCGGAGATGACGCTCGAAAACCTGCACCCGAAACAGCTGCCGATCTGGCCGCTCCTCTTTATCACGGTCGCCTGCGGTGCGGTTTCGGGCTTCCATGCTACGCAGTCGCCAATCATGGCACGGTGCCTTAAGGATGAGCGCATGGGTCGCCCTGTGTTCTACGGCGCGATGGTTGCCGAAGGCATCATCGCACTTTGCTGGGCAGCTGCCGGCGCAACCTTCTACGATGGTTCGGCGGGGCTTGGTGCGGCACTCAAGGAGGCGGGCCCCGGCGGTGTCGTCTATGAGATCTGCAACGGATTCATGGGCGTTGTCGGCATCGGTGGTGTGAGCATCGGTGCAGTTCTCGCCATGCTCGGCGTTATCGCCTGCCCGATTACCTCCGGTGACACGGCGTTCCGCTCCGCGCGTCTGACGCTCGCGGACTGGCTGAACATTCCACAGAAAGAATCCTCAAAGCGTCTCATCATTGCTGTCCCAATGCTCGGCATCGGTCTCGTTCTTTCGCAGATGGACTTCTCGATCATCTGGCGTTACTTCTCGTGGGCGAACCAGACCCTCGCGATGATTACTCTCTGGATGGGCACGGCATATCTCTACCTGCATAAGCCGGGCTCGTATGCCTATGTCGTAGCACTCGTGCCGGCGATCTTTATGTCGGCGGTCACGACGACCTACCTCATGCAGGCTCCCGAGGGATTCGGTCTGCCGACCAACATTACCTATCCGGCCGGCATTGGCTTTGCAATCCTCTTCACAGCACTTTTTGTTCGCGCATTCATCCTGCGTAAGAGAACGCTTTGATGTAACATACGATGAACTGACCGCCGTGCAGCAGTACGGCGGTTTTTCTTGCAAATATTGCATTTTTTATGGTAGAATAGTACTATATTGGCAACGGCATAGTACCCGTTTGCATACGAAAAGGGAGGAGTTATACACATGGCGAAGACCGAGGAGACAGAGGGGAAAGACGTATCCAAAGAGAAAAGGAAGCCCTCTGAGGAGGAGGCTCTGCGCGAGCGTATCGGCGGAGCAAAGGAAGGGAAGAAGGCGGCTGCTGAGACCGCTGTATCTGGAGGAAATGAAATGGCAGCAGAGACACCCGTATCCGAAGGCATGACGAAAGTCGAGAAGTTCAAGGCATTCTTAGAAGAAAATGACCTCAGCTTCTTTGACGAGCCGCAGTCCTTTGATGATGCATACCATACGACACGCTTCAACTCGCGCATCGAGGCGAAGGGGCAGATCATGCCGATGGCGATCTTTATCGATGACAGTATCTTTACGATCATCCGCACAAACGTAGCAGCGGGCATCAACGTAAAGAATGTCGATCGGATCAAGAACTACCTCAATGCACTCAATGCGGAGTACAAAATCTTCAAATACTATCTCCGCGAGGACGGCAGCATCTATCTCGATGTCTGCGTTCCGTCCGTGGCTGAAACGTTCGATGGCATCATGATTCGGACGCTACTCGGAATCATTGTGAAGCATCTTGAGGATGTCTATGAGGATCTCATGGCGGAGGTCTGGGCGAAAGACTGAGCAAAGATTCACTCAGAGAGACTGTCTGCGGGCAGTCTCTTTTTCTTTGCTTGATTTTCTTTTCAAATCTAGGTACAATAAACCACAGTGAAAGTGAGGAATGGCATGGATTGGAAGAAGATGATCGGCGGACGGCAGTTCTGGACATTGATCGCCGTCCTGTTCATACTCCTCGGTGTTGTGATAATCGTCGGACATCCGCGCGAGGAGGCCTCGCCTGCGCCTCTGCCCGCTGCCGAGGATGATGTGAAAGTACTCGTACTCAACTACCACATGGTCAACACTATGTTTATCTCGCTTGCGATTGAGCCTGAGGACTTTGAGTGGCAGATGAAGTATCTCGTCGATCATGGCTATCACAGCATCACGATCGATGAGCTCTATGCGTTCCTCGAAGGGAAGGGAACACTTCCGGAGCGACCTGTACTTATCACATTTGATGACGGCTATGTCGATAACTATACGAATGCCTATCCGATCCTCAAAAAATACAATCTCAAGGCGACGATCTTCATTGTGACCGGCTTTGTCAGCAAGCGCAAGGGGTATCTCACATGGGATCAGCTGCGTGAGATGGAGCGAAATGGGATAACGGCACAGTCCCATACCGTGACGCATGCACCGCTGCCGGAGCTGCCCGATGAGCGCATCCGCGAAGAACTGGTCGAGTCGAAGCGCCAAGCGGAGGCGGAGCTCGGACATCCCGTCGAGTTCATCGCCTACCCGACGGGCGTGCACGATCTTCACATCGTCTCCATTGCGAAGGAGGCGGGGTACAAGGGCGGTTTTACGGTTAAGTACGGTAATGTCGACCGCAACAGCAATGTCTATGCAATGGAACGTGTTCCCGTCTTTCGTACAGCGGCGACGAATGTGGACTTCGTTGATCGTCTGCGTTATACGTCGAATATTACTCAGTACGGATGGACGAGAAATTGATGGAAAGGGAACGAATCTCATTTGGGAAATACATTCAAAATGATACTACAACAAGCATTTCACACTTTGCAAACGATTGACATTGTGCTATAATGACGAATGTAAATCCGTATACAGGACGGCCGCGAGGAAACATGGATACTCCGTCCTCCTGTGCGCGGGTCAGATTTTATGTACTGCGGGGAACCCCGCAAAGGAGGAATTACTATGAAGAAGACAATGGTGGCTGCTCTGGCAGCAGCAATGACCATCGGCGCTGCGTCCACGACGTTCGCCGCTGCGAATCCGTTCTCGGATGTGCCCCGTGATCACTGGGCATACGATGCTGTGACGCAGCTCGCTGCGGACGGTGTTGTCGAGGGCTACGGCGATGGCACGTATCGCGGCGACCGCAACATCACGCGTTACGAGATGGCGCAGATGGTCGCAAAGGCGATGGCAAAGGAGAACGTTCCTGTATCGGATAAGGCTCTCATCGACCGCCTCGCAGCTGAGTTCGCAGATGAGCTCAACAACCTCGGCGTTCGTGTCTCGAACCTCGAGAAGCATGCGGATATGGTGAAGTGGACGGGGCTCCTCCGCTATGACCACATCAGCAACCGTCATGAGAACACGAAGACCTCCAACACGGAGCGTCTCCGTTTCCGTCTCATGCCGACGGCTGAGGTCAACGATCATTGGCAGGTCAAGGCTCGTCTTACGGCAGACAGCAACATGAAGACGGACTCCGGCAGCTCGGGTGAACTGAAGCTGGACTATGCAAATGCTGAGGGCAATTACGGCAAGCTCAACGTTACGCTTGGTCGCATTGCATACACCACCGACGTGGATGAGGCGATGGTCTTCGATAACTATCTGTCCGGCGGTATGGTCAAATTTGGCAATGTCGTCAAGGCGAAGGTTGCTGCGGGTCGTATGTCCAAGTTCTCGGACAGTGATGTTGCTGCGAACTATCAGGGCATTGAGCTCTCCACGACGCTTGGCAAGCTGACGGGCGGTGTCGGCTATCATCACTTCAATAGCAATGCGTTCAAGGATTCTGGATACAGCAAGACCCCGACGGACAATGCCAATGTCTGGATGGTCGGCGGCAGCTACACGTTCGACAAGAACGTTCGTCTCGCAGCTGCCTATGCGCAGAACACGGCGGCTGACTACCACCACAAGGCAGGCAGTGTCGAGCTCGACTACAAGGGCGCAAAGAAGTCCGATATGGGCTCTTGGGGCGCATACCTTGCATATCGTCACCTCGGTGAGAATGTCGCGTTCGCACCGACCTACAATGTTCTCGGCAACGATCAGAAGGGATGGGCTGTCGGTGCAACCTACACGCTCTTCAAGAATGTGACGACGAAGGCGGAGTACTTCAAGGGCAAGGATATCACGAAGGACAAGAATGCAAGCGCTCTCTTCGGCCGCGTTGAGTTCGCGTTCTAATTTGTCTCGATCCATCGGCGGAATTCCCGCATAGTAAAAGAGCACTGCAATCGCAGTGCTCTTTTACTATGTCTGATTATAATATCTCTCTCAAGATCCACGGCACAAGCGGCTCTCTGCATGGCGGGGCAATGCAGAGAGCCGCTGCCTTTGCTTCCTCCGAGCCATCCTCGGGGGCGATGCCGATGTCTGCCATGCGCAGGAGCTCAGCATCGTTGCCATAGTCACCGCAAGCAATGACACGCCGCCCGGCGTAGGCAGGCATTGCCTTCAGTACCTCTGCCATCGCACCCTTGCTTGTATGGGGCGGGACGAACTCAAGGTAGTTTGCCTCGGAGTAAAATGAGGTGGAGCATTTGTCAATGCCGAGCTCTTTTGCCAGACGTTCGACAAAGGAGAGGTTGATGGGCGCATCGCAGATAAAGAATTTTAGCCATGTCTCGTCCTCGACTGTCTTCAAATTGGTATGGTCCACATTGTAGAACTCGCCCGCAAGGCGCGGATCATCGTTCGCCTCGGGGGTGAGGACGTAGCAGTGTTCTGCTGTATAGACTTCAACGCAGGCACGTGGGAACTGGTAGAGGACACGCGCGGCAAACGTACGCCAGATGTCGCCGTCCAGCGTACGTGTCTCGAGAATCTGATTCGCAGGGAGATCTTTGAGCATAGCGCCGTTGAAGAAGATGCTTGGTGCGTTGACCGTAATCCCCTCAAGATAGGGGAGTGCGGACTCGGGCGTGCGTCCCGTCGCAGCTGCAAATACGCCTCCCGCCGCTGTAAATGCATTGAGTGCACGGATATTCTCCTCAGAGATCATTTCATAGCGCGGGATCAGCGTGCCGTCCAGATCGCTGATCAGAAGGATATCGTCGTATCGTTTTTCGCACATAGTACACCAATGCCTATCAGATAGTTTTCCATCATTGCGGGACCGTCATGGGTTAGGATGGATTCGGGATGAAACTGGATGCCCTCAATGGGGAGCGTCTTGTGGCGTACGCCCATGATTGTACCGTCCCCGAGGTCGCTCGTGATCTCGAGCACATCGGGCAGACTTTCGCGTTCAATGATGAGGGAGTGGTAGCGTGCGACCTGTGTGCCCGCATGGATGTTATGATAGATCCCTGTGCCGTGATGGCGGATGGGGGATGCCTTGCCGTGAACGATCTCGTGTGCGCGAACGACACGACCGCCGAACACCTCGCCGATTGCCTGATGCCCGAGGCAAATCCCCAGGATCGGGACCTCACCGCCCAGCTCGCGTATGAGCTCCTCTGTGATGCCCGCATCCTTTGGGAGCCCCGGGCCGGGAGAGATCACAATTCCCTTATAGTTCTTTTTGCGAATCTCGTTGACGGTCGTCATGTCGTTGCGGACAACCTCGACCTCTGCGCCGAGGTTTGTGAGCAGCTGATAGATGTTGTAGGTGAATGAATCGTAGTTGTCAAGCAAAAGCAGCATCGTTCTCCACCTCCTCTACAACCTCAAAGAGAGCCTTTGCTTTTTGCAGAATCTCAAGGTATTCCTTTTCGGGGACGGAGTCTTTGACAATGCCCGCACCCGCCTGAATGATCGCCGTGTCGTCATTCTCGATGCACATCGTGCGCAGGGTGATGCACATATCCATATTCCCACGAAAGTCCATGTAGCCGACTGTACCCGCGTAGAATCCGCGATCCTCCTGCTCCTCTTCGTGGATAATCTCCATAGCTCGCAGCTTCGGTGCGCCGCTGACTGTTCCGGCAGGAAAGGTGGCACGTAGGACATCCATCGGTGTATAGTCGGGGGCGATCTCACCGACGACGCTGCTGACCATGTGCGAGACGTGGGAGAATCGTTCGACTTCCATGAGCTTCGGTACGCGTACCGAGCCGGGGACGCTGATGCGGCCGAGATCGTTGCGTGCAAGATCGACAAGCATTGCGTGCTCGGCACATTCCTTTTCGTCGGCACGCAGCTCCGTGGCAAGCAGCGCATCCTCCTCGTCTGTTTTGCCGCGTTTCCTCGTGCCTGCGATGGGGTAGGTGTAGACAGTGCTGCCCGATACCTTGATCAGCATCTCGGGGGAGGCACCGACGAGCTTTATCTCGCCGAAGTTGTAGTAGAACATATAGGGCGAGGGATTGACCTGCCGCAGACGTCGATAGAAAAGGAATGCGGGGCGTGTGATCTTCTCACGGAAACGGAAGGACGGCACCGCCTGAAAGATGTCGCCTGCGTAGATGTGTTCCTTGATTGTATCGATGGTCGCGAGAAAATCTGCCGGAGCCTTTCCATAGTGTGCCATAAAGTCGATGGGGCGCTGACGCTTCGTCTTTGGTGCAGCGGGCGGTGCGAAGGGGGCAGCAAGGCGTTCGCGCATCGCCGTGAGACGGTCTACAATCACGTCATAGAGCTCACCTGTATCCTCGCCTGCATGGATATCTGCGAGGTAGTGGAGCCGCGCACTGTTCCGCAGGGCATCATAGACGACGAGGTAACGGCACATCATGAACTGTCCAAGCAGCTGTTCGCCGTGGGGCTTCACACCGCGCACACGGTCAAAGGTTGCCGCCGTCTCGTACGAAAAATAGCCCGCAAGTCCGCCGTGGACGAGGGGGAGGGCATCACCGTCGGCTGCGGCGGGCGTGAACCGTGCGGCATACGCTTTCATGGATTCATGCGGTGCTCCCGAGACGCTCTTCATCAGACCGTTCTCATTTACAAGCAGCTTATCTGCGAAGACCTGAATACTGACAAATGGCTCGCCGCCGATAAAAGAGTACCGTCCGAACTGCTGCTGCGTTGTGTCGACGGACTCCATAATGTAGCCCTTTTTCTCTCCGACCAGCTTGTAGTAGATGGAAACGGGGGTGTCGAGATCCATCGTCAACTCAGTAGAGATGGTAATGAGATTTGCATTTTGTGCCGCTGCAATAAAATCCGCTTTGGTCAGTGATAGCTTCATTTGTTGATCTCCATGACAACGTCTCGTTCCTTGCGGCCGAGCACCCAGCCGAGTACCTTGAGCTCGGCGTAGAGCATCTGTTGTTGCTCGCGGTTGTTCTCACGGCTGAACTTCAGCTGCTTGTACTGCTGGCGGCCGAGATTGTAGCGTGCGAGGATCTCCGCCTCGCTGCGCATCTTGTGACGACCGCCGGCGTGCATACGTACGAGTTCCTCCACTTCTGCCTCACCGTATGTGGGGGGCGGTGGTGGTGCTGCCATCTGCCGGACGAGATCGGTGAGTTCGCGATCACTCATGTTCATAAATGTCTCCTTTACTTCCATTGTGCGCAGCAGACGGCATCACGCAGAGTGCGCCGTCAGGATGTCGCGCTGTTCTCCTCCATATAGCGGATCATTGCCTCAGCGACGTGCTTCGCATCCCTGACCGCGTGTACGACGGTCCACGGCCCCTGCACGACGTCGCCCGCCGAGAATACACCGGGACGTTCAGTCATGCCGTTCTCATCGACGATAACGAGCCCCTTTTTGTTCAAAGTGATGCCCGTCGTCGTGCGGACGATCTTGTCCTTTGCTGCCTGACTTGCCGCGATAACCGTGCTGTCGGCAGGAACGAGATAGGGAGCACCCTCGCTGATCAAATTTTGCTCCTCGTCAAAAATGCGGTCGTACAGCATCGGTCCCTCAGGTGTGACGGAGTGGATGCCCTTGCCGTATTGGATCTCACAGCCGTCCATCAGCGCATACTCGAGCTCGCGCTCGCTTGCAGAGATCCCGTTGCGTCGGGCGTAGATCGTGACGTAGCGGCTGCCCTTGCGGATTGCCGTACGCGCGACATCCATCGCCGAGTTACCCGAGCCGATGACAGCGACGCGGTCGCCGAGACGGTAGACATCGGGTTTCTGAAGGTAATTGACGGCGAAATGGCAGTTGCCAAGCGTCTCTCCATGGATACCGAGACTTTTTGCGCGCCACGCGCCTGTCCCCATAAAGATGGTCTCGTAGCCATCACGAAAGAGATCGTCCACCGTAAGCGCACCGCCGATCGTCGTGTTCGGGCGGATGTGGATGCCGAGCGTGTAGAGCTTTTCCTCATAGCGGTCAAGGGTCGAGGGCGGCAGACGAAAATCGGGGATGCCGTAGCGCAGCATTCCGCCGATGCGCTGCATCCGCTCAAAGATCGTGACACCGTAGCCCTCCTGTGCAAGTTTGACCGCGACGACGATTCCGGCAGGACCCGCACCGATGACGGCGACATTGTGTCCGTTGTAGGATTTGCGCTCAAGCACGAGCTTGTCGAGATAGGTGTCCGAGATGTAGTGTTCGATGCTCGAGATCTGAATCGGTGAGCCGCGCCGACCTTGGATGCAGTTTCCCTCGCACTGCGCGTCATGATCGCACACGAGCGAGCAGAAAACGCTCATGGGGTTGTTGTCGTAGAGCATCGCACCTGCCTCATTGATCTTACCATCGAGGAAGAGGCGGATCATCTCAGGCACATTGGTCTGCACGGGGCATCCCTTGATACGGCAGAGCGGCTTTTTGCACTGGAGGCAGCGGCGCGACTCGTTGATGACATGAACAGCCATGATGAATGGCTCCTTTCGTTATGTTTCGCTTCTTAAAATATTGTATACACAGCCCACATTATAGCATAACTCACAGACTCTGTCATAGGAAGTACAAAGAAAAATCTCTGCACATACGGGTAGAAGACAGGAAAATGAGATTGGAAAGAATTCTTTTGCATGAAAAATATATTGCTATATATTCTTATTTATGAATGATAATTTTTATATTTGGGACTTAAGGCTTGCAAATAGGAAAAACAGGTGGTAATATGATGAAACAATTATCATTGTGATTACACTATCTTAGTTATGGAGGGAAGACTTCATGCAGTTCGCATCGATTCGCACAAAATTCTTAGCGTTTATTCTGCCTGTAGTTTTGGTGGGATTCCTGATTTTTTTTGGCATCAGCTACAAAATGTCGAGTGATATGCTGGATAAGAATGCCGAAATGATTGGGACAGGACTGGGGAAGCAGGTGTCCTTGGATGCGCAGCGCGTCTTTGACATGAACAAGGCACATCTGGAGGAACTGTCCCGCGACGCGGTGATTCTGCAAGGTGATCGTGCAGCGCGTGTCGCGAAGCTGCGCGATGTCAAGGAACACACGGACGTGTTCTCGAATGTATTCTATCTCGACCCGGACGGCATCGGTTATGACTATGAAGATCGCGCGAACGACCGCAGGGAGCGTGATTACTACAAGAAAGCAATGATGCAGACGGGCAAAGCCGTCGTCTCTGAGCCTGTGATTTCGGCGATCACGGGCAAGGTCGTTGTCATCATTGCTGTGCCTGTCGTGCAGAACGGCACGATCACAGGCATTGTGGCGGGAACCATCTCGCTCGCAGGATTTGAGGAGCGGCTCGCGGGGCTCTCGGTCTATCAGACAGGCGACCTGCTGATTGCGGACGAGTCTGGCATTGTCATCATGCACTCGAAAGATCCTGCACAGGTCGGCAAGCTCGATCTCAGCAAGGAGGACTCGAGTAAAAAAACAGCACAGCCTTTGGTGAATGGATTTAAGAGTATCATTGGCGGCGACGCGTCTGCCGTCGCGCATTATGAGGATGCGGCGGGCGAAGATCTGACGGCGATGCTCGTGCCCATTCAGCTGGACGGTCGCCGTTGGGTTGTTGTGTCCGAGGTGACGACGGATGAGGTGCTCGCAGAGGCAAAGCATCTGTTGCTGACACTCTCGGCTCTGACGCTCGTGATTCTCCTCGTCACGACGGCGGCGATCTTCGTTATCTCCCATTCGTTTGCTGCAAACCTGAAGCGTCTTGTGGACTCGTGCAGCCGCATCAATGACGGCGATCTCCGCGACCGTGAGCGGACAATTCTCTCGCAGGATGAGATGGGGCAGCTCGCAGACGGTTTTGTTCGGATGCGTCATACCCTGCACGATCTCATCCAGAAGATCCAAAAACACGCGGTCGCACTGGCTGACTCGGCAGAGGCGGTGACGACTGCATCGCAGCAGTCAGCAGAGGCATCGACACAGGTTGCGGATACGGTATCGGGGATTGCTGAGGGGGCATCACAGCAGTCTGCTGCAGCGACGAACGTTGCCAATGCCGCCGTGGCGATCTCAGAGCACACAGCGACTATGGCGGAGCGTGCTGAGGAAGTGGTCGCGGTCACGAACGATACGATTCAGCGTGTGGAGGATGGACGCCACTCCATTGACGAGGTCGTCAGCTACATGGAGCAGATCAAGACCGGCTCGGAGACGGTGGATGCGGCAATCTCTGCGCTTGGCAAGAGCTCCGAGGAGATCAGCCACAGCGTCGAGGTCATCGCAAGCATCGCCGATCAGACGAACCTGCTCGCACTCAACGCAGCCATCGAGGCAGCGCGTGCGGGTGAGCACGGACGTGGATTTGCCGTCGTCGCGGAGGAGGTGCGAAAGCTCGCCGAGGAATCGGGCGAGTTCTCGAAGCGCATATCGCAGACGATGCAGTCTGTGCAGTCGGATATGGAGCGTGCGGTCGAGGCGGGCAAGCGCGGCAGCGAGTATGTCGGCTTTGGTCTGACCTCCGTACGCACGGCGGATGATGTGTTCCAGTCCATCTCTGCGGCGATCCAGCAGCTCAGCGGCGGGGTAAAGGGGATCACGGACGGGATTCGCCAGATGGACGAGGAGGCACAGACCGTGCGCACACAGATCGAGGAGATCCACAAGGTCAGCCTCGAGAACGCGAGCAGCGTACAGTCCGTCTCCGGCGCAACGCAGGAGCAGTCGGCATCGCTCGAGGAGATTTCGGCGGAGACGCAGGGACTGCTGAGCCTGTCGCAGGAGCTCGCCAACGAAACGAAGAGGTTCAAACTGTAAACGAAAAGAATTTGACGGGGGGCGCTGCACTTGCAGTGACCCCTTTCCTGTTGTATGATAGGGGCATAGATAAAGGAGGCGTTTCCATGGGAAAAGCGATGATTATTGGAGCGGGCGGCGTTGCAAGTGTTGCCGTGCATAAATGCTGTCAAAATTCGGAGGTCTTTGAGGAAATTCTCATTGCTTCGCGTACAAAGTCGAAATGTGACGCACTGAAGGAAAAGCTGGACGGCGGCAAGACGAAGATTCGGACGGCGGCGGTGGATGCGGATGATGTTCCGGCACTGACCGCGCTCATCCGCGATTTTCAGCCCGATGTGGTGCTGAATCTTGCGCTCCCATATCAGGATCTGCACATCATGGACGCGTGCCTTGCAGCGGGCGTGCACTATGTCGATACGGCGAACTATGAGCCGGAGGATACGGCGAAGTTCGAGTACAGCTGGCAGTGGGCATACGCAGATCGTTTCCGTGAGGCAGGGCTGACGGCGCTGCTCGGCTCGGGCTTTGATCCCGGTGTGACGGGCGTGTTCAGTGCGTACGCGATGAAGCATGAGTTTGACGAGATCAACTACATTGACATTCTCGACTGCAATGGCGGCGACCACGGCTATCCCTTTGCGACGAATTTCAACCCCGAGATCAACATCCGTGAGGTTTCGGCGAAGGGCAGCTACTGGGAAAACGGTGCATGGGTCGAGACGGAACCGATGGAGATCAAGCGCGTCTATGACTTTGCCGAGGTTGGGCAGAAGGATATGTATCTCCTGCACCACGAGGAGCTTGAGTCGCTTGCAAAGAATATCAAGGGCGTGAGGCGCATTCGCTTCTTTATGACATTCGGCGAGAGTTATCTCACACATCTGCGCTGCCTTGAGAACGTTGGCATGACCTCGATCGAGCCGATTGACTTTGAGGGGCACAAGATCATCCCCCTCCAATTCCTCAAGGCCGTGCTGCCCGACCCCGCGAGCCTCGGCCCGCGTACGAAGGGCAAGACGAACATCGGCTGCATCTTCCGAGGAAAGAAGGATGGCAAGGACAAGAATTACTATCTCTACAACGTCTGTGACCATGAGAAATGCTATGCCGAAGTCGGCTCTCAGGCGGTCGCCTATACGACGGGCGTGCCCGCGATGATCGGGGCGATGATGGTGATGACGGGCAAGTGGCGCAAACCGGGCGTGTTCAATGTCGAGGAGTTCGATCCCGATCCGTTTATGGACGCGCTCAATGTCTGGGGACTGCCGTGGCAGGAGAGCCACAGCCCCGTGCTGGTAGACTGATGGCGTGGCGCGCGGAGTGGGATATCGTTCCCACGCCCTCGTACCTCGTCTACGAGGAGCTGCTTGAGAAGAATCTGCGCATTCTTGCGGAATTGGCGGAGGATACAGGGGCAAAGGTGCTGCTCGCCCAGAAATGCTTTTCCATGTATCACTACTATCCGCTGATCGGGCGTTATCTCTCGGGTACAACGGCGAGCGGCATCTATGAGGCACGGCTGTCGCAGGAGGAGATGGGCAAGGAGAACCATGTCTTTAAGCCCGCGTACGAGGAGGATGAGATCCCGCGCCTCGCGGCGATCTGTGACCACATTGTATTCAACTCGTTCGCCCAGTGGGAGCGGTTCGGTGCGGCGGCACGCGCAGCGGGCGCATCCTGCGGCATACGCATCAATCCCGAACGCTCAACGCAGGAGCATGCAATCTACGACCCCTGTGCGCCGAACTCGCGCCTTGGTGTAAAGATTGCGGACTTCCGTGCGGACTTGCTTGATGGAATCGACGGACTTCACTTCCATACGCTCTGCGAGCAGGGCGCGGACGCGCTTGCCGCGACACTTGAGGCTGTCGAGGAGAAGTTTGGGAAATATCTCTACGGGATGAAGTGGCTGAATTTCGGCGGTGGACATCACATCACGCGCGAGGGCTATGATGTTTCTCTGCTCAAGCGGCTGATCCGTCATGTGCAGGACACCTATGATGTCGCGGTCTATCTTGAGCCGGGGGAGGCGGTTGCACTCAATGCGGGCTTCCTCGTCGCCGAGGTGCTCGACGTGCAGACGGATGGGAATGTCATTCTGAACACGTCGGCAGCCTGTCACATGCCCGATGTCATCGAGATGCCCTATCGTCCGCCCGTCATCCATGCGGAGGCGGAGGGGGAGAAGCCGTACACCTACACGCTTGCGGGACCAACCTGTCTTGCGGGCGATACGATTGGCACATACTCGTTTGATGTACCGCTGAGTATTGGCGACCGCGTCGTCTTCGGCGATATGGCGATCTATACAATGGTGAAGAACAATACGTTCAACGGAATGCCCTTGCCGAACATCATTGCCGTTGCACCGAACGGTGATTGGGAGGTCGTTCGTGAGTTCGGTTATGACGATTTTAAGATGAGGCTCTGAGTGAGGAACCGCCGTGATGGCGGTTCTTTTGCTTTCTGGGGAGCGAGAACTTTGGGACGTTTTACCGACGCATTGGACTAAATAAAAATAGTTATTAAAAAGTATAAATTTCTGTTGACAAGGAAAATCCTCTGTGCTATGATTAACCCATCAAAAGGACATACGCAATCCCTCGAAATGAGAGCGATTGGTTACAATCAAAGGAGGATATTCAATGTCACTCATCAACAAAGAAATTTCCGATTTCAAGGTTGACGCATTCCAGAAGAAGGCGGGCGCAGCACAGGGCGAGTTTACGCAGTACACAAAGGCGGATCTCAAGGGCAAGTGGAGCGTATTCTTCTTCTACCCGGCAGACTTCACGTTTGTCTGCCCGACGGAGCTTGCTGATCTTCAGGAGCAGTACGCTGAGTTCGAGAAGCTCGGCTGCGAGATCTTCGCTGTTTCCTGCGACTCCCACTTTGTCCACAAGGCATGGCATGAGAGCTCCGAGCTCGTCGGCAAGCTCACGTATCCGATGCTCGCAGATCCGACGGCGAAGCTCGCACGCGACTTCGATGTCTACATTGAGGAAGACGGTCGTTCCGAGCGCGGCACGTTCGTTGTCAACCCCGAGGGCAAGATCGTTTCCTACGAGGTGAGCGCGGGCAACGTCGGCCGCAATGCGCAGGAGCTTCTCCGCAAGGTGCAGGCACTCCAGTTCGTCGCAAAGCACGGCGATGAGGTCTGCCCCGCACGCTGGAAGCCGGGCGAAAAGACGCTCAAGCCGAGCTTCGACCTCGTCGGCAAACTCTAAGAATATGATCGGAGCACTTCGCGAGGGGTTCTTGCGAAGTGCTTTTTCCTATGAACTACAAAAGAGGTGCTTTGGTGGATAAAATGTATGATGCCGTCATTGTCGGCGGCGGTCCTGCGGGGCTCTCTGCTGCGATCTATCTGGCGCGCGCCAAATGCAAGGTGCTGGTGATCGAGAAGGAGAAGGTCGGCGGGCAGATTACGATTACCGCCGATGTCGTGAACTATCCCGGCACGGGTAAGATCAGTGGCTCCGAACTCGCGGCACAGATGGAGGAGCAGGCGCGCGGCTTTGGTGCTGAGTTTGTCGAGGCGGAGGTCATTGGACTGAAGCTCGACCAGGATATCAAGGAGCTTGAGACAACGGCGGGCACGGTAGAGGCTCTGAGCGTCATCCTCGCGACGGGGGCGAATCCACGCAAGGTTGGCTTCTACGGTGAGAAAACGTTTCAGGGACGCGGCGTCGCCTACTGTGCGACCTGTGATGCGGAGTTCTTCACAGGCATGGATATCTTCGTCATCGGCGGCGGACTTGCGGCGGTGGAGGAAAGTATGTTCCTCTCGCGCTATGGAAAGTCTGTCACGATCCTTGTGCGCAGTGATAAGTTCCGTGCCCCGCAGACAGCGGTGGACGCGCTTGCGAACTATCCGAACATCAAGGTTCGTTTCAACACCGTGGTGGAACGTGTCGGCGGCGAGACCATGATCTCCTATGCCGATTTCCGCGACGAGATCACGGGTAGGGTCGAGCACTATATGGCAAAGGAGGGGGAGACGTTCGGCGTTTTCGTCTTTGCCGGCTATATCCCCAACACGGGGCTGTTCCGCGAACACATCGCGCTGAATGAGCAGGGCTATGTCATTACAAACGAGGATAAGGAAACAAATGTCAAGGGTGTTTTTGCGGCGGGTGATGTCTGTATCAAGACACTGCGCCAGGTTGTAACGGCGGTCTCCGACGGTGCGGTCAGCGCGGTTGCAGCGGAGCGTCATGCGGCGGCACTGCACGACCGTCTGAAGATCCCTGCCTTTGCGCGCGCCGAGGTGGATGCAAAGCGCTTTGAACAGCGCAGGAACTCCATCGAGAAGGAAGCTGCAGAGGGCCATGAGACGAACTTCATCTCTGCTGAGATTCGCGAGCAGTTGGCGGCGGTCTTTGATAAGTTCGAAACATCAGTTAAGTTGGTCGGTCACTATGATGACAGTGATCTCTCGCGTGAGCTGCGTGGCTTTATGGATGAGTTTGCGGAGCTCACGGACAAGATCAGCTGCGAGGAGCGGGACGATGCGAACGGGGAGCCGGGCATCGAGCTCCTGCGCGCCGATAGCTCGCCGAGCGGCATTACCTTCCACGCCGTTCCAGGCGGGCACGAGTTTAACTCCTTCATCCTTGCACTCTACAATGTCGCGGGACCGGGGCAGGAACTGCGCCCTGAGACACGAGCGAAGATGGAGCAGATTTCCGCGCCGGCAGATGTCAAGGTGCTCATGTCGCTGTCCTGTACGATGTGCCCCGACGTGGTCGCAGCGGTACAGCGCATCGCGGCGGAGCGTACGGACATACGCGCGGATATCTATGACATCCGCTACTTCCCCGAGCTGAAGGAGAAGTACAGCGTGATGAGCGTCCCCTGTATGATTGTTGGAGAAGACCTCTTCTTCGGCAAGAAAAACATTGACGAGATCATTGATATTCTGGTCAAACATTGATAAAATAATCGTTGGTGGAGGAAACAGATGACTGCTTCCTCCACCCATCACGCCGAACGGATGCCGTCTGTGCCCCTGAGCAAGGCATAGAAGGACGGTATTCCCATTGGTTGATGTGTTTTGTGTATTTGTGTATTTGTTTTAGCAAAGGAGAGCATTATGGAACTAAAGGGGTCACAGACCGAGAAGAATCTCTGGGCGGCATTTGCCGGCGAATCGCAGGCGCATACGAAGTATCTCTACTACGCGTCGCAGGCGAAGAAGGACGGCTACGTTCAGATCTCGAACATCTTCAACGAGACGGCAGTCAATGAGAAGGCGCACGCAAAGATCTGGTTCAAGCTCGTGCACGGTGTCGGCGATACGAAGGCAAACCTCGCCGATGCCGCCTCCGGAGAGAATGAGGAGTGGACGAGCATGTACCCCGAGTTCGCGCGCGTGGCGCGTGAGGAGGGGTTTGACAAGATCGCGCGTCTTTTCGATGCCGTCGGCAAAATCGAGAAGGAGCACGATGCCCGCTACAAACTCCTCCTGCAGAAGGTGGACGAGGGAACCGTGTTTGCACGCGATGAGAAGATCATCTGGCAGTGTCTCAACTGCGGCTACGTCTGCGAAAGTCCGAAGGCACCGATGAAGTGCCCCGTCTGTGAGCACCCGCAGTCCTTCTTCCAGCAGGTTGTGCAGAACTACTGAGCCATACGGCTTTGACAGAAAAGGGACTGTTGCATGAACGCCCCTATCGGCTCGCTACGCTCGCCACTTACTGACCTGTCCGAGAAGCAAGCCCGAAGGGTGCAGCTGAGCGGGTAACAGGTCGTATGGGAAAACCTCCCAAGAACACAAGCCGAAAGGCGCAGTGTGATTGGAAGAGGTTGACCGCTCCCCCGTTGCGACGGGGGAAGCTAAGATGCCATAATTCCAGCCTCCGCCGTTTACGGGGGAGGGGGACCGCGAAGCGCTGGAAGGAGCAAAAAAATGAGCTGCTACACGAAGTCACATGGCTTCATGTAGCAGCTTTTTCGTTTAAGGAGGTTGACCTATGCGAACAAAATTTGATCTGTCTGCTTATCTCGTGATCGGCCCCGAGAACACGAGCGGACGACCCGTGGCGCGTGTCATCGCCGAGGCGGTGCGTGCGGGGTTCACCTTTGTCCAGATCCGAGCAAAGGGGGCGGATGCACGCGAGGTGATTGAGCTCACGCGTGCGGCGGCGGATGTGCTGGAGGCACAGGGGAAGTCGGATGCCGTGGCGCTCGTGATGAACGACCGTCTGGACTGTGTGCTCGCGGCACGGGAGCAGGGCATCAAGGTGGACGGCGTGCACGTCGGGCAGACGGATATTCCCGTCGATGTTTGCCGCAAGTATCTCGGTGCAGATGCAATTGTTGGGCTCTCCGCACGGACAACGGAACTGCTCGACTATGTGGCACACTGTGATACTGCGTGCATCGACTATCTCGGCGCGGGACCGCTGCACGCAACCGCGACAAAGCCCGAGGCAGGACGTACCGCCTCGGGCGAGATAGTGACGCGCAGTCTCGATGAGCTTGCGGAACTGCACCGCATCAGCCCCATACCCGTCGTTGTGGGCGGTGGGGTCAAGGCTGCGGATCTGCCTGCGCTCAGAGCGACGGGCGTGGAGGGGTTCTTTGTCATCAGTGCCGTCGCGGGCGCGGAGCATCCGTACAGTGCCGCAGAGGAGTTGGTATCTTTGTGGAGGGGATAAGCGTGATGCGGTGTCCCTAAGCGAACCCTAGTGGAGCAAGTGAGTAAAGCGTGCGACTCGCCTCCGGCGTACTTCTTTCGTTCAAGCGAAGCGCGTTTAAGAAGTGCGCCGGTATTTAGGCGAACGAGCACGCGATCACTTGCGTAACTAAGCGTTCGCGTGGGACATCGCATTACGGCAAGTGAATCATTCGTAATACTTCAATAGGCTCTGCGTGCCGTCCGCTCCGCCCCCGCGCTCCTCGATGGCGCGTGCCTCGCGGAGCACCTGCTCCAGAACGGGGAGCGTTGCACCGTATTCCTTTCCCGTCTCGGCACCGATTGCCATATCCTTGACGAAGTGCTTGATCATAAAGCCGGGGGCAAAGTTGCCGTCGAGTGCCATGCGTACCATGTTGCTCATCTGGAAGCTCGCCGCCGCGCCGCCCGAGATGGAGGCATAGACCTTCTCGAGGTCAAGCCCTGCTGCGCGTGCATATGCGAACGCCTCGCATGCACCTGCCAGCGCGCCCGCAATGGCAATCTGATTTGCCGCCTTGGTCTTTTGTCCTGCGCCTGCGCCGCCCTCGTAGACAATGTTTTTGCCCATCGCAGCAAAGACGGGCTGCATTGCCTTGAATGCGTCTTCATCTCCTCCAACAAGAATATTCAGCGTGGCATTCCGTGCGCCCATGTCGCCGCCCGTAACGGGCGCATCCAGCGCGTGGATGCCGCGCTTTTTTGCTTCCGCATAGATGCGCTCGGCAAGGGCGGGGGAGGAGGTCGTCATATCAGCAGTGTATGCGCCCTCCGTCAGATTTGCGAGGATGCCGTCCGCACCGAGGTAGATCTCCTCTACATCCTTTGGATAACCGACAATGGTGATGACGGCATCCTGACCGCGTGCGCATCCGCCGGGGCTTTCACAGTATTTCGCACCGCGTGCAACGAGCGCATCCGCCTTGGACTTTGTGCGGTTGTAGACGCTGAGCTCATAGCCCGCATCCATCAGATGCCCTGCCATCGCCGCGCCCATGATGCCAAGCCCGATAAAGCCGATTTTTTTCATGACAAATCCTCCATACTGAATGAATAGATTTCTTGCAGTTGTTTGTCCAGTTTAGGGATGTCCTTTGTGATCGTTTCCCATAGCAGTTCCTTATCTGCCGATTCATATTCGTGTGCAAAGAGATTTCTCATGCCCCTCATTTCAGCCCAAGGAACTTCTGTATGAGCGTTTTTGAACTCCTCGGACATCCGTTTTGAAAGTTCACCAATCTGAAAGAGTGCCATAGAACAGGCATTGTAAAAAACATGATCGTGTTTGAAGTACTCCTTCGAAAAATCAAAACGATCTACAGTCTCGATGATTTCCTCACAATGCCGCAGGATATGCTCAAGAATACGACGATCTCTATCGTTCATAGAGCAAAACCTCGTCTTTCTTTAGATTTTTCTTGAACGCCTCCGACTCGGGAAGCCTGCTCAGTAAATCGAGTTCTGTTCCCAGTGCATCAGAGAGCTCTGAATAGATGCCGCCAAGCATAAAGAAACTTTTAATATCCCCTTCAATACGAAGGTCGACATCACTTTTTTCTGTGGCATTACCACGCGCATATGAGCCGAAGAGATAGGCTTTTCGGATGGGGTACTTTTTACATATGGGAGCAATGCACTCCCGTATCCTTGGAATGGACAGCATAGCAATACCTCCTCTGAAAGCGCCACGTTCCTATGTATGTTTAGGATAAATCAAAACATGGAAAATGTAAATGAAAATGCAGGATTTTTTTGATGGATTCCGAATTTTATAAGTATAAGCGTGGTACGTAAATCCGAAGGGAGGCTATTTTATGCGGCTTGAATTTTTGGGTGCAGCGCACGTTGTCACGGGCTCATGTTACCTGCTCCATGTGGGCGATCACAGGTATCTTGTGGACTGCGGTATGTATCAGGGAACGCGCCGTCTGCGCGAGATGAACTACGAGGATTTTCCATTCAATCCCGCCGAGATTGAGGCGGTTTTCCTGACGCACGCGCACATTGATCACTGCGGACGCATTCCTCGCCTTGTGCGTGAGGGGTTTCGCGGCAAGGTGTATGCGACACGCTCCACCTGCGATCTTGTCCGCATCATGCTGCCGGACTCGGCTCATATTCAGGAGAGCGATGCAGAACTCTTCAACCGTAAGAATGCGCGCCGGAGCGAGGCCCCCATCACGCCGCTCTATACACAGGCAGATGCCTTTGCCGCACTTGAACTATTTGAACCCGTCGCCTATCATGCTGCCTTGCAGGTGGACAATCTGCGGCTGACCTTCCGCGATGCGGGGCATATTCTGGGGTCGGCAATCCTTGAAATCGTGGTGGAGGAGAACGGTCAGGAGACAAAGCTCGTCTTTTCGGGCGATCTCGGTCAGCCGAACCAGCCGATTCTGCGTGATCCCGAAGCGATTGCAGGGGCGGACTTCCTGCTTGTCGAGTCCACATACGGCGATCGCATTCACCGCGACTATGACAAGGAGACGGCGCTCCTTGAGGTCATCCGCGACACGATGGATCGCGGCGGGAACGTCATCATTCCTTCGTTTGCCGTCGGGCGGACACAGACGCTCCTCTACTATTTCTACAATCTCTGGAAGGCGGGGCGGCTCGACGGCGACATCCCGATCATCATCGACAGTCCGCTTGCGATTCAGGCAACGCGCGTGTTCCTCAAGAACTATGAGGACTTTGACGAGGAGACGATTGCGTTCTTTGGTGAGCAGGGGACAATTCCCGCATTCCCGCAGGTGCGTATCGCGGAGACCGCAGCCGAATCGCGTGCGCTGAACTCTGCCGAGGGCTCGGCGATTATCCTCTCCGCCTCGGGGATGGCGGATGCGGGACGTGTGCTGCACCACCTCAAGCACAATCTCTGGCGTCCCGAGTCTACGATTCTCTTTGTCGGCTATCAGGCAGAGGGGAGCCTTGGGCGGCGGCTCGTCGACGGGATCAAGCGCGTGCGCGTACTCGGTGAGGAGATTGCGGTCAAGGCGCAGATCCAAGTGCTCGAAGGATTCTCGGCGCACGCAGACGCGGAGCAAATTGTCGACTGGATGCGGTCGATCAAAGATCCCCGCCCTGCGAAGGTATTCCTCGTCCACGGTGAGGGGCAGGCACAGGAGGCTCTCAAGGAGCGGATTCAGGAGGAGCTCGGACTTGAGGTGTACGCACCGTTCCTCGGCGATATCGTGACGATCCAGGGACGGAGCGCGAACCTCATCCATTCGAATATCCCGTCCGTTTCGGTCGAGGCGGAGATGGAGGATGTCATGCGCGACTTTGATGCGGAGTATCGCCAGCTGCGTAAGGCGATCATCCGCACGGTCATCTGCCAGCCCAAACTCATGGAGCCGATCATCCGCACGCTGCAGAAGGCGCGTAATTATTTCAAAAAACTTGCGGCACCATTCAATATTTGACATTCTTTCTTTTTCTAAAATGAAGAATGATTATCTGAAAATTGGATATCACGGAACTGTGCGTGCTGCACTTGCATAGTACTGTGAAATACGTTAAAATAGGGAAGCCTAAAATGGCTTTCCTATTTAATATGTGTCAATTGAAAAATCAGTATATTCTCGTATGGATTCAGATAGGTGGTGTTACTTTGAAAACCCCATTTCGCGTCGGGGTGGACGTCGGTTCGACGACGATCAAGCTGGTTGTTCTCGGTGAGGAGCATGAGATCCTCTACAAGAACTATGCGCGTCATTTCTCTGAGATCGGCAAGGCACTGCAGGACAATCTTGCGCAGCTGAAAGAAGTCGTGGGGGAGGCAAAATTTTCGTTTGCACTCACGGGCTCGGCGGGCATGGGTATCGCCCAACGTATCGGACTGCCCTTTGTGCAGGAGGTTATTGCTTGTGCCTCTGCTGTGCGCCGTCTCATACCCGAGACGACGACGGCGGTCGAGCTTGGCGGCGAGGATGCAAAGATCACATATTTCGGCGATGCTCCCGAGCAGCGCATGAACGGTGTCTGCGCGGGCGGTACCGGTTCGTTTATCGACCATATGGCATCCCTTCTCTCAACCGATCCCATCGGTCTCAATGCCCTTGCGGAGCAAGGCAAGCGCGTCTACGCGATTGCCTCGCGCTGCGGCGTGTTTGCCAAGACGGATATACAGGCACTCATGAACGATGGTGCGGCAAAGGCGGACATTGCTCTGTCGGTCTTTCAGGCGGTCGTCAACCAGACCATCGGAAACCTCGCGCAGGGGCGTCCCATCGACGGTAATGTTGCCTTTCTCGGCGGTCCCCTGCATTTTCTCCCGGAACTGAAAAAACGCTTTATCGAAACCTTGAAGCTCGATGCGGATCACGTTGTCGATGTGGATTACGGCAATTATTTCGTCGCGGTCGGCGCGGCACTCTCGGATGATGCCAAGGAAACCGATATGCGGGAGATGGAAGCGTGCATTGCGCGTGCGGAGCAGGCTGCTGCAGCGGAGACGCACACGTCGGATATCACGCTGTTCAATGGGGCGGAGGATTATGCCGCCTTCCGTGCACGCCATGATCGTGACCGCGTGCGACGCGGAGAACTCGCAGATTATCACGGCGCGGTCTATATCGGCATCGACGCGGGGTCGACGACGACGAAGCTCGTCGCCATCGGCAGGGACAAGGAGCTGCTCCACACGTCCTATGGCAGCAATCATGGCTCGCCCTTGCAGTCTGTCATCAATGCACTGCGGGAGTTCTATGCTGTTATGCCCGCAGATGCCTATATTGCGGGTGCAATGACGACGGGCTACGGCGAGGCGATTGTCAAGGCGGCACTCCATGCGGACGGCGGCGAGGTGGAGACCTTTGCCCATCTGCGTGCGGCGCAGGAGTTCTGCCCCGAGGTCACATTTGTCCTTGACATCGGCGGACAGGATATGAAGTGCTTCTTCGTGCAGGATGGCAGCGTCGGCAACATCACGCTCAACGAGGCGTGTTCGGCGGGCTGCGGCTCCTTCATCCAGAACTTTGCCGAGGGACTGCACATGACCGCTGCGGAGTTTGCTGGCAAGGCGGTGCATGCAAAGGCTCCCGTTGACCTTGGCACGCGCTGCACGGTCTTTATGAACTCGAAGGTCAAACAGGCGCAGAAGGAGGGGGCGGAGGTCGCCGACATCTCGGCGGGCATCGCGCTCTCGGTCGTCAAGAACGCACTGTTCAAGGTCATGCAGATCAAGGATATTGCTACGCTCGGCGATCACATCGTCGTGCAGGGCGGGACGTTCTACAACGATGCCGTTCTGCGTGCCCTTGAGAACATCCTCGGAAAGGATGTCATCCGTCCCGACATCGCCGGGCTTATGGGGGCGTACGGCGCGGCAATTCTCGCACTGGAGACGGGTACGGAGCGGTCGACCTTGCTCGGCCCGGAGGAGCTCGGGACATTTGAAACGAAGACCAGTTCCTATCGCTGCGGGAAATGCGGCAACAAGTGCCTGATCACGATGCAGCAGTTCCCGAACGGTGAACGCTATTTCACGGGCAACCGCTGTGAACGCGGCATCGGCGGCGAAAAACACGAGGACGATACGCCGAACATCTACAAGTTCAAGTACCGTCGCGTGTTCAAGCACTACAAATCGCCCGCAGAGCCGCGCCGCGGGCGTATCGGTATTCCGCGTACGCTGAATATGTACGAGGACTATCCGTTCTGGTTCACGTTCTTTGACAAGCTCGGCTACGGTGTTGTGATTTCGGGGAAATCCTCGCCGCAGCTCTTCTATAAGGGTATGGCGACGATCCCGTCGGACTCGCTCTGCTATCCTGCAAAGCTCGCGCACGGGCACATCGTCGATCTCGTAGAAAAGGGGGTCGACACGATCTTCTATCCCTGCGAGCCGCACAATATGGATGACAAGCCGGGCTCGTCAGCGAATAATTTTAACTGCCCGATTGTTGCATCCTATGCGGAGAATATCCGCATCAATATGGACATTCTGCGTGAGAAGAACATTCGCTTTATCCAGCCGTTCCTGCCGATCAACGACCGCACGCGCATGATCGAGCGGCTTGTGGAGGAGTTCGGCAAGGCAGAGGGGATCGGGAAAAAGGAGATCACCGCCGCCGTTGATGCGGGCTATGCCGAGATCGAACAGTATCGGCAGGATGTGCGTGACTACGGGCAGCAGATCCTCGACCGCATTGCCGAGACGGGAGAGCACGCAATTCTTCTTGCAGGACGCCCGTATCACGTCGATCCCGAAATCAATCACGGCATTCCGGAGATGATCCAGTCGTACAAGCTGCCGATCCTCTCCGAGGATGCGGTCTATCATATCCCCGTGCACGAGCGGCGGCTGCAGGTCGTCAACCAGTGGAGCTACCATGCGCGGCTCTACCATGCGGCGCAGTTTGTCGCAGAGCATCCGAATGTGACACTCATCCAGCTCAGCTCGTTTGGCTGCGGTCTGGACGCACTCACAACGTCAGAGGTGCGCGAGATTCTCGAGTCGCACGAGCGCATCTACACGATGATAAAACTCGATGAGGTGTCGAATCTCGGTGCGGCACGCATCCGTCTGCGCTCGCTGATCGCCGCGCTTGCCCGCAGGGAGAACCCTGCCTATCACGAGGTGCCCGTCATCGAGCGTCCGCGCTTTACAGAGGACTGCAAGAAGACACATACAATCCTCGCGCCGCAGATGGCACCGATCCACTTTGAGCTCTTCCGCACCACTATGCGCAAGCACGGCTACAACGTCGTCATCCCGCCAATGCCCGACAAGGCATCGGTGGATCTGGGGCTGCGCTACGTGCACAACGATATGTGCTATCCTGCGATTGTCGTCATTGGACAGTTGCTCGCGGCACTCAAGGCAGGGATGTGCGATGCTGACCACACGAGCATCGCACTCTTTCAGACCTGCGGTGCGTGCCGCGCGACGAACTACCTCGGTGTGCTGCGCAAGGCACTGCGCGACGCGGGCTTCCCGAACGTCGCTGTCTTTGCTGTGCGCGGACTGCCAGAGGAGACGGACAGCTTCGCCTTCAGCCGCGAGATGATGGTGGATGCCATCAAGGCGGCAATCTACGGTGATCTGTTGATGAACGTACGCAACCGCATGATGCCGTACGAAATTGTCAAAGGTGCGACACAGGCGGCGTTTGACAAGTGGATGGCACGTGCAAAGGAGGAACTCACGCACGGCAGTGTGTTCAAGTTCCGCCGCATGGTGAAGGACATCGTGCGTGACTTTGACCACATCCCCATCGACGAACAGTTGTGGAAACCGAAGGTCGGCATCGTCGGCGAAATCCTTGTCAAGTACCATCCCGTTGCGAACAATGACATTGAGAAGGTGCTGATGGGGGAGGGGGCAGAGGTCGTCATGCCCGACTTCGTCGATTTCTTCCTGTACTCTGCGTATGACCCAATCGCACAGCACAAGCTGCTCGCGGGGTCGTACAAGGATCGCCTCTTCGGACGTATGTTCATCAAGGTCATCGAGTTCTTCCGTGCGCCCATGCGCAAAGCATTGAAGGAGAGCCGTCACTTCCGTCCGCCGCAGTCCATCGACCGTACGGCGGAGCTCGCCGCGCGTCACGTCAGCCTCGGCAATATGGCGGGGGAGGGATGGTTCCTCACGGGTGAGATGGTGAAGCTCATCGAGGAGGGCGTGCCGAACGTCGTCTGTCTTCAGCCGTTTGGCTGTCTGCCGAACCACATCACGGGCAAGGGCGTCATGCACGATCTGCGCAAGGCATATCACGGCGCGAACATCACGGCGATCGACTGTGATGCGGGATCGAGCGAGGTCAACCAGCTCAATCGCCTGAAACTCATGCTTGCTGTGGCGAAGGAGCGGCGACCGGCAGCGTCGGATTCTGTGATGCAGACAAACGAAACTGCAAAAAGCAGATAATGCATTTTGGAAAAAGGGACTATTGCACGAACGCCCCTATCGACTCGCTGCGCTCGCCACTTCCCCCGTTGCGACGGGGGAAGCTAAGATACCATAATCCTAGCCTCCCCCGTGCGACACGGGGGAGGGGGACCGCGTAAGCGGTGGAAGGGGCGCTTGTAGCGATACTGCTGACAATGACCAGGGACTGTTGCACGAAGCTAGAAAACTTCGTGCAGCAGCCCCTTTTTCGTTACAAAAACACGTTCCGCGAACAAAAATTTCACAAAAATTTGTTCCAAAGTATTGACCGAACACTTTTTCTGTGTTATTCTATATCCGAACAGAAGTTTTGAGAATGTATATACGGATATAGGAAGCCGTTTTCGTAAGTAAAGTGCGTAAAACAGCTTCGTAGGAGGGATAACGATGAAGAAGATCGGTCTTGCGCTCAGTGTATTTGCTCTCATATGGATGGGCGTATCTGCGCTCCATTTGACGAATCCCTATCTGCGCTCAGCGGAGTTCGTCGAGGTGTCTGTGATGCGCGGTGAGAACGTCTGGACGATTGCACGGAAGTTCGCGACAAAGGAGACCATGGCAGAGCAGCTTGAGGAGGCAATCATTGAGGTGAACGGCCTCTCGCCCGATGGTGCTGTCGCTGCCGGCCGCCGTCTGCGGGTTCCCGTGCTCGAACCTGTCGAACAGCTGCAGGCGATGGCCGAACACAAAGCCCTTGACACAGCCGCCCGTGCGCCTTATAATGACGTTACCGATTAGGGTGGAAACATATAGGAATCACTGATAACGATGCCTTGTTCCTAGGGGATGGATTTCCTATCCCACAGGGGCAGGGCTTTTGTATATTGGAAGGGAGAGCGTTCTATGATAAAGCTGACACTGCCGGATGGCTCCATTCGTGAGGCAGAGGCGGGAACGACGCTGCTGGATGTCGTGAAGAGCATGAGCAACTCGCTCGCAAAGAAAGCACTTGCGGCGAGCCTGAACGGGAAGGTCGTCGATCTGGCAACGCCTGTGACGCAAGATGCCGCATTCCAGGTACTGACCTTTGAGGATGTGGGCGGTCGCCATGCACTGCGCCACACTGCCGCACATATCATGGCTCAGGCAGTGAAGCGCCTCTA
Source organism: uncultured Selenomonas sp. (assembly GCA_963555475.1). Classification (GTDB taxonomy): domain Bacteria; phylum Bacillota; class Negativicutes; order Selenomonadales; family Selenomonadaceae; genus Centipeda. The sequence continues at coordinate 28,589 of CAUVVR010000009.1, forward strand.
TGCGGACAGCAATGTGCAGCTCGCCATCGGCCCTGCGATCGAAAACGGCTTCTACTATGACTTCGACATGGACCGTCAGCTGACGGATGCCGATCTGCGTGACATCGAGAAAGAAATGAAGAAGATTGTCAAGGAGAATCTCAAACTTGAGCGGCGTGAGATTCCGCGCAATGAGGCAATCGAGTTCTTTCGTGCAAAGGGCGAGAACTACAAGGTCGAGCTGATCGAGGATCTGCCCGAGGACGAGATCATCTCCACCTATACACAGGGCGAGTTCACGGATCTCTGCGCGGGACCGCACGTCATGAGTACGGGCAAGGTCAAAGCATTTAAGCTGCAGAGTGTTGCGGGTGCGTACTGGCGCGGCAGCGAGAAGAACAAGATGCTGCAGCGTATCTACGGCACGGCGTTTGAGAAGCAGGAGGATCTCGATGCCTACCTCCATATGCTTGAGGAGGCGGCAAAGCGCGACCATCGCAAGCTCGGCAGGGAGCTTGACCTCTTCAGCATCCATGAGGAGGGGCCTGGATTCCCGTTCTTCCATCCGAACGGAATGCTGCTGCGCAACGCGCTGCTGGACTACTGGCGCGAGGTGCATCGCCGCTACGGCTATCAGGAGATCAGTACGCCCGTGATCCTCAGCCGCAAGCTGTGGGAGACCTCGGGACATTGGTTCCACTACCGTGAGAATATGTATACCACCGAGATCGACGAGGAAGACTATGCGATCAAGCCGATGAACTGCCCCGGCTGTATGCTCGTCTACCGCTCGCAGCTGCACAGCTACCGCGATCTGCCGCTGCGCCTCGCGGAACTCGGACTCGTGCACCGTCATGAGCTCTCGGGTGCACTGCACGGACTTTTCCGCGTCCGCAACTTCACGCAGGACGACGCACATCTCTTTGTGACCCCGGACCAGATTGAGGGCGAGATCCAGCATACCATTGATCTCTTTGATGAGGTATACCGCACGTTCGGCCTCTCGTACAAGGCGGAACTCTCCACGCGTCCAGAGGACTCGATGGGCTCGGACGAGATGTGGGAGCTTGCGACGGAGGGGCTGCGCAAGGCTCTTGAGAACCGTGGGTTGGATTTCGTGGTGAACGAGGGCGACGGTGCGTTCTACGGCCCGAAGATCGACTTCCACCTGCGCGACTCCATCGGGCGTACATGGCAGTGCGGGACGATCCAGCTCGACATGAGTCTGCCCGAGAAGTTTGACCTCACCTATGTCGGCGAGGATGGGGAGAAGCATCGCCCCGTTATGCTGCACCGCGTCGTCTACGGCTCGATCGAGCGCTTCATTGGCATTTTGATCGAGAACTATGCGGGGGCATTCCCCGTGTGGATGGCTCCGGTGCAGGTGCGCATTCTGCCGATCACGGAGCGTCATGCGGCATACGCGGAGCAGCTGCGGAAGAAGATGTTCGATCTCGGCATCCGCGTCGAGGTGGACGACCGCAACGAAAAGACGGGTTACAAGATCCGCGAGAGCCAGGTCAAGAAAACCCCGTACACGCTCGTTGTCGGCGATCAGGAGCAGGAGAACCATACCGTCGCCCTGCGCAAGTACGGCGAGAAGGACAGCACTGTCATGAGCGTTGACGACTTTATCGCACTTGTGCAGGAAAAAATTGCAGCGCGGGCACAGGAGTATTGACAAGATACCCTCATCTGTGGTAGTATGGCATCTGTTACAAGCAGAAGCCACCGCTTCTCACCTGCGGGCACACAGCGCGTTGGGTCGAATGAAAGATGACAGAGATTTTTCAAGGGTGGCTTTGTGCCGCCCTTTTCTATTGCAGGATGGCGTCAAGACGTGCATCCGAACCAGGAGGTGTTCTTGCCATAAGCAGGGAATCTTTGCGAATCAATGAGGAAATCCACATCCGTGAGGTGCGTGTCACCAGTGCGGAGGGAGAACAGCTCGGCATCATGCTGACGCGCGACGCCCTTCGCATGGCGGAGGAGCAGCATCTCGACCTGGTCGAGGTTGCGCCGAAGGCAAAGCCGCCCGTCTGCCGCATCATGGACTTTGGGAAGTTCCGCTATGAGCAGCAGAAACGCGAGAAAGAAGCGAAGAAGAAGCAAAAGACCATCAGCATCAAGGAGGTCAAGCTGCGTCCGAACATCGACGAGCACGACTTCAATGTAAAGCTGAAGAATGCGCTTCGCTTTGTCGAAGAGGGCAACAAGGTCAAGGTGACGATCATGTTCCGCGGGAGAGAGCTCTCTCATCCGGAACTCGGACGTGCGGTTCTTGACCGCGTTGCCGAGCGGATGACAGATCTTGTGACCATCGAGCGCGGTGCAAAACTGGAGGGGAAGAACATGACCATGATCCTTTCCCCGAAGGTGCAAAAGCCGACGAAGACAGTCAAATCCGCGAAGGAAGATAAAGGAGGAAATGGCGATGCCGAAGATTAAAACGCGCCGCGCTGCTGCAAAGCGTTTCAGCGTAACAGGGAGCGGAGAGTTCCGCCGCAACAAGGCGTACAAGAGACATATTCTGGAGAAGAAGACGCCGAAGCGCAAGCGCAACCTGCGCAAGGCTGCTCTTGCCGATTCGTCGGACTACAAGCGCATCCGCAAGATGCTCCCCTACGCGTAATTGGGGCGATGAACAAACTCCCCATGAGGGTAGGAACTAGGAGGAAATGCAATGCCAAGAGTTAAAAGCGGTGTCACAGCACATCGTCGTCATAAGAAGATCCTGAAGCTCGCAAAGGGCTATCGCGGCTCGCGCAGCAAGCAGTTCAAGAAGGCAAACGAGACCGTCATGAAGGCGCTCTACTACGCACGCCGTGACCGTCGTGCGAAGAAGGGGACGTTCCGTCGTCTCTGGATTGCCCGCATCAACGCCGCTGCCCGCGCCAATGGCATTTCGTACAGCCGCCTCGTCGCGGGTCTGACGAAAGCCGGTGTCGAGGTCAACCGCAAGATGCTCGCTGACCTCGCTGTCGCTGACGCAGCTGCATTCACGCAGATCGTCAACGTGGCGAAGGAGAACCAATAAAAAAGATCGAGTCTGATGAATCCATCGATTCATCAGGCTCATTTTTTGCTATGAAAAACATACAAAGCATTACAAGCGCGGCAAACCCTCTCATTCGGCTCACGTACACCATCGTGCACACACAGCGCCGCGCGGCAAAGGAAGGGCTGTTCACCGTCGAGGGGCTGCGGCTCGCTGAGATGGCGGCAGCATCGGACTGGAAAATTTGTCATGCGTTCGTGACGGAGCAGGCGTTGGGGGGGGAGCGAGGGCACGTGCTGGCGGACAGCCTGCTCGAACGCGATGTTCCCGTGTATCTCGTTACAGAAAAACTGTTTTCGACACTCTCCGAGACGGACAGACCACAGGGAATTTTGCTCGTGATGGAGCGAAAGCGCCGTGTTTCGTTGGACGAAATGCACGCGGGCGCATATGGGGATGAGCCGCCGCTCTACATTGTTCTCGATCGCGTGCAGGATCCCGGCAACGTCGGGACAATTCTGCGAACGGCGGATGCGGTCGGTGCCACGGGCGTGATTCTCCTGGACGGCTCCGCAGATATCTACAGCGGGAAGGTCATACGCGCGACGATGGGCGCACTCTTTCATGTTCCCTTTGCCGTTCATGTTGCGGCAGAGGAGCTGACGCATTTTGCACAGGAGAAGGGCATGGACCTTCTTGCGACCGCGTGCGATGCTGAGGCTCAGACGCATTTTGAGGTGGATCTGCGGCGGCCTGCGGTGATTGTATTCGGCAACGAGGCAAACGGCGTGTCGGAGGAGATCCTGCGCACGTCGGAGCACATCTACATCCCCATGCGCGGACACACCGAGTCGCTGAACGTCTCTGCGGCGGCGACTGCGGTCATGTATGAGGCACTGCGCCAGCGCATCCACGCATGACGTGAGAAAAGGGACTGTTGTACGAAGTTTTCAGCTTCGTGCGACAGTCCCTTTGTGTCGTATTTTATTTACTTCGGCAGCATGGAGAGAAGCTGCTCCTTGGAGACCAGTCCGATGGACTCATCAACGGGTTCCCCATCCTTGAAAAAGATCAGAATCGGGAGGCTCATCACACCGTACTTTTCCGCGATATCTTGCGCCTCGTCCACATTGATCTTGCAGACCTTAATCTCCGGGTGCTCTGCAGCAACCTCCTCCAAGACGGGAGTGAGCATACGGCAGGGGGTGCACCACGTTGCCCAGAAATCAACAATGACAATCCGATCTGCGTGCAGCACCTCGTTATCAAATGTCTCGCTTGTCAGTTCAATAACAGCCATGTCTCGAATCTCCTTCACCAAATATTACACCTTTTTTTATTTATCATAAACAATACACATGATTTTTTCAAGTGATATTAGGAAAAATTTCCTAAATTTATTTTTCATCGATCCAATCGTGTATGAATGGGGTATTGTTCGGTTGCGCAGAGAGAAGAAAAGGTATATAATATCTAAAAAAGGGAATTCTCTGTCTCGGATGAGGATAGAAGTGCGAGAGAAGCGAGGAAAGGGAATATGAGCGGGAAGAAGAGAATCACGCTGAGCCCTGTGCTCAAGCGACATAAGTTCATCTTTGATCTGATGAAAAACACAACCGCCGACTACGTCTTTATCATGGATCCGATTTCCGATGTCTTTCTTGCGGCACCGGGATTTGTACAGGCGTACGACCTTCCGGCAGAAACGATGGAGAACGTCGCGGATGTGTTGGCCCCGCTTGTCTGGATGCAGGATCGCAAGCCCCTTGCAGAGCTTTTTTCCTCCCTCGGCAATCTGACGGATGGGAGAGACCGTGAGCTGGATTTCCGTATGCGCGATGCGAAGGGAGACTATTCATGGCTGCGGCTCAAGGGAAGGATCGGCACCTCCGAGGATGGTGTGCCGGATCTCTTCGTCGGGACGATCAGCCAGCTTGCGCGCCGCAACTCTGCAGATGCCGTTACCGGCCTTCTCAACCGCTATCAGTTCATCGAGGATCTGGGCAATGCTTTGCGCGAGGCACGTGAGACAGGCGGCGGCGGTGGCCTCCTCGTCATGGGCATCGACAATTTCCGTACGGTCAACGAGGCGTTCAACCACGAGATCGGCGACATCATTCTGCGCCAGATCTCCGAGCGCATTCTCCAGAATATCCCGCGCAAGCTTTCGCTCTATCGTCTGGATGGGGATGAGTTCGGTCTCATCTATCCCGGTGCCGACGCAGAGATGCTCACGGAGTTCTTTATCCGCGTACAGCGCGAGTTTGCCCACCCGCAGGTCTATGACGGACGGCAGTACATTGTCACTGTATCGGCGGGTATGGTGTTCTATCCGCAGTCGGCACGCGATCCGCTCGTCCTGCACAAGTATGCACAGGCAGCACTCGACGCGGCAAAGTCGGGCGGAAAGAACCGTATCAACGAGTTTTCAAAGGAAGTCTACAACCGTTGGCTGCGCTCTCTGACGATTCAGGAGCAGATCTTGCAGGATGTCAAGGCGGGCTGCCGCAACTTCGAGCTCTACTTCCAACCGCAGGTGGCAGGTGATGACCAGCATCTCGTGGGGGCGGAGACTCTGCTCCGTTGGAAGAACAGCAAGGGGCGCATGGTTGCCCCGATGGAGTTCATTCGCATCTTGGAGGAGACCAAGACGATTGTTCCGGTCGGACGTTGGATCTTCGAGCAGGCACTGCGCGTCTGCAAGGAGTGGCGGCATCGCGTTCCGGACTTCCACATGAGCGTCAACATGAGCTATGAACAGATCAAGGATCTCTCCTTCCTCGAGTTTGTAGAGGACTGTCTGCGGCGGCACGATATGCCCGCAGATGCCGTTGTGCTCGAACTCACGGAGAGCAAGATCGTCAGCGATCTGAAGTTTGTGAATGCACAGTTCGATACATTCCGCAGCCATGGGATCAAGGTTGCAATGGATGATTTCGGGACGGGTTATTCCTCGCTCTCCTCCCTCAAGAATCTGAACTGCGATATCGTAAAGATTGATCGTGCCTTTGTCATGCGGATTCTTGAAAATCATTTCGATCAGAAGCTTGTGGAGTATACGGTGGATCTCTGCCACAGCATCGGCATGACCACATGTATCGAGGGCGTAGAGCAGCAGGAAGAGTATGACTGTCTCGTGAAGATCTGCAAGACGGACACGATTCAGGGCTATCTCTTCGGTCGCCCCGAGCCGCAGGATGTATTTGAAAAGAAATTCTTGGGGATGTAATGGCAAGAGAAAAGACAGCGGAGGGGCTGACGCTTCTCGGGGAGCAGCGGACGGACTACGGCTATGACTATGCGCCCGAGGCACTTGAGACCTTTCAGAACAGGCATACGGATCACGACTACTGGGTGCGGTTCAACTGCCCCGAGTTTACGACGCTATGCCCGATTACGGGGCAGCCGGACTACGGGACGATCTACATCTCCTATATGCCCGCTGAACGCATGGTCGAGAGCAAGTCGCTGAAGCTCTACCTCGTGAGCTTCCGCAACCACGGCGATTTTCATGAGGATGTAGTCAACGTCATCATGCGTGATCTCATTCGGCTGATGCAGCCGAAATACATCGAGGTACAGGGAAAATTCCTGCCGCGCGGCGGCATCTCGATCGACCCCTATGCGAACTACGGGATATCGGGGACGAAGTATGAGAAGCTTGCGTGGGAGCGTCTCTCCATGCACGATCGCGTACCGGAACGGGTGGACAACCGCTGATGGCGCGGCAGAAACGAATCGCCCTCATCAATGATATCACGGGATTCGGCCGCTGCTCGGTGACGGTGCAGCTGCCGCTGATCTCGGCGATGCGCGTACAGGCGTGTCCGCTCCCGACGGCGATTCTATCGGTACATACGGGGTTTCCGAATCACTATCTGGACGACTATACGGATCGCATGCGCCCCTATATGGAGAACTGGGCGGCGAACGCACTCGAATTTGACGCGATCCTGACGGGCTTTCTCGGATCGGAGCGTCAGATCGAGGTGGTGCTTGAGTGTATTGCTCGATTCAAACAGCGGACAACGCAGCTGGTTGTTGACCCGGTGATGGGGGACAATGGCAGTCTCTACTCCTCCTATACGCCCGCGCTTTGTGCGAAGATGCGTCAGCTGCTCCCACAGGCGGACGTGGTGACCCCGAACCTTACGGAGGCGTGCCAGCTGCTCGGGGCAGATTATCCGACGGGCGGTCTTGTGACGGAGGATGAGCTTGCTCGGATGGCGGCGGCAATTGCGGCGATGGGACCGCGCACAGTTATCATCACGGGGCTTCATGCGGGCGAGAATGTGCGTACCTATCTCTATGCGGATGGATGCGGACGCTCTTTTGACAACCCGAAGGTCGGACGTGACCGCTCGGGGGCGGGGGATGCATTCTCTGCGATCATTGCGGCGGCACTGGTGCGCGGGATTCCTCTCGCAGAGGGGGTACCGCGTGCGGCCGACTTTATCGGGCACTGCCTCACCTATGCGGAGGAACTGGACCTGCCGTGGAATCATGGGCTTCCGTTCGAGGAGTTTATGGGAGAGCTTACGGCACTATAAAGATTTCGCAATAAAATAGGGCTGTTGCATGAAGTCGTCTTGACTCGTACAACAGCTCTTTGTTATGTTTTTGTCAGTATTGCCAAAAGCGCCCCTTCCACCGCTGTCGCGGTACCCCTCCCCCGTTGCGACGGGGGAGGCTTTGAATAACGGCATATTAGCTTCCCCCGTCCGAGACGGGGGAAGTGGCGAGTGCAACGAGCCGATAGGGGCGCTCCGTGCAACAGCTCCATTTATTTTCTGTGTATGATAGGAGAATCTTATGATTGTATATGCGACACACGCGGGTGGGCGCTATCTCCCCATCGAGGAGAGCCTGCGGGAGCAGCCGGAGGGAAAGCGTGCCGTCTATGTCAACATCACGAATGACTGCAACTGCGACTGCGTCTTCTGCCTGCGCAGCATGAAGGAGATGGCACGGGAATCCTCCCTGTGGATCGAACATGATCCGTCGAGCGAGGAGATTATCGCAGAGCTTGACCGTCTGCCGTGGGAGTATGTGAGCGAGGTTGTCTGCTGCGGGTTCGGCGAGCCGCTCATCCGTCTGGATACCGTGCTTGCCGTTCTGCGCCATGTAAAGGAGCAGCACCCCGATGTGCCGACGCGCGTCAATACGAACGGGCTCGGGGAACTGGAGCATGGCTGTGTGTTCGCGGAGCGTTTTGCGGGTCTGCTCGATACAGTGTCCATCAGTCTTAACGCATCCAATGCAGAGCGTTATCTCGCGCTCACACGGTCGAAGTTCGGGATCTCTTCCTATGAGGCGATGCTGACATTTGCCGAGCACTGCAAGCCCTATGTGCCGAATGTCGTGCTCACCGTCGTGGAGAAGGTCGAGAACGAGGAGGAGATCGCGCTTTGCCGTGCGATTTGCGCGGAGCGCGGGCTGACCCTGCGCGTGCGCACGTACGAGGATAGCTAAACTTATTGTGTCAGCTTTGCACCGTAGAGCGGTGTGCGCTGATCCATTGCGGCGAGGAGACGAGGAACGGGGAGCACGCGCAGGACGACAAGACAGATGATTGCCTCGGGGACGAGATAGGTCGCGTTGAACACGAGGGAGTAGAGATAGGGCGATGTATCCGGCGGGGCGTATGAGCCAAAGAAAACGACCCCTGAGATGTAGTGACAGAGGAAGCGTCCCGCAAAGGCGAGCAGTGCGCCCGCATAAAAACGCCCCGGGAGGACTGCGGCAAGGGCAAGTGCCATGTATGGCAGCGGATAGTCAAAGAGTACCTGCAGGGGATGGACGATGAATGCGTCCTGCATGAGATTGATCATGCCGTAGAGGAAGCCGGCAAGGCAGCCAACCCCCGCGCCGTAACGATAGGTGAGAAAGAGCAGCGGCACCATTGCTCCGAGCGTGACACTGCCTCCCTGCGGCATATGGAACAGCCGCAGTTGGTGGAGTACAATCGTCAGCGCGAGCATGAGAGCGACATTGATGAGCATACTCGTGGTGAATTGGATGCGGCGCATATGCAGATAGCCGAGGATGAAGATGAGAACAGCGAGCAGTGTGAAGAGGCTGGTCGGCTGTGCCAGCAGTTCTGAAACGCTCTTGATGAGTGTGTCCATAGAGACCTCCTAGATCGAAAAACATTTTGGGGGAGGGGCTTTGACGTACTATGATGTGTGTTCAATGCCCTCTGCACCTTCCATTTTATCACGCTTTCATAGATTTTTTTAGATAAATATGCTAAACTGAGCATTGATATTTTTACGAATGAATAGAACGAGTGTATACCTACATATGCAGGAGGACGATATGGACGAGAAGATCAGAGATCTTAGGGAGCGTGCCCGTGCCGCGATTGCAGAGACCGCGCAGAGCCTCGGCGAGCTCAACGATATCCGTGTGAAATTTCTGGGGAAAAAGGGCGAGATGACCGCGCTCCTGCGCAGCATGAGCGCCCTTGCACAGGAGGAGCGTCCGCGCATCGGCAAGATCGTCAACGAGGCGCGTGCCGAGCTTGAGGAGCTGCTTGCGGCAAAGTCCGAGGAACTGGCGCAGCGGGAGCTCGCGGATAAGATTGCCGCCGAGCAGATCGACGTGACCCTGCCGGGGCGTACTGCACCCGTGGGGCATCTGCACCCGCTCACGATCACGCTCGACCGCATTAAGAAGATCTTCCTGCAGATGGGCTTTACGATCGAGGAGGGCCCCGAGATCGAGAGCGACTACTACAACTTCGAGGCTCTGAACCTGCCAAAGGATCATCCCGCGCGCGATATGCAGGATTCGTTCTACATCACGGAGGACATCCTCCTGCGCTCGCAGACCTCGCCCGTGCAGGCGCGTACGATGCAGAAGAACGAGCCGAACACGCCGATCCGCATGATCGCACCCGGCCGCGTCTACCGCCGTGACTCCTACGATGCGACGCACTCCCCGATGTTCACGCAGGTGGAGGGGCTGGTCATTGACAAGGGTATCTCCTTTGCCGACCTGAAGGGAACGCTTGAGCTCTGTCTGCATCAGCTCTTCGATGCGGATGCAAAGGTACGCTTCCGTCCGAGCTTCTTCCCGTTCACAGAGCCGTCGACCGAGGTCGATATTTCCTGCTCCTCGTGTCATGGGGCGGGCTGCCGCGTCTGCAAGGGAACGGGTTGGCTTGAGATCCTCGGTGCGGGCATGGTGCACCCGAACGTCCTTCGCATGAGCGGCTACGATCCCACGCAGGTGTCGGGCTTTGCATTCGGCATGGGCGTTGAGCGCATCGCCATGCTCGCGTACGGCGTGGACGATCTGCGCCTGTTCTACGACAACGATGTGCGATTCTTACATCAATTCTAAGGAGGCGGGACGATGCAGGTTTCTATCAAATGGCTGAAAGACTATGTGGATATTGACGAAACAGCGGAGCAAATTGCAGACCGCCTCACAATGGCGGGCGTTCCCGTCGAGCGTATCGTGCGTGCGGATGAGGGGCTTGAGAAGGTCATTACGGCACGCATTGAGAAGATCACGCCGCATCCGGACTCCGATCATCTGCTCGTCTGTCAGCTGGACATTGGAAAAGAAGAGTGGATTCAGATTGTGACGGGTGCCTCCAATGTGCGGGAGGGGCATATTGTTCCTGCCGCTATGGTCGGCGCAGTGCTCCCCGATGGCAAGAAGATCTCCAAGGGCAAGCTGCGCGGCGTTCCGTCGAACGGCATGATGTGCTCGGCGGGGGAACTTGCGATCAATACCGAGGGGCTTCCAGACGAGCAGGTGCATGGCATCTACATTCTGCCGGAGAATACGCCCGTCGGGATCTCCGCCGCCGAGGCACTGGGACTGGACGATGTCGTGCTCGAGTTCGAGCTGACGGCGAACCGTGCGGACTGCTTCAGCGTCATTGGCATTGCGCGTGAGATTGCGGCATTGACGGGCAAGGAGCTGCGCTTTCCATCCATCACAGTGGAGGAGACGGCATCCGAGCATGCCGCCGAGCTCGTGCACATCGGCATCGAGGCACAGGAGCTCTGCCGCCGTTTCTCGGCGCGTGTGCTGCGCAATGTGAAGATTGCGCCGTCGCCCGCATGGATGGTGGAGCGTCTGCATGGCGCGGGTATCCGTGCGATCAACAACGTGGTCGATGTGACGAACTTCGTTATGCTCGAACTGGGGCAGCCGCTCCATGCCTATGACTATGACGCTGTCGCGGGACACAGCCTCACGGCACGCCGTGCGCGTGCGGGGGAGAACCTGCACACGCTGGACGATTCGAGCCGTGTCGCCGTTGGGGATGAGCTTGTCATTGCCGACAGCGAAAAGCCCGCAGGACTTGCGGGCATCATGGGCGGGCTTGAGTCCGAGATCACGGAGGGGACGCGCTCGGTCATTCTTGAGGCGGCATCCTTCCACGGCCCGACCATTCGCCGCACAGCACGCCGCATTGGGCTGCACTCCGAGTCCTCGGGCAGATTTGAGCGCGGTGTCGATGAGATGGAGACCGTGCGTGCCGTGACGCGAGCCGCACAGCTGCTCGTCGAGATGGGCGCGTGCACGGTGGCAAAGGGCGTGGTCGATGTCTACCCACAGCACCGTGTTCCGACGGTACTTGAGTTCAGCGCACGCACGGTAGACGAGCGCATCGGCGCGAATATCCCCGGCGACTGGATGGCATCCGCGCTTCGTTCGCTCGGCTTTATCGTCGAGGAAAAGGGCGTTGAGACCTATCACGTTGCCGTCCCATCGTGGCGCGGTGACGTGACGATGATGGAGGACATCTCCGAGGAGGTCGCACGTCTCTACGGATATGACAACATCGCTTCGCGTCTCCCGATGGGTGCGGTACAGCAGGGCAGGATGAGCGAGCGGCAGGACTTTGTCGATACGATGCGCGGAACGCTTGCCGCGCTTGGCATGACGGAGGCGCTATCGTTCAGCTTTACCAGTGAGAAAACACTGGATAAACTCGGTGTCCCTGCGGACAGTCCGCTTCGTCAGGCAATCCCCATCATGAACCCGCTCACGGACGAGTACCCGCTCATTCGTACAACCCTTCTCACGAGTGTACTCGAAAATGCGGCACGCAACGTCGCCCGCAAGAACATGGATCTGCGGCTCTTTGACATCGCGCCCGTATTCTTCCCGAAGGCACTGCCCGTCACGGAGCTTGCAAACGAGAAACTCATGGTCGCGGGGCTGATCACGGGCCGGCGGAGCCCGATTGCATGGGATACGGACAACGCACAGGTCGATTTCTACGACATGAAGGGCCTCCTTGAGCGATTCCTTACGGCGATCGGCGTACAGAAATACACAGTGGAGCGCGGCGAACACTTCGCTATGCACCCCGGCAAGACGGCGCTGCTCAAGAAGGGGCGCGACGTCATTGCAACCCTTGGTGAGATTCATCCGACCGTTGCCGCGAACTTCGGCATCGCGCAGAGCGTCTACGTCTTTGAGATGGAGGTCGATACACTCCTGCGCTACCGCAAGAAGAAAAATGCGATTGCGTCGCTGCCGAAATACCCCGCATCGACGCGTGATCTTGCGATCCTTGTGGATGCAGAACTCTCTACGGCGGAGATCGAGCGCGTCATTGCCAAGAAGGGCGGCAAGTTCTTCCGTGGCGCGACGCTCTTTGATGTCTACATGGGCAAGCAGGTCGGGAGCGGGAAAAAGAGCATGGCGTTCCATCTACATTTCCAGTCCGACGACAAGACCCTGACCGATGAGGAAGTGGATGCGGCATTTGCGGACATCCTTGCGGCGGCACAGAGCCAGCTCCACGCAGAGCTGCGTGCATAAGAGGCGGTGAGAGCCATGACAGAGGAGAAAAAGCAGCCCCAGCGGGTTGTGATCGAGATGTTTGGGCAGACCTATCAGCTCAAAACGGATGACCCCGAACGGCTCAAGCGCCTTGCGGCGGAGAGCGACCGTCGCATCAAGGAGATGTCGAAGAAGGTGCGCAGCTTCGACGTACAGCGCATTGCCGCACTCACAGTCCTGCAGATGATGGATGAGTATGAGCAGCTGCAGCGGGACTATGACGAGCTCGTGCAGCTGCTTGAGGAGAAATAAGGAGCCCCCTATCGGCTCGCTGCGCTCGCCACTTCCCCCGTAAACGGGGGAAGCTAATATGCTGTTATCCTAAGCCTTCCCCGTTATGGCGGGGAAGGGGGACCGCGCAAGCGGTGAAAGGGGCACAAAGAAGGGACTGTTGTACGAAGTTTTTAGCTTCGTGCAACAGTCCCTATTTTTTATTGAAATCCTATCGAATACTGAAACTTACATTTGTTGTGACCGATACCGTCGCGCCGGTGGGGTTCGGATAACTGCCGACGGCGTATGCCGCAGCAACGGCTGCATCGTCAAGCATCCCATGTCCAGAGGAGGAGGCGACCGACACGCTCGTAATCGCGCCCGAGGAGCTGATTGTCGTAACGATGGTCGTCGTTCCCTCCAGGCGACGCTTCATCGCCATGTAGGGGTACTCCTTGTTCGCGTTGACCGCTGCCCAGAACCCGTTGGTATCAAACGGAGCACTGCCCGTTCCCGAGACATTGCCGTCGCCCGAGCCCTGACCTGCACCCGAGCCGGAACCCACGCCCTGCCCGTCGCCTTTCCCGTCGCCGCTGCCAGTGCCCGATCCTGAGCCGGAACCTGAGCCGCTGCCCTCACCGCTGCCTGAGGCTGAACCTGAGGATGCAGAGGAAGGTGCAGATGTCGAGGACGAGGCGGACGTTTCAGAAGCCGCCTGTGGTACAGTCACGGCATCCGATGTCGGCACAACCGCCTCGGTCGGTGTCACAGGAGGAATCGTCTGCTGCACCGTCTCGACACGCTTTGCGACCTCCTCCGCCTTGAGCGGCTCCGGGAAGAGATTCTCGGCACTGCCGCCGCCCTCGTGTCCGCTGCCCTGACTGAAATCGGAGGCTTGGAGATCGATCTCGTACACCTGCTGCTCCTGCTCGGCAACAACAACTGCGAGACCGACGGCGAGCAGGAGAAAGATCGCGAAGTGAACTGCGACAGAGACAATATAGGCCTTACTCCATGAGAGGTGTTGCTCCATAGATCTATCCCTTCTGTTCTGCAGCAATCGAGAGCCGTTTTACCCCCGCTCCTTTGAGCATATCCATCACGGCGACAACCTGACCGTGTGCCGTGCGCTTGTCCGCCTGCAGGACGACCGCCGCATTCGGGTTCTCCTCCATGTGACGCTTCATGATTGCCGCCGACTCCGTGATGCTCACGGGATTGTTGTCAATCGTGATATGTCCCTGCTCGTCGATCGTCATAATGATCGGGAGCTGTGCCGGAGCAGTCGCAGACTGCGCCTGAGGCAGCTGGACGGCGAGTGCCTTCTGTGCGACCGTCTGCAGGCTGTTCATCATGAAGAAAACAAGCAGGAAGAAGATGATGTCGATCATCGGGATAATCATGAACTCCGGCTTTTTCTTCATGCGTTGATTGCTAAAATTCATTACGCATCCCAGCTTTCTTTCTTTGCAGTGACGATCGTCGCGCAGAGACGCTCCGTATCCGTCACAATCGTATCGAGCTGATGGCTGAAATAGGTGTAGACGCAGAATGCAATGATCGCAACGCAGAGACCCGATGCCGTCGCGACAAGAGCCTCACCGACACCGCCCGTGATTGCTGCAGCACCGCCGCCCGCATCAAGCACGCTGAACGTCTGGATCATACCCGTGACTGTGCCGAGCAGACCGAGCAGCGGGGCAATCGTGACAATCGCGCTCAGATAGTCGAGATAGCGGCGGAAGTTGATCGCCTCCATCGACATACGGTCGGAGAACGAGCCCTTCATCGATGTCTCCGTGGATGCGTTCTCCATACCGCTCTCAATGATGCGGGCAATCGCGGAGGGGAACTCCTTGCAGAGTTTGCCGACCGTGTCAAAGTCCTTCTGCACAGCGGCATGATAGACTCCGTGGAAGAACACACGCGAACCCTTGCGGTTGATGCGGTAGTAGTAGAACCGCTCCACCGCAATCGCGAGCGTGATGAGCGAGAGAATCAGAAGGGGATACATGACGAATCCGCCGCTGTGAAAGAGGTGGACTGCGCTTTCAAAACCTGACATAAGTTGAACTCCTTTGTATAGATTAGAACATCATGCGCATACCGAGACGGTAGACGCGCCCGCCCATACCGAGGAACGGGTCATATTGGTTGAACAGATTTGTGACACCGGCATAGAACGTGAGGAAGTGGTGGTAGTCCTTCTCGACCATCAGATTCCACAGACCGTAGTTCTTCTCGCGGGCGACCTTTTCCTGAGTGAAAGAATGCTCCACTGTGTTCTGGAGTGCTGTGCCTGCCTCACCTTCTGTAGGATATACGGTAACCTCGCGGGTATTGCCGTCATGATCCGTTATCGTGTATGTTCTGCTGGTCAGACTTGACGTGTCCGGTCTGACAAAACGACCTGTTGCAACACGATCGCGAATATCGAGGTAGTTCCGTGTATAGTCTCCCCAGAAGGTCGCGCGCCAGCCATTTTTCGGATCGCTGTATGTCATTGTGAGGTTGAACATATGTCGCCCACGCCCTTCAAGGCGTTTTCCTGTTTGGCGATCACGTGCATCGAGGAAAGTATAGCCCGCTTTGATTGTGAAATCACGCGCAATCTCGTGTGTTACCTCAGCCTCAACACCTTGCGTGATAGCTCTGGCAATGTTCTTGTAGGTAAAAACATCGTCCATCACAGGGGTACTTGCATACTTTGTATAATCGGTGATGAGGTCATAACGGTCTTGTGGGGTTGCTGAATCAAGTTCATTCAGAAGATCGTTATAATCTCCCCAATATCCGGTTGCGGGATCGAGTGATACAATAGAATTAGACCAGCGCTGCGGTGCACCAGGGCTTCCTGGATTTAGATTCTTCGAGGGTTTTTGTCCATCATAGACGATCTGCATATAGTCTTTGAAGGTATTGCGGAAGAGGGTGATCTTCGCACTTGTCTTCTTGTTGAAGTCCTTTTCAACGGAGACATCCATGTTGAGTGCCTTCTCGGGCTTCAGCTCGGGATTGCCCTCGAACTTCCAACCATTGCGGTATGGGGGGCGAGGATTGAGTGATGGCTCGTACATCTCCCAGTCGTGATAGAGTTCTGCGATGCCTCCTGTACCAAAACTTGTTCCAATATTCGTCTTAAAACGGACATTGTTGCGTGCCTTATACGTTGCACCGATGGAGGGAGAGATGTTCACACCAAAATGACTGTGATTCGTATAGCGCAGAGAGGGGATCACAAGCAGCTTTTTGCCGACCTGCCAGTCATCCATCGCATAGACACCGTAGTGAGTTAATGTGGTATCATAGACCTCACCTGGCACGGGCGACAGCTGATAATATTTGCGCTCGACGTATTTTCCGACCTGACCAGGCACCTTAATTCGCGTTCCCTCTCCGTATTCATCGTGGTAGTCTGCACCAATCGTGACATAGTGCTTGTCATGTGCCATAATGCCGACGGAGCCTTCGATTACGTTATCTATGCGATTAAGGAAGTCAAAATATCCCCAACGCATCAATCTTATGCCGGGAAGAGAACTGACGTAAAAATCTGTATCGGAGTTATACTCCGTGCGGTAGGTACGCAGACGATAATCCATCTTGCTCGTCTGCTTCTTCCAGTCGATGCTGAAGTTGTTGCGCCATGCGTCTTCATAGGCGGTCATTCCAAACATTTTACCGAGTGTGGTGTCCTTCCGCAGATCCTCATTCAGACGATCCGCCGAGAGCATGATCGTCTCATCCTTGCCGATCGGGAACTCGACGCGCAGGCTCATCGGATTGCGGTCGCCGTAGTACTGCATGGAGGTGTGGTCACTGTCATAGAGGTAGGGAGCAGACTTGTTCCATCCATAGGAGAAGTCCATATATACCCCGCCGCCGAGGTCGCCCGTGGAGTATCCGATGCTGTGGTTGTACTGATGTCCCTTCACGTCGATCCACGAGCCCTCGGTCGTCAGCCGAACACGCTGCTTGTGCGAGACCTTCGTGATGATGTTGATAACACCGCCGATGGCATCTGCACCGTAGCGTGCCGTGCCCGAGCCGCGGATAATCTCGATGTGATCCACATCGTCGAGACCAAGGCGGTTCACCTCGTCCGTTGCACCGTAGAACTTGCTCAGTCCTCCTGCGAGTCTGCGCCCGTCGACGAGGATGAGCGTGTGGCGCGGCTCGGCTCCGCGGATGCCGACGGTCTTGCGCCCCATGTTGTCCGTGCCCATCTGGATGTCCTGCTCCGCCGCGAGTGCGTCCGAGAGCGTACGTGCCCCCTTGCGGTCAAGATCGGCACGGGAGATGATCGTCTTTGTCTCGGGAGCTTCCTTGAGCATCTCTTTATCGAAGTCCACCTCCACGTGGATATCTTCGGTTGAGACTTTTGACTTATCCCCCCCCCCCGAAACGTCCTCTGCTGCGTATCCGTGCGGCGCACCGATACAGGCGAGTACAGCCGCGGTCAGGAGTGCATAGCGTCCTTTGCTGAGTTTTCCTTTAAAAGACATATGAAAATCCTTTCATCCATGATATAAGAATAGTGAGTACGATAATCATTATATAAAAAACATATAGAAGTCAAGAGAAAAATTCATTTTCTTTGGATACTCTGTTTTGACAATGCGAATTTTTTTTATTATACTGAAAGAGTTGAGAAGGGAGCGATTCGTTTCTTTTTCCAACCATAAATATGAGAGGAGGTGAATGTTTGTTATTCGATCGTATTTTACGTTTTTTCATTGTGCTCATCATGGCGATTGTCGGCGGCACTCTGTTTGAGCTTGCGATCCCGACGGTGAGCGACTATTTCTCTGCACCGTTCTGGCATATCGAGCTCGGGGTGCTTGGGCTCTCGCCGGCGGGGCTTCTTTGCATTCTCATCGGCACGGCTATCGGCGGTATGGTGGGGTACCCGCTCGCGCCGTTTTTCACGGGACGTCTCAGACGTTTCTCCGTGTGGGTGGAGGGGCAGCTGGGCAAGATGCCGACGCGGGATGTGATCGCAGGGGCAATCGGACTTTTTATCGGACTTATCATTGCGCGTCTCCTCGGTGACGCGTTCTCTATGATACCGATTGTCGGCGACTATATTCCCATCGTGTTCAGCATTGTGCTTGGCTATCTCGGTGCTCATATTATGGTGCGAAAGCAGGAGGAGCTGGCGGCAGTCTTTGACTTTATCCCGCGATTTCTGCGCGATATGTCGCGTATGCGAGAGGGGCGCGTTCCGGTTCCGGCCGTGACGCAGCCTACACAGACAGAGCGACAGTACAAGCTGCTCGATACGAGTGTCATCATCGACGGGCGCATTGCGGATATCTGTGAGACGGGATTCCTTGAGGGGACGCTGCTCATTCCGGTCTTTGTGCTCGAGGAGCTGCAGCATATCGCGGACTCGCCGGACTCATTGAAGCGCGTGCGCGGTCGCCGTGGTCTTGACATTCTGCAAAAGATCCGCAAGGAGTCACGCATGAAGGTGGAGATCACAGAGGCGGATTTCGAGGATATCCCTGAGGTGGACTCGAAGCTCCTGCAGCTGGCGCAGGAGGTCGGCGGCAAGATCATCACGAATGATTTCAACCTGAACAAGGTGGCGCAGCTGCGCGGCGTTCCCGTGCTGAACATCAACGCGCTCTCGAATGCGGTGAAGCCGGTCGCGATCCCCGGCGATCTCATGACGGTGCAGATTGTCCGCCCGGGCAAGGAGCACGGGCAGGGACTTGCCTATCTCGATGACGGGACGATGATCGTTGTGGACGGCGGGTTTCGCTGCATGAACGAGGTTGTGTCTGTGGAGGTGACTTCGGCACTGCAGACGGCGGCAGGACGCATGATCTTTGCAAAGCTGACACGGTAATCACAGGGCGCACAGGAGGGAATATATGGTTAGTGTTGTCTTCCCTGCGGCGGGGCAGGCACATCGGATGAATGCGGGGCTGAACAAGGTCTTTCTGACGCTCGCGGGCAAACCGATGCTCCTGCGGACGCTGCTCACGTTTTCCAAGGTGTCCGAGGTCGGTGAACTGATCGTTGCCGTCGGTGTGGATGAGGTCGATGCGGTGAAGGGGCTGCTCAGTCGTGTGAAGGGACTTGCTCCGTGGCAGGTGGTCGAGGGCGGCTCGGAGCGGCAGTACTCGATCCGAAACGGACTTGCCGTTGTCTCGGAGGAGGCGGATATTGTGCTTGTGCACGATGCGGCGCGTCCGCTAATCCGCCGTGAGACGATTGAGGAGCTCATCCGTGTGGTACGCGCGGAGGGGGCGGCGATTGTCGCTGTACCCGAGAAGAATACGATCAAGATTGCCTCGGAGGACAATGTTGTCGTATCGACACCGCCGCGCAGTACGCTGTGGCAGGTGCAGACACCGCAGGGGTTTCGTAAGGAGATCCTGCGCGAGGCGAACCGCCGCGCAGATGAGGATGGGTTTCTCGGGACGGATGACGCGAGCCTTGTGGAGCGCATCGGTGTTCCCGTGCACATTGTCAAGGGCGAGTACAGCAATATCAAGGTGACGACACCCGAGGACATGGTGATCGCGGAGGCCATCCTGCGCAACGATATGGGCGCAGGTGAGCTGATGAAGACGGCCGTGCATGAGGCGAAGCGTCTGCTTGGCGGTGTCGTGCGGCGGCGGAAGGGAGAAGGCGAATGACGCGGTTTGGCATGGGCTATGATGTGCACCGTCTGGTCGAGGGGCGAAAGCTGATCCTCGGCGGTGTGGATGTGCCGTATGAAAAGGGGCTGCTCGGGCATTCGGATGCGGATGTGCTGTTCCATGCTGTCTCGGATGCGATTCTCGGCGCGGCGGCACTCGGGGACATCGGGACGCATTTTCCGGATACGGATGAGCGTTTTCAGGGCGCGGACAGCGGCAAACTCCTTGCGGAGGTCGTTCGTCTCGTGCGTGCGGAGGGCTATACCATCGGCAATGTGGATGCGACGATTGTCGCCCAGGCACCGAAGCTGCTGCCGTATATCCCTCGGATGCGAGAGAATATTGCGCGTCTGCTCGGTGTGGCGGTCGGCGATGTCAATGTCAAGGCGACGACGGAGGAGCGGCTCGGGTTCACGGGCAGCGGTGAAGGGATGTCTGCCTATGCCGTTGCGGGCATAGAGCGTATATGATATAGGAGGTAGTAACGTGGCAAATCAGCTGAAAGAACTCTTGGGAATCGAGGTTCCTATCCTGCAGGGGGGCATGGCGTGGATCTCGGAGGCGAATCTCGCGTCTGCTGTGTCGAATGCGGGCGGTGCGGGCATCATCTCGACGGGCGGGCGCACGACGGAGTATACGCGCGATGAGATTCGCCGCTGCCGTACGCTGACGGATCGCCCGTTTGGTGTCAATGTGATGCTCATGGCACCGAACAAGGACGAGATCGTGGATGTGATCTGTGAGGAAAAGCCGGCGTTCGTGACGCTCGGTGCGGGCAATCCCGTTCCGTACTTTGAAAAGCTTCATGCGGCAGGCGTGAAGGTGATCCCCGTTGTTCCGAGTGTGAAGCTCGCAAAGCGTGTGGAGGAAAAGGGCGCGGATGCGATTGTCGTGGAGGGCATGGAGGCAGGCGGTCACATCGGCGTGCTCTCAACGATGCCGCTGATGGAGCAGGTCATCCCCGAGGTAAAACTCCCTGTCGTTATGGCGGGTGGCTTCGGCGATGGACGCGGGCTTGCGGCGGCACTTCTCATGGGTGCGGCGGGCATCCAGATGGGGACGCGCTTCCTCGTCGCCGAGGAGTGCGTTGTGCATGACAATATGAAAGCGAAGCTGATCGAGGCGGTGGATACGGATACGATTGTCACGGGCTTCACGATTGGCGGCTCGGTGCGCGGTATCAAGAACAAGTTCGCGGAGGACTTTGTCGCGCTCGAACTCTCCGGCAAGGCGACGAAACAGGAGCTGCTCGACCGTGCGACGGGCACGAACAAGCTTGCCGCCGTGGAGGGTGATGTCGTCAATGGCATGATGCAGGCGGGCGAGACGCTGACACTCCTGCGTGAGGTCGAACCGGTCAAGGTGATTGTGGATCGCATTGTGCGCGAGGCGCGTGAGGTGCTTGCGCGTGCAGCGAAGATTGAAGTTTAAGGGGTAAATCAGGGGAATGGGAACCGACGAACTGACACGGATTCATGAGCTCGCGAAGCGCGTCACGCTTCTCGAAAAGATGGCGCTGCGTCAGCAGAGTCGCCTTGATGAACTGGTGGAGCGGCTGGAGGCGGCAGAGCAGCGTGCGGGTGAGATACCGCCGCGCAGGGAGGTGCAGAGGGAGCAGCCTGACAATCCTGCGGCTGAGGCGAACGCTGACGCACAGCGTGCTGTCCCATCGGTGAGCGATCTCCTCGATGAGGAGATGAAGCGTGACCTCTCGCGTGCATATACAGGGGCCGCTGCGCCGTCGCCGAATTCCTCGGCAGCGGGGCGGCAGGCCAAGCCGATGAATGCGATGGAACGGGCGGCCGGAAGCTATGCGCGTGCGACGGGCGGCAAGGAAGCAACGCCGAGTGACCGCGCAAAGCAAAATGAGGCAGCACGTAAGAAAGCCGCCGATGCGGCGGCTTCGCTGGAGAAGATTCCTGTGCCGGAGCTGCGTGAGCGAACCCCTGCCGAGCGTGCAGCGGACTATGTACGCGACTACAATGCGCTCTACGAAGTGCAGGGGACAATGTTCCAGAAGAAGAAGGCGCAGGACGACTTCATCAAGCTCTACGAAGTGCAGGGGATGCGCTGCACAAATATGCAGCTGCGCCTCAGCCGCCCCGAGCTCGAACCGCGCTTTGTCGCCGTCACTCCGACGCGTGATGCGGATTTCTGGGGGATGCCGCTCGGCAACAACCTCTTTGCCGTCGTACCAAACCCCTTCCTCGTCTACGGGGAGGAGATGCACACGGCGGGCGGTATGCGCGAGGCGTTCAACTCGAACTATCGCGCGGGGAATACCTACGGCCGCTTTACCGTTAAGGAAACGGCAACCTTCCAGTTTGGCACCATCGGCAAGGTGTTCAAGCGGGGACAGCTTGAGGTGGATCTATAAAAAACAATCCTCGTATCAGCAGAAATCAGGCTCATACGAGGATTGTTTTTATCTCCAAGCTGTCGTATCCCATTGAGCGTGAAAAGGTGTCTGTTCAATACAGGAATTATGTATTGGAAGAAGGAATACTTTGAGCTCCTGTATGATCTCGGCAAAAGAACTATTGATTGGGGCATTGATACGATGTAAAAAGGCACGCCAATGTTTTTCTTTCTCTATATGGAAATTTGGCTGGTAGATCGTCATATGAAATTCGGTGTGTCGATCCTTGAATGTTTGTGTGATTGCTTCTTTTAGGGTGTTTCCGTTGATTTGATATGTCCTGCTTAACTGCCAGATATCATAGAAGTCTTTATAACGGCTATTTTGCTCGCCGAGAGATATGATCGCCTGATATTTTTCTGCAATGACTGTTTCGATGGCGTATCCCCACAAATTTGGAGATTCCATGGACAGTAAAGAAGGATACTGTATTTCTTCGGGAGGTGGGACGGGGGTATCCGAAAATCCTATATCCATTTGCAGCCGAATGACGGTCCTTCCAAGACGTGCATTAAATTTGACACGCACACCATGATAGTCAGCATCTTCCGTGATAGATTCTATATCTTTGAGGAGTGGTGGATGAAATGTAAGTGCATCGCCTGTTTCAATCTGACAAATATCGGTAATGATTTTGCATACCTGTGCGTGCGAGTTGCTGATATGTCTTGCCAGAACATCAATGTCCTTTGTGACTCTTGCCGAAAATGTAAAGAGTGTGTAGAGCAAAGCACCTCCCTTCAAAATAAAATGTTCACGATGAGGAGAAACAGAGAGGCGGTAAAGGAATCGTTCGATTGTGTAGCGCATCAGAAGTTCGTCGAAGTTTTTCCCTTCTGTACGTCCAAGATTCTTGAGGCGATCTTTTATACTTTGGTCATTCATGCAATATACACCTCCGTATAGCGATGAATGTATTTGTAGACGCGGAGCTGACGTGCGTAATCTATTAGCTTATCTGTTTTGCGGTTCCTCCTATCATTCATATAGGCTTTGAATACTTCAAGCGCTGCGTCAATCCCCATACGGGATAGATAACGAAACATATCACAGACCACGCGTTCGCGATCATAGATCCGAATTTCGTGATTTTCCTCGATAATGCATTCCATACCAAGATGTATTATTTTTTCGTCGGCAAAGAAAAGTTCCATGCGAGGATAGTCAGGGAGTGATCGGCGGCGTGCTCCCTTGCTGGAAAGTGTCAGTTGGATGGAGGCGGGGATTATTGTGGTCAGGTTGTAATAACTGGCGGCTGTGATCATACTAATGATTCCTTCTGGAAATATTTCCTGTGCAAGAATCATGTCGTTATCCGGAAAATTCGTATGAGTGTAGTGATAGATGCCCTTTCGCGTTCGTATTAACTGCTTCGTGTTTAGAAGTTGACGAAACTCGTGTTCTGTCATGTGTTGGAGCAGATTTTGTTTTCGCCAAAATACATTGTCAGCAGGTGGTGGCTTCATTTTCACTGTAAATTTCACCTCCGATGTTGTTCTAGGGAATCGCTGATAAAATGAAGTCCGTCAGATTGGCGTAGCTGAATTTATCAGTGTTTCCCTATGACTATTATACACGAAATCCGATTTTATACATATAAAATTTTATATGTATAAAATCGGATTTTTAGGTGTTTAGGAATCGCTGATAAAATAGATCCTCAGATTGGCGCAGTTGAATTTATCAGTGTTTCCTTTACCTGTCGTCCTGCGCCCGCGCCGTCAATGGCAACGGCGACACCGGTCTCGGTGAAGGTTTTCATGTCGTTTACGACGTGGAGAGCAGCGTGTAGGATGTCGAGGCCGAAGATGCCGGCGATGCCGGCGGTCAGTTCCGTGTCGATGGTGAGCATATCGGGGAGAACATGGAGGAGATGGGGAGTGAGGGCGGGGGAGTTTGCTTCTGTCTTGTGTGCGATGTTGTCCGCCCGCGCATCGCCGGGGAGGATGAGACTGCCGGCCGTTGCTGCGCCGTGCAGGGCGGCGGTGAGCGCATCGGTGATGGCGGTACTCGCCTTGCGTTCATCTGTGCCGAGGATAAGGATCGGGGCGCTGCGGGCGAGACGGTATGCAGCTGCGTATGCGTCCTCGCTGTCGTGTGAGGTGAGGATGTGGACGGGGATGCCGCGTGTATCTGTTAGGGATGAGAGGATGCGCGCGAGGTCGACGGGAAGCTCTTTTTTCTCTGTAATCAGGAGCAGTGCTGCCTGTGTGTCGAGAGGAGGACGCTCGCAGTGCATCACGCCCGCGAGCTGTACAGAAATCCACTCAAGGTAGCCGAGGCTGTGGATGGGCTTTGCGAGGTTGTCGAGGCGGTATTGACAGGCGGACATAGAGGAGCGATTAGGTAGGCTGATTCCCCCTATCGGCTCGCCGTGCTCGCTACTTCCCCCGTTTACGGGGGAAGCTGATATAGCGCTATTATAGCCTCCCCCGCGTGCGGGGGAGGGGGACCACGCAGCGCGTGGTGGAAGGGGCGAAGACGTGTCGATTGTCTCCCAGATGGACAGCATCCGTTCCAGCATTCGCAGCACAATCGACGAGCCTGCTGCTTCGCTTAGGCGTATATCGAGGCGGAGCATGGGGGTGAGCCCGAGATGGTGCAGCGCATGCGGATGGGAGTGTTCTGTCAGCGATGCGTGCGAGGCGAGGAGGTAATGCACGCAGTTTGGCGCAAGTGCGTGTGCTACGAGTGCCGCCGATGTGGTATTTGCTCCGTCGAGGATGACGAGCATCCGTCGTGCGGCCGCGCCGAGGATCAGTCCTGCAATGCAGCCGAGTTCAAATCCTCCGACCTTTGCAAGCACATCCAGACCGTCGTGTGGATCGGGACGGTTGACATCGAGGGCGCATCGGACGATTTCAACCTTATGCGCGAGACGCGCGTCGGAGATATTTGCGCCGCGTCCCGTGACCTCCTCGGGGGTCAGCCCGAGGAATGCCGCGACCATCGCCGCACTCGATGTTGTGTTGGAAATGCCCATCTCACCGGGCAGAATGCAGCGGTCGCCGCGATTGGCACAGTCATTTGCGATTGCAATGCCCGTTTCAATGGATTGTATCGCCTGTGCGCGTGTCATGGCAGGTCCTTTGGTCATGTTTGCCGTTCCGCGTGCAATGCTGTGGTGTAGAAGTCCGTGGATGTCTGTGTGCTCGGTATTCACGCCAAGATCGGCAACGATAAGGTTTGCGTTTGCATAGTTTGCGGCGGCGTTCGCCGCACCGCCGCGTGCGATGAGGTAGTTGCACATCATGTTCAGCGTGGTCTCGGGCGGGTAGGCACTGACGCTCTCGGCGGCGACACCGTGATCGGCGCAGGAGATGACAACGCTCGTCTGCGGGGGAGCAGGGTGGCGTTCGCCCATGATGCTGATATAGCGGAGAAGTACATCGTTCAGCCGTCCAAAGTCCACGTCGTCCTGTGCCGTCATAGCCCGATCGACCTCGGCAGAAAGATCTGTGGCGGGAATTGTGATCTTGGAAATTGTGCGTTCAAGAAGATTCATGCGCGTGCCTTTTCCTTTTCCATGCGTTTCAGAGAGAGCCCGATGCGGCCGCGTGCCTCGTCGATGCTGATAATCATAACGTCGAGGGAGTCGCCGACGGAGAGGATGTCGAGCGGATGGCGCACGCGGCGGTGGCTCATCTCGGAGATATGGAGAAGCCCCGCCTGTTTCAGTCCGATGTCGATGAATGCGCCAAAGTCCGTGATGTTGCGTACCGTTCCTTTGAGAATGGTGCCAACGGCGAGATCGGAGAGCTTTACAATGTTCTGACGTGTGAGCGGTGCAGGCAGATCTTCGCGTGGATCACGCCCGGGACGTGCAATTGCCTTAAGGATGTCCGTGACGGTCGGAATACCCGCGCTGAGTTTCTTTGCAAGCGGTGCTGCCGCTGTCTGTGCGGTCTTTAAGGCGAGGGCAGGGAGATTCGCACGGTCGCGCAGATCGTCCTCGCTGACACCGAGTTCCGCGAGGATGGAGCGTGCAAGCTCGTAGGATTCGGGATGAATAGCAGTGCTGTCAAGCGGTGTTTCGCCTTCGTGGATGCGAAGGAAACCTGCGCACTGCGTAAAGGCGGCATCCCCGAGGCGAGCAACCTTGCGGAGTGTCTTGCGGCTTGTGAAGCGTCCGTGCTCGTTGCGATAGGCGACGATGTTCTTTGCAATCGTTGCGTTGATTCCTGCAATGCGGTTTAGCAGCGCGGGGGAGGCGGTGTTGAGGTCAACGCCGACATGGTTCACCGCATCCTCGACGGTAGCGTCCAGTGTCTCCTTGAGCTGTTTTTGACTGACATCGTGCTGATACTGTCCGACACCAATCGCCTGCGGATCGATCTTCACAAGCTCTGCGAGCGGATCCTGTACGCGCCGCGCGATGGAGACTGCACCACGAATCGTGACATCGTAGTCGGGCAGTTCATCCTTTGCGAGTTGAGAGGCGGAGTAGACGGAGGCACCCGCCTCGTTCGTGATAAGGTAATGGACATCCTTCAGATCGTTGTCGCGGATGAGTGCGGCAACGAATTGCTCCGTTTCGTAGGAAGCCGTGCCGTTGCCGATCGAGATGAGCGTAACCCCGTGCGTCTTGATGAGCTTCAGCAGGGTCTGTGCCGCCGATCTGCGTTCGCCGTCACTCCGTGTGACCTGTATCACGCCGCTTGCGAGAACGTTGCCCGTTGCGTCGACGAGTGCCATTTTGCAGCCCGTGCGATAGCCGGGGTCGAGCCCCAGAACGGTATGTCCTGCGAGGGGCGGCTGCAGGAGGAGTTGACCGAGGTTGTGCCCGAACACGGCGATCGCCTTTTCCTCGGCAGCCTCAGTCAGCTGTGTGCGTAGTTCACGTTCGAGCGCGGGGACGAGCAGACGCTTGTAGCCATCCTCAATCGCCGCACGCAGTTCTCCCTCGAAAATCGAGGGACGCTGATGGATCCGCTTGTCAATCCACGCAATGTTGTCCTCGTGGTTGACAGCGATGCGAACAACGAGACAGCCCTTTTTCTCGCCGCGATTGACAGCGAGAATCCGATGTGAGGGGAGTGTGCGGACGGGCTCGCTGTAGCCGTCGTACATCTGAAAGACCTGTGCATCTTCGGCATCGGCATTGAGTGTCGTTTCAAGGACGGCACTTCTCCAAAACTTCTCGCGCATGAGGCGGCGCAGCTCCGCCTCGTCCATGATCGTCTCGGCGAGGATATCACGCGCACCCGCAAGTGCGTCAGCAACTGTTGGGACTTCCTTTTCTGCATTTACATACGGTGCAGCAGCTTCCTCGGGCAAACCTTTGGTCTCTCGTTGGAGCAGCATCGCGTTTGCAAGGTTTTCCAGCCCTCGCTCACGGGCAATGGAGGCGCGTGTGCGTTTTTTCTGCTTATAGGGACGGTAGAGATCTTCGAGTGTCTGAAGTTTTTCGACGGCTTCGATTTCTGCGCGCAGATCGTCCGTCAGCTTACCCTGCTCCTCGATGCGTGCAAGGATTTCCTCCTGGCGTTTGACAAGGCTGCGCAGGTAGGTGAGACGCGTCTCCACTTGACGCAGCACCTCGTCCTCAAGGGAGCCGGTCGCCTCCTTGCGGTAGCGTGCAATGAAGGGAATCGTGTTGCCGTCGTCGAGGAGTGTGATAACGGATTCGACCTGCTGCGGACGAATGGAGAGTTCGTCTGCAATTGCGGCGGGAATATCGGAGATGCGCATGAAACCAAACCTTTCTTTTTCGATTGAATGTTTTCCATTATAGCATGATTTTCGTGCCGTGCAAAAGATATCATCGATTCTCATAACGGGACTATTGACAGGAGTTTTCGGATAGAGTATTATAATACATAAATAATAATGATTTTAGATTTGATAAAAAAGTAAAGTAGGAATAGTTATGCGAGAACATGCAATGTTGACCCTGGGCGAGGTGACGGATATTCTCCGTCAGAATAAAAAGAAGGTGACACCGCAGCGCCTTGCCGTCTACGCCGCGCTTGCCGCGACGACGGAGCATCCGACGGCGGAGACCCTCTACAAGGAGCTGCGCCCGGACTATCCGACGATGAGCCTTGCCACTGTCTACAAGTCGCTTGATGCGTTCTGTGAGATCGGCATTGTACGGGAACTGAACGTGGGGGAGGAGGCATTCCGTTACGATGCGGATATCTCTGCGCATCCTCATGTGCGCTGCATTGCCTGTGACAAGGTGGCAGACGTTCCCATCGCATCGCTTCCCTCACTTGATAAGAATGTCGCGTCAGTGACAGGCTATCGCATCGTCTCGCAGCAGATGTATTTCTTCGGTTACTGCCCGGAGTGTCAGAAGCAGACATCTGTGGCAGCAGATTGATTTGAGAAAGCACTGATAAATTCAGCGCCATCATTCTTATCAGCGATTCCTATTACAATAGATTTATAGATCGGGGAATCGTACGCGAGTCCCTTGTCTGCCTTAGATCCTTTGTAGGCTCACTCAGGGGGGTGAGCCTATTTTGTATGTCCATTTACACTTCTAATTATTCGACTATTGGAAATAAAACTTTCTTTTTAGACGATAAAATAATTTTCAAAACATCTTGACATTTATATAAAACGTAGATAATATTGCCTATAGAATATGGGTTGATTCTCCTATAAGAAAATGATTTATGAGACGCATAGAAGATGAATTGTCTGATGATTTGAAATGGAGCAATGTTTCTATGAACTCGTTCGCGTGTCGTATGGCAGTCTGTTTTGGTGTCTGTCTTGGTGCAGGCAACATGACGGCATCTGCACAGGAGGGACTGCCGTCATGGGTCTATGATGCTGTGTCCGTACTGGATGATGAGGGGTATATTGCACTGGCAGGACGCCAGCCAAAAGACCTCACACGTGCTGAGCTGGCAGAGATCGTTGCCCAGGGACTGCATGAGATCGACCGTATTCAGCAGGGAACGCTTGCGGATGAGTACGGACGCATCACGAGCCTTGCCATGCGCGACGAGGTGCATGTAAAGCTCTATCGGGAGCAGGAGCGGTATGCGATGAAAGCGTACGAGGCGGCACAGTCGGACGCGCGAAAGGCGGAGGAGCTGCTCGCACGCCAATCCATGCGTGGAGAGAATCGTCTTGAGGTTATGCAGCCGCTGCAGGAACGGGCGACGAATGCGAGCCGACGGCTTCAATTCTCCGCACGGGACTATGCGCTTGCGAAGACGCGCCGTCAAAGGCGGGAGCTTGCCCTTGTGAAGATGCGGGAGCGTCAGCAGACGATCTTTGCTTCCCTAGCGGGGGAGACAGACGCAAGTTCCTCCACATCCGCCGATCCCCTTGTCGAACCGCAGGTTCTTGTACTTGCTGCGCGTCTGCGCTCTGCCTTCATCGAGGAGTTGGCAGAGACGGGCTATACGGATCGGGAGAATGCCGAGCAGCAGCTCTATGCGTCGGTGCCGCTGCCGGAGGCAAAGGCTCCGCGCGTGAAGATCGATGCCGAGGTACGGATTGACGCATCCCGCTCTGCGGGACTTGAGCGCGGGGACAGCCGTTCCCGCGTACGTGCCCGCATCTATCCGGACTATGACATTGATGGGAACTGGCATGCCGCAGGGATGGTTGAGTACGAAAAGCGGCTGACGGGCGGTGGAGACGATAGAGATGGACGGCTGAAGCTGGATCGTTACTATTTGACTGGAAGCCTGGGGGCTGTTCAAACAACCGTCGGTGTGTTCGGCGCAACGATGGCAGAGGGGAATATCTACGACAGCAAGTTCCGTGGCGTACGATTTTCGACGGGAGCGCCGATTATCTATGCGGCGGAATACGGACGGATTGACCGTGCACGCACGGTTACCAATCTGACCGCTTCCTACGATGCGAAAACCTACCAGGTGGAGGCCGGGCTCTATCGCTTTGATCGGATCAGCAATGCGGCGCGCAATATCTATATGGTGAATTTCCGTACACCGGTCGGGATTTTTGATTTCGGTGCGATGGTTCTGCATGGCAGAGATCATGCGGCAGGCGATGGAACGGGGTATATTTTCACCTTGGAGCGCGGCGGTGCGAGCGCGTGGCGACCCGGTTCTTCCTCCTATTTCGTGAAGTATTATCGTCAGCCGAGTTCCACATACGTGAGCCACACAATGAACGGTGCGGCGGACTATATGAGCTATGATACCTCAGTCAGAGGTCCTGCACGCGGCGGCTTCTGCGGTTGGGGTGCGGGATGGTCATATACGGTGAAAAAGGATCTGAATTTCTCCATTGAGTATTTCCATCTGTGGGATCTGCAGACACATGAGCGGAGCAGAACGCTCTGGGGGGCACTGACGGGATATTTCAAAAACTATGAGGATTGATATGCGAAGGAGGTGTCCGGAATATGCTGGAGCGACTGGAGCGCGGAGCCGAAAAACTTGCCGTCGTGGGGCTTGGATATGTTGGCCTTCCGCTTGCCGCCGCTTTTTCTAAGCGATTTTCCGTCATTGGCTATGACCGCGATACGGAGAAGATTGCCGCATACCGTGCGGGGATAGATCCTACGGGGGAACTTTCCCTGCAGGGTGGTCGGCAGCCTGTCATTGATTTTACATGGGATGAGGAGCGGCTGCGTGAAGCCTCCTTCCTTATTGTCGCTGTGCCGACACCGATCAATGGAGATAAGACTCCCGATCTCACACCGCTCAAGGAAGCAACGCGTACGATTGCCCGCAATCTGCGCCGTGACAGCGTTGTTGTCTACGAGTCAACGGTCTATCCGGGGGTGACGGAGGATATCTGCACACCGTTGCTCGAGGAGATCTCGGGGCTGCGTGCGGGCGTGGATTTCCGCATAGGATATTCGCCGGAGCGAATCAATCCGGGGGATCGCGTGAACCGTCTGAACAATATTGTAAAGATCGTATCGGGCATGGACGAGGAAACGCTGAATGATATCGCCGATGTCTACGGGACGATTATACAGCGTGTCCATCGCACCTCCTCGATTCGCGTGGCAGAGGCAGCAAAGGTCGCGGAGAATACGCAGCGCGATATCAACATTGCTTTTATGAATGAGCTTGCCATGGTCTTTCATCGCATGGATATCGACACGAACGAGGTTGTTGCTGCGATGAATACGAAGTGGAATGCGCTCGGCTTTCAGCCGGGGCTGGTCGGTGGCCACTGCATCGGGGTCGATCCGTATTACTTCATCTATCAGGCGCAGAGCCTTGGCTATCACTCGCAGCTGATTTCGACGGGACGACGTATCAACGATGGCATGAGTGGCTATGTTGCACAGATGGTTGTGCGTGAACTCGTGCGTGCGAAGGTGGATCTTGCGGAGGCACGCGTCTACCTCATGGGCATGACGTTCAAGGAGAACTGCCCCGATATCCGAAACTCGCGTGCGGCAGAGGTCTATCAGGCACTCTCGGAGTACAATCTGAATCTTCGGGCAGTCGATCCCCATGTAAAGAGAGATGCTTTCCGCAAGGAGTACGGGTTCGATCTTGTGTCCTTCGGCGATGTGCATGACGCGGACTGCATTGTGTTCCTTGTAGCGCACGATGAGTTCCGCAATCTGACTTGGAAGGATCGGTCCAGGCTGTTCCGTGCAGACGGCGCACGTCTCATCATCGATGTGAAGGGGATGTTTTCGCGTGCGGAGGCGGAGACGGAGGGCTGTCTGTATTGGAGTCTTTAGAGAAGCACCGATAGGTATGGGAGGTGATGGCGGTTGAACTACCGTAAGCTCGGTCTGTTCGCGATCCTTGTCCTACTGTGTACCTGCGGCGGTCTCATCCTGCTGCGTGACTATGTGGCCAAGCCGACTGCTGCCCCTTTGCCCTATGTGGATCGTGACGATGTCTGTTCCGCAGCGGAGGAGATTGCCGGAGCCGAGGCGCGGCTCGCGGCGGGAGAACCGCCGGCAGAGGTGATTACACGGAGCAGTGGCGACGTACGGCAGGTTGCCGTCGTGTTTGACGGTCTGCCGGAGCGTCCGCTTGCGTCACGTCTGTTGGAGGTGCTGCAAAGACACCATGTTCCTGCGGTGTTCTTTGTCGAGGGACAGAATGCTGTGCATCAGCCGGAGACGATTCGCCTTATCCGTGCGGCAGGGCAGGAGATCGGCAACTATACATACGTTGGGATTCGGGGCGCGGAAAAGCTGCCCACCAAGCGTCTGCTCGCAGAGCTTTGCCGTACGCAGCACTGCCTTGGGATACAGATGCAGGAGGTTCCGTGCCTTTTCCGTGCGCCGCATACGGTCTACACGGATTCCCTCCTGCGTGCGGTACACGCTGCAGGGCTCACCTACGCAGTCAAGGAGACTGTGCGGCATACGGCAGGGACCTTTCGTGAGGAACGGGATGCCGCCGCCTTTGCTGCGACGGTTCCTGCCGGGAGTATCCTCGCGATTGGGCTGTCACAGCCGGTGGATGTGAAGGAAGCCTCCTCAGCAGAGATCGAAGAGCGTCCTGCCGTCGATAAGAAGCCGACGCTCAAAGATCCGCCATCTGCGCAAAGTGCAGGACCTCCCGCCGATGCTGCCGACGAGCTGGACTGGATGCTCACGGCGTTTGAAGCGGCGGGGATTGAGGTGCGGAGCATCCATGCGTTCCGAAAGATCCGATATGTATCTGAGCCGTCTCCTGTGGCGGAGGCGGGGAGAGGAGGTGTATGACTGTGGAGAAGCTGGATGTGCTCTATGCGGCGAAACAAGATCGCCGTCTCCTCTCACACGTTCCCGATGCGACGGGGCAGCGCAGCAATCATAGTCGACGCGGTGCCTCGGACGAGATGAATACAGCGGACTATATGCGCTACGAGCAGGATGCCAAGAAGGGGCAGCGCTATCTTGTGGACTATCCCGTAGACATTCGTCTGCCCGGCGGAGGGCTGCTTACGGGGCGTGCCGTGGATATCTCGACAACGGGTATTCTCATACGGCTGCAGTCGGTCGTCGGACGCGGTGCGCCGATCTTTGACGGCGATGTAACACTGACCTTTGAGATCACGCCCGGCTCAATGCCGGAGGGCTACGAGATGCAGGTGAAGAAACTTCCTGCGACGGTGGCACGCCGATTCGAGGGGGATGCTTGCACGCTCTACGGGATGGAGTTCAAAAAGAGCCTTGCAGAGTATGCTGCCTCGCAGCGACGTGACTATATGCTGTGGATTTCGGCTTTTTTTATCGCGGTCATTTCTCTCATCATCCTTCTCATGCGCTCGGAGTCCATCATTTATTTCAAATTCAACCGCTGGCTCTACCTTTACAGCATCATTGCAGCAACCTTTCTTCTGACGCGGTATCTGTTCGCATCGTTTTACCGCCCTGTACGCATTGATCCTAATTTTACGCCGGGGGTCTCCATCATCATTCCCTGTTTTGACGAGGAGGAGTGGATTCAGCGTACCGTTCACAGTTGTATCAATCAGGATTACCCTGTGGACAAGCTCGAAGTGATCGTTGTCGACGACTGCTCGAACGATAACTCTGCCGCGCGTGTGCGGGAGATGATCACGCAGATCAAAGCTGCGGATACGAGTGACAACGCCTATCATGTCTCCGAGCGCATTCGCTTTCTGCAGCAGCCCAAGAATATGGGGAAGCGCGACGCAATGGCGCGCGGTGCACGGGAGGCGAAGCACGAACTGCTGGTCTTTGTGGACTCGGACAGCTTCCTCGATCCGTTTGCCGTACGCAATATTGTGCAGCCGTTCAAAGATAAGGAGATGGGCGGTGTGTCGGGGCGTACGGATGTCGCGAATACCTATACCAATGCGCTGACAAAGATGCAGGCGGTGCGATATTCGATTGCATTCCGAATTATGAAGGCGGCAGAGGGCTATTTCGATGCGGCGACCTGTCTCTCGGGACCGCTCTCCTGCTACCGTAAGGATCTGGTGCTGAGATATATGGATGCGTGGCTGAACCAGACGTTTCTCGGACAGAAGGCGACGTTCGGTGACGACCGCAGCATGACGAATTTTATCCTGCGCTACAACCGTACAACGTATCAGGATACTGCTGTCTGCATGACGATTGTGCCGCGTTCCTACCGTGTTTTTCTGCGTCAGCAGATGCGGTGGAAGCGCTCGTGGCTGCGTGAGTCGCTGATTGCTTCGCGCTATATGTGGAAAAAGGAGCCGTTCATGTCGCTCGGCTTCTACATGGGGGTTCTTGTTCCCATCGCCGCACCTGTAATTGTTCTCTACAATTTTATCTATGTGCCGATCATGCACCGTGTTTTCCCGCTGAGCTTTATTATCGGCATGGTGAGCATGGCGATGCTCATGAGTATGGCGCAGTTGCTCATTCGCCGCAGTACGACGTGGATCTATGCGCTGTGGTTCTGTATTTACTATGAGGCGGTGCTGCTCTGGCAGATGCCTGTCGCATGGGTCACGTTCTGGAAGACTACGTGGGGCACGCGTCTCACACAGGCGGATCTGGAGGAGTTGGGCAGACAGCAGTCGAAGGAAGAGGAGCATCTAAAAGCCGGAGGTGTGGGATGAGCGGACACAAGATACCGCAGGGGTCCCCGATCATCGGTGAGGAGACCTATACGGTACACAAGAACCGCCGCAAGAAAGTCCGTGCGGTGGTTCAGCTGTTGGTTCTTCTCGTTGTTGTTTTTGCCATCCTGCAAATGTTCTTTACGCTCAAAACCTATGAACCGTATGCTGTTGCAGAACCCTCTGCTGAGGACCACGGATTCATCGCGCTCTCTTATTTCGGTGTGGACCGTATCGGTGACAGCGGGACGCGCATCGGACAGGAGCAGCTGCGCTCCCATCTGGAATATCTCCGTGCACAGGGGTATGTGACGATCACACAGAGAGATATTTTGGCGTATTATCAGCAGGGAAAACCGCTGCCGGAGCGGTCACTCTATCTCATGTTTGAGGATGGGCGGCGCGATACTGCGATCTTTGCACAGGAGATCATGGAGGATCTGAATCTCAAGGCGACGATCATGACGTATCCCGAGAAATTCGCGCTCCACGATACGAAGTTCCTCAAGCCGAGGGATCTGCGCGAGTTGGAGGAATCGAGCTTCTGGGAGATGGGAACGAACGGCTACCGTCTCGCCTATATCAACGCTTTTGACCGCTATGGGAATTTCCTCGGTGAGCTTGATCCGCTGCGCTTTGCCATGGTCAGCCCATACCTCGGGCGGCACTATAACCACTATCTGATGGACTATATCCGCGATGCGGACGGCGTGCCGGAGGAGAGCGACCGTCAGATGAAGGAGCGGATCTCCCGTGACTATATGCAGCTGCGGGATGTGTATGAGGAGGAGCTGGGCTATGTGCCGCTGACCCATGTTCTGCTCCACGCAAATACGGGGCGGTTCGGCAATCACGCGCGGGTCAGTGCGGTCAATGAACACTGGATTCGTGCGCTCTTTCCCATGAATTTCAACCGCGAGGGCTATGTCCTCAACGAGCACGGCAGCAGTCTCTACGATCTCACGCGAATGCAGCCGCAGCCCTACTGGCCGATCAATCATCTGATTATGCGGATCAAATACGATACACAGGAGGATCTTCCCTTTGTGGATGGTCCACGGGAGCCGCGCCGTGCATGGGATGTTCACGAGGGCGCTCTTGAGCTGCGGGAGGAGACGCTCTATCTGACAACGCTTCCGGAGGGGAGTGCGCTCGCCTGTCTCAGCGGGACAGAGCTGCG
This sequence comes from uncultured Selenomonas sp., assembly GCA_963555475.1. GTDB lineage: Bacteria > Bacillota > Negativicutes > Selenomonadales > Selenomonadaceae > Centipeda. Next base: position 64,306 of record CAUVVR010000009.1, read on the forward strand.
CGATTTGCGTCTGGAGGCGGATCTTGAGGGAAATGCATTCGGTGCGCAGCAGATTTATCTGCGCAGCAGGGATGGACGCAGCAACGCAGTATGTATTCAGCTGGTCAACGATGCGCTTGTGGTCGAGGAAATCATCGGCGGTGTGGCACACGAGCTCTATCGGGAGAAAATCCCTGTGCTGCGCGGTGACTACATCCCCTCCGTCGAGGAGGAGCACCGCGATGCGATGGTGCGTGAGAACGAAGCATTTGCACGTTATGCGTCGCCGCCCGATGCCGTAGCGTACTTCGCGCGTGCCGAGGAGCTGCGCAGGACAGAGGTCGGGACGGTCGCGGACGGTGCAGAGCCATACGAGGGGACGGGGAGCTTTCACAGACGTGCGCTCCACCACATTGTGATCCGTCTGCGTGATGAACAGCTGTCCATTGTGCTCGACGGACAGGAGATTCCGGATATCATCGTCCGCCAAACGGAGCGCGGCGGGGTGTGCCTCGGCGCATCGTGGCAGGGCATGGCGTGGAGTCAGCGCAATCTCGCCGACGACGTGTATGACGGCGTGTTCCGCAGGCTGAATATTACGACCGGCGGCGGACGTGATGACGCACATGGGCACGTGGTATACACCTCTGCGTATACGGGGCTGGAGCAGAAGCTCCATCGGGCACGGGAGCTCTGGAACGCGGTTGTTGATGTTTTCCTTGCAATTTGAGAGGATGCCTATATGCGGCTGTGTATGATCTGTCTGCTCGTTGCTGCTGCCGGTCTGCTCGGCGGATGCGTCGAGGCGGAGCCTATGAAGAGTGACACACATGATCCTGTAAGTTTGACCGTTTGGCAAACCTACTGGGATATGGAGAGTGGGGCCGAGGATTATGCGGCACTTCACAAAAAGGTGGATGCCGTCGTCTATTTCGCCGTCTCTTATGACGAGAACGGTGTACCCTATGTGCCTGAGGAAGTTCGAGCCATGGCTGCGGTACAGTGCGGTAAGCGAACGAAAAACTATCTGAGTTTTACAAATGATATCGTGGGAACGCATCGCGTGGAAAAAGACAGGGCTCTCCTTTGGCGGCTGCTTGGTGACGATGCCTCTGTGGAGCGTACGGTTGAGGGGATTGTGGCACTCGCAGCGGAGTTCGATGTTCACGGTGTGGAGTTGGACTACGAAAATTTCGCCAAGGATGAAAAGCTGCTTCGCCGCTATCTCGTCTTTATCGAGCGCCTCTATGCCGCGTGTACGCAGAACCATCTGGAACTCCGCATTGTACTTGAGCCGTCTGTGCCGTTTGATGCAGGCTTTGTCAAAGGTCCTGCGTACGTTGTCATGCTCTACAATCTCTATGGAAAACACAGCGGCCCCGGGGCAAAGGCGGACGGCGCATTCATCGACAAGACGATTGCGAAGATGGAGGCACTGCCTGAGCCGCATGCGGTTGCATTTGCGACGGGCGGTTGTCTTTGGCAGGACTACGGGCCGTTTGGGTTAATGTGCGGAGAGCGGCGCTTCATCACAGCGCGTGAGGCAGTTCACCTTGCGGCGGAACATCATGCTGCGACGGAGCGTGATGCTGCGAGTGCCGCATTGCATTTTCGCTATGCAGTGGGGGGGCATACAACAGAGGTCTGGTATGCGGACAGCGAAACCCTGAACGCATGGATCACGCGGGCGGCGCAGCGCGGGGTAACATCTGTCAGTATCTGGCGGCTCGGTGGAAATACCGATCTTGGGAAGATCCGAACACATTGAATATGTCACAGTGCCGAGAAGGGAGGCGTATGATGCGGAACGAGAAGTTTATCTGTGTGCTGATGGGGCTGTTATGTGCATTCTTTCTGTTCATGCCGCAGGCGGAGGCTGCAGATTATGCCGCGCTGCGCACAGCGAACGGAGGACGGATTGCACATGCAAAGCGGTTCATCACCTCGGTAAAGCCGGCCGTTATCTTTACCTTTGGCGGACTGTCGAAGCAGGAGCCGTTGGATGATATCCTGCATGAGATGGCAGTGCAGGGAATGCGTGGGACGTTTTTTGTCACGGAGCGTGAGCTCCAGCGCAACGATGCCAATATTGCGCGGATTGTCGCAGCGGGGCAAGATCTCGGCATTGGTCTGCGCCCCGTGGAGGACGCGGACTTTGCAGACTACTGTGCACAGATCGAGCGCATTCAAACGGCACTTCGGACGCGTTATGGCACGGAGACAAGTGTTGTGCGTCAGATGTCGGGGGCGGAAGAAGATGTGATCGGTGAGGCAGTTTCTGCGATGGACTGCGTTCTCGTCGGGCAGAGTGTCAATATTGTGCAGTCTAAGCATAGGGATGCACAGACCGCAGAGGAGGTGATGCCGCAGCTGTTCGGGCGTTGGACGACATCGCTGAATCGCGGTGCGATTGTCTATCTGCGCACGGACTTTTACACACGCCCTGCACTTGCGGTGGAGATGCTGCGTGCGGTGGTGGCGGCAAAGGTGGATAATATCGCCTATACGGGCTTTGGTTCTGCGGATACACAGGCTGTGCGCGAGCGGGAGGCATCGCGCTATACGGTGATCTCGGTTGCGGATGGACTGCGTGATACGGCGGCGCATTACACGTATCCCGTGGATTTGAGCACACTGCCTGCGGAGATGCGCCCCTGCGTGCGTTTCCCCTTGCTGAAGGGAAGGTCGTTCTCGAAGGAGTTTTTCAAACGTTACATCGGTGCGCCCGAGGTCGGTGAGAATGACCGTATGCTCGGTTTTTCGCGGAGTGAGATTGCACGGGCGGATCGAACGGGCATTGTCAAGAGCGTTGCGGACAATACGATCTTTTTGACGTTTGACGATTGGGGCAGTGACGACACCATCAATCACCTGCTCTATGTTCTGCGCAAACATACGGTGCATGGGACGTTCTTTGTCATCACCTGGAATATCCACAACAATCCGAATCTCCTGCGTGCGATTGCAGCGGAGGGGAATGAGATTGGCAGCCATACGGATGGACATAAGCCGATGACCGTGCAGGACAAAAAGGGCCGGCAGGTTGCCGTGCAAAGCCCCAAGGAATATAATGAAGATGTCCGCTCCTCCTATGAGAAACTCGCGGCGACGGTGGGAGATATGCGGCTGCCCTCGGGACGCGCCGCACTCACGCGTCTCCTGCGTCCGCCGACGCTTGCTGTCAGCCGTATGGGCGTTGCGGCGATCCTGAACAACGGCTTTACCTACGTGGTCAACGGCAGCGGCAGCACGGAGGACTATGACGCTGTTACAATGGAATCCCTCGTCGGCATTATGCACCATCTGACACACGAAAGAGATGGATCGGTGAAGCGCGGTGCGATCCTCGTCATGCACATGAGCTCAACTGCTGCGCGGACAGCGGAGGCCCTCGATATCCTCCTCACGGCGAACGACGCGCTGCCCGAGGGGCATCCCGGCAAGTTCAAGGTCGGTCTGCTCGGCGACTATCTCACAGGTGACTACGATCAGACGATGAAGCAGGTGCAGCCTGTCAAGGGCTATGCACTTCACTAAAAAATCCCTTGAACATTTTCGTCCAATGAAAATGTTCAAGGGATTTTTTGATTGATTTATCCGCGATTGCGCCGTGCGAGGATGCGAATGACCTTCGCTCCTGTGCTCTTGATCTTGCGAATAGGGGCGACGCGCGTCGTGGTTTTCGGGCGAATCTCGGCAGGAGAGCGAAAATCCCCGCGTCTGAGATGAGTGGTTTTGGTTTTTTCGGGTTGAAATGTCTTGCGCATTACCTGTGAAATTGGGTCGAGTACGGCATCCTCTGCACAGAGATAGACATCAAGTGAGACGTGATGGAGCTCCGGGTGCACATGCAGTGCGAGATGTCCGTCGGGCAGAAGCGCCATGAGTGAGATGTGGCCGCTTTTCTGCACGTCGGTCATGATCTGGAGGGGGATGAGATCGAGCTCTCTGAGTGCATCGGAGACTTTTGCACGCAGCTCCTCCTCGCTGCTGCATTTGCCGGCTTTGCAATTATAAAAATCCACTGTCAGCATCCTAGATTGAATGTTCATGCGCATCCGTCTCCTTACACAGCGTATAAATTTAGTTTTATTATAGAGGAAAGGGCGATGTACGTCAAGAAATCTGGTTAAATTGTCCTAAAGAATCGCTGATAAAATGAAGTCCGTCCGATTTTGTTGACACAGAGAGGGCGAAAAAGATGCAGTAAGATGGCGATGCTGGATGTATCATTTCTTCCAAAATAAGATGAAAGTGGAGAAAAATGATGGTGCCGAATTTGTCAGCGCTTCCTAAAATCTCATGGAAAAATAAACGCGCTTATGCTATACTGATTCTGCACGTCTTTCAGGCGGTGCAATGCAATTATTGATACGGATACTTTTCTTTTTGATGGAAGGAGACTCCTTTTACAATGTTTGGTCTTTTTGGTGGACACGATATGGGGATTGACCTCGGAACGGCAAATACATTGGTGCATGTCAAGGGGCGCGGTATTGTTCTGCGTGAGCCCTCTGTTGTTGCGATAAAGAGCGATTCGGGCGATGTACTCGCAGTGGGTGAGGAAGCAAAGCAGATGATCGGACGTACGCCCGGCAATATCGTGGCGATTCGTCCGATGAAGGACGGTGTGATTGCTGATTTCGACGTGACGCAGGCGATGCTGAAATACTTCATCCGCAAGGCGATGCGCTCGAAGTCATTTGTGCGCCCGCGCGTTGTGGTCGGAGTTCCCTCCGGTGTCACGGAGGTGGAGAAGCGTGCGGTCATCGATGCGGCACAGCAGGCGGGTGCGCGTGAGGCGTATCTGATCGAGGAGCCGATGGCGGCGGCGATTGGTGCGGGGCTTCCGGTGGAGGAGGCGACGGGCAGCATGGTCGTCGATATCGGCGGCGGCACGACGGAGATCGCGGTCATCTCGCTCGGAGGTATCGTGACGAGCCGCTCCATCCGCATCGGCGGCGATGAGATGGACTCCTCAATTGTCCAGTACATCAAGCGTATGTATAATCTCATGATCGGTGAGCGTACGGCGGAGGAGATTAAGATCACGGTGGGCACGGCGATTGTGACACCGGATACGGATCGTACGATGGATATTCGCGGACGTGATCTTGTGAGTGGTCTGCCGAAGACCCTGACGATCCGTGCGAAGGAGATCCGCGAGGCATTGAATGAGCCGATCTACAAGATCATTGACGCTGTGAAGAGCACGCTGGAGAAGACACCGCCGGAGCTCGCGGCGGATGTCATGGACCACGGCATCATGATGACGGGCGGCGGTGCACTGCTCATGAATCTGGATAAGCTGCTCTCACACGAGACGGGGATGCCCGTACTTGTGTCCGAGGATGCGCTTTCGTGTGTTGGCGAAGGGACGGGACGGACACTTGAGAATATCGGGCTGCTCAAGAATGTTGTCATGTCCTCGAAGAAATTGAAGCAATGATTGACCGAATCGGACGGGCAAGGCCGTCAGGACGCAAGATCTGGGCGCTCCTCTTCGTTCTGCTCGCCCTGTTCTGCGTTATTTTCTTTGCTGCGCGCGGGCGTTTTCAAGCAACTGCGTCGACGAGTACGGTGGGTACAGTGCTCGCTCCTTTTGAAATGGTGTTCTCGTATGTGGGGCAGCAGGTTCAGTATGTGACGGCGAATCTCTGGGAGATCGCAACAGTGCACGAGCAGAATAAGAGGCTCAAAGACGAGGTCGAGCAGCTGCGTCAGCAGAATACGATGGCAGAGGAGTATGCGGCGGAGAATGCCCGCTTGCGGGAACTGCTGGCGTACAAGCAGTCGGTGCAGCAGTTCGATCTCCTTGCCGCCCGTGTGATCGGACGCGACGCTGCACTCTGGACGAGCACGATCGTTGTGGATCGCGGCTCGAAGGATGGGGTGCGCGAGAATATGCCTGTAGTTACGGGAAAGGGGCTCGTAGGACGTGTGACGGAGGTTGCTCCGCTCTCGTCAAAAGTGCAGCTTATCCTCGATGTACGTTCCTCCGTCGGGACGCTGATTCAGCGGACAGAATCGCGTGTGACGGGTATCGTCACGGGGACGATGGATAACCCATATATGCCGCAGATGGTAAACATTCCACGCAATGCAGATGTGCAGGACGGCGATGCTATCGTCACGTCGGGGTTTGGCGGGATCTATCCCAAGGGGATTCCCGTGGGGAGCGTTGTATCGCAGCACAGCGATGATACCGGTCTCCTGAAGATTGCGGTTGTCGAGACGGCGGTGGATTTCCAGCGTCTTGAGGATGTGGCGATCATCACGGCATCGCGTGAGGCTCCTCCCACACCGATTCAGCCGGCTCCACTCAGCCCGGGTGCGGCTGCTGCGGCACAGATCTCTGCTGAGCAGGCAAAGAAGGCGGCAACACCGTGAATACCTATCGCTATTTCATTGTTTTTTTTGTTGTGCTCTTTGTCCTGCAATTTTCATTTCTGCCGCTCATTTTCATCTATGGGGTGGTTCCCGATCTGCTTCTACTTGCGACAGTTTCATACGCTTTTCTGCGTGGCAGCGCGTGGGGCGGCTTTGTCGGGTTTGCGCTGGGGCTGATACAGGATCTCAGCATGGGAGCGTTCTTTGGGTTACACGCCTTTACGTTGACGCTGATCGGACTTTTCTTTGGGCGCTTTTCCGATCGCGTATTCAAGGAACAGATCTTTTTGCCGATATCGGCATCGGTTGCGGCGACGATTGTCAAATATACAATATCGGCGGTAATTGTGTATCTGCTTGGCTATCATTTTAACCCCTTCTTGCATATTGGCCGCGTACTTTTTCTGTTGCTCCTGTTCCAGTTGATTTTTGCATATCCGATTCACTGGGCGACGTTCCAACTGGATCAGCGTATACGTGACTCGAAGCGCTAATATATTTTCGGAGTGTCATTGTGAACGAAAACGAAGATTTCAGCGGCCGTCTGCAATTCCTGAGTGCCTTGATTGTACTCATCATTGCGGTTCTGATCGGGCGGGCGGGCTATCTGCAGGTCTACGACGGCGAGTTCTATGCGCGTCTCGCCGAGGGCAATCGCATCCGCATCATCCCGGCGGAGGCGGCACGCGGGACGTTCTACGACCGCAACGGAGAACTCCTCGTGACGAACCGTCCCGGCTTTGCGGTGTCGCTGCTCCCCCTGACGGAGCCGATTTCGCCCGAGGTGATTGCGCGTGTATCCAAGCTCATCAATGTGCCTGTAGACGAGATTCAGCGAAAGATCGACGCGCACGTCGGGTTTGACCCCATTCGTATCAAAACGGATGTGCTGCCCGATATCGTTACCATCATTGAGGAGCAGAAGGACAACTACCCCGGTGTGGTGATTGAGGTGCTTCCCATCCGCGACTATATTTACGGTGAGTATGCGGCGCACGTCTTCGGCTATGTGAGCGAGATCAACGAGGAGGAGCTTGAGCGACGCAAGGACGAGGGCTACAAGACCGGCTACATCATCGGAAAATTTGGTCTTGAACGCATCTACGACAAGGAGGTGCGCGGCATCAACGGCGGCGATCAGGTGGAGGTTGATGTTTCGGGGCGGCCCGTACAGCTCCTCGGTCGCCAGTCACCCGTGCCGGGGCACGATCTCGTACTGACCATCGACAAGCACTTGCAGGAGGCGGCGGAACAGGCTGTGGACACACAGCTCTCCATTGTGCATGCCAATGCTGCGGCTGCTGTGGTGATGAATCCGCAGACGGGTGAGGTGCTGGCGATGGTCAGCCGCCCCGCGTTTAATCCAAATCTCTTTGCGGGCGGTATCTCGACGCAGAATTGGAATGTACTGAACAACAACCCCTATCACCCGATGGACAACAAGGCGATCACAGGAGAGTATCCGCCCGGCTCGACGTTCAAGATCGTAACGGGAACGGCAGCACTTGCTGAGCACAAGGTAACGCCGCAGGAGAAGATCTTCGATTCCGGTCACCATTGGATCATTCCCAAGACGAATGCAGCGGGTGAGGCACTCGGTTGGATCAATTTCCAAGAGGCGATGGCGCATTCGGACAATGTCTACTTCTATGAAATGGGCAATCGTCTCGGGGTTGATGCGCTCGAACGCTATGCGCGGATGTTCGGTCTGGGGGCGCGGACAGGCATTGACTTGCCGTATGAGGCGGAGGGGCTCGTGCCGAACCGCAAGTACAAGGAAGACAACTACGAGGACGGTGCATGGTATCTCTCGGAGACGTTCGACGCGGCAATCGGGCAGGGCTTCAACCTTGTGACACCACTGCAGGCGGCGATGGTCATGGGGGAGATCGCGGCGAACGGCAAGCGTTATCAGCCGCATCTCGTTCAGCGCGTCGTGGATGTGAATGGCAATACCGTGCGCGAGTTTCAGCCAAAGCTCCTCTCGGAACTCGATGTGAGCCCGTCCGTGATTCGTAACGTACAGGAGGGGCTTCACAGTGTAACGAAGATCGGTACGGCGGCGGGGGTGTTCGCCGGCTTTCCGATTGATATCGCGGGCAAAACGGGTACGGCAGAGAATTCACAGGGACGCGACCACGGCTGGTTTGTGGCGTATGGGCCATACGCAAATCCGAACATTGTCGTTGCGGTCATTGTGGAGCAGGGTGGATTCGGGTCGATGTCGGCTGTGCCGATCGGGAGAAAGATCATGGAGGCTGCATTTCGGCTGGATCGCGCTCCACAGAATGCAGGGAAGAAGTGAGGAATCCAAATGAGCGAGGATAAGATCAAGATCAAAGGGGAGAACGGCGGACTCATGCTCGGCTTCCCCGCCGATATGGATTTTTCGGAGATCATGGCAGAGCTGGGGGAGAGACTGGAATCCGGTTCGGGGTTCTTCCTGCGCGGCACGTTGGTGCGCGTTCCAAGGGACCGCTTTGCGAAAGAGGAGTTTGCCGAGCTGCAGGAACTCTTTCGGACGCACGGGCTGATCTGCCGTCTGGCAAGCCCTGAACCGGCTGCCCCCATTGCTCATCCTGCCGCTGTGCATCAGCGTGAGGAGATCCCCCCGGAACCGAGGGAGAACCCACAGGAAGAGCTGCAGCGTATGCTCGTCATTGACAAGACGCTGCGCGGCGGTCAGGCGGTGGAGACGGAGGGCTCTGTCATTGTCTTTGGAAATGTCAACCCAGGTGCGCAGATCACGGCGGGCGGCAGTGTGGATATCCGCGGCACCTGCCGTGGTGTCGTGCACGCGGGTGCTGCGGGGGACTCGACTGCGTTTATTATTGCAGATCATCTGATGCCGACACAGATTCGCATTGCGAACTATGTTGCGCGATCGCCGGATGAGCCGGAGGACTCAGGAAAGGCCGAGCGCGCCTATGTGAAGGACGGTCAGATCGTCATTGAGCCAATAGAGAGGTAGGTTTTTGAAATATGAGTGAGATCTATGTGGTGACATCGGGCAAGGGAGGCGTTGGAAAGACGACGACGACGGCGAATCTGGGCGTAGGATTTGCCATGCGCGGCAAGAGTGTCGTTCTGATCGATACAGATACGGGGCTTCGGAATCTCGATCTTCTGCTCGGGCTTGAGAACCGTATCATGTACGATCTGGTCGATGTGACCTCGGGACGTGTTCCGTACAAGAAGGCACTCGTCAGGCACAAGAAATACGACTCACTCTTTCTCCTGCCGACTTCTCAGGTCAAGGATAAGAGTGCGGTCAACCCCGAAGAACTTGCCGTGCTCTGTGAGGAGCTGCGCCGCTCCTACGATGTCATCATCATCGACTGCCCTGCAGGCATTGAGCAGGGGTTTAAGACGGCAATCGTGGCTGCCGATACGGCGATCGTCGTGACAATGCCTGAGATCTCCGCTGTACGCGATGCGGACAAAATCATCGGTGAGCTCGGTCGAGCGGACAAGGAGGACATTCGGCTGATTGTCAACCGCATCCGCCCGAAGATGATTGAAAAGGGAGATATGCTCGATATGGACGATATCGACGAAATCCTTTCCGTCGGCTGCATCGGTCAGATTCCGGATGATGAGATGGTCGTGACAAGCACGAATCGCGGTGAGCCGTGCGTCACGATGCCGGATTCTCCCGCAGGGCAGGCATATCTCGATGTGGTGGGGCGCCTCTCGGGGGAGGAGATCCCGTTCCGCGAATTTGCGAAGGAAAGCCTCTGGGAGACGATCAAGGGCAAACTCTTTGGGAAAAAGTAAGGAGGTTTTGGCGTGATTGAGGCACTGAAAAGGCTTCTCGGGAAAAAGGAAAGTTCCGGCGATGTTGCGCGCCGCCGCCTCCAGCTGGTCATCATCAATGATCGGGCGAACGTCTCGCCCGAGATCATGGACAATATGCGCGCGGAGATCATCCAGGTAATTTCAAAGTATATGTATATTGACACGCGCGAAATGGAATTTGCACTCGAGAACGAGAACGATACGATGGCGCTTGTCGTCAATATCCCCGTTGTCAGCGTTCAACACGGCGGCAGCGATATCTCAAGGCGCAGACGATGATACTCTCAAAACGTCTCCTGCGCCGTACGGATCTAACGCTCATTGCGGCTGCGGCGGCAATCGTCATCATGAGCCTCGTTATCATCGGAAGTGCGACCCATGTCAACACGCCGAGTGAGGAACGTTACTGGTTTGTTCAGCGGCAGGGTATCTCGATCGTTGTGGACATTGCGCTTGCGGCATTTTTGATGAACTTTGACTACAAGATCCTGCAGCGTTACGGCAACCATTTCTATGTGTTTAACCTCGTACTCCTGATCCTTGTTATGCTGGTCGGGCAGACGGCGCTTGGCGCACAGCGGTGGATCGCACTCGGCCCCATCAGTATACAGCCATCGGAGTTTTCAAAGCTTATTATGATTGTTGCGCTTGCAGCGATGATGGAAAAGCGCGGCAGGATACATACGCTCAGTGATCTCGCGCCGATCGCGGCGTATGTCGGCGTGCCGTTTCTGCTTGTCTTAAAGCAGCCGGATCTTGGAACATCGCTTGTCTTCCTCGCGATCTTTTTCGGCATGGTGTTTGTCGCAGGGATTCGTCTGCGGATTCTCTTTGCCATCTTCGGGCTGGGGATGGCGGCACTGCCTGTCCTCTGGCACTTCCTGAAGGACTATCAGAAGATGCGCATCATGGTGTTTATGGATCCGAATGTCGATCCGCTCGGTGCGGGTTATCACATCATCCAGTCGAAGATTGCGATTGGCTCGGGACTCCTCTTTGGCAAGGGGCTGTTTGGCGGAACGCAGAGTCAGCTGAACTTCCTGCCGGAGAACCATACGGACTTCATCTTCTCCGTCGTGGGGGAGGAACTTGGCTTCGTCGGTTGTACCGTCCTTCTGCTGCTCTATCTCATCGTGCTCTGGCGCGGTGTGCGGATCGCGCAGGATGCGAGCGATACGTTTGGACGGCTGCTCGCGGTCGGTATTACGTCGATGATTGCATTCCATGTGCTCGTCAATGTCGGGATGACGATGGGCATCATGCCCGTCACGGGGATTCCGCTCCCACTCATGAGCTACGGTGTGAGTTCGTTGACGACGAATATCATGGCGATTGCCATTCTGCTGAACATTCAGCTGCGACGGCAAAAATTATTATTCTAGGAAACATTCATGAGGCTGTGCGCCTTCGCGTGGCAGTCTCTTTTCTTTTCTGTGTATATATTGATGTATGGGGGATAATGAAACAATGGTGCAGCTCGATCACAGCATCCTGCAATCGGTACTGAAGCCTGCGCGGTATACGGGTGGTGAATGGAATGCCGTGCATAAGGATTGGTCGTCGGTTCACTGCAAAATTGCGCTTGCACTGCCAGATGTCTACGAGGTCGGCATGAGCAATCTCGGGCTTGCCATTCTCTATGAGATTCTGAACCGCCGTGCGGACATTGCAGCAGAGCGTGTCTATGCGCCATGGGTTGATATGGAGGAGAAGATGCGCGCGCGGGGAATTCCTCTTTTCTCGCTTGAGAGCCGCCGTCCGATCGCAGAGTTCGACTTTCTAGGGTTCTCGCTCCAATATGAGATGATCTACTCGAATGTGCTGAATATGCTCGATCTCTCAGGTATTCCGATTCATGCAGACGAGCGTAGCGAGAATATGCCATTCATTGTGGGCGGTGGACCGTGTGTCTACAACGTCGAGCCAATTGCGGACTTTTTTGACTTCTTTGTGATTGGAGAGGGCGAGGAAGTTCTTCTTGAGATATGCGATGCTTTTATTGCGTGGGATTCCACAGGAAGGGAAGGCGGGCGCAGGGAGTTCCTTACCCGTCTGTTGTCAATTGACGGGATCTACGTGCCCTCGTTCTATGAGCCTGTCTATGATACGGCGGGCAATTTTTGCGAACTGCGTCCGCTGCACCCCAAGGCACGTCCTGTGATCTATAAGCGCGTCGTGCGGGATATGAATGCAGTCATGTCCGTAGAGCATCCGATTGTGCCCTATATGGACATCGTGCACAACCGCATGATGATGGAGCTTTTTCGCGGCTGCTCACGCGGCTGTCGCTTTTGTCAGGCGGGCATTGCCTACCGCCCCGCACGCGAGCGAACGGAGGAACATTTGCGCGAGATGGCGAATGGTCTGATCGAATCGACGGGCTACGATGAAATGAGCCTCACGTCGCTTTCCTCAGCAGACTACTCCTGCCTCGGTCGGCTCGTGGATGATCTGATGACGGACTATGCGGGGGAAAAGCTCAGCTTTTCTCTGCCGTCACTGCGCATCGACAGCTTTTCGATTGACCTCGCGCATCGGATGCAGCAGGTGCGGAAATCGGGGCTGACCTTTGCACCCGAAGCGGGGACGCAGCGCATGCGCGATGTCATCAACAAGGGCGTGACGGAGGAGAATCTGCTGACAGCGTGCGGTGCAGCGTTCCGTCATGGGTGGAAGCAGGTGAAGCTCTACTTCATGATGGGGCTGCCGACGGAGACGGATGAGGACATCATCGGCATTGCACGCCTTGCGAAAAAGGTAGTCGATCTCTATACAGAGATACGTGGGCGGCGCGGCTGCAAGGTGACGGTCTCCGTCTCCTGCTTTGTGCCAAAGCCCTATACGCCGTTCCAGTGGTTCGGACAGCTGCCGATTGAGGAGTTTCAGCGGCGGCAGCAGCTCCTTAAGGAGCACATCACCGATCGTTCGATTACGTTCCACTACCACGATGCACGTCTCTCCGTGATCGAGGGGGTCTTTGCACGCGGCGACCGCCGTCTTGCGCCTGCACTCTATGAGGCGTGGAAGAACGGTGCAAAGTTCGACGGCTGGTCAGATCTCTTTGACGACAGCCGCTACTTTGCCGCGTTTGAGAAGTGCGGCATCGACTGGGAATATTTCAGCCGCCGCACGCGCACGATTGGTGAGCCGCTGCCGTGGGCACATACATCGCCCGGTGTGCTCGAACGATTCCTGAAGTCCGAGTGGCAGAAGGCACTTGCGGCCTCGCTCACGGAGGACTGCCGCCGCACGCACTGTACGGGCTGCGGCATCTGTCCGACGCTCGGCGTGGACGTGATTGACTATGCGGGCACGGAGGCAGAGTACACGGCCGCGCCTACGGAGGTGCATCCACGCGCGGCTGAGACGGACGCAGAGCATGCGCCCACAGAGCGCAGCCTCTTCGTTTATCGTGGGTTGATTACGAAGGGGGAGGAGCTGCGCTACGTCTCCCACCTCGACTATGCGAATCTCTTTGTGCGTGCGTGCAAGCGCGCAAAACTTCCGATGGCGTACTCGGAGGGGTTCAACCCGCACATGAAGGTCGCGTTTGCGTCCGCACTCTCACTCGGTGCGGCGAGCGATGCGGAGTATGTGGACTTCGAGATGACGGAGGCGCTTTCGCCGAGTGCGGTTATGAAGCGACTCGGAGAACACCTGCCGTGTGGGGCGCAGATGGTGCGGCTTAAACTATTGGAAGGAAAGCATAAGGCTCTGATGGCGGATGTGGACGAGGCGCGCTATCGGATTGCCGTACCCTATGCGGGCGATCTCGATGCAGTGCGCGAGAGCGTGCACCGCTACAACGCAGCGGAGAGTGCTGTATGGGAGCGTGTGACACCGAAGAAGAAGCGTACGATTGAGACAAAGACATACATAAAAACGCCCGTCTCCTTTACGTTGGAGCACGAGCGTCTGACGTTTTGGATGAATCTCGTCGTGACCTCGGAGGGCAGTGTCAAGCCCATCGAAGTGCTGTCCGTGATGGTGCGGGACTTCGCCCTGCCGATTGATCCGAACGAGGCGTATGTGACGCGCATCGGACTGTTTGCGGACGGTGTGGCACTGATCGACAGGGCATGATTTCACGCCTGAGACCACTTGACAGAATGATATGAAGTAAGGTATCATACACGCTGCAGAGATAGTTTCATTATCATTTGCATTGATAATAATGTGTGCTTTAGGAGGTATCTTGATTGACACTGAAGGATGGGAAGACGGGAATGACGCTGAAGATTCTGCAAATCGGTGAGTCACCGCTCAAGCAGCGTCTCATGTCGATGGGACTCATTCCGGGAACGAAGGTGACGGTTCTGCGCTCAGCCCCCATGGGGGATCCAATCGCGATTGGCATTCGCTCGTACAATCTCGCGCTGCGTCGTGAGGATGCAGCACTTATATCTGTCGAGCAGGTCGGTTAGGGGAGGGCCGGAATATGTCAACACTTGCAGTCGCTCTGACCGGCAATCCGAATACCGGTAAATCGACCATTTTCAACGCGCTGACGGGGGCCCGTCAGAAAATCGGCAACTGGCCGGGGGTCACGGTCGACAAGAAGATCGGCCACACGCATTATAAGGGGCGGGCAATTTCCATCGTCGATCTGCCGGGAACGTACAGCATCAACGCACGCTCGCCGGAGGAGAAAATCGTCATTGACTATCTGACGAATACGAAGCTGGATCTCGTCCTGAATGTTGTGGACAGTTCGAACATCGAGCGCAATCTTTTCCTCACGGTGCAGCTCCTTGAGAAGGGGATCCCGCTCCTCATCGACCTCAATATGCAGGACGATGCACAGCGACGCGGCATCAAGATCAACACGGCGAAGCTCGAAGAGGCACTCGGTATGCCCACGGTCGAGACGACGGGGCGCAGCAGCAAGAGTACAAAGACACTGCTCGATGTCTTTACGAGTACGGTTATGGCAAAGTATCAGCTGAGTGATCTTGTCAAGGAGCACATTGAGAAGATCCATGAGATTGAGGGCAGTTCGCGTACAGAGGCGGAGAAGGAGGAGGCGATCATTGAGGCGCGCTACGCACTCATCGATCAGGTCATGGCGCAGGCGGTGACGGTTCAAAGTGTCGGTGCAACGCGCTCGGAGAAGATTGATCGTTTCCTTGCAAATGGCGCTCTTGCGCTGCCGATCTTCTTCCTGATTCTCTATGGTGTGTTTCAGATCACGTTTACATGGATTGGTCAGCCCATTGCCGACGAGCTTGAGGTACTCATCAACGATGAGTTCTTGAACTTTGTCAAGGATTCGCTTGTGGCGGCGGGGGTTGCGGACTGGATGGTCTCGCTCGTTACGGACGGCATCATCGCGGGTGTCGGGTCGGTGCTGACATTCGTCCCGCTCATCTTCGTCCTGTTCTTCTGCCTCTCGTTCCTCGACGGCACGGGCTACATGGCGCGCATCGCGTTCATCACCGATCCGATCATGCGCCGCTGCGGTCTGACGGGCAAGGGCATCATGCCGCTGATGATGGGCTTCGGCTGCGCTGTTCCGTCCATCATGGGTGCGCGTGCGCTCGATTCGGAAAAAGACCGCATGGTCTCGATCCTTGTTACGCCATTCCTGACGTGCGGTGCGAAGCTGCCGATCATGGCACTGTTTGCAGCGATGTTCTTCCCCGATAATGCGGCGAACGTTGTCTTCCTCATGTATGTTATCGGCATGGTCATGGCAATCGTTGTGGCAAAGCTGCTCGGCTCGACCATGTTCAAGGCACAGGGCTCAACCTTCCTGTTGGAGCTTCCGCCGTACCGTATGCCCGATATGAATTCGGTTCTCTTGGAGACATGGGATAAGGGCAAGGGATACCTCATCAAGGCCGGTACGATTATCTTTGCGGCATCGGTCATCCTCTGGTTTATGTCGAACTACAACTTCAGCGGGCCGTGCGAGATCGAGGACAGCATTCTCGCAACACTTGGCAGCTGGATGTCTGTGCTCTTCACATTCCACGGCTTTGCAACGTGGGAGGCTGGCGCGGCTGTCCTCTCCGGCATCATGGCGAAGGAGACGGTTGTTGCGACAATCGGCATTCTCTACGGTGTTGCCGATGTCTCGACAGAGGCGGCAGATGCGGTCGATACGGCTTCCACGATGCTCCAGACGGGAATGGGTGCAGCGTTTACAAGCCTTTCGGCACTTGCCTTCATGGTATTCTCCCAGCTCTACACGCCGTGTGTCACGTCACTCGGTACGCTCAAGAAAGAGACGGGCGCGTGGAAATGGGTCGGCTTCTCTGCCGTCTATATGTTCGTGATTGCTTGGTTTGTTTCACTTCTCGTCTATCAGATTGGTCGGGCACTCGGATTCTGATGAAAGGATTTGTTTTCTGAGGAGGGATTCCTATGGTGACCTATGTCGTTGGTGCATTCGTGGCGGTCGCACTCTTTTTTGCAGTCCGCCACGTCTATCGGAACTTTTGTCTGGGCAGGGAGGACTGCTGCGGCAGCAGCTGCTCGTCCTGTGACGAAACACCTGCCTGCTGTCATTCATCGGAACAACTGAAAAAATAAGAAAAGCGCGCCCCCTAGAGGGCGCGCTTTTTGCTGGGTGCAAACGAGCACAGGGATATTCTATATGAAGGAACGCTGCAAATAACGTCATGTTTGCGGATATCATTCGCCGGATTGTGTCTTTCGGATTCGCTGCGCGATCAGCGCGAGTACAGGCAGCTCGATCAGCGGTCCGATGATGAGGGCGAGTATGGTCAGAGGGCGGTCGGGGAATGCAGCAGCGGCGATTGCCAGTGCGAGCGGTGAGTTGCGTGCGAGGGTGGTGAAGCTGAGTGCCGTGAGGTCTGCGCCCCGAAATCCCAGCCGTGTGCCAAGACGGCGTACGAACACATAGTTGACGATGAAAAAGATCAGCATGACGAGGAGCATATCGGCGAAGAGTTTAGGATGTGCAAACAGCAGTGTGCTTTCCGATGCAAACATAGCAAGAACGGCGGCAATGAGAAAACCGAGCTGCAGTTCGTCCCCCCATCTGCGGAGGTGTGTGATGCCGTGTGCCGCGCGCGGAAAGGAACGTCCAAGTATTCGGCTGCATATGGCAAGACCCAACGGCAGGAGCAGCACAATCAGCGCGCTGCGGACAACCTCTGCATCGGTCATGTGGACAATATCCCCGTAGAATAGAGCCAGATCGACGGGCAGGAGCAGGATTTGCAGTGTGAGGTTCAGCGGCAGGATCGATGCTCCGAGCACCGTGTTTCCACGCGCCTGTGCCGTAAAGACAAGGTACCAGTCCGTGCATGGTGTTACGAGGAGCATCATCAGTCCGATCTGCATATCAATGTTTTCATGAAAGAAAAGAAGTCCCAGTCCGTACGAAAAAACGGGAGTCCATAGGAAATTGACAGCGACGGCGGTCAACGTGAAGCGGACATTCTGAAACGCCGCACGCAGCTTGCTGCCGTCGGCGGAGAGAAAGACCATGTAGAGCAGTGCCGCCAGTGCGGGCGTAATGATATGCGCGGCGGCCTCGCGGAATCCTGCCACAGATCCGAGCCAAATCCCTGCCAGTGCCGCTGCAATGATGAGCAGCGGCTGATAGATTGCAGCTAAATTCATCCGTTCATCCTTTATCCGTGATTCCTTACCTCTTTTCCTTCGCGCTCTCCTCGGGGCGAAAGTCCAGTGGCTGCATCTTTGCGTCCTCGGCAGTGCGTGCGTCGATCAGCCCCTGTGCTTCCATCGTGTCGAGAACGATAGCTTGCCGCTTCTTTGCTGCGATGAAGTTCGCGAAGGGCGAGAGCTCCGAGGGTGCGTTGGGGATGCCCGCGAGCATGGAGGATTCGGGCAGATCGAGTGCTGCGGGAGGCTTTCCATAATAGCCTTCGGATGCGGCATTCACACCATAGAAGCCTGAACCATAGTAGACGACATTCAGATACATCTCAAGGATTTCGTCCTTGGAGTAGGCGATCTCGATGTCGAGCGCGAGCAGAAGTTCCTCTGCCTTGCGCGTAAAGGTCTGCTCATTTGCGAGGAAGAGATTTTTCACGAGCTGCTGCGTGATCGTGCTTGCACCCTCCTCGATGCGGCCGTGCTGGATGTTGACGAGGGCGGCGCGTGCCATACCCGTTGTGTCAAAGCCCCAATGATCGTAGAAACGCCGATCCTCGATCGCTACCATTGCACGCTTGAGGTCGGGTGAAATGTGTGTGATGGGGACATAGTCGGAGCGGTTGAGACGCGCGTCGATGGCACGGCGGATAAAGAGGGCGCGTGCGAGCTGTTCGGCGGCATCGGGATCATGGATCTCGTGCAGCTGATTTGCGGGCGGCTGTCGCTCGGCAGAGGGAAGGAGCTCGCCGATGCTCTGCCAGACCTGTGGGACGAAGAGAAAGACACCTGCGCAGACGAGGAAAATCATAACGGCGATGCTCAAGAAAAAACGCCCAAATGCACGGGGCGTTTTTTTCTTGCCGGTACGTTTCCGCGTCGCTGTTTTGCGCCGCCGTTTTCGCTTCGGCGGCGGGGCTTCGATGTTTGTATCGCTCATTCTGTACGTCCTTTTTGTTCAAAATACTTCGTGCGCATGAGATCCCGCATCTCCGCGAGGTTGGACGGGAGCAGACGTATGTTGTAGCCGATAAAGACGGGGGAGGTGGCAAAGCGCGGCATGATTTTGATAAAGATGTCCGAGCCCTCGTTGTAGAAGAATATATTGTAGCTCGTCAGCGGTCTGCGAAATGCACGCATAAGGAAATCCACGCCGATCTGGATGTAGTCCGCAATTGTTGCAGTGGCACGTGCGTCCTCGGGGACGATGTTGAGCTCCCAGAAGCCGACGCGCGGCTGCGTCGAGAGGTTGAGCGTAACACCGTCCCGCGCGTCCACCGTCAGCCCCTCAAACTCTGCACGGCGAAAGGCAAGCTCTTGCCGAAATGTAGGGAAGCCGACGAGCTGCATATGCGGGTGACGAATCGTACCGCCCGAGTACGGTCCATAGTTCTTGAAGAAAAGTACCGTGTCGTATTTACCGCTCGCACGCATACGCGCCCAGTGATCCATGCCGAAGGCAATGAGGCGGTGCATATGGTCGCGCGTGTAGCTCGGAATATCCGCGTCACAGTCCTTTCCCTCGATGAGGACGAACTGATCCGCCTCCTCGATGACGTTGTATTTGTTTTTGAGCAGGATGATGTCGCCGTCCGTCGCGATGATGTCGGTGAGCTCGTCTGTTGCACAAAACGGGCACGCCGCATCGCTGTGGATAATGTTCTCGGGTTTTTGTCTGCCGATGTCCGTATTGAAATGGGCAAGATTGATGTCCATAAAATGCTCCTGAGTTCCATTCATACCTTGCTCTATTATATATCTTCTGCGTCGATTCGTAAAATATTTTATCGAAAGCATGCGATTCATAAACGCATTCATGCTATAATGAAAAACACTGCAATGAGGATAAGGAGTTCCTATGAGAATTGATCTTGTGACGCTCTTTCCCGAGATGTTCGCGGGTGTGTTCGGTACGAGCATCATCGGACGTGCAGCAGAGCGCGGCATATTGGATATACAGTACACGAACTTCCGCGACTACGCGACGGACAAGCACCGTCATGTGGATGATACACCGTGCGGCGGCGGGGCGGGAATGGTGCTGAAGCCCGAGCCAATCTATGCTGCCGTGCGCGATATCAGAGAAAAGACCGCCGCACTTGCGAAACGGTGCTGTACGATCCTCTTTGACCCTGCGGGCGAGGTGTTCACGCAGAAAACGGCAAAGGGGCTCGCGGCGTATGAACAGCTGATCCTGATATGCGGTCATTACGAGGGATTTGATCGGCGCGTCTACGATCTCGCTGACCGTCTCATCTCTGTTGGAGACTTCGTGCTGACAGGCGGGGAACTGCCCGCCATGCTCGTCGTGGATGCGACTGCACGGATGCTGCCGGGGGTACTGGGCGACGATACATCCGCACCGACGGACTCGTTCTTCGACGTGCTGCTCGGCTATCCGCAGTACACGCGTCCGCGTGAATTCGAGGGAAAGTCCGTCCCCGATGTCCTCCTCTCGGGCAATCATGCGGAGATTGCACGCTGGCGGCGTGAGCAGTCGCTCCTCGCCACACTGCGTCACCGTCCCGAACTTCTGCCGATGGCAAAGCTCACGACGGAGGATCTGTGTTTTCTGTCGAAACAGGACGGAAAATGGTGAGAAACTATTTTTGCGTGAATCTTGAGGAAATGATATAATATAAAGTAATTGTTTTCATGCCGTTTCTTTCTGCCCGATAGGGGGACTGTACTGTGACGCAATTTGACAAGCGAAATTTGTCGATGATGATGGATTTCTACGAGATGACGATGTCCTACGGATATTTTCGTCAGACGAGCAGCGACGTACGCGTTGCCTTCGATCTCTTCTTTCGCTCGGTCCCTGACAAGGGGGGCTATGCCGTCTTTGCCGGGCTCGAGCATGTGATCGAGTTCGTGGAGAATCTTTCCTTTTCGGATGAAGACATCGACTATTTCCGTGCGCAAAATCTGTTTTCCGAGGAATTCCTGCAATTTCTGCGCACATTCCGGTTTCGCGGGGATATCTATGCCGTGCCCGAGGGGACGATCATCTATCCCAATGATCCTCTGATGACGGTTGTTGCGCCCATCATCGACGCACAGCTGGTCGAGACGGCACTCCTCGCGCAGATCAATCATCAGTCTCTGATCGCTACAAAGGCATCGCGCATTGTGCGTGCGGCCGAGGGGCGCAAGGTGTCCGATTTCGGTGCGCGGCGTGCGCACAACATGGATGCTGCGACGTACGGCGCACGCGCGGCATACATCGGTGGTGTCGATATGACGGCAACGGTGTCCGCGGGGCAGCAGTTCGCCATTCCCATCTCGGGAACGATGGCGCACAGCTGGGTCATGTTCTTTGAAGACGAGTTCACGGCGTTCAAAAAATATGCGGAGCTCTATCCGCAGGCGACTGTGCTCCTCGTTGATACCTACGATGTCATTCACTCGGGGATTCCGAATGCCATCCGCACGGCGCATGAGGTGCTCGAACCGCAGGGGCATCGCCTTGTAGGCGTGCGCATCGACTCGGGTGATCTGGCATATCTATCGAAGCGTGTCCGCGCGATGCTGGATGAGGCTGGGCTCACGGACTGCAAGATCATTCTGTCGAACAGTCTCGATGAGTTTACGATTTCCTCGCTTCTCCTCCAAGATGCTCAGGTGGACAGCTTCGGTGTGGGAGAGCGTCTGAT
This sequence comes from uncultured Selenomonas sp., assembly GCA_963555475.1. GTDB lineage: Bacteria > Bacillota > Negativicutes > Selenomonadales > Selenomonadaceae > Centipeda. The sequence continues at coordinate 85,716 of CAUVVR010000009.1, forward strand.
TACGGCGAAGTCCGATCCGGTCTTTGGTGCAGTCTACAAGCTCGTTGCTGTGGAGAAGGACGGCGTATTTGCGCCGCGCATCAAGATGTCGGAGAATGTGGAAAAGCTGACGAATCCCGGGCTCAAGGATCTCTACCGTATCTATGACAGGCACGGCAAGGCGGTCGCAGATATGCTCGCCGTACGGGGGGAGGAGATTGATCTCACGAAGCCGTTCCGCTACGTCGACCCGCGCAAGCCATGGAAGAACCGTTTCTTCGATGGCTTCTCGGCGGTAAACCTGCGCCGCCTTTACGTGCGTGAGGGAAAGAGAGTGGAGGAGCTTCCGTCACTGGATGAGATTCGCGCATATGTGCAAAAGCAGCTGACGGAGGAAATTTGGCCGGAGGAGCAGCGTTTTGAGAATCCCCATCGCCACTATATTGATATGACACCAACGTATTACGAGCTCAAGATGGGGCTGCTCGATGATATGCGCGGCAGACACAGTTAGGATTTGGCATGATTACAGGAAAAACAAAATTGCTCGGCGTGATCGGTTCACCCATCGGGCACAGCCTTTCGCCGAGCATACAGAATGCAGCCCTGCGTGCAGCAGGGCTTGACTATGTGTACGCAGCTCTGCCCGTGCGTGTGGGGGCCTTGACATCCGCTGTGCATGGTCTGCGCGATGCAGGATATGTGGGGTTTAATGTGACGATCCCGTTCAAGACGGAGATTATCCCTCTGATGGATGATCTGAGCGAAGACGCGCGAAGAATCCAAGCGGTGAATGCGGTCGTCATCGGCGAAGACGGCAGGATGGTTGGACACAATACGGATGTGGTGGGATTTCTTGCAGGCTTTGTGGAGCGGGGGATTGCGCTCACAGGAAAAAATGCCGCGCTGATTGGTGCGGGCGGCGCAGCGCGGGCGGCTCTGTGGGGACTCCTGCGCTGCGGTGTTTCCTCCATCGTGATCGGCGTACGCAGTGTGGAAAAGGGCGCGGCACTTGCAGCGGACTTTTCGGCGGATGGCGATGTGCGGGCGGTATCCTTTGATGATACCGCATGGATTGCTGCGTGCAGCGATGCCGATATTGTCGTGCAGACAACGCCGCTGGGTATGACACCGCACACAGAGGAGATGCCGCCCGTCGACACTGCGGCGATGAATCCCGCCGCAGTTGTATACGATCTGATCTATACGCCTGCCGAGACGCGCTTTCTGCGCGAGGCACGGGCGCGGGGATGTGAAACGATCAACGGTGAGACAATGCTTGTCGCGCAGGGCGCAGAGGCATTTCATCTCTGGACGGGGAAACGTCCCGACGTGGAACTCATGAAGCGCGTGCTGCGTGAGGAGCTTGCACGGAATACTTTGCGGTACTGACACCGATGGCGGTTGAGGAACCGGAGGACTTGGTGGAGTAGTATGGCAATTAAGGTAAAACGCGCAGGGGTGCGGCGTGCGCAGTGCAGCTGCAGTATGCCCGCTGTCTGGTGGGCGCTCTCGTACGCGCGGGGAGCACTGGTTATCTTTCACAGTCCACGCTCCTGTGCACATGTGGTGCGTGAAAAGGATGTCGGCAGCTTTCACCGTCTGGTCGGTGCGGGCACGTATGCACCGCCGTCGCCCGTACCGCTCCTCACAAGCGGCATCGGTGAGGGCGACGCGGTGTTCGGTGCGGCGGAGCGTCTGCGTGCGTGCGTCCGCTATGCGGTGGAGAAGTATCATCCGCACGCTGTCTTTATCGGCGGCTCCTGCGTGAGCGGCATCATCGGAGACGATACGCGGGCAGTGGCGGAAGAGATGGAGGAGGAACTCGATCTGCCTGTTGTGGCAGTCCCCACGAGCGGCTTTTTGGACAATGAATCCTTTGACGGCTATCTCTCGGTTGCGCGTGTGCTGACCGACCGCTTTATGCATCCACCCGCGCGCGTGCGGCAGGGGACGGTGGCGTTTCTCGGGGACTATGGCGGCTTCTACAGCTCCTATGTGCAGGAGCTGAAGCGGCTGCTCGCGGGGATCGGACTGCAGCTTACGGTACAGTTTCCCACCTATACGCCGCTGGATGAGATACAGGCGGTATCGGAGGCGGAGCTACTCATTGTGCTCGGCAGTTCGATGTCGGACGAGAAGCAGGAGATGCTCGTCGCGTTCGCAGAGGAGCTGCATACGCGCTTCGGTACGCCGTACTTTGCCGAGGCGTTTGCGGGCGGTGCGGAGGAGACGGCGCATTGGCTGCGCTGCATCGGTGCACAATGCGGGCGTACGTCGGAGGCGGAGGAGGTGATCCAACGTGAGGAGGAGGCGTTCGAGCGCGTTCTCGTGCGTGCGCGGAAGATGCTTGACGGGCGGCGCACGGTGCTGGTCGTTGGGCGCGAGTTGCACTGGCTGCAGCCGGAGATCCTCCTGCGCCTGATCGAAAAGGCGGGCGTATGTCTCGCGGGGATCATCTTGCTCGCACTCTTTACCGAGGAACAGCGTACCACAGTAGAGGAAGGGCTGCGTCAGTGCACGGATGTACCGATCCTTGCGGTGGAGGATTCCGCGAGTGAGGAACTGCTGCGGGCGGTGGATTTCGTATTTACCACGCATGAACTCGTGGACGTAGGGCTGCGGCAGATCCTGCTCGGCAAGCTGCCCACGGTCGGCTGGGCGATGGAACGGCAGCTCATCGAGGATATGGAGCACGTACTCTATCGGCATACGGACAGAGGAGGGCTGATCTATGGATGAGGCGGTTCTCTCTTTCGACGATATGTCCGTGTGGATGGAGAGCTGTGCGCTGACAGGCGCGGCGGCGTTCTTCGCGGGGGTGCGCGGCTGTGCCGTGATCGTCAACGGCCCGCTGTGGTGCTATCTCTTTACGCAGCGGCACATCGAGCAGAGCCAGAGCGACATCTCGCACCGCATGAAGTGCACACAGCTCGACAACGATGCAATTGTGTTCGGTGCGGAGGAGTATCTGCGCGAGGCACTGCAGCCGCATATCGACCATCCGCCCGCACTGCTCGCCGTCATTAGCGGCAGTTCGGCAAGTCTGATCGGCGATGATGTCGGTGCGATTGCACGCGCGGCGGGGGTGACCTGCCCCGTGGTCGCTATTGACAGCGGCGGGCTGGTCGGCAGCTTTGCGGATGGATGGGCGCGTGCTTCCTGCGCGATGCTCGATGTGTTGCTCAGAGAGACACGGGGAGAGGTGCGGCGCGGGGTCAACCTCATCGGCATGACCTCATCCTACTACAACGGTGAGAACGATGTACGGGAGCTTGTACGCCTGTTGACGGGGGCGGGCTATGAGGTGCGCCACATATTCGGTTGCGACATGTCACCCGAGAGCATTGGCGATCTCTCACAGGCGGAGCTCAATATCGTTGTGCATGATGAGCTCGGGCTTGCAGCGGCAAAGCACATCGAACAGCACTGCGGCACGCCGTATATCGCACCGCTTCCCCCATACGGCCGCGCGGGGACGAAGCGGTGGCTTGCGGCGATCTTTTCCGCACTGCCGCCCGTACGCGGCGAGGATGCCATGGAGGAGATTGCGGCGGCGGAGCGCAGGGACTTCCTGCGGATCAACGATCTCAAGAATACGTGGGGAGAGCTGCTCTTTGATACCGCGCTCATCCGTGCGCCGCGCTCGTCGGCGTGGGGGCTTGCCGAGGCACTGCGGACGGAGTGGGCGGATGTGCGCCATCTCGCGGTTGCAGCGCAGCTGCGCGAGGACGCTGCTGCCGTAAAGATCGCGGACGAGCAGCTCGCGGAGACGGATACGGCGCGGGCGCAGGGAGTGCTCGCGGCGATGGAGCGTGGTCTGCTCATGGGGAGCAGCAGCGAGTCCGTGCTTGCCGACCCGCGCAGGATGCTCTACGTCCCCGTTTCTTATCCTGTCGTGGATCGGCTCCACATCTCGGATCAGCCGTTTATGGGACTGCGCGGCGCACGGCACATCGAGGACATGCTCTGGAACGGGAGCGTCCTCAGGCGGGAACTGTCTGTTCGCGCAGGTATACATGGATAAGATGACTGCTCTATGAAAAATCGGGGCTGCTGCACATTTCTTTCGTGCAGCAGCCCCGTTTCTCATTGATGAGCTTGTGGTGGGAGGGGGACACAGGTGCGTGTCTCGGGGATGTGTTCATACCCGACAATCTTTGCGGTGACCCCATACAGTTTTGTGAGCCGTTCCTCTGTGATTGCATCGTTTGTCTGTCCCACGAAAAACACGCCGTCCCGTCCCATGATGGCAGTCTGATCTGCACAGTAAAAGGCATGACTTGGTGCATGTGTCGTCATCATAACCGTGATTCCCGCCGCACTGAGTGTACGGATGCGGTTCATCACGAGCACCTGATTGCCGAAATCGAGGCTCGCCGTGGGCTCGTCCATGCAGAGGAGCTGCGGCTGCTGCGCAATCGCACGTGCCAAGAGGACAAGCTGCCGCTCTCCGCCGCTGATCTTTGTATAGATCTTTTTTGCAAGATGTTCGATGCCGAGCATCTCTAGTGCGTTGTCAGCAATTTTGCGATCCTTTTTTCCGGGAATACCGAGACTGCCGATGTGGGCTGCCCGCCCCATCAGCACAACATCGCGGACTGTGAATGGAAACGGGGGCGTGTGTGTCTGCGGAACATAGGCGATGCGGCGTGCCCGCTCCTGGACTGTCCACGCGGACATATTCTCTCCGGATAGCAAAATTTCACCTGCAAGTGGGGGTAGCAGCCCAAGAATCGTCTTGAAGAGCGTCGTCTTTCCAACACCGTTCGGGCCAAGCAGACAGAGGGTCTGTCCGCGCATGACAGAGAACGAAATATTACGAAAGATCCGTGTGCTGTTGTAGCCGCAGGAAACATTTTTTAGTTCAAGCATCAACCTCTTCCTCCTCAGTCCCAGCCATGATGGTATTTGACCAGCAGATAGAGAAAGAACGGGACACCGAAGAGCGATGTGAGAATCCCAAGCGGGATCTCCATTGTCCACAGGGTGCGTGCGAGGTTATCCGAGGCAAGCAGGAACAGCCCGCCCATCAGTGCCGACCCCGGCAAGAGAAAGCGGAAGTCCGGTCCAACGATAAAGCGCACAAGATGCGGCACAATCAGACCGACCAGACCGATGATGCCGGATAGTGAAACGGCTGCCGCCGTCATGAGCGTGGCACAGAGAATGACGATGAGACGGAGTCGTTCCACGGGAATCCCGAGAGTCTGTGCCTCCTCATCGCCAAAGGAGAGCAGATTGATCCGCCATCGCAGGAGAAAGAGGGGGATAAATGCCGCGCCCATAAATACGAGCGGAAAGAAAAGGCTGTCCGGCGATATAGCGGCGAGGCTGCCCATCAGCCAGTAGACGATGACAGGCAGCTTGTCATACGGATCGGCGACATACTTAATCATGGAGAGCAGCGATGTAAAGAGCGTGCTCACAATGATGCCCGAAAGGATGATCGCAAGTGTTGTGTTTCCGCCGCGGCAGAACTTTGCGCCGATCACGTACGTGATCCCAACAGCGCACAACCCTCCGAGAAACGTTGCCGCATGGACGAAAAAGGAGGGCACACTCCACAGGATCGCGACTGCCGCCCCAAATGCTGCCCCCGCCGAGACACCGAGAATCGCGGGGGAGACCATCGGGTTGTGGAACATCACCTGATAGGCTGCTCCGGAGACGGAGAGTGCCGCCCCCACCATGACCGCCCCGATGATGCGCGGAAGGCGCAGCTCCATCACGACGTGAGAGGCACTGCGTGTTTCCGGCACAAATCCCATCCAGCCACCGAATACAGAAATGACATCCGCTGCGCTGAGATGGAATCGCCCTAGCAGGAAGGAAATGAAGATCATCGCAATGAGCAGGAACAGCAATATGGTGAGTTTGAACTGCGGTGAAACGCTGCTCATGGGAGAACACGATCCCGTGCGAGCAATGCATCACACTCCGCATCGCTTAGTTCGTAGTGATAGAAGAGACGATAGTACGCTCTCATCTCCTCGTGCAGATTAATTCCGGATTTCTCGGGATAGAGACGCGCCGCAAGCCATGAGAGCCCCATAAATCGATTGACGGAGGGGGGGCGCCCCATCCAATCGTATGGCTTCGATGGCACGCGCAGAACACGTTGCGACTGCACTGCACGCAGTTCACGCCAAGGAAGTGCAGAGAAATCTGCCTCTGTTTCGGCTGCAATCACGAGAACCTCCGGATTCCATGCGAGAATCTGCTCCATCGATACCTGACTCATCGAGCCTTCGGTTGGTGCTGTTGTCACTGCAATGTTATCGGCAAGCAGGTCAACAATCTGTGCATGGAACGACCCTTTGACGACTGCCATATTGCCCTGTGCCCCGCCAAGGTAGAGCAGTGATGGCTTGTTTTGGTTTTTTGCAGCGAGTTCCGTGCTGTGTGCATACACCGCGTGACAGTAGTCAGCGAGTGCATTTCCTTCCGTTTCGCGGCCAAGGATTTTCCCCAGTGTACGATATGCCTCATCGGTATTGTCGAGCCGCGCCTCAATGAAGATCACAGGAATGCCGAGCGATGCTTGAATCTGATCCATATCCTCGACAATGGTCGCCTTCTTCTCTCCGACGTCGATAATGACCTGCGGATTCGCGGAGAGCACTGCCTCCTTGTTGAAATTCTTCATGCCATAGAACTGACCAAGCACGGGAAGATCGCGGTACTGAGCCCCCACATAGGGGAGTGCAGCATCTTTCCACGGTCCAGAAATACCGACGAGCTTGTCCGGAGCAATGGCAAAGAGTGCCATCTGGGCAAGACTGCCGGATGGTGCGATGCGATCAATCTGTTTTGGGAGCTCGACTGTACGTCCTGCGGAATCCGTGAAGGTATATGTCGCGGCGACAGGATTCTCCTTTTCCTCCTGGCCGCATCCGACGAGCAGAATAAGGAAGAGGAATAATACGGTGAGCAGTGCATTTCTTTTTTTCACAATCATCATCCTTTCGTTCTCTGTTCACGGTTGAATCCGCTGAGTCGCTGTGTTATCCTAGGGGCAACAGATCTGTGAGGAGGTATTTTCGTGAACTACTGGAATCTTTACGATGAGATCATCGACGGATTGCCGCAGGACATCTATATCGACGACTATGCCGTCGGACGCCCGTGGACGTATGTGCGTGCAGGGGATTTGGTCGGCATCTGCATGACGATCCCTGCGTACAGCCGCCCGCGTCTACGCAAGGAGAGCTTTCTCGGCTGTTCCCTGCGCGAGGCGGGAGAGTACGTGCGCTCGTGGCAAGGGCAGGAGGCATCCATTGCCGCTGCCGCTATCAACGCATTTTACAATCAGCCGTCCAAGGTGGAGGCGATGCAGGGATTCCACGGCGAGGATGCATCCGCCGAAACACTGGATGAGCGCAAGAAGCTGGAAGCATTCGCCATGTATACGGAGCAAATTCGCGGCAAGAAAGTCGCTGTCATCGGTCACTTTCCGAACTTCCAAAAGAAATGGGAACCGATATGCGACCTCTCCATCCTTGAGATGCAGCCCGAGTGGGGGGACTACCCGGCGGAGGCGGCAGAGTTCCTCCTGCCGCAGCAGGACTTTGTCTTTATGACAGGGGCGACCTTTGCCAACAAGACCATGCCGCGCCTCTTAGAGCTCTCAAAGAATGCCGTGACTGTCCTCGTTGGCCCCTCCGTGCCCATGCATCCATGTCTTTTTGACTACGGTGCAAACGGTCTTTCGGGATTTACAGCAACCGATGCCGCACTCGCTGCCGATCTCGTGCATTTCGGCTATGGAACCGATATTGCAAGCTGTGGAAAGATGGCGGACGTTCTTCCGCTGACCGACTGACATAATACAGCAGGGGGCTGTTGCACGAAGTCTTTGACCTGACCCCCAAAAGTTAGACTTATAGGATCTAACTTTTGGGGGTAT